>JAGAAO010000092.1 GCA_017615275.1 Butyrivibrio sp.
CGTGGACTTTGTCTACAGTCTGAAAGCTCAAAGAAGAGCTTGAATATTATAAGGGCAAAAAGTTTGCCGGAAGGCAGAAGCATGATGAACATTGGATGCGCTCATATAACGACTTCGTGATTCAATATGAAAGCGGCATGACAATTATGGAGATTGTTGATAAGAGGAAAATCAGCCGTCGGACTGCTTACAGGTATAAGGCGTACTATGAGGAACTTAAGAAGAAATAAATTGCAACCCCAAAATCATAAAAAGTAGTTGGAGGACAGAAATGGGGAGAAATGTGTATGTAATAAAGGATACAGACGGGAATAATATTGTCATGATTAATGACATAATTTTTAAAGGAAAGCGCGGAATAAAATGGAATGAAGTTGAAGAATATTTGAGAAGCTATGTTGGGGATTTCTATACTATAGCTGATTCAAATGAGATAGTATACATTGGTTCAGATCTACCTGATGAATATGCGCACTCCGAATATACGCATATCTTAAAAGGGGCGAATGAAAAAGCCAAAGCTAATGCAGCTCAGGGACTACCTGAACTCATTTATACGGCTACTAATGTGATGTTTACTGAGAATTTCAAATCAAAGCATCAAAAAGATGCAATGTATGGCTGGTATAAGTATGAATCAAGATTTGCTTTACCGATATTTGGAAGTGATGATGAAGTGGAAAGATACAATGTGTTTCATGTAGCGATGATTTTTAGGCATGCACAGGATGGAAAGAAATATCTTTATGACATTATGAACATAAAAAAAGAAACGAGCGACCTTTTCCAGTCTGAAGACTTTACTCAGTAAAAAACCCATTTCTTAATCCTTATCTTAAATAGATTTGTGTTGGTTGTCAACAATAAAATTGAAGGGGGTATATTTTAAATTGGTGTTAAGATTTACTGACATACAACAAAACTCTCTATCAGCAGGTAAAAAGCAATATCAAAAAGTATAAGCCTATTATAAAAACGCTATTGAAGAACGTGCCCCTTGTTCTTCCGTAAAAAGGTACTATATAATCTCCAACATATCTGTGTTAATTTGTAAATATAGAAGCATATAACCAATATATGAAAGGAGATCGTCATGAAGAATATAAGGGTGGTTTTGCTCGGAGAGCTGATACTTTTCATAGGCATTTTTATATTAAATATTCTTTTTGCGAATTGCGATGCCTCTTATATAGCATATTTTATAAATGTGCCTTCGTTTTTACTTATAGTACTGGTTCTGATTCCCGGACTTATTATCATGGGAGAATGGAAAGATTTCAAAAAAGCTTTTTCGATTGGTATTAAGTCATATAGTCTTCTTGAACTCAAAAACATCATTGGAGCAGTTGGCGCAGCACAGAAACTGACAATATATGGCGCGCTTTTTGCAACTATCATGTCTGTTGTGCGTGTGCTGGGAACGGTGGATAATCCGTCTGTAATAGGACGTAATTTTGCAGTATGTTGTCTTGCAGGATTCTATGCATTGATTATTGAGTTTTTTTTACTGCCGCTCAGACTGAACGCGGAACGTAAAATGAATGAAGAAATGGATATGGGAGATGACGAAGATTGAGATAACAAAAGAACATTATTTCAATGTTGCCCGGAAATATGGCTTAACGAAACGTGAGCTCGAGTTGGGCTTTCTAAAGGTGTCAGGATTTACAAACAGAAGAATAGCCTATATGTTTGGAATTTCAGAACAGACTGTCAAAAACCATTTTACTCATATTTATGAAAAGGCATGGGTTCCGGGACGAAAAGAGTTTCAGGAACTGTTCTTAAAAGATGAATAATATATAATAGAATGCAGGTAGATGAAGTGCAGAAAAAATTCACGGAGGAAAAATTTTGAAGGTCGTACTTGCAGGTGCATACGGGAATCTTGGTGCAGATGTATTTAGGGAACTTATTAAAGCCGGCCATGAGGTGGTAGCTTTGGGCAGGTCGCAGCGCGATATAGGCGTTGATTCAGGCTACATATATAAAAAGATTGATATTTCAGATCCGGATACCTTAAAAGGAGTTTGTGACGGAGCGGATGCAGTGATCACAACTGTCGGACTTACTAAAGGATCGGCGGTGGTCACCAATTACGACATAGATTATCAGGGAAATCTTAATCTTCTGAAGGAAGCCCAAAAATCAAATGTAAAGCATTTTATATACATATCTGTACTGAAGGCGGATGCTGCCCCTGATGTGCCGATGCTTCATGCCAAGTATCTCTTTGAAAATGAGCTGAAGAAAAGCGGAATCACTTATGTGATCCATCGTCCTACGGGATATTTTTATGACATAATAAAAGTGTTCAAACCAATGATTGAAAAGGGCAAAGTCACTCTTCTGGGTAAAAATCCGGTTCATGCAAATGTAATATCTACAGAGGATCTTGCAGAGTTTATTGTAAAACACATCATGGATGAGAACACCACTTATAATGTAGGGGGAAAAGAAACATATTCCTATGAGGAGATA
This sequence comes from Butyrivibrio sp., assembly GCA_017615275.1. Taxonomy (GTDB): domain Bacteria; phylum Bacillota; class Clostridia; order Lachnospirales; family Lachnospiraceae; genus Butyrivibrio. The sequence continues at coordinate 2,482 of JAGAAO010000092.1, forward strand.
GCAAATATGTGCTTTCAGGCAGCCGGAAAGACCGCCAATATCTCAAGGGCGCCTCGGTGGCTTTTTGATGTGCTGGCTTTTGTGAACAGATTAAAGAAAAATGGTAAAGAAGCAGTCATCCGCTTCTCGAAATGGACTCTTTCAGAGGAGATGGTTGGCGATACAAAGTACGGAGAAATGAGTTTTGCGCGGTATATTAAGGAGTCATTTAATCAAGAAGAATCTTAGGATATAATATATTCGATTACTAATGTTTCAAATAGAAAGTTATAGAAATGGTTTTATTTTTTAGTGGTACAGGCAACAGTAAGTTTGTTGCACAGAAAGTAGCAGAAATCTTGAATGATGAAGCTCGTGACATATCAGATTATCTGAAAAGAAAACAGATTCCTGATTTTACGGAAGATGGAGTCTACGTTTTTGTGGCGCCGTCCTATGTATCGGCACCTGCAAGAGCAATGATCGATTTTATAGATCAGGCAACATTTCCTGAAGGAATAAAAGTATATTTTTTAATTACATGTGTTGCATCCATGGGAGTATCTCCTGAAGTTGCAAAGAGACTTTCCGAGAAAAAAGGTTTTAAATACATGGGTTCTGCCCAGATCGATATGCCGCAGAATTACATTATATATTTCAAGACCAAGGAAGCGGATGAGAATTTTAAGATTATAAATAACGCTATTCCACAGATTGAAAACGTGGCTATTCAGATCAAAAAAGGTGAGAAATTCAAAGAAAAAAATAATAGACGTTTAGAGCTTCTTTTCACAGATCTTGTTGGGGACTTGTATTATAAGTTCTTTATGAAGACAAAGAAGTTCACTGTTTCCGATGAGTGCATTTCTTGCGGAAAATGTGCAGTTGTCTGCCCGTTTGGAAACATTAAAGTCGAAGCGGGAAAGCCGGTATGGGGAGATGAATGTACCCACTGCATGGGATGTATCAATTCTTGTCCCAAGGAGGCGATTGAATACGGAAAGGGTACAGTTGGTAAGCCGCGTTATCCGGGGCCTTTTGACACATTAAAAAAAGCGAAGAAATAAAACAAATTCAACGGATGGTTGTTATTCCAGATTGGATGTGTTATATTCAACTGAGAAAAATACTAAAGAAAGCGAGGTAATCAATAATGCGTGTGAGAAAAACAGAGATTGTAATTGAATATAGTATGATGACCTCGGTTTGTGTATTTTAATTTTATTCAAAGTGATTATTGACCGTGGTATTTTTGCCACGGTTTTTCTTTGCCTTTTCAGGCTAAAATTCCATTCTTAGAGGTCTCCATACTTGTTGGTTTGAAACTATTTAGTTAAAGGAGACAATGAAATTGAATAATATTGAACAGAACAAAATCGGAAGAATTTCTGAAGTTAGAAAAAACAGCTTTATGATCAAGTTTCAGGGACAGGATATTCCCGGAAAACTAAAAGGATTTTTTTATGAAGAGAGTGCGGATAAATTGCCGGTAGTGGGGGATTATGTAAGCTTTTCGTATAACCCTTACGGAGATTCCGTTATTCATGAAGTTAAGGAAAGAAAAAGCTTTCTGCAAAGACCGGACCAGTCTAAAACAGGTGTGATGCAGTATATGGTCGCAAATGCAGACTATGTTTTTATAGTCACTTCTTTAAACGAGGATTACAGCTATAACAGGATTGCACGATATGTAAGTGTGGTGCTTCAAGGGCATGCAACTCCTGTTGTTATCCTTACAAAATCTGATCTTTGCAACAATGTAGGAAGGTATCTGCGAGAAGTAGAGAATATTGCAGATGGAGTGAAGGTTCATGCTATTTCAGCATTATATGAAATAGGTTTGGATGAGTTGGAGGAATATCTTCAGCCCGGGAAAACAATATGTCTTATGGGTTCATCAGGTGCGGGAAAATCAACACTTATAAACGCATTATGCAATCAGGAGATAATGAAGACTTCTGCTATCAGGGAATCCGATGATACCGGACGTCACACAACCACCCACAGACAGCTTATCGAACTTGAAAATGGAATTTCGATCATCGACACTCCCGGGATGCGTGAGCTTGGAATGGCTGAGGCCAAAGAAGGAATCGATAACACATTTTCTGATATTGTCGAGCTGGAATGCAGATGTAAATTCAGTAATTGCCGTCATGACACAGAGCCCGGATGTGCAGTAAAGGCTGCCATAGAAAGCGGAGAACTGTCGATGGAAAGATTCCGCCTTTATCAGAATCTTGGTAAGGAAAACACCAATAATTACGCCAAGAAAAAAGAGATTTCCAAGTGGGCAAAGGCATATAAAAAGAATAAATTTCAGAGATGATCTTCCGGAAGAACCTTGACAAAAATACGCTCATAAAATATAGTAGTACAAAATAATACTACTAATTTTGAGAGGCGAATATGCTGGAAAGATTTGGTCTTACGAAACAGGAAATCGTGGTATACAACCAGATGAGTGTAGTGAATGGGAAAACGGGATACATGATCGCCAAGGATATCAATATGTCCAGATCCAACGTGTATCCGCTGCTATCAAGTCTGGTGAAAAAAGGCGCGATTATTTATGAGGATGGGGAATCCAGAAAATACTACAGAGTAAAGCCTGAGGAGTTTTTTAATAACTACATAGCGGGACTTGAAAAGATAAAGGATGAACTCATCGAAGAACTGAAAGAAGATGATAAACCGCATGATGGTTACTTTACGATAGCGGGAGAAACAAATATCCGCAATAAAATGGTCTCACTTGTGGATAACGTAGCGGAAAGAGTTTACGTTTGTGGAAAAAAGGAAGAAATCTTTTTCCTAAATACGAATTTTAAAACTCTCTGCGAACAGGGGAAAAAAGTCGTAGTCATCACTGATGATATAAAAGGTTGGAATGACCGCATTCTTTTATATAAGTCGAACCACGAAATTTTGCAGGTGGGACTTATCGCCGATTCGACAAGTGCTATGGTTGGCAATATAAAGGGCGCGGGCACAAGCTGTCTTTTTTCCGCAAATAAGAATTTTGTGATCTCATACAAAATGAATCTGAAGAATGAGATTGAAATAACAGAAATGAAAAGAAAGAGGAGTTAATATGTTTTTAAGTGATGAAAAAGTATTTGAGCTGATCAAAAAGTACGGCAGCCCTTTGTATGTCTATGATGAGAAAATACTTAGAAAAAGCTGCAAAGAAATGCACGATCTGCTCCCCGGTAAAAATCTCAGAGTAAACTATTCCGCAAAGGCAAACAGCAATATTGAGCTGTTAAAGATTGTAAGAGATGAAGATATTGATGTTGATGCAATGTCACCGGGAGAGATATATTTGCAGAAGCTGGCAGGCTACAGTTCGGATAAGATTTTTTATATCGGAAACAATGTCTCCAAGGAGGAGATGCAGTACGCCATTGATGAAAATGTTTTGGTAAGCGTTGATTCTCTTTCACAGCTTGAATCTTTCGGACAGATTAATCCCGGAGGAAATGTTGCGGTCAGATTCAATCCCGGAATCGGAACAGGTCATCATGCGAAGGTTGTTACAGCAGGGAAAAAGACAAAGTTCGGAGTGCAGAAGGATTTTGTTCCGCAGGTAAAAGAGTTGCTTAAAAAGTATGATCTCAACCTCGTCGGAATCGATCAGCATATCGGTTCGTTATTCCTTGAATCGGACTCTTATATCAAGGGTGTTGAATCACTTCTTGAAATTGCTGCGCAGTTTCCGGGACTTAAATTCATTGACATGGGTGGCGGATTCGGAGTGCCTTACCATGAGGGAGAAGGAAGGCTTGATCTTAAGGAATTGTCAGATAAGCTTGATAAAGTCTTGGATAAGTTCCTTGCTGATTATGACAATAAAGATGTTTTATTTAAAATTGAGCCGGGGCGTTATATTCCTGCTGAATGCGGCGTGCTACTCGGAGAGGTTTATTCGGTAAAGGACAACTACGGAACAACATATGTCGGAACAGATCTGGGATTCAATGTTCTGATGAGACCTGTCCTGTATGATTCATACCATGCGGTAACTATTGTGAAAGCAAATGCCGGTGAAGATGGGGAAGAAGTGGCAACAATCGTCGGAAATATCTGTGAGTCGGGAGATATTATTGCAAGCGACAGACAGATGAAGAAAGTAAGTGTCGGCGATGTTGTAGCTGTAGGAAATGCCGGAGCGTACGGATTTGCAATGAGCTCAAATTATAACTGCAGGTTGAAACCCGCAGAGGTACTTATTGATAAAGACGGATGCGACAGACTGATCAGAAGAAGAGATACGTTCGAAGATCTTATCAGGAACTTTGTATAACTACAGAAAAAGCCTTGGCAATCATCATGCCAAGGCTTTCTTTATCTGCGTAGTATAGAATATGGTTGCAGTTGTGATAAGTGCGATCACACTTATTATTTCCGTTATCAGTTCGACAGGAACAGCTTTTTGTGGGAGGGGGTCGGTCTCCATTACTATTCCGCAAAAAGCACATCTCTTTGTTCTTTCACCGGTATGCGTGAAAGTAGGTTCCTTTGTGATTTCCCAATTGTCGGGAATATGCTGAAGTTTGGGAATCTCTTCAGAATAAGTATCACCATCTACGTTTGTAAATATCACGATGCCTGCTTCTGTGCAAGTGGGATCTTTCTCGATTGCATAAGTATACGTGCGGTTGCTTTCGGTTTTGGATTCGTTTGAAGGTTCTTCTGATGATGAAGTGACTGTTTGACTATCAGATAATTCTGCATGAACAGCAATACTATTTCCAACAAAACTTCCAAATACAATAAAAACAGATACAATAAAGCCTAATTTTCTTCCGGTAAAATAATACATTTTTATGCACCTCGTAGATGATAATACTCCATATACAGTGCATATTTCAACCAAAATCTATTAATATTTATAAAAAAACATCTATCAATTATCTTTGTGCGACAAATATCTCAGACAGCATCTTATATTTTTGCCTAAAATTTTGACACGGATGACGGAAAAGATTATACTGTACTAATAGGACTAATACACTATGAGTTATATGGGAGAAGTAATTATGAAAAGAAAGTATTTACCACTATTACTGTGCTTGTGTTTTGCGGTATCGGGCTGTGGAAAAGCAGATTTAGATATTTTAAGTGATTCACCTGAGCAGGAAGTATCTACACAGGAGGCTTCAACAGAGACATCTGAAGTAGAGGCGGATTCAGCAGAGGCTGAGGCACCTAAAGATGAGACGCTTGTACCGATCGACGAGTGGGAAGAGAAATGGGCTGCTGAGAATGGCAGTGACGATCTTTCTACTGAGGAATTTGATGCATCACAATATGACGGAAAAGTTGTTGGAGAAAAGGTCGACGAGGTTGTTAATAACAGTTCATCTATCGAAGAGGAGATGAAAGGAATAGAAAAAGTTGCGTATTATTACACAAACTTTCATAATGCCGATCTTGGACAGCAGGATATGAATGTTTTGAGCGATTTTGAATCGGATACATGGGATTATGAGATTCAGAGTCTTTTGAAAAGAATTCTTGATGAAGCCGATGCATCGAAAAAAGATAGCATAAAAGCAGATCAGGCAGCATGGGAGGAAAATTACCAGAAATGTCAGGGATCATTTAGCTGGGAAGGCGGATCGGCAGCTCCTATGATGAATGCCGGAATGAATGCAAGATTTTTAAAGAATCGCGCTTATATGTTGGCAAAAGAGCTGGCTGATATCAAAGGCGAAAAATACGAACTTCCCAAAAGATTCTTCAGAGAAAATTCTTATATGGGTGAAGACGGAGCTTTGGATATTACTGCAGGAATGGAAGGTGGTTCGCTTACCATCACTTATGCACCAAAGGGCAAAGACGCAGTGGAAATGTTGACTTACGATCCGATGATCAATGAGAACACTATTTCTTTCAGAACTTCATTCATGTCTGATGAAGGAGAAGAAGTACTTACAAATGAAGGCGATGCGCCTATTGTTGGTACCATTACTTATGGATGGGACGGAGCAACGTTAACTATAACAGAATCGGGAGATAAGAATTTACCTGCAGGAACAGAGGTGAAATTCTCGACAGCAATGTAATACGAGGAGGAAGACGTATGAAAAAAAACAGATTGGTATTCCTGGGATTTCCACTTATTGCGGCTATGACTGTGGCTTGCAGCGGAATCGAATTAAACGGTGGTGAAGACGGACAGACTGAGATTGTAACGGAAGAGGCGTCTACATCCGAAGAGGCTACAGAAGCTACATCCGAAGCAGAAACTGAAGAAACAGCAGCTGCGGATGATGCAGAGTTTTATTATCTTGATCTGAAAGAAAATGCAGAAGAAAAAGTAGATCTTGGATCCGACGGACAGATGGATACTTTGTTCTTTAAGCATCCCGACGGATCGGGAAGCGATAATTCCTGTTCACTTAAAGTAAACGATCAAACAATAGATATAGAGCTGTTGGTAGAAAACGGAGTGATCATGGGTGATGCTAATGCATTTTTGGCCCATAGATCCGACGGAGATTTTGTCATGATCACTGAGGGCGGTGCTATGGGATACGGAAATCTCACTTTATATATGTGGGATAAAGATTCGTTGAAAGAAGTGGGCAAAATTGATGATCAGCCTGTAAATATCTATTCAACATATGATACTAAAGCAAATAGCGATAAATACGAGATCTACGCAGATAAAATAGTCATTTCATCACTGGAAAACTTTTTTGGATGTGATTGGATCGGTGCAAGAGACTGTAAATATGACGGCGGTGGTTTGGAACTGGTAAGAGAAGAAAAAGTATACCCTATCATAAATGGTGCAGATGCAGGCCTTATTCTGAAGAAAGACGTAGAGTTTATGGATGATTCGGGAGAAGCACCCAAGACTGCAAAAAAAGGACAGAAAATCATACCGTATGATATAAACGGAAGTTGCATGGGATTTAAATCAGAAGACGGCGAATTCCTGGGATATCTTCAGGATGATAACGGAGAAGAGCTGTTTGAAAATATAGGAAACTTTCAGGTAGGTTAATCAATCAGGAAAAGCATAATGGCATAGAAAGGTAGGAGCACAGCATGAAAAAGAACGTGAAAATTTTTTGCATGGCACTGACAATGAGTTTATGTGTGGGTGGATTGACGGCATGTGGTGCGTCAACTGAAAACCAAACTGCAGACGAGAGCGCAGCTAACGCAAGCGAGGTGTCTTCTGATACAACTTTGGATGATACTGCTAAAGAGACAAAGGAAGATACTGCAAGTGCGGAAGGTGCCGGTGATAATAAAGATCGCGCCAACGCAACGACCAAAGAAGGTAAGATCAAGACTTTGGTAGAAGGCGATATTGCACCGGATTTTACGGCAAAGTTGGTTGACGGAACAGAGTTTACGTTGTCGGATCACGATAATGAAGTTGTGCTCCTTAATTTCTTTGCAAGTTGGTGCGGCCCATGTATGGGAGAGATGCCGGCTTTTGAGATGCTTAAGGACGACGGATATTCCAACCTGTCAATCTTGTGTGTGAATTGCATGGAAGATAAAGCAACGGTAGATGCACTTGTAAAAGAAGAAGGATTTACTTTCCCGATTGCGTATGATGAGAACGGAGATATCGGAGAATATTACCCTACCGAGGGTATTCCGTATACATTAATAATTAAAAACGGAGTAATAGAGCAGATAGAAGTCGGAGCCTCAAGCGCAGAAAGACAGTATTCTATTTACAAAGAAGCTATTGATAAGTGCATGGAGTAAAAAATATACAATTTGTTAATTTTATAGTTGCAATTTCGGCCGTTTTTATCCAAAATTAGAATATACAGTTGTTTGGATTTAAACGAGGTAGAATTATGAACAGTGAAATTATTTTCATATCATGTATGGTTATCGTTGGAGTTATCATTTTATCCGCGATATATATATTGATTGTGCTTGCAAAGAACTCGCGTAAAACTCTTCAAGAGGATATGTTGGGAACAGACGTAGTTAAATATAGGACTGCGCAGAACAACCTCAGAGGAGTAAAGGTTGCTATGCCGATTACCATCGTATTAGCGGTGATATATATTATTGTATTACTCAATCATTTTTTGGGTATGATTCCGATCAATCCTATCGGAGGCGGACTTTTCGCTGGCGGACTGCTTTTTACCTATTTAGGGGTATTTATCAAAAAGCTTAATACTGAGAAGAAAGGAAACTATCTCGGAGTCTGCAAGGGAATAGTGGTAGATGTGAGAAAAAGCACGGAACTGCGCGATATGGGCCGCTTTATGCACCCCGGTGATGGCACTCATGTAGATTATTTTGTTCCGGTAGTCAGATATGTTGTGAATGGAACAGAATATATTGTAGAGTGCTCGTCCGCTAAAGATTTAAAAAATGTTCCTAAGGTTGGAACAGAACTGACGGTATACTATGATACTCAATGTCCTAATTTTATGGAGACGGATTTTGACCGAAGTGTTAGCGGACCGGTTTCGATTGTTTTTGTGTCTGTCGGAATATTGCTGACTGTGGTCGGATTGATCGTATGTATAGTGTTTAGACCATGGTATTGATACAGTGTTTATAGAATAATGAGATTTTTGGGGGCGTATGGCAGAAAAAAAGCATTTCAAACGCTTTTCCCGACGTTATGTGCAACTTATTGCGGCAGTCCTGTATAACTGCAATGTGAAAGGATTTGCAAGCGGGAAGATATGGAAGGAAGCGAGCAAGGGTGTATGTGCACCCGGACTTAATTGTTATTCCTGTCCGGGTGCCGTGGTCTCTTGCCCACTCGGCAGCTTGCAGGCGGCGCTTGTATCTTCAAAATATAAATTTCCTTATTATATCCTTGGAACGCTGTTGCTGATGGGATTGTTATTGGGAAGGCTGATCTGCGGGTTTTTATGTCCGTTTGGTCTTATTCAGGAATTGTTACATAAGATTCCGTCGCCCAAGTGGAAAAAGAGCAAGATCACGAGACGACTCAGCGGAATTAAATATGTCATACTTGTAGTATTTGCATTTTTTATTCCGATAGTTTTTGCCGCACCCGGTTTTTGTAAGTTTATATGCCCTGCAGGGACGATGGAAGCAGGAATTCCGCTTACGGTTTTAAACGAAGATATGCGTTCGATGCTGGGATTTTTGTTTAGCTGGAAAGTTGCGGTATTACTCATCATCCTGATTCTGTGTGTGTTTGCTTATCGCGGGTTTTGCAGGTTTATATGTCCGCTTGGTGCAATATATTCTTTTTTTCAACCGCTTTCATTCTTTGGTATAAAGGTTGATGAGAACAAATGCATTCATTGCGATGCCTGCATCAAAACTTGCAAGATGGATGTGAAAAAAGTATGTGACAGAGAATGCATACAGTGCGGCGATTGTATTAAAAAGTGTCCTGTAGATGCGATTGGTTTTGGATGGCGCAAGCAGGATAGAAAAAAGCAGATCATCCGTATTGTTATTCTTGCAGCGGCGCTACTGCTTGTGGTTATAGGTTTAAACAACAACGGTTTTAATGATATCAAGAATAAAGCAATCCGAATTTGCTATGAATGTATGGGAATAGGATAAAAAAACACCTCTCTGCGTGGATGAGCACCTTGCGGAGAGGTTTTGTTATCTTCGGATTATTTTTTAGCTGATGCTTTGATGATGGAGATCAGTCCAAATAAAAGACCGATACATATGCGTGTAATCAAACGAGTGGTAAAGCGGGAGCTTCTGTCTGTTTCAGGTTCTTTGTATGTTTTTTGCGGCATGTAGATACCATTCTCTTTAAGTGTTTTTTCATAATCCTGATTCGGGGTTAGAGTGATGCGGTTTGTGTCATCAGACTTTTCTGCATCTTTATGGTCGAAAGAACTTAAAGAGGGAGCATTGTCATATGTGATGCCTTCAATGAGTTCAAGAGCATCCTCTTTGTAATCATGTGCTTTTTGCGAAGGATCGTTACTCGTTACGTAGTAGTAATAACCTTTGCTGTCAACAAAAGTGACCATACAGTAAGTCCCTGATTCGGTACCGTCATCCTCTTTAGTTGTAAGTTCCATGCAGGCATAGGCTATTCCGTTTTTATCTTTGTAGTAACTGTCGGATGTAACGGTGGTATTAGTTTTTCCGCCTTCTTCTTTGGCAGAAGCGACAAGCTGAAATACGAACATTGTCAGCTCTGTTTCGCTAAAAGTATTGAGGTTGGCGATATCCGCTTTCTCCTGTGTATCACAAACAAGATATGCTTCGGTAATACGAGGATCTGTGATGGATAAAACTTCGAATTGTGTATTTGAATCAATGAGTGTCTGCATTTGAGATGAAGCACTGATTCCGAATTTATCCAGATCTCCGCGGTAGACTTGTTTCTGATCGATAGCATAGTCATATTTGTCGGGAACCGTTACTTTTATTGCTGCATCGGGAAGTTCGATTACCAGGCCTTCCTGTGTAGTGTCGTTTTCCGTAGCGTATACAGTGGTGCCCAGAAATACGAACAGGGTTGCTATTAAAAGAGCGACAGCGCTTATAAATATCTTTTTCATGTAAATCTCCATTTCGATTTTGAAATATAATAAATCGATTTTAATAAAACGATTTTTGCTAAATTAACAACCATATTATATAGATGTTTTATCAAAATGTAAAACTATTTTTTATTGTTATATTAACATTTATTAAAAAATACGCATTTGATGCATTTGTAAAAATTTGCAGTATGACGGACATGATGGTAAAATATGCAAAAAAATGTTAGAGGGTAATTAATTTATGAGAAGAAATATATTGTTTATTATTGGGCTTACGGGAACAGTACTTCTTGCGGGATGTTCAAAAACATCGCCGGAGGATGACAATAGCCTTGTTATTGAGGAGCAGCCTGCAGAGGCAGCTTCTGAAGCGACGAGTATTGAAGCTGAGCAAACGGAAAGTAACACAGCTGATTCGGGTGCATCTGATGCGAGCGTTGCAAGCAGCACAGCGGCAGGAGAAGAGTTTGGTGCTATATATGGACTTAATTTTGTAGTTCCGGAGGGATTCGAGAATGTTTCGGTACATCCCGAAGGTTATGAGAAAGGTAATGCTGCGGGTGGCTATACTCACAATTTTAAGAATGAGGATCTTGGCATGGAGATAGAGGTGGCTGAGTATCTTTGGGCAAATGTGCCGGTTGAAGCTGAGAACAAAGAAGAATTCTTAAAGAAGCAGTATGATAGTACTGTAGGAGCTGATTTCGAGTCAGAGATAGGTGATGATTATTTTTATAATTCAACACTTGATGAAGCAGGCACACGCACTTATTTCCGTGAAATCGTAACAGATGATGCAGCATTTGATATTACAATAACTTATACAGACGGTGACAGTGAAAGCGAAGCAGTAAAAGATGAATTTATTAATTCATGCACTATAGATAAAGAATGATGAGATAATGAAAAAGAAAATATGGCGCATAATTGCAATTATTTTATTGGTCATTGTGGCGATAAGTCTTTGGTTTGAAGTTCCTGTAGTGGAACGCATTGATGTTGACAGTGAGGGAAAGGTTAATGATCCGGTTCGTTTTGCGCTTGTAACGGATCTTCACTCTTGTTATTACGGAAAAGATCAAAATAAACTGGTAGAGATGATCCAAAAGCAAGATGTGGATGCAGTGCTTTTATCAGGTGATATCTTTGATGATAAAGTTAAAGATGATAATTCTAAGATCTTTCTTGAGCATATAGTGGACGAGTACCCATGTTTCTATGTGACCGGGAATCATGAATTCTGGAGCAAGAGAGAAAAAGAGATCAAGGAATATCTTGCATCTATAGGAGTGACGGTCCTTGAAGGGAATTACGAATCTTTTTCCGTAAACGGATGTACCGTTGATATTTGTGGTGTTGACGATCCTACATATATGGGCGAGGATAATTGGAAGAAACAGCTTGCGTCTGCTCTTCCTGAGTCGGATAATTACAAGATTCTTTTGTCACATCGTCCTGAAAAAGTGGATATATATGATGATTACAGCTTTGACATGATCGTAAGCGGACATGCCCATGGCGGACAGTGGATCATTCCTTTTTGGAAACACGGTGTAGCTGCTCCAAATCAAGGTTTGTTTCCGAAATATGTTGATGGTATGTATAATCTTTCAAACGGTACGAAATTAGTGGTGAGCAGAGGACTCTCAAGGGAAAGAATGCCGCTTCCGAGGTTTTTTAACCATCCGGAGGTTGTAGTAATAGAAGTGAGGTAAATTATGAAAAGATTAAAGGTGTTGTTAATTGCCGGTGTACTTATCACGTCAATGGCAGGATGTGCATCCAAGGGAGGAAACATAGATATTGTAGCTGATTCCGAGCAGGAGTCAGGTGCTGATCAGGAAGCCGGTGCTGAGAATGCTGAAAATAACAGTGATGATGCCGGTTCGGTAGAAGCTTATGAAGCACTGATTGCAGGTGAAGGAACCGTAAGCTTTAAGTATTGCATTGACAATATGGATAAAGAGAGTGAAGTTTTTTCGTATGAGGATGAGATTCTTTCACATCTTTCGGCAGATAAGGAATATACACTTCCTGAACTTAAGAGTGCACTTAATGAGATATTTGCCAACGAGGAAAACGGCTTTATGCCGGGTGAAATAAACTCTATGGAATATGCATACCTTGACTGCGGAGCAGACGGTGTAAAAGAATTGGCGCTTCGTATGCGCGGACCGTTTGTGGAAGAAAATAGCAGTATGACATATGTGATCAAGGAGATTGATTCCAAGCTTCAGGTTGTATATGCTTTTGCCGGTTGGTGGCGAAACAATACAGAAATAAACGAGTTTGGTTATATCACGGGCGGAGGAAGTAACGGTGCATCCAATCATGGGTGGGATGCCGGTTACGTAAATGCGGACGGAAAGTATTCATATGGATTTTATGAAGAGGTAGAAGCTGATATAGAGATGTATGCTTCATACACCGATCATGATGATTTTACTCTTCCGACAAGTGAAGGACTGCTCTGTGTATATACACTTTATATGGGAGATAATCAGGATGAAACGTACTATTCGTATGCTGTAAATGACGGTGAAAAATTTGAAGAGATGGATATACCAAACTTATACACTGACAGCGAGTACAAGGACGTAATGGATTGCTTTAAGGGACAAACGTTTATTACCATGGATGAACTTAGGAAATTAGAGGAAGACAGGCTTCAGGAAATGGGAGTTACCGATCAGATAAAGAACGGTAAAGAATTAAATTATCAGGAAATAAATTTTTAAGTTAATATAGGTTAGAGTTCTGTCGGCGTTGATATTTGTGTCAACGCCGATTTGCATTGACTAAAGAACATATAAATGATACTCTTTCGATAGGCGATTTGACTTGTTGGGAGTAAAAGTCTATTAAGCGGTTTCGTAGACTTTTCCAACACATCCGAGGGGAATTTATAAATCAGGGGAATTTATAAAAAGAGTGGAGGAGATAATTGGGATGAAAAAAGTGAGTCGAAGAGCAGTTTCTTTTGTGCTGACATTAATTTCGGCACTATCTGTTGGATTGTTTGTTTATCCTATTGCGTCTCATTCGGAAGATGAGAGTGATTACACCGTGACTACAACATATAAGCAGATTGAAGAGATCAAGGGCGTACCGAGTCCTGAGGGAACAAGCGGAGTTATCTACGCTGATGATACACAGGAAGACGCTTCTACAGATACGGTATCTATAGAAGAGCCTTGACTTTATATGTGTTTTTGGGCAGATTTTTACAGCAGGTTTACTCACTAAGTTTTACGACGAGTGTTCCGTCAACTTCCTGAATGCTGCCTTCCTCGGGGAAAACAGGCATGTTCTTTACTTGCTCGGTTTCGCGCACATCTTTTTCGTGCCAGAACTCGCATTTCATATAATCTATTCCAAGATAATCATTGAAATATTTGCTGAATGCGTCTGTATTGTCTCGCCATATAATGTCATAAGGAGCAATGGTTCCTATAAGAATATCATCGTATTCTTCAAGATTGTAGGCACCGCGCATGTCTTCGGGAGAACCGTAGAATGATAGCGGAGTATCATATGTATAACCCATGCGGTCCAGTTCAGATACTACTCTGTATGCGGCGGTTTTGTACATGTCATATTTAATACGCATGCAGTCTTCGAATACAATATGATAAGAAATGCTTATAAGCGCATATGCAGCCATGACAACCGCACCAAAAGAGTACAGGCATTTTTTTATCAGAGTACTCTGAGTATTTATCGAGATTGAATTGTTTATCATCAGCGCAACAATGATATAAATGTAGTTGTTGGTCGGGAACATCAAGCTGCCTGTATCCGCATAACTTGATACCTGAGGCGCAAGTATGTTGACACCTCTAATTGATAAAGGAAGAATTAAGCAGATCGCAACGATCAGTACCGATTTCAAAAGCTTTGAGGATTGTTCTGATTTTTTGATCTTAAAAATATGATAAGCAATTATAGCTGCGAAAATTCCAAATACAATGATATTGATCTTTCCGCGTGAGTTCCATGCATTGTTTATAAATTCGTTCTTGGAAAAGAAGTGCATAACAAAGTACGAATATGCGGTTACGATGGACTTTGGAATAAGCGCAGGATTCATAGATGATTCCATTGTGGATATTCCGTGATAGTCCGATAATTTGCTGGAGCGGAATGTCAAATATACTCTGTAGATAATGAGTGTGGCGCCGGAAAAAAGTAAGAGCAATGCACCTTTCTTTAAAACTGCAGAACTTTCTTTTTCTGTATAAAGCAGTTCAAAAAGCAGTGCAATCAAGCAGAACGTTGTTGCTACTGTGATATAGCTTTGATAGGTGGATGTTGCCATGATCAATAACAAAAATCCGACGATTATTTTAATCCAGTTTTTGGAATCCAGTCCCTTTATCCAAGCCAGAAAAGCGAGTACGCCAAGAAGATGAGCAAAAGAGTAACTTGCCTCGCAATAGTAGTAAGTTGACAGGCTCTCAATATTTTGATTCAGGAAAAGAAAAAAAGGAATAAATAAAAGCACCAAAGATGTTTTATTTGCAAACGATCTAATTATTATGACAAAGATAATAGAAATAAAAGTAATAAGTAATATAATACTGAGGCTGGGAACATATCTGTAAGTTCCGAATCTGTCCCAGTAATGTATCATAAATCTTCCCTGATAACCTTCCCAGGAATAGTCTTCTCCGTGGGAGTACAACGAATAGAGCACGCCATCGCCGCTTGCTAACGGTGCAGTGATAGCAGGAAGATACATGATGAATCCTACTATAAATGAATATAAAAATGAAAGTGGTGTGCTTGTTAATATTCTCGTTGTGTAATCTTCAATTTTTTTGATTGACATATTATATTACCTTTTCACATTTTTATAATAAAAAACAGCAGTAAAAATTTTTCACTGCTGTAAAGAATACCACAAATGGTAAATGATGTTAAGAAAAACCTTGTTTCGTATAGCGCGATCAGATTTCAGACAGGGATTTTTTTACTTCCTCAAAAGTAAAAGAACTCACCTTGCTCTCTACCTTATTTGATAATTCGGTATCGATGGAACCAAATTGATCTTGATCAAAGGGGCAAAGAAGAATTTTGTCTTTGTCACCTGCCTTGCCGATAATTATTGCGTCATCATATCCATCAGCGTTGTAATCATAAAAATCTATTGATTCAACATTGTTTATTGCGTTGTTGAGGTTATCGTGCGGAATGATGCGATCTATCTGGTCGTTGTTCTGTACAAATAAAATTACATCATAAATATCGGCGAGTTGATATTGGTGGTATGTGTATATATTGACCTTGCCATAAGGCTTGATTTCTGTTTCAAAAGAAAGAGCGGGGGTGCATCCTGTTTCGTAGTCATACTCATTTGAGATAATATGGTAGCTGTTGTCTTGCTTTTTTAATACTATATCGCGAGCAGGGAAAACGAGTTCGGCAGGGTTATCACCATCTGTGACTTCAACTTTTACCGTAAGAATATTTTCATCTTTGGTTCCGGATGTACACTTATATTCTCCGTATTCATATCCGGGCTCGTATGAGTCGAGTATGTATTGTTCCTGGGAATCATCGTAATGATTGGCACGAACTATATCCATGATCTCGCCTTGATTAAAGAATTCGGTTAAGTCGTTTAACTCATCAGCTGTTAATGGAGTGCCTTTGTTTTCGGTAGATTGAACCGAAGTTTTGCCTGAAGTATCTGCAGTCGCAGCGGTTGATTCTGTTATAGCTGCGCCTTGTCCGCATCCTGTTAATGCGAAGCAAGCTGTAAATACAATAGGTAAAATATGTTTCTTCATTGGTAGTTCCTCTTTCTGTAAATAAAAAATGCATCAGGAATCATTCTATACAAAATATATGTAGATTCTGTTAAATCAGCCCGGATTAATAATCTTTTTGATCAGGTATAAAGACCCTTCGATGCAGGTAATCTCATTTTCTTTAATTATATTTTCAAGTGCGATGTCTTCAACCAAAACAGTTGCTTCAACACCGCGGGTTCTTATCATCTTGGCAAGAATCTGCGGATCCATGGTTCTTTTGTTTGGAACGGCCGCAACATAACATTTCTTTGCGATAGGCATAAGCTCATCGAGAATGATATCGACCTCTTTATCGGCAAGAATACCAAGCAGGAATGTTATTTTTTTGCCCGGAAAATATTCTTCCAGAGATCTGCGAAGAACAGCGGCGCCTTGTCTGTTGTGTCCGCCGTCGACAATGACATAAGGATTTTCCCTGACAACCGTAAAGCGCCCGAACCATTCGGTCTTACTGATTCCGCGTTCTATAGCTTCGTCGGAAAAAGAAAAAGCTTTTTCTTTAAGCTTGTCTATAACAAGTAATGCAGTTGATGCATTTTCAATCTGATATGATCCAAGCAGTTTTGTCTTGTATATGCGGTCAAGTTTAAAACTCTGTCCCTGTAGACTTCGTTCTATCAAGGAAGGGATTTTTGTGTATTCTAAGGAAACGTTTTTTTCTGTGCAGGTTCTTTCGATTACTCTCTGCGTTTCGGGTTCCTGCGGTGCTGAGACAACAACGGTTCCTTTTTTTATTATTCCGGCTTTTTCGGTGGCAATCTCTGTGAGAGTATTTCCAAGGATCGACATGTGATCGTAGCTTATCGGAGTTATTACGGTGACGAGCGGAGAAGGAATAACGTTTGTGGTATCCGTCCGTCCGCCCATGCTCACTTCGAGAACTACAATGTCGCAGCCCATTTCCTTGAAATAAATAAAGGACATAACGGTGAGAATTTCATATTCGCTCGGAAAGATATTCTTTGCTGCAAGCTCGTCATAGGCAGGTTTTACCTTAGAGAACAGTCGCCCGAATTCTTTGTCGGAAATATCTGTGTTATTGACCTTAAAAAGTTCGTTGTAGCGGTACAAAAAAGGAGAGGTAAAAGTACCGACTTTAAGCCCCGATTCTATAAGAACCGAAGTGATGTAGGCGATAGTCGAACCTTTGCCGTTTGTCCCTGCGACATGGATATATTTAAGGTCGTTTTGCGGATTGTTCAGTTTTTCAAGAAGTGCCAGCTCTGCATCCAATGAGAAGAAATCCTTCTTGGGAGAATGAGAGTCTTTTGGCGGTTCAAAATGAGGCAATTTCCCGAAAAAAGAAATTGCCTCTTCATAATTATACTTTTGCATATGATTTAACCCTGCCGAATGCTTGTAAAACAATATATAAGAAAATGATATTGAAAGGAAGCATGATAAGTTCTTTTGGAAGTCGCATCATCAGGGTTGGATAGAACCCATTGTTGAAATACAACTTATCAAGCCAATAAGTATTCAAGAAGATACCTACAATCAGCGTATGAATTGCTTCTGCGGCGATTACTCTTGGAATGGTGAGTTCCTTTTTGTATAGGATCACGCCATAGATGATTCCGCTGATGATTCCACTGATGGTAAAACCGGGGAAATATGGGCCTGTTGGTTTAACGATGAAACCGCCGATATCGATAAGTGCACCTACTATTCCGGCAATTCCGGGACCTAAGTACATGCCTGCTACACCGATAGGAAGTGAGCCGAATCGGATCTCGATAAATTTGTTGATGGGTATCTTAAACAGTCCCAGTATTATACCGATAGCTGTCAACATACCTGCAATAGCGAGTGTTTTTGTGTTACGTAATTTTTCCATAATAATACACCTCCTGCAGTTTCCGTTTGTCTACAAGGGAGGTGTTACACACTTCACTATGTAGCAGCGGGATGCGACCATAAAACCGCGGCTAAGCCTTCGTCCAAATGACAACTCCCTGTTCATTCGGCACTTGACGCTTTACAGTCTACTCTGCGTTTTTTATTTTTCTGTATTATATGTTCAGCTGAAAAGAATTTCAAGATTCATTTCATACAAAAATATGAAATGAAAATAAAAAAATACTGACATTGGTTTACATCAATGCCAGTAAATTTATCAGCCTACATGTTCAATATTTTCAAATAATTCGTCTTCGCTCACGCCGTCAACGGTAACGGATGAAGGAAATTCAGTTTCGCCGTCCGACACATATTCATATGTTATGTAGCCGAGAAGCTCTCCGTCTTCGGATACAAAACTCATTGTATTCTTGGCTCCGACTTCATAGGTATCATTTGCTTCACTTGGAATGATCTTTTGTCCTGCGTCCAATGTCTTTGTCGGATTTCCTTTTTCGTCATTGAGTGTCAGAGATTTTTTTAAAGTAAGCTCCTTTGAACCGCCATAGCCCGGGCGTACTTTGGACATTTTATCTTCTGTGGAAAATCCGGTATCGCCATAAGAATAGTTTTTGCAAAGATCCCAATTGCCAAATGCAGTGCAATAACTGTAAGCAACTAAATTATTTTCGCTGATGCTCTCGGCATCGTTACTGATTGCCATGTCCTTCAGTCTGTCTTTTTCGACAAAAGAGCCGTTATCCCATTTGTACAGTACTACATCAACAATATTGGAGAAACCGCTGCGGGATGCGAGGAGGTAATCTCCGGTGCTCTTGTGGACAAAGTACGTATCAACGTCTTCGCATAAATTGGTTTCTTCTTCTGTAATGAGATCTAAGGTTTTATCATTTGTTTTTAAAGTATATGTTTCACCCCAGTCTGTAGTTCCATAAGTTAAAACAAGAGAATCCATATTTCCGTCATTGCCAAGGTCGATACTCTTTTCATCGTCGACATCTAATTTCACAGAATAAAAATCACCTGCTTCGTTGCCGGATTTCTCGGTGCTTTCAGTGTTTTCTGCATCTGTATCGGATGAAACTTCAGCTGTTGTATCAGCACTTTCGTCAGTGCTTTCTATTATAGTCTGGTTGTTGTCAATTCCGTTGCATGAAACGAGTAAAGTTGAAGAAAGCGTAAGCGCTAAATATTTTAATTTGTTTCGTATCATAGATCTGTTCTCCTACTAAATGTAAATAACATAAAAAACACTAATAATACTACAGCGGCTGTACAGGAAGTGCAATTCAGCGTGCTAATACGTTAGCAGAAAAATAATATAGTTGCGGTTGAATAGGGCCGGAATTATAATGTTAGAAACTCTCAACCAATGGTTGAATCGTTGATTCTACCAATAGTTCGTGTACAACAGCCAACAAGATATTTATATTTGAGCATGAAAGGAGAAACATTACGGTGAATCAAATCGACATAGGAAAATTCATTGCTGATTGCAGAAAAGAAAAAGGATTAACGCAGGTGCAATTGGCAGAAAAATTAAACATTACCGACAGAGCAGTATCTAAATGGGAGACAGGGAAAAGTATGCCTGATTCTTCTATTATGCTAGAACTTAGCAATATCTTGGGTGTTACGGTAAACGAACTATTAAGCGGAGAGAGGATAGAAATGAACAATTACGAAGAAAAGGTAAGCGAAAATCTCATCGAGCTTACTAAAAAAGATGAGAATAATATGAATAAAAACGTTGTGATATCAATTGTTTATACAGTCACAATGGCTATAGCAATTATGGTGTGCTTTATATGCGACATATCAATTTCGGGAACATTGAGCTGGTCGCTTATTACTCTGAGTTCCATATTGGTGACATGGGTAGTTTCGTTTCCAATCACATTACTTGGAAAAAGAGGAATTTTTGTAGCAATGATTGCATTTAGCATTTTGGTCATTCCCTTTTTATATGTGCTGAGTGTTCTTATTAAAGTAAAAGAAGTCTTTGGAATAGGTGTGCCTATGGCTGTTGTTTCGATTATCTTTTTGTGGATGACCTATTTTTTGTATCGCAAGTTTAAAGAAAGAAAACTATTGGCGACAGGAATTGTATTTTTGATACTGATACCGGTCAGTTTTTTGTTAGATATCATACTGGCAAAAATACTTGGAACAGCGGCATTTAATGTTGTAGATATAATGTCTGTATTTTCATTATTGATAATTGCGTTTGCATTTATAATGGGTGACTATGCAAAGAATAAGGGATATATAAGATAAAATAATGATAATTATTTTGCGGTTTACAGTCTTTGTTGATTGTGAGCCGCTTTTTTGTTGGTATAATTTATGTATGACTTTGGGCTATGAGGATATAGCAGAGACTGATTTCAGGTACAGTTCAGGTTAAGTGTTTATCGTGTACTTAAAAGGAGAGCGTACAATGCGGATTTTGATTGCAGAAGATGAAGTGGCAACAGCAAAGGCTTTAAAGGTACTTCTTGAAAAAGCGAAATATTCTGTTGATATAGTACACAATGGCGATGATGCATGGGACTATATTTCTTCAGGTTCATATGAGGTAGTTGTACTTGATATCATGATGCCGGGAATGAACGGGTTGGAAGTTCTGACTAAGATGCGAAAAGAGCAGATTTTCACTCCGGTTCTTATGTTGACTGCAAAGTCAGAGATAGAGGACAGGGTTGCCGGACTTGAAGCGGGAGCGGATGATTATCTGCCAAAGCCCTTTGCCACGAGTGAACTTATTGCAAGAATCAAAGCGCTGGGACGCAGAAGTGAGAGCTATTCGGATCTTGAAAAGAAGGCGGGCAATCTTTTACTTGATGGAAACAGATATGAGATGCGTGTAAAAGATAAGAGCGTAAGCCTTACAAACAAAGAGTATCAGCTTATGGAGCTCTTTATCCAGCACCCTAAGCATGTTTTTTCCACAGAGCATCTAATGGAAAAGATATGGGGCTATGATTCTGATTCCGGCATAGATGTTGTCTGGACACATATCGGATACGTCAGGAAAAAACTGCGCGAACTGGATGCGGATGTTGAAATAAAAACAATAAGGGGAGCGGGCTACTCGCTGGAGGTGATGTGATGTTAAAAAAGATGCGCCGGCGAGTTATTTTTGCAGCCATGCTCGCCTTTTTTTCAGTTATTGTCGTGATCGCGGTTCTTGTGAATGTCGTAAATTATTGCGTTGAAACAAAGCGTGCGGATGACCTGCTTTCTCATATTATTGAGGATTTTGAAAAGAGAGAAGCGCTTGGAGAGGGGCCTGATAACAGACCGGGACCGGAGCAGGGGCCGGATAAAGGGCCGGATGGCAGAGGCCCTGCTCCGTTCATGGTGTTGCCTGATGTGGAAGCGAATTACATGACAAGATTTTTTGTTGTCATATTTAATGAAGACGGAACAGCTACGTCAGTATTTACTGATTTTATTGCTTCTATTAATGAGGAAGAAGCTGTAAATTACGCGCATCAAATATTGGCTAAAGGAAAAGCGCGGGGATATTTCAATGAATACCGATATCTTAATACCGGAAGTAACGGCAGAAAAGTTGTGGTATTTCTGAACTCGATAAGAGAATTGCAGTCCATGCGCTCTCTGCGCATATTGACGCTTATCATATCGGTTGTAAGTCTTATTGCGCTGTTTCCGCTGGTATATCTCTTTTCCGTAAAGGCTATCAAACCCATCGTGCGAAATGTTGAGATGCAGAAACAGTTTATAACGGATGCAGGACATGAGCTGAAAACCCCGCTCACGTCTATTTCAACAAGTCTTGAAGTTCTCTCAATGGAGCATGGTGAGGATGAGTGGACGGATAATATAAAAAATCAGGTTGGGAGATTGTCCAAGCTTGTAACTGAGCTGGTTGCTCTTTCTAAAATGGATGAGGCGACGCCGATTCCCGAAAAAGAGCATTTTTCCATGAGCGATGTAATATGGGAAGTGATTGAAGTATATAAGCCTCAGATCAAGGCGTGTGGAAAAACTCTTAATGTAAACATCTGCGAAGGCATTTCGATGGTAGGGGAAAAGGCTGCGATACAACAGATGATTTCGGTTCTGTTGGACAATGCTGTAAGATACTCAAATCCAAAGAGCGAGATATGCCTGAGCCTTTCCAAGAAAAAGTCTCATATTATTCTTGAAGTGATGAATAAATGTAATTATGAAGTTCCGCCCGATGTGGAAAAACTTTTCGACCGCTTTTACAGGCCCGATGAATCGAGAAACTCACGGTCCGGTGGAAGCGGAATAGGGCTTGCGATTGCCAAAGCTGTTGTGGAAGCACACGCGGGTACGATCAAAGCGAGCTGTCCCGACGGAAAAGAAATGACTATAACAGTGGTTTTTTAGAGCAGTAAACTCGAAAACCTCGTTAACTGCTCTACACAAAGAAGATCTTTAATAGGTCTTCTTTTTTTCAAGTTGATTTCAGGTTGACCAAATAAGATGGAAAACATAACAGAGAAAGGAGAGGATGGATGGACGAGAAGAAGCGCTACCGGCATGAACTGAAATATGCGATCGGATATTCGGATTATGTCGCAATGCGGAATAGGCTGAGGCTTGTTATGATGAGAGATCCGCATGCTTCGGATGAAGGTATTTATCGGATACGGAGTATCTATTTTGACAATGCGGATGACAAAGCGCTCAGAGAAAAAGTGGATGGGATACAGAAAAGAGAGAAATTCAGGATCAGATATTACAATGATGATTTTTCTTTTATCACATTAGAAAAAAAGATAAAGAGCGATAAGTTGTGTCTTAAGTGCAGTGCAAGGCTCACTGAAGATGAGTGCAGGGATATCCTTAGCGGAAATCTTGAATTTATGAGAACGCACAAAAATGATCTGGTAAAAGAGCTTTATGCCAAGATGCATTATCAATATTTGAAACCGCGGGTACTTGTTTCTTATGTAAGAGAAGCGTACATATACCCGCCGGGAAATGTCAGGGTTACCTTTGATTCGCAGATAAGGACAAGCCTTTTTACAAGGAAGTTCCTGACAAAAGAAGTGAAGGATATAAGTGCGACGGATAAGCCGCAAGATATGATACTTGAGGTTAAATACGACGCTTTTATGCCGGGGTTAATTCAGGATCTTATTCAAGTCCCCGGGCTTAGACAGCAGGCTTTTTCCAAATACGGTGCCTGCAGAAGATTTGGTTGATTGTAGATTGTGAAAATGAATGATTATATGGAGGAAAGAAAATGACTTTCGGTGATATTTTTAAATCCGGTTTTTTGGAGAATGTAACAGAGTTTTCGGTTGTTGATACCGTAGTGGGTTTGCTGTTTGCCCTGGTGGTTGGGCTGTTTATTTTTGTGATCTATAAGAAGACATTCAGCGGAATCATGTATTCTACAGGTTTTGCAATGTCACTTATAGGTTTGGCGCTTGTGACAACGCTGGTAATTATGGCGGTTACTTCCAATGTGGTGCTGTCTCTTGGTATGGTCGGCGCGCTTTCTATCGTGCGTTTCCGTGCAGCGATAAAAGAACCGATGGAAATTGTTTTCCTGTTCTGGTCGCTTGCCGCAGGTATTGTGATAGGAGCCGGAATGATACCGCTTGCAGTGATTGGATCACTGATCATAGGCATTATTCTTGTTATATTTGCCAATCGCAAGTTTTCCAACGTGCCTTACATATTAATAGTTAATTGTGAAAAAGAGGAAGCTGAAAAGAGCATTCTTGATGTTGTCGGAAAGGCGGTCGGAAAATATATTGTGAAGTCCAAAACCGTCAGCGATGCCGGAATAGAGCTTACTATGGAGATTCGTGTAAAAGATAATACTACAGGTTTTGTAAACAGAGTAAAAGAAATAGGCGGAGTTACTTTGGCAACTCTTGTTACTTTTAACGGCGAATATATGTCATAAAGGCGGGAGTTATAGGAGGAATGCGCCATGATAACAAATAAGTACATATCGAAAATAGTTATCGGAATCATGGCTGTAGCAGTTCTGCTGTGTTTTCTTGCCATGGCTTATGCCGACAGATTAAATGAACGACTTGGGGGACAGACTGTAAAGCAAAAATATGAGACAGAGCTTTTTAATACAGATGAAGTTATAAGTATTGATATTAAGATGGATGCGGATGAGTGGGAAAAGATGCTCTCAAACGCAATGTCTGAAGAATACTATGCCTGTGATGTTGTTATAAATGGGGAGACGGTAAAAAATGTCGGTATACGTCCGAAAGGAAATACCAGTCTGTCCGCGATAGCGATGAATTCTGAAACTAACAGATACAGTTTGAAGCTGGAATTTGATCAATTCGAAGAGGGACAGACCTGCTATGGGCTTGATAAGCTGATACTAAACAATAACTACGCGGACGCCACCAATATGAAAGAAGCTGTAATATATGATATGTTTCAGTATCTTGGAGCGGATGCATCTTTGTACAACTATGCAAAAGTGTCTGTGAACGGTGAATATAAAGGCGTTTATCTTGCACTTGAAGCCGTAGAAGAGAGCTTTCTGTTGCGAAACTTCGGAACACAGAACGGAAATCTTTATAAACCTGACAGCATGGAGATGGGTGGTGGAGACAAAAAATCCGGAGATCGTCCGAGTGGCTTCCCTAAGCCCGGAGACATGCCGGAAGGAGCAGATTTTGATTTCGGAAAAAATGGCCCTCCCGGCGGCGGAGATTTCGGAGAGGGAGGTCCACCGGACTTTGGAGGGGGAAATCCTCCTGATGGAGCAGACTTTGGCAAGAACGGTCCTCCCGGAGGAGGTGATTTTGACCCGAGCAATATGCCACAAAGACCGGGATCTGATGAAGAAGGAAAGCCGGATGGCGAAGGCGGACCCGGTGGCGGAATGCCTGAAGGTGGTCCGGGTGAAGGCGGTCCCGGGAAAGGCGGCTTTCCTATGGGCGGCAACGGCTCCAATTTGAATTATACGGATGATGATCTCGACAGCTATTCGACAATATGGGACGGTGATATTCTTGGCTCTGGTACGGCGGACAAGAGAAGAGTTGTTGAAGCAATCAAGAATGTAAACAGTGGAAATGAACTTGAGAAATATCTTGATGTCGATAACATACTTAAATATATGGCTGTACATACTTTTTCCGTGAATATGGACAGTTTGTCGGGCTCAATGGCACATAACTATTATCTCTATGAGACGAATGGCCAGCTTAATATTTTCCCATGGGATTACAATCTTTCTCTTGGAGGAATGTCTATGGGCAGAAGCGGCGGAGCTACAGAGATGGTTAACGATGCTATGGATACACCTTTTGACGGAACAGACTTTTTTAACGCATTGTTAGAAAACGAGACTTATCTTGAGAAGTACCATGATTATCTGAGGCAGCTTGTCGAGGAGTATGTGAACGGCGGACGATTTGATGAGGTATATCAGAGAATAAGAGGTCAGATTGATACTCTTGTTGAGACCGATCCTACTGCATTTTACAATTATGATGAGTATAACGCTGCGGCAGAGATGCTTTGCAAAGTTGTGAAGCTGCGCGCAGAAAGCATATCGGGGCAGCTTGACGGTACTATTCCGTCAACGGATGAAGGGCAGAAGCAGGATTCATCTAATCTTGTTGATGCTTCCGATATCGATGTCAAAGTCATGGGAGAGTTTGACATGGGCGGTAAAGGTGGCCCCGGTGAACATAATGGCGATAAGGACGGCAAAGACGGAAAAGACAACAAAGGAGATAAGGGCAGTAAAGACAGCGAGGATGGTAAAGGCGAAGAAGGCGATAACTAGTAATAGGCTTAATGAATCTTTTTTTCATACATTTGGTGATATAATTTAATCACCGATAAAGACTGCACTCCGAAAAAATCGGGGTGCAGTTTTTCAATTGGGCGTTTAGAATAGATGACTGCGAGCAGATGAATGAAAAATAATTGAACATGGAAGGTATATAAATGGATGTAAAGTTGAATTCGCTCTATATATGCGTAAAAGATATGGGCAGAGCTATTGCATTTTATGAAGAGTTGTTGGAGCGACAAGTAACAGAAAAGGACGATATTTACAGCGTGTTTGATATTCGTGGATTTCGATTGGGGCTATTTGCGTTTGAGAAGGTTGGTGAGAGCCATGAGTATGGATCAAATTGCCTGCCGAGCTTAAGCTTTGAAAATTTGAAAATGCTTGAAAACAAGATTGCCGGAAAAGACATTTGCTTTCCTTTGACCCGTATCAAAGAAAATTGGGTCGCCGAAATAGTTGATTCTGAGGGAAATCATATAGAAGTGACAGCACCTGTTTGATTGCAATGATTTTTAACAAAAGCCACCGCTTTTTGACAAGAAAAGTTGGTGGTTTTTCGTGTACGAAGAATTAAAATGATGTTAAAATAAATTGCAAAGGTGGGAAAAAGATGAGAAAGTCATACTTGGACAATTTAAGATGGTTTACTGTTGTGCTTGTAGTCATATATCACGTTTTCTACATGTACAACGGGGAGGGGATTCTTGGGACTCTGGGGAAAATTACAGATCTTGAGGTGCAATATTACGATGTTTATCAGTATATTGTATACCCGTGGTTCATGATGCTTCTTTTCATTGTTTCGGGAATTAGCAGCAAGCTTTACCTGAACAATCACACCGAAAAAGAATTTGTTAAGAGCAGAACGACCAAGCTTTTGGTTCCGTCAACTATAGGGCTTTTTGTATTCCAATTTATTCAGGGATATCTAAACGCGTCCATGAGTAGCGCGGGTGAACTTGATGTTCCTATAGTCATAAAGTTCTTGATCATGGTTCTCTCGGGAATCGGAGTTTTGTGGTACATTCAGCTGCTGTGGCTGTATTCAATGATACTTCCGCTGATCATTAAGCTTGAGAAAGGCAGATTTTGGGAGCTGTGCAAGAAGACGAATACAGTGTTTTTGATACTTATGGCAATCCCTGTGTTTGTCGCAGGACGTTTTTTTAATCCACCGATTATTGTTTGCTACAGATTTGGTTTATATTTTGTGGGATTCCTTATAGGATACTTTGTGATGTCTCACGATGAAGTTATAGAGATACTTAAGAAGCGCTTTGTTGTATTCTGTCCGGTGGGGATTTTGCTTTGCATAGCGTTCTGTAAAACGTATTTTGGCGGAAATTATGCAACGGCGCCTATTTTCATAAGCCCTATATACCTTCTTTATTGCTGGTTTGCGTGCCTTGCAATGATTGGAGGTTTTGCAAAATACATGGATTTCGAGACCGGCTTTACCAAATGGATGAGCGCTCACAGCTTCGGGCTGTACGTTTTCCACTATCTTGGAATATCGTCGGTTGCGGTTTGTCTTGCTAAACCGGGACTGATTTCGCCTGTTGCAGCTTATATTCTGAGCCTCGTGTGTGGCTTTGTATTCGGATATGTACTATATGAAATTATTTCGAGAATTCCTTTCTTTAGATGGGCGGTTCTTGGAATTAAGAAGAAATGAGTGTTTTTATAGAAAAGGTGGGAGGAAAAATCATGTTCAAGGATAATCTTACAGAACTTAGGAAAATTAATAATATGTCTCAGGAAGAGCTTGCGGAGAAAATCGGGGTTTCAAGGCAGACGCTTTCAAAGTATGAGACGGGAGAATCGCTTCCTGATATAGAAAGATGCAAGCTCATAGCAGATGCTTTTTCTGTAAGTGTTGACGATCTGATTAATTATGACAGTAAGGAAGCGGATAATATGGGATTAACCATTCCGCCAAAAGGAAAACATATTTTTGGAATAGTGAAGGTCGGTGACAAGGGACAGATAGTTATTCCGGTTAAGGCGAGGAAGGTCTTTAATATCAATCCCGGGGATAATCTGATCGTTTTGGGCGATGAGGGGCAGGGAATAGCGATAATAAAAGAAAAAGGTCTCATGGATCTGATCAAAGGTGCAAGGATGGTCTGAAGATAAGAAAAAATGCAGTATTTCCTTAGGTTGATGCTTCCCATTAAAGCGGTGCAGTGATATTATTTAACATGGATAAAAATACATGATGTGCATAAGATGCAATTGCGTAAGGAGAACAGTATGAAAGAACGTCATCATGGGGGAAAGGATGCGGATCAAACACGCACCAAAATTATCATCGGGGGATGTGCTGTAGTATTATGCCTTGCTTTTACCGGTATAGGTTTCTTGCTGGGAAAAGGAAAGGCGAAAGATGAAGACATTGAAGTTGAAGTTGTGGAAGAAACAGAAGTTGCCGAGGAAGCAGCAACTGTAGCAACTACAGTCGAAGAGCTGGAAGTGGATGAAAGCAGCTCAGGGGATTCTGAGGAGGCAGAAGATCCTCAGACAGATGCAGTTAAGGAAACAGGCGCCAAGGTCGATGTTGCAAAGCTTGTAAATGCGAGCAATGTTGGTGAAACTTCTTCTGTATCACACGGAATAGATGTCTCCAAATTCCAGGGAACA
The DNA here is from genome assembly GCA_017615275.1 of Butyrivibrio sp. Taxonomy (GTDB): domain Bacteria; phylum Bacillota; class Clostridia; order Lachnospirales; family Lachnospiraceae; genus Butyrivibrio. Next base: position 31,068 of record JAGAAO010000092.1, read on the forward strand.
ATCGATTGGGCACAGGTTGCCGGTTCAGGTATAGACTTTGTCATGGTTAGAGTCGGATACAGGGACTCTTCTACCGGAGAGATAAAGGCGGATACCAATGCTAAGTTTAATATGCAGGAAGCTGAAAAGAACGGAATAAAGATCGGGGCATATTTCTTTTCAACAGCTGTTAATACAGGTGAAGCGGTAGAAGAAGCCGAATGGGTGGCGAATTACATTTCGAAATACCCGATAACATATCCTGTTGGATTTAACTGCGAAGGTTTTGAAAGTGCTTCGAGCAGACAGATTAATCTTACGAAAGAAGACAGAAGCGCTATAGCGACAGCGTTTCTTGATAAAATATACAGTGCGGGATATACGCCCATCTTTTACGCGTCAAAAAACGAAATTGAAGGCGATGCGAAGTGGAATACCTCACAGATCGAACAGAAATATAAGATCTGGATGGCGTGGTACAATCAGGACACATCAAATGTTGCCAATAAACCTGCTTATGGCGGGCAGTGCGCAATGTGGCAGTACACAAACCAGGGTACGGTTCCGGGAATTAAGAAGCCGGTTGATGTAGATGTTGCATATTTTGGATACAGCGGTACCGAGGTTGCAAAAGATACATCTGAAAGAGAGACTGCAACAGCGGATGTTGAAGCACTTATGAAGTTCAACCCCGTTGAAGAAACCGTAACGGCAAAGAGCAGTACGAATCTTAGAGATAAGCCGAGTCAGGGAAGCGACAGCAATGTAATGCTCACGCTTCAAAACGGCCAGACCGCTACACGTACGGGTATAAGCGATAGCGGATGGTCAAGAGTAGTATATGACGGAAAGCCTTACTACGCTATTTCCAGCTATCTGACCACGGATCTGAGTGCTCCAAAACAGGAGCAGCCGGCACAGCAGGCGCAGGATTCATCGGGAATTAAGACCAGATTTACCGATTGCAATGATACGGTTACGGCAAAAGAGTTGGTAAATCTTCGCACCAAGCCCAGCGTAACAGATCCTGATTCGACGGTTGCGGCAAGTATCCATGCTGGTGAGAATATAACAAGAACAGGAATCAACAATGAATACGGATGGTCGAGAGTAGATTATAACGGCCAGACATTGTATTGCGTAACCAGCTATCTGAAAGTAGTTGAATAAACGGCGTTTCATACGCTTTGATGAATGAAAAACGTATCCGAAGAAATCGGATGCGTTTTTTAAATTAATTTTAACAAAAGAGTTAAAACCTCTCCATATAGCATAGTATAAGATATGGTTTATAATAAAAACTCATTTTATGACATATATTTTTCTGATTAACTTTTACTAAGTTTGTAAAGGGAACTTGACAAAAATGGTGCATTATTTATATACCGATAAGATATTTGTTAAAATCGTAAAGATATTGAAATATTATTTTAAACGTTTGAGAATTAGATAAATACTGATATTGCAAAATTAAAATTGACTGTAAATTTTTATTTTCGTTTAAAAATGTTAAACTTTCTGTTCACTTTCTCGAAAAAGTATGCTATAGTATTTTCACGAGGCCGTTATATATACATCAAGAAACCAAATTAAGAGAACAGAAAGGAAATGTAAATGCGAATGAAAAAACTATTTAAATTTGTTGTATCATGTACATTCATTACCTGTCTGTCACTCTTTGGCGAAGCGGGAGTTCTTCCTGTAAACGCTAAAGCAGCTGATATTTGCGTTGGATCGGGAGGGATTTCAAGTATTGAGGATGCTCTTGAACAAGCGAAGGAAGGCGATACCATATTTGTTCCTGCAGGACAGTATAAGGAACAGATAAGTGTAGAGGTTGACGGGGTTACAATTGAAGGTGAGGAAGGAACAATCCTCGAAGGCACGGGAATTACTCCCACAGAAGATGATGATTCAATGATCTGTGTAAGTGCTTCAGATGTTACTATCAAGAACATCGAGATAAGAGGATTTGTTTTAAAGAAAGCTTCGGAAGATATCGCACCAAAAGGTATCTATATTGATGAAGGTTCAGAGAATGTTACAATCGACCATTGTAAGATTCACGACATGGGGTGTAAGTATTCAAGAGATGATGGTGAATACAATGCACATGGTATTCTTGTAGACGGAGGCGTTAAACAGGGTACCAAGAACATAGCAATTACTAACTGTGAGGTGTATGGCCTGCATCTTGGAAACAGTGAAGCAGTTGTAGTAAACGGAAACGTTGAAGATTTCAAGATTTCCAGAAACAAGATACATGATTGCGATAATATCGCTATTGATGCTATCGGATATGAGGAATCAGAGAAGGATGACAGAGATAGAGCCAGATCAGGCGAAATCAGTGACAACGTAATTTACAATATCACTTCAACCAACAATGTTACTTATGAGGATGCTTGCGCAGGTGGTATCTATATTGACGGCGGAACGGATATCGATGTAAACAATAACTACGTTGAGAATTGTGACATCGGAATTGAAATTGCAACCGAGCACAAAGGCAAAGTAGTAGATGATATCCGAGTATACGACAACACACTTGTAAATAATAACAATCAGGCAGGAATCAGCTTAGGCGGTTATGATCCTGATGATACAGGTGCAGCTACAAATGTCGTAATTACAAACAATACAATTTGCAATTCGAAGGGTACATGCTTCCAGGTTCAGTATGCATGTGATTCTTCAAACAAATTCCAGCACAATCTTGTTATAGCAACAGAGAGAGCTAAAGCATACAGTGAAGAATGCGGAAGCAAGAGTCGTGGAAACGATATTTCCAGCAATGTTGCAAATGCTGAGTTGACAGGAACTGTTGGAAAAATAAAAGTTAAAAAAGTATCCTCCGATAGGAGTTCAGGAACAGTTACTATCGTAACCTCTAATGATACAAAGGGTTATGGTTCCACTGATACAGTACTAGAAAATAATTAATCGTTCATACCCCCGCTGTAAAATAAACAGCGGGGGTACTCTATGTCAAAATATATGACACCTCTGATGTTTTAACCGTTTCAGGATTATGGTAAAATATAGAACGATAATCTATTATCGGAACATCGGAGGAAATGAAAAAAGTGAAAGATTTTTTGAAAAAGAAGGATATTGAAATATCCTTGAAGCGTTATGGTATTGACGCGTTGGGGGCTATGGCGCAGGGACTTTTTTGTTCATTGCTCATAGGAACCATCATTAATACTCTGGGACAGCAGTTTCACGTTAAGTATTTGACTGAAACGGTAGCAACTATTGCCGGTACGGAGTATACGGTAGGCGGTCTTGCTTCTGCAATGAGCGGTCCTGCAATGGCAGTTGCCATCGGATATGCACTTCATTGTCCGCCACTGGTTCTTTTCTCGATGATAACAGTAGGATTTGCCGCAAACGCACTTGGCGGAGCGGGCGGTCCTCTTGCAGTTCTTTTTGTTGCGATACTTGCAGCGGAATTTGGTAAAGTAGTATCTAAAGAAACAAAAGTAGATATTTTGGTAACACCTCTTGTAACTATAGGCGTAGGTGTTTTCTTCTCATGGCTGATTGCTCCGAAACTTGGACTTCTGGCCATGAAATTCGGCGAGGTTATAATGATGGCAACGGTACTTCAGCCTTTCCTTATGGGAATATTGGTATCTGTTGCGGTGGGAATAGCTCTTACGCTTCCCATATCTTCCGCAGCTATCTGCGCGGCGCTTGGACTTACGGGACTTGCGGGCGGAGCGGCTGTTGCGGGATGCTGTGCTCAGATGGTGGGTTTTGCGGTTATCTCCTTCAAAGAGAATGGCTGGGGCGGACTTGCTTCACAGGGCATAGGAACATCTATGCTTCAGATGCCGAACATTGTTAAGAATCCGAGGATATGGATCGCACCGATCGTTGCATCGGCTATCACGGGACCTATTGCAACTTGTCTGTTTAAACTTCAGATGAACGGAGCGCCTGTTTCATCGGGAATGGGCACTTGCGGATTGGTTGGACAGATAGGCGTATATACCGGATGGGTTCAAGACGTTGCGAGCGGAAGCAAGGCTGCGATTACAGGATTTGACTGGCTCGGACTTGTTCTGATTTCATTTGTCCTTCCTGCGGTTATTTCTCTTATAGTTCATTCTGCAGTTGTTAAACTAGGATGGGTAAAAGAGGGAGATCTTAAGCTTTGATAAAGCAGTATATAATATATGCAGTGATAGGAATTGCGATAATCATAATTGCCGCGGTTATCGTTAAATACATAAAGAAATACAGGATGAAACCTCTTCCTATGGATGAGATGGAGGGGCATGATTTTGAATATTATTGCGCCGACATACTCAAGGCAAACGGTTTCTCGGAGGCATCGGTTACAAAGGGCAGCGGTGATTTTGGTGCAGACATCCTTGCTGAAAAGGATGGAATAACCTATGCGATCCAATGTAAATGCTATGAGAAGCCTATTGGGGTTAAGGCAATCCAGGAAATATATGCGGGCAGAGATTATTACGGCAGGATGGTCGGAGTGGTTATGACCAATCAGTACTTTACTCAACCGGCTGTTGAACTCGCCCAGAAACTAAACATAATGTTGTGGGATAGAGGTTATCTCGACAGCATGGATAAGACAGAATGAAGATTGAAATATTCGATGATTTCGATTTAAAAAAAATAGCTGACAGCGGTCAGTGTTTCAGGTTTAATGAGTGCGGTGACGGATATGAAGTTGTCTCGTCCGCAAAGCATCTTTTTATAAAAAAGACAGGTGAATTCGAGTATGAATTGGACTGTAGTTCCGACGATTACGAAGATTTCTGGAAAAACTATTTTGACCTGGATCTTAATTATAAAGATATACGGGGAAGAATAGATAAGGACAAAGACAACTATCTTTATTGTGCCGCAGAGTATGGTAAGGGAATCAGGATTCTCAGGCAGGATCCTTGGGAAATGCTTATTTCTTTTATCATATCTCAGAGAAAAAATATTCCCGCCATCAAGGCTTCTATTGAGAAGCTCTGCGCGGCGGTTTCCAAAGATATCGGTACGGATCGCGAAGGCAATACGATCTATGCGTTTCCGACACCTGAAGAAATTGCGGGACTTTCCGATGAACAACTAGCGTCCTGCAGTCTCGGATACAGGGATAAATATGTCAGACAGGCGGCGCTTGATGTTGTAAGCGGTGCGGTTAAACTTGATGAATGGGGTAATGCATCCGATGAGGAGCTGATGAACGGGCTTTTGGGGTTGTTCGGAGTCGGCACGAAAGTTGCAAATTGTGAGATCTTGTTCGGATATCACAGACTTGATGCTTTTCCTAAGGATGTATGGATAAACAGGGTGCTTGAATTAAAGTATCCAAACGGATTTAATTTTGAGAAATATGCTCCGTACAATGGAATAATGCAGCAGTATCTTTTCTATTATTCCAGAAGTAACGGACTTATATAAAAAAGGGTTACACCAAAAAAAGTAGTAAAGGAGAAGGTTATATGGGTGACGTAAAAACAGCAATAGCGGAAGGAAATACTTTTCTCGGAATAGAGTTCGGCTCTACCAGGATAAAGGCAGTTCTTACAGACAGCGAGTACAATCCGCTTGCATCGGGATCTTTCAGCTGGGAAAACAAGCTGGTAGATGGAATCTGGACGTACGGACTTGATTATATCGATGAAGGCGTCAAGGCTTGCTATAAGAGCCTCAAAGAGGATGTTAAGAGCAAATACGGAGAGGATCTTACAAAAGTCGGTGCTATGGGTGTTTCTGCCATGATGCATGGATACATGGCATTTGACAAAGACGGAAATCTTCTGGTTCCTTTCAGAACTTGGAGAAATACAATTACGGAAGAAGCTTCAGATAAACTTACAGAAGCTTTGGGATTCCATATTCCGCAGAGATGGAGTATTGCACACTTGTATCAGGCAATACTGAATAAGGAGGAGCATGTTGGAAAGATTGCTTTCTTCACAACTCTTGCAGGATATATTCATCTTCTTCTTACAGGAGAAAAGGTACTTGGAGTCGGCGATGCTTCGGGAATGTTCCCTATTGATTCCAAGACATGTGATTATAACGCAGAGATGCTCGACAAGTTCGATGCTCTTTCTGAGGTAAAGAGTGCGGGAATCAAAGTTCGCGATATTCTTCCTAAGGTACTTTGCGCCGGCGAGCGTGCGGGAGTTCTTACAAAAGAAGGAGCTCTTTTCCTTGATCCCGAAGGAACACTTAAAGAGGGCGTGCCTGTATGTCCTCCCGAGGGAGATGCGGGAACAGGTATGGTTGCCACTAATTCTGTCGGCAAGAGAACAGGAAATATTTCAGCAGGAACATCTGTCTTTTCTATGATCGTACTTGAGCACGATCTGTCTAAGGCATATCCTGAACTTGATATAGTAACAACACCGTCCGGTGAGCAGGTTGCCATGGTACACTGCAACAACTGCACATCAGATCTTAATGCGTGGGTATCACTCTTTAGAGAGTTTGCAAAAGAGATCGGACGCGACATAAGCGATGATGAGCTATACGGACGTCTTTACAAGAAAGCTATGGAAGGAGACGCTGATTGCGGCGGACTTCTGGCTTATAACTATTTCTCAGGTGAGAGCATTACAGGTTTCAACGAAGGAAGACCTCTTTTCGTAAGAAAGCCTGATGATGTATTCAATCTTTCAAATTTCATGAGAACACATCTTTATACTGCTCTGGGAGCACTTAAACTTGGAAACGATATCCTTATAAAAGAGGAGAAGGTAAAAGTTGACTTCTTCTTCGGACAGGGCGGATTCTTCAAGGTAAGAGGTGCAGGCGACAAGGTTATGGCTGCAGCACTCGGTTCAACTATCAAGCTTATGGAGACTGCAGGAGAAGGCGGCCCTTGGGGACAGGCTATTCTTGCGGGATACATGATGCAGAAGCAGGATGGCGAGAGCCTTGAGAAGTACCTTAGCGAGAAAGTATTTACAAATGTAAGCGTGGAGACATGCGAGCCTGATGAAAATGATGTAAAAGGCTTTGATGAGTTTATCAAGAATTATTCTGCCGGTCTTGCAGTTGAAAGAGCAGCGGTTGATTCACTCAGATAAAAAATATAAATGATATCGAGGTGATGAAATGTTAGAAGAACTTAAAAAGAAAGTATATGAAGCAAATATGCTTCTTCCCAAGTACGGACTTGTTCTGTTTACATGGGGAAATGTCAGTGAGATTGACAGAGAAAAAGGACTTTTTGTAATTAAGCCAAGCGGAGTAGAGTATGACAAGATGACTCCCGATGATATGGTTGTAATGGATCTTGACGGAAATAAGGTTGAAGGAGAGCTTTCACCTTCATCAGATACACCTACACACCTTGAGCTCTATAAGGCATTTAAGGAGATCGGTGGAGTTGTTCACACACATTCACCTTATGCTACAAGCTGGGCACAGGCAGGAAGAGGAATTCCCTGCTACGGAACTACACATGCGGATTATTTCTACGGAGAGATTCCTTGCGTAAGAGCGCTCACAAAGGATGAGATTGAGTCTGAATATGAGAAGAACACAGGACTTGCTATCGCAGCAGAGTTTGAGCGCCTTAATATCGATCCTATGGCGGTTCCCGGAACTTTGTGCCAGAATCATGGTGTCTTCACATGGGGCAAAGATGCTGCAGATGCGGTTCACAATGCTGCCGTTGAAGAAGAAGTTGCAAAGATGGCGCTCAGGAGCGAATTCTTGAATCCTGAGATCCCTGTTATATCCAAAGATCTTCAGGATAAGCATTACTTCAGAAAACATGGTGCAAATGCTTATTATGGACAAAAAAGCACACAAAAATAAACCAAAAACTTAGATAAATTGCATTGTAGACGAACAGAATGGCATGTGATACATTGAGAATGCAGTTTGTCTTTGAATATTACGGAAAGGAAATAATTCATTATGGCTATGACCAATCAGGAACTACAAAAGACGGCTAATGAAGTAAGAAAGAGCATAATTACTGCACTTCATGCAGCCGGAGCAGGACATCCGGGCGGATCTTTATCTTCAACAGATATCTTTACATATCTGTATTTCGAGGAAATGAATGTGGATCCCAAAAAAGTTTCAGATCCGGACAGAGATCGCTTTGTCCTTTCAAAGGGACATTGTGCACCGGGACTTTACTCTGTAATGGCAGAGAAAGGTTATTTCCCAAAAGAGGAACTGACAACGCTTCGTAAGCTTGGTTCCAGACTTCAGGGACATCCCAGTATGCAGTATCTTCCGGGACTTGATATGTCAAGCGGATCACTCGGACAGGGCATTTCAGCAGCTTGCGGAATGGCTCTTTCTGCAAAACTCGATAAAAAAGATTTCAGAGTATATACACTTCTTGGTGACGGAGAGCTTCAGGAAGGTCAGGTATGGGAAGCAGCTATGTTTGCAGGCTTCCGCAAATTAGATAATCTTGTTGTTATCGTTGACAACAACGGTCTTCAGATTGACGGACCTGTTGATAAGGTATGTTCACCTTACCCTATCGACAAGAAGTTTGAAGCATTCAACTTCCATGTAATCAATATAGACGGACATAACTTTGATGAGATCAAGGCAGCTTTCGAAGAGGCTAAGAAGACAAAGGGTATGCCCACAGCAATCATAGCGCACACAGTCAAGGGCAAGGGTGTTTCCTTCATGGAGAACCAGGCAGGATGGCACGGAAAGGCTCCTAATGACGACGAGTACAAGCAGGCTATGGAAGAATTGGAAAGGATAGGTGCGGCACTATGAGCGAAGTAAAGAAGATTGCAACAAGAGAAAGTTATGGTAATGCTCTTGCTGAGCTTGGTGATGAGTTCCCAAATCTCGTAGTTTTGGATGCGGATCTCGCAGCATCAACCAAGACAGCTGTTTTTCAGAAGAAGTTTCCTGAAAGACATATAGACTGCGGTATCGCAGAGTGTAACATGATGGGAATCGCAGCAGGACTTGCAACAACAGGAAAGATTCCTTTTGTTAGTTCTTTTGCTATGTTCGCTGCAGGACGTGCGTTTGAACAGGTACGTAACTCAGTAGGATATCCTCATCTTAATGTAAAGATCGGTGGAACACATGCCGGAATCACAGTTGGTGAAGACGGTGCCAGCCATCAGTGTAACGAAGATTTCGCTCTTATGAGCGTTATTCCCGGAATGGTTGTTATGTGCCCTGCTGATGATATTGAAGCAAAGGCATGCGTACGTGCAGCTCTTGAGCACGAAGGACCTGTTTACATCAGATTCGGACGTGCAGCATGCAGCATAATAAATGATAGACCCGATTACAAGTTTGAAATCGGAAAGGGATCTGTTATTAAAGAAGGTACTGATGTGACAATTATTGCAACCGGTATCTGTGTTGATTCAGCAATCGGCGCCGCAGCTAAGCTCGCTGAGGACGGAATCTCTGCAGAGGTTATCAATATTTGCACTATCAAGCCTCTTGATAAGGAACTTGTAGTTGCTTCTGCAAAGAAGACAGGCAAGGTTGTAACTGTTGAGGAGCACTCTGTTATCGGTGGACTTGGAAGCGCTGTAAGCGATGCTCTTTCAGAGCTTGCACCAACTCCCGTAAAGAAACTTGGAATGCAGGATAAGTACGGCGAGTCGGGAACAGCAGGTGAGCTTGTTCATAAGTACGGTCTTGATGCAGATGGAGTATATGCTTCGGTAAAGGAATTTCTTAAATAATGAATATATTGAGTTCTTCAATTCTGTCAGCTGACTTTTTAAGACTGGGATCGCAGATCGAAGAAGTCGATAAAGCCGGCACCCACTATATACATATTGATGTTATGGATGGAATGTTCGTCCCTTCCATTTCATATGGTATGCCCATAATTAAGAGCATAAGGGGGATAACCGATAAGCTCTTTGATGTGCATTTGATGATAGTGGACCCTATACGCTACATAAAAGATTTTGTAGAGATCGGTGCTGACTCCGTGACGTTTCATCTGGAAGCAACAGATGATCCCGTGGCGGTCATTGATGAGATACATAAATACGGTAAAAGAGCGGGTATAGCAATTAAGCCCGGAACACCCGTTGAAACTATTACGCCTTATCTTGATAAGGTGGAGATGGTTCTCATTATGACTGTTGAGCCGGGATTTGGAGGACAAAAGTTTATTCCTGAAAGTTTTGACAGGATAAAAGAGGCGAGAAAACTTATTGAAGCCCAAAAACTTGATGTCGATATCCAGGTTGACGGAGGCATTTACATCGATAATGTAAAGGAAATATTGAAGGCGGGGGCGAACGTTATAGTATCGGGATCAGGTATTTTCAGAGGTGATATATCTGATAATGTCAAAAGATTTATTGAAATATTAGCGGAATAACAAAGCTAGAATTGACAAAAAAACATATATAACCTACAATTTTATTGTAGGTTGCAGATGGCTCATGTGCATAGCGCATGAGCCATTTTACTCCAAGCTCAACAATGTTATTGGAGGGGCTATGAGGAAACATTTATCGTTTATTTTGGCTATACTTCTGTGCATGACGCAGTTAACGGGATGCAGTTTTAAGTCACCGTTCGGTCGCAAAGTAAAGGCTATAAATAAGCTTACGGTTGGATTTGTCAGATCGGTCGACGATGCTCAGATCAATGCTATAGCAGCACAGTTTAAGACACAGCTTAAGAGCGAAATGCTAAAGCAGGGATATGAGGTATACGGTGTAGATGTTACGATAGGAAGTACTTATGAGGCAATAGGAAGAGGCCTTGCTTCCGGAAAATGTGATATAGGTTTTATTCCGGGTGGCACATATGTACTTTATGAAGATTACTGCGATGTTATTCTCACAGCAACGAGGAAAGGTTTGTCGATTGAAAGTTCCGATCCGCGAGTATGGAATCAGAACGCTCCTACAGAAGAAGCCGATAAAGAAGTGACATTCTACAGATCTCTTTTGGTGGCGGGACCATCTGCCGGCGGAAGGGCACTGGCTGAAAAGGTCAATAACGGAGATAAACTGACGTGGGAAGAATTGAATGTTCTTAACTGGGGAGTGATGAATTCGTCATCTTCCGCAGGATATATATACCCATCGCTTTGGTTAAAAGCAAGATACAACAGACGAATAAATAACTTGAAGAATGTAACACAAGTTGATACTTACAGCACTGCATTTAGAGGACTTGCGGATCAGCGGTTCGATATAATATGTATATATGCAGATGCAAGGCGTGATTTTGAAGAAAGATGGAATACCGAATTTAAACAGACGGGAAGCATATGGGATGATACCAGTGTGATCGGAGTCACGAGCGGAATATATAACGATACGATATGTGTAAGTAACATGTCGAACAATATAAACGAAGAGGTAAAAGCAGCTCTTAAAAAAGCATTTATAAATATGGGACAGAGTGAAGAAGGAAAGCAACTTATATCTATCTATAATCACAGCGGATATATAGAAGCCGATCCCATTGATTATGAGCCGGAGCGAGCGGCAAGAGACATTAACAATATAAGAGATTGATATTTTGCGCCACAGGCATGGAAACGTGCTTGTGGCGTTTCATTGACATTTGAGACGCTTAAAGGCATACTATATTTGTTAAAATATAAAGAGATAAGAAGGCGTAGAATGTACAAAAGACTTGAAAGGAATGACCCGTGTTGGTGCGGAAGCGGGAAGAAATACAAGGCATGTCATGCCGCATTTGATGATAAGCTGATTCAGCTTGAACATAAAGGATTTATAATTCCGTCCAGAAATCTGTTAAAAACCCCAAAAGATATAGAAGGAATAAAGAAGAGTGCCGTTATCAACATGGCGGTTCTTGACGAGATCGGTGAGAAAATACATGCAGGAATGACTACGCAGGAAATAGATGACATTGTATACAACACCACCACGAAGATGGGAGGAATACCTGCAGATCTTAATTATGAAGGATTCCCTAAGAGTGTGTGCACTTCAATAAACGAAGAGGTTTGTCACGGAATCCCTTCTGAAGATGTGGTTTTACAGGACGGCGACATCATAAATGTGGATTGTTCAACAATCCTTGACGGATATTATTCGGATTCTTCACGAATGTTTTGCATAGGAGACGTTTCACCGGAGAAGAAGAGACTTGTGGACGTTACCAAAGAGTGTCTGGAAGTAGGGCTTAAGGCGGTAGTGCCGTGGACACCCATAGGAGATATGGGACATGCCGTACATCAGCATGCTCTTGATAACGGATATACTGTCGTAAAAGAAATCGGTGGACACGGATGTGGAAATGATTTCCACGAAGAACCGTTTGTCAGCTATGTAAGTAAACCCGGAACCGGAATGATAATGGTTCCCGGAATGGTGTTTACTATTGAACCTATGGTAAATATGGGAACCGATTCTATATTTATTGATGAAGAAAACGAGTGGACAGTTTATACAGCGGATCAGAAGCCTTCGGCTCAGTGGGAAGTTGAACTTCTTGTGACTGAGACCGGATACGAATTGCTTTGTTGGTAATAATCAGGAAGGAAATCAGATACGATGCAGAATAAGGGAAAATATTATATAACCACAGCTATAGCATATACATCAGGAAAGCCTCATATCGGAAACAGCTATGAGATTGTCCTTGCTGATGCGATTGCAAGATATAAGAGAAGAGACGGATTCGATGTTCATTTCCAGACAGGATCTGATGAGCACGGCCAGAAAATTGAGACAAGAGCTATTGAAGCCGGATGCAGCTCACCGAAGGAGTTTGTAGACGGAGTTTCAGATACTATCAAAGGTCTTTGGAACCTCATGGATACATCTTATGACAGATTTATCCGTACAACTGATGATGATCATGTTAAGCAGGTTCAGAAGATCTTCAAGAGATTCTACGATCAGGGAGATATTTATAAGGGATCGTATAAGGGAATGTACTGTACGGAGTGTGAGGCTTTCTATACAGAGGCTCAGCTTGTAGACGGCAAGTGTCCCGAGTGCGGCGGAGATGTTCATCCCGCAGAGGAAGAAGCATATTTCTTTAAGATGAGCAAATATGCCGACAGACTTATCGAGCACATCAATACACATCCCGAATTCATTCAGCCTGTATCCAGAAAGAATGAGATGATGAACAACTTCCTTCTTCCCGGACTTCAGGATCTTTGTGTATCAAGAACATCTTTCAAGTGGGGAATCCCGGTTGATTTCGATGATAAGCATGTTGTTTATGTTTGGCTTGATGCACTTTCAAACTACATAACAGGAATCGGATACGATGCAGAAGGCAATAGCTCTGCGGATTACAAGAAGTGGTGGCCTGCTGATCTTCACCTTATCGGAAAAGATATTATTCGTTTCCATACAATTTATTGGCCGATATTCCTAATGGCGCTCGGCGAGCCCCTTCCGAAGCAGATATTCGGACATCCATGGCTCTTGCAGGGCGGTGAAAAGATGAGTAAGTCAAAAGGAAACGTTATTTACGCAGATGATCTTGTGAGCTTGTTTGGCGTAGATCCCGTAAGATATTTCGTTCTTCACGAGATGCCTTTTGAAAACGACGGTGTTATCACATGGGAGCTTTTGGTTGAGAGATTTAACTCAGACCTTGCAAATACACTCGGTAACCTTGTAAATCGTACTATCGCTATGAGTAATAAATATCTCGGTGGCGTGATCGCAGATAAGGGCGTAAAAGAAGCCGTTGACGATGACCTTAAGGCTGTTGTGACAGGCTGCTATGATAAGGTTGAAGCCAAGATGGATGAGCTTCGTGTAGCCGATGCACTTACAGAGATATTCACACTCTTTAAGAGATGCAATAAGTATATTGATGAGACAGAACCGTGGATCCTTGGAAAAGATGAGAGCAAGAAGGACAGACTTTCAACAGTTCTTTATAACCTTGTTGAGTCAATATCAATAGGTGCGGCTCTTCTTGATCCTTTCATGCCTGAGACTGCGGTTAAGATCAGAAAGCAGATTGCTGCTTCCGAAAGAGATTTTGATACGCTCGGAAAATTCGGCTTATACAAGAGCGGAACAAAGGTTGCAGAGAATCCCGAAATGCTCTTTGCACGTAAGGATCTCAAAGACGTTCTTGAGAAGGCTGCAGATATAACAAAGAGACAGAAAGCAGAATATGAGGAAGCACAGAGAAAAGCTGCTGAGAATCTTGCAAAGGCAGGACTCGCACCTCTTCCGGCATCTTCAAAGGATAGCAAAGACGAGAATGACGGTGCGGTTATCGACATTCCCGCAAAAGATGAGATCACTTTTGAGCAATTTGGTGCTATGCAGTTCCAGGTTGGAGAGATCATCAAGTGTGAGGCTGTTGAGAAGTCCAAGAAGCTTCTTTGTTCACAGGTTAAGATCGGAAGCCAGATAAAACAGATCGTTTCGGGAATTAGAAAATATTATTCTCCTGAGGAGATGGTAGGAAAGAAAGTAATGGTTCTTGTAAACCTTAAGCCTGCCAAGCTTGCGGGAGTATTGTCAGAAGGAATGCTTCTTTGTGCAGAAGATGCAGAGGGAAATCTTTCACTTATGACACCTGAGAAATCAATGCCTTCAGGCGCAGAAATCTGTTGATAAATTAGTGGCATTTCGTGTTATCATATATGTATAGATGTTAACAACCACATACGGGGGAGGGATTTCTTATGGTACGCAAAGAGGAACTGACTTTCAAATCAAGAGACAGGCACACCATGCTTAATGCAGTCAGATGGATCCCCGAGGGGCAACCCATTGCGATTCTTCAGATCATTCACGGAATGCAGGAGTACACAGATCGTTACGATGAGTATGCTCGTTTTATGGCAGAAAACGGCATAGTTGTTATCGGTAATGATAATTTGGGACACGGTAAATCTGTTGTTCCGCCCCAAGGTACCTACGGATATTTTTGCAAGAATGATCCCGCTACAGTTTTGGTGCGTGATGCACACAGACTTAAGAAAATGACGCAGGAAGAATTTCCGGGCGTACCGGTATTTATTCTCGGTCATAGCTTCGGATCGTTTATTGCAAGAGAGTATATAACACGATACGGCACAGGCATAAAGGGCGCTATTATCCAGGGAACAGCTTATACAACGAAAGGAACACTCGGAGCATTAAGCTTTTGGATAGGTTTGCTTCAGCTCATCTTTGGCGAGAAGCATCGCTCAAATATGATCAACAATATGGCGTTTAAGGGAAATCTCAGAAAAATCGAGAATCCTAAGACTCGTTATGACTGGTTGTCACATAACGAGGAGAGTATAAAAAAATATATGGAAGATCCCGCATGTAACTATGTCTTTACGCTTAACGGATTTAAGACTATGGCGGAACTTCTTAAGAGAATACAGGATGAAGACCGAATGGAAGATATTCCTAAGGGACTTCCGATTCTGCTTACAGGCGGAAGCGAGGATCCTGTGTGCGGATACGGCGAAGCACTTAAGAGACTCTACGATATATACAGACTTGAACTTAAGATGAAGAATGTAGATCTTAAGATATATGATGGCTTCCGTCATGAGCTTCAGCAAGAGATTGGAAGAGAACAAGTATTTGAAGATCAGTTGGCTTGGATAAAGAAAGTGATAAGCGGTGAAAATTGATACGTCAAAAGTAATCGTTAGGTGTGCATATAATTCTGATTGGGACGGGGCGATGAAACTTGCGTGGAATACCTTCGTAAAGTTTGACGCCCCCGATTATTCAGCAGAAGGAATATGTAATTTCAGGAATTTTGTGAGAGATGAAACCCTTCACAAAATGTTTATGACGGGACATTATCAGCTGTTTGTTGCAGTCTGTGGTGGGAAATGTCTCGGCATGCTTTCACTCAGAGAAAAGTTACACATATCGCTTTTGTTTGTTGATGGGGACTACCATTGCAATGGAATAGGTAGTGCCCTTATTAAATTTGTTTCAAGATACGTTTTGACTGAAGAGGGTATAGACAGGCTTACAGTCAATTCATCACCGTATGCGGTTGATTTCTATCACAGACTTGGATTTAAGGATACACATTCGGAGACTACTGCTGACGGAATAAAATTTACACCAATGGAATTGAGGTTATTATAATGAGAAATTTTTTTAGCATCGACAGCCCTTTTGTGGTTGCACTTACAAGATTTGCTGACGTTATGTGGCTCAACATATTGACCCTTATATTCGCCATTCCTTTGTTTATTGAGCAGGCGCTTATTCTTGGGCCGGTTATCTCACCGATTATGACTGAGGGAGGACAGTTCAATTACGATTTATTTGTTGCTGCAGTAATGTGGGCATGGATCTTTGGAATTCCCTGTTCTGCAATATTGGGTCCCGCTTGCACGGCAATGCACTATGTACTTTTAAAGATGGTTCGTGATGAGGACAGCTATATTACAAAGTCTTTCTTTAAATCATTCAAGGAGAACTTTAAGCAGGGAATCGTTCTTCAGATAATCAAGTTTATCGTGGGCGGGATGCTCATTGTGGATTTCTTCATTCTCAGTAGAAAAGGCGGTTTCTACAGGTATGTGGTTTTTGCAATGTTCATCGTTTTGTACATTGTGGGACTTTATGTTTTCCCGCTTCTTTCCAAATTCGTGAACACAAACATGAAGACAATCAAGAATGCGTTCATGGTAGCGATTATTGCACTTCCCAGATCTTTTGGTATGGCAATTATCTCAATACTTCCTTTGATATGTGCATATTTCTTTGATATCAAGGTTGTTCCCGTATATGTTCTTATCGGAATAGCAGGACCGTCATATCTTTGTGCAAAGCTTTATGATCCGACATTTAAGAGATTTGAGCCCGAAGAAGAGCAGCTCTCTGAGGAAGAAGAACTTAGCGCTGCGATCAGAAAGATTGATAGTCTTGATGATGAAAAAGAAGAGTAATGGGCAAGTTGCATATAAGATTTTGAGATTCTTCGTCAACATTACGGATTTATTGTAAATATTCCGAACCGGTTAGCACATTTGCTAATGAATAATAAAATATTTGTGGAATAAGTGAATAGCAAATAGTCGGTGGCACAGATATACTTTAATCTATCACTTGATATGATAAATTTAGGAGGAAAATAAAGGTATGGCAAGTTTATCACTTAAAGACATTTGCAAAGTATATCCTAACGGATTTCAGGCTGTAAAAGATTTCAATCTTGAGATCGAGGATAAGGAATTCATCATTTTCGTAGGACCTTCAGGATGCGGAAAGTCAACAACTCTTCGTATGATCGCAGGACTTGAGGATATCTCTTCAGGTACACTTAAGATTGGTGACAGAGTAGTTAATGATGTAGAGCCTAAGGACAGAGATATCGCGATGGTATTCCAGAACTACGCTCTGTATCCTCACATGACAGTTTATGATAACATGGCATTCGGACTTAAGCTTAGAAAAGTTCCGAAGAACGAAATAGATAAGATGGTTAAAGAGGCAGCTAAGATCCTTGACCTTGAGAAGCTTCTTGATCGTAAGCCTAAGGCTCTTTCAGGTGGACAGAGACAGCGTGTTGCTATGGGACGTGCTATCGTTCGTAACCCTAAGGTATTCCTTATGGACGAGCCTCTTTCAAACCTTGATGCAAAGCTTCGTGTACAGATGAGAACAGAGATCGCTAAGCTTCACCAGAGACTTGGCACAACAATCATCTACGTTACACATGACCAGACAGAGGCTATGACTCTTGGAACAAGAATCGTAGTTATGAAGGATGGTATCGTACAGCAGGTAGATACACCTCAGAACCTCTATGAGAAGCCCGCTAACCTCTTCGTTGCTGGATTCATGGGATCACCTCAGATGAACTTCATCGATGCTGAAGTTGTTGTTGAAGGTGACAGCGCAAGCCTTCGCGTAGCTGGTCAGCTTATCGAGCTTCCTCCTGCAAAGGCTAAGAAGGTTATCGATGGCGGTTACACAGGAAAGACTGTTACATTCGGTATCCGTCCTGAGGATGTTGATGATTCAGAGATGGTTGTTAGCACATCTAAGGCTGTATTTGAGTCAACAATCAACGTTTACGAGCTTCTTGGTGCAGAAGTTTATCTGTACTTTGATCTTGATCAGTTCCCTATCACTGCAAGAGTTGATTCTCGTACAACAGCAAGACCCGGTGATAAGGTTAAGTTTGCATTCGATGTTGAGAAGATCCACATCTTCGACAAAGAGACAGAGCAGACAATTACAAACTAATTGCAGAAGAATTATATTGGAGTCATGCATTTCGCATGGCTCCATTTTTTTGTTATACTTATATGAGGAAGATTTGAAAGGAGAAAGCATGATTTCAGCGCAGACCATAAAAGGAAGTATCAGTGAACTCGGAGCTATAACCAAAGTTGATCTTTGCGTTATGGATTTAGGAGGGGAAGTAGTAGCTTCTACAACTGATACATTTTTTTCCGATATATCTATAATTACAAGTTTCGCCGGATCTCCTGTGGATTCGCAGGTGATAGGGGATGTGCATCTTTTTAAGGTGATGGATGAAGGAGATCCTTTATATATTCTTCTTTCAAAAGGTGACACTGAGCAGGCGTACATGGTCGGCAAGATCGCTGTAAGTCAGCTTCAGGCACTTGTTCTTGCATATAAGGAAAGATATGACAGGAATAACTTTTTCCAGAATCTTCTTCTCGACAATATGCTTATGATCGATGTTTATAACAGGGCTAGAAAGCTTAAGATTGAAGCTGCTGCGCACAGGGTTATTATTCTTGTTGAGACGGGAAGGATGAAAGACAATAACGCCAGAGAGCTTTTGTCGGGGATGTTTGTTCCTCATTCAGGCGATTATGTGACAGCTGTTGATGAGAACAGTGTCATTCTGATAAAGACTTTGTCAAAAGGCGAGTCGTATAATGAGATCCATGATCTTGCCACAACTATTGTGGATATGATGAATACAGAGGCACTTCTCAATGTCAGGGTTTCTTACGGAACAATAGTC
Source organism: Butyrivibrio sp. (assembly GCA_017615275.1). Classification (GTDB taxonomy): domain Bacteria; phylum Bacillota; class Clostridia; order Lachnospirales; family Lachnospiraceae; genus Butyrivibrio. The sequence continues at coordinate 49,941 of JAGAAO010000092.1, forward strand.
GAAGAGATAAGAGACTTGAGCAAATCCTTTAAAGAAGCCAAGATGGCGCTTGAAGTCGGTAAGATCTTTAACGCGGAGAGCAGAGTCAACGGATACAATACTCTCGGAATCGGAAGGCTTATCTATCAGCTTCCGGAGAGCCTTTGCAAGATGTTCATCGATGAGATATTTGAGGGCAAAGAGATTCCGAGCGATCTTGATAAAGAAACGTTAAGTACGATTGAGAAGTTTTTTGAAAACAATCTCAATGTTTCCGAGACTTCTAGACAGCTTTTTGTACACAGGAACACGCTTGTTTACAGAATAGAAAAACTGGAGAAGAGTTCGGGGCTTGATGTTAGAAAATTTGATGATGCGCTTACCTTTAAGATCGCGATCATGGTTCTTAATTATATGAAGTACCTAAAGAGCAGAACATAATAGAAAAGCGATCCTGTGAGGGATACATGCACGTTTGCTTCCGGCAATGCGCAGGCGACCTTACAACACATGAAAGATTCTGCTTAGTGCTGCTTCGTTCCCGACCTGACACGGTTCGCAGATTTTCATTGCATAAGACCCACGCGTACACGAAAGGACTGCTACATGCACCCTTCACAAGACCGCTTTGATTACTATACTTTTTTTTTCAGATTATGTCAATTTATTGGATGAGATCCTTTAAAGTATAACTGTCGATGTACTTGTTTACAACGTCATCCAGTCCCTTCCAGAAGTTTATCGAGTTGCATGAATCCGAACGGGGACATGAGACACCGTTTTCGTATGCGACACATTCGACAGGAGTGAGAGTTCCTTCGACAGTTCTCAGAATATCGCCGACATTGTATTCTTCGGGAGCTTTGGAAAGACGGTGCCCGCCGTTGCTTCCGCGCATGCTGTTGAGATAGCCGGCTTTGTTCAATGTGGAAACAATCTGCTCAAGATATTTGATCGGAATGTTCTGCCTCTGTGAAATATCTTTGAGTGATATGAAGTTGTTGTTTCCGAAACTTGCCAGATCTATCATTACTCGAAGAGCATATCTTCCTTTGGTGGATATTCGCATATAAAACCTCTTTTACAGATAATTTGATATAATATAATAAATCGTTGTTAGTTATAATAACAAAAATAAAATACAATTACTACCTATTTGGTAGGAAAGACGGAAATCTATGAAAATGCAGCCTAAATCCTCAGGTGGAGCCAAGGAAAATCTCACCGAGGAAGAGCTTAAAGATATTAAGTATATGAAAGCCGCTATCAGTCAGGCTAAGAAAGCATTTGCTCTCGGAGAAGTCCCTATAGGATGTGTGATAGTTTATGAGGACAAAATAATCGGAAGAGGGTATAACAGAAGAAACACAGATAAGACTCCTCTTGCTCATGCGGAGATAACTGCAATACGAAAGGCAGGGAAAGTTATAAAAGACTGGAGACTTGAAGAATGCAAGTTGTATGTCACGCTTGAACCGTGTCAGATGTGCGCAGGAGCAATAGTACAGGCCAGGATTCCCGAGGTCATAATGGCAGCCGAGAATCCCAAGGCAGGATGTGCGGGATCGGTGATGGATATCTTGAATAACCCTGATTTTAATCATCAGGTTGTTGTTAAAAAAGGTGTTTTGAAAGACGAATGCAGTAAATTGCTGAAAGATTTTTTTATAGGTCTCAGGGCCAGAAATAAAGCGGAAAAAGAGCAGAAAGGGAATCTTTAAGTGAAAAAGAGGATAACTGCGCTGGTAATGACAGCAGTAATGACGATATCAACAATATCATGCGGGAAGATTGATAATTCGATGGATACTTATCAATATCGTGGTGTCGATATTTCCGGAGAACCCGTTACGATCACTTATCTGACTATCGGTGATAAGCCTATAAACGGAATGACAGAACAGGTAGTTGATAAGCTTAATGAGATTCTCTTAAAAAAGGCCAATGCTAAGCTGGATATTTACTATATCGGATGGAATGATTATCTTGAGAACTACAACCATACTCTTGATATGGTTAGTGTAAATCTTGATCTTGTTGCAACGGGAAGTGACTGGCTTGATGCCTGGCCGAATGCGGTTAAGGGGAACTTCATGCCTCTTACGGAGGAAATGCTTCAGAAATGTTGTCCTCAGACATATAAGAATGTATCTGCAAAAGAGTGGAGATGCTGCTCATACAACGATAAGATCTACTTTATTCCTGAAAATGAATACACACAGTGGATCAACCACGGCTTTGTATACAGAGGGGACATTGCCAGAGATGCAGGGCTTGATTCAATAACATCGTGGTCTGATCTGGATAAATATTTTAAATATATTAAAGAGAATAATCCCAACATGATTCCTTGGGATGCAGGCGCAAACAATACCATCGCTACACTTGGATATATAATGTCTTCCAAGAAGAATAAGTATGTTCCAATATATGAGCTCGGAATATACGGCGTATGGGGAATATATAAAGAAGCTCCCAGTATAATTGTTTCTCCTTATTATGAAGGAGATGAGTTCGTTGAATATGCGAAGCTGATGAAGGAATGGTGTAAGATGGGAGTTTGGAGTACGGATTCCAAAGCGTCGGATGATGATTACACCAAATTCTACAATGGCGATGCAGCAGTTGTTCAACATCATACACAGAATTTCTATACCATAATCAAGCCTAATATGGATATATTCCAGCCCGAATCCAATACCAAATTCTTCTGGTTCGGACAGGAAAACGGAAATCTTGTAAGAAACAGCATCTTGCACGGAGCAATGGCTGTATCCAAAAAGAGCAAACATCCTGAACGTGCTCTTATGGTATATGACTTACTCAGAAACGATCCTGAATGCTACAAACTTATAACTCACGGGATAGAAGGCGTTCAATATCAGATAAACAGCAAAGGAAAACTTGAAAAGCCGAGTGGATATAACGATGAAAGAGACGGAATAGTCACTGATTTCTGGTGGGGAAGAAGAGACGAATTTGAAGAAAAGCTCGAGGATTCGGGATACGCCTGGGCTGAATATGAAGAGCTTAAATCTGAGTATGACAGAGTTGCGACAGACTATCAGTGGGACAGATTTCCTTTTGCATCATCGATCATAGCCGATAAGATAAGCAAAGTTACATTGGTATGTGACAAGTACATTCCGGAGATCGCAAGCGGTAATTATGAGATCAGCGCTGAGCAGGAGGTTGCAAATTTCAGGAAGGCACTTAAAGAAGCCGGAATGGATGAAGCAATAAGAGTGCTTCAGAAAATATACGATGATGCTGACGGAAGAAGCAGTATGAAGGCCGGAAGCAGCCTGAATTCAAAGGATGATTCCGACGCCGGAGAATCGTCAAGTGATGCATCGAGCGCAGCTTCAACAATTGACGGAACTTTGGATGAGAATGTGGAACCTGATAATGTCGGTATTGATAACGGCGGAGTTGATAACGGTGGTATTGATAATGTGCCGGCGGATAATGCAGGAGCGGACGCCGCAGGCAACTGAAAAACTGATTAATTTTATCAACTACCAAGAAGAAAGAAACTATGATAAAATATCGCCTGTAGATTGTATACATGTATAGCGAAGGCAAAATAGGCAGGAGGAACTAAAATGGTAACAACACTTGACCATGGATGTTATCTTTTGAACGGTAATACTGTAGTACCTGATAATGCAGAGGCTGCAGCGGTGCTTGCATCTAACGGAGTGGCAGAAGATGCGACAAAGAGTGCAAAAGAAAACACTATAGCATATGGAATTCTTAAAGAGCATAATACTTCAGGAAACATGGATAAGTTATGCGTTAAGTTTGATAAACTCACCTCACATGATATTACATATGTGGGAATTATTCAGACAGCAAGGGCATCGGGATTAGAGAAGTTCCCTATCCCTTATGTACTTACAAACTGTCACAATTCACTTTGTGCGGTTGGCGGAACTATCAATGAAGATGACCATGTATTTGGTCTTACAGCGGCACAGAAATACGGCGGAATCTATGTACCACCTCATCAGGCGGTAATTCATCAGTTCGCAAGAGAAATGCTCGCAACAGGCGGAAGCATGATCCTTGGATCCGATTCACATACAAGATACGGAGCTCTCGGAACAATGGCTATCGGAGAAGGCGGTCCCGAGCTTGTTAAACAGCTTCTCGGACAGACATATGATGTTGATATGCCCGGAGTTGTAGCAATATATCTCGAGGGAGAGCCCAAGAAGGGTGTAGGTCCTCAGGACGTTGCACTTGCAATCATTGGTGAAGTATTTGGAAGCGGCTACGTAAAGAATAAAGTAATGGAATTTGTCGGCCCCGGTGTTGAGAAGCTCAGTGCTGATTTCAGGATCGGCGTTGATGTTATGACAACAGAGACAACATGTCTTTCATCCATCTGGCAGACAGATGACACTATCAAAGAGTTCTATGAGATTCACGGCAGAGCCGGTGATTACAAAGAACTCAAACCCGGAAAGGTTGCTTATTACGATGGTCTTGTAAAAGTTGACTTAAGCTCGATCAATCCTATGATCGCTATGCCTTTCCACCCGAGTAACGTATATGAGATTGCAGAAGTTAACCGCAATGCAGCTGATATTCTTGCAGATGTTGAGAAGAGAGCAAAGGTTAGCTTTGGTGAGAATATAGAGTATTCACTTCGCGATAAGATCAAGGACGGAAAGTTCATTGTAGAGCAGGGAATTATCGCAGGTTGTGCGGGCGGTGGATTCGAGAACATCTGCGCAGCAGCAGATATCCTCAAAGGTCACTACATCGGAAACGACAGATTTACACTCAGTGTATATCCTGCTTCAACTCCTATATTTATGGAAGTTGTCAAGAACGGTGCGGCTGCAGCGATTCTTGAGACCGGTGCTATACTTAAGACAGCGTTCTGCGGACCTTGCTTCGGCGCAGGTGATACACCCGCAAATAACGCGTTCAGTATCAGACATTCAACAAGAAACTTCCCTAACCGTGAAGGTTCTAAGGTTCAGAACGGACAGGTTGCTTCGGTTGCACTTATGGATGCAAGATCTATCGCAGCAACAGCAGCTAACCAGGGCGTTCTTACACCTGCTACAGAATTTGACGGAGAACTTAAGAAGTATAAGTATCACTTTGACAGTGAGATTTATAAGAATCGTGTATTTGATTCACACGGCGTTGCAGATCCTTCTGTTGAGCTTCAGCTCGGACCTAACATCAAGGATTGGCCGAAGATGTCAGAGCTTCCTGAGAACATGGTACTCAGAGTTGTTTCAGAGATACACGATCCTGTAACAACAACTGATGAACTCATTCCTTCAGGAGAGACATCATCATACAGATCAAATCCTCTCGGACTTGCAGAGTTTACTTTATCAAGAAAAGATCCTGCATATGTAGGACTTGCCAAAGAGATGCGTGCTGCACAGGATGCTCTTGTTGAAGGAAAAGATCCTATTGCTGCCTGGTCTGAGCTTAAGGGTGTTATGGAAGTTATCGGTAAGAAATTCGACGGAGTAAACAATGACAATGTCGGATTCGGATCCACAATTTTTGCAGTAAAGCCAGGTGACGGTTCTGCGAGAGAGCAGGCTGCATCTTGCCAGAAGGTTCTCGGCGGATGGGCTAACATCGCCAATGAATATGCAACAAAGAGATATCGTTCAAACCTTATTAACTGGGGTATGCTTCCTTTTGTTATTGAAGAGGGTGATCTTCCTTTCAAGAACAAGGACTACATCTTCCTTCCCGGAATAAGAGATGCGGTTAAGAACAAGGATGAGGTTATTAAGGCTTATGCTGTTGCAGGCGACAAAGTAACTGAGTTTGAACTTAAACTTGGTAATCTCACCGATGACGAGAGACAGATAATTCTTGACGGTTGCCTTATAAACTATAATCGTGTTAAATAAAGGGACTGGTATCTTATATGTTTTCTGTTATGGGGCGGAAAAATAGAATAATCGCGTCAGTGCTGTCACTGACGCTTGTAGGAAGCGTCGCAGGTTGCGGCGCTTCTTCTGCTGAAAAACAGGTTGATATTTCGGAGATAGCGGCTGCGGGACCGGAGGCGAAGATAAGTGCCGGTTATGTGGTTCCCGATCAGCTTCCGAATGTACTTGCAGACCAGGTCGGCTACAATTCCGATTCGGTCAAGGCAGTTGTACTACGTGGAAAAAAGCTCCCACAGACTTTTTGCGTAAAAGAGATGGGGACAAAAGAAATAAAGTATACGGGAGATGTTGTAAAGACCGTATATAATGACGAGACCAAAGAGTATACGGGGATAGGATATTTCACCGACTTAAAGAAGGACGGAAATTATTATATCTATGCCGATATTATCGGAGAATCATACTCTTTTTCAATTTCAGAAAATGCATACACGGATCTCTTTAACGAGGCGTGTAAAAAATATTACATTAACAGGTGCGGGATTGCTCTATCCGAAGAGTATGCTGGAGATAATTCGCATAGTGCCTGTCATACAACACCTGCGCATATGCAGGAACATCCTGAGACAGAGATTGATGTTACGGGTGGATGGCATATGGATGAGCAGGCGGACAGAGATACGACAGTAGGATGTAAGGTGGCAGAGAATCTGCTTCTTGCATATGAGATAAATGAAACGGCATTTTCGGATGCAACGGGAATTCCCGAGAGCGGAAATGATATACCCGATATCTTGGATGAAGTTCGCTATGAGGTTGAGTGGCTTTTAAAGATGCAGGATGCAAAAACAGGTGGAGAATACGGAGCGGCCCTTACGGACAGTGCCGGAGGCGGAGACGTAATGACTTATCCGGTAATTGTTACTCCCGTTTCAATGGACGCCACTATTAACTTTGCATCTGTTCTTTCCAAGTTCAGCTACATATATCAGAAATATGACGGAGAATTTGCGACAACATGTCTGAAAGCTGCGGACAGAGCATGGAGCTGTTATTTTAATAACCAGAAAGCCGGAGATAATACAGCTGTATTCAAGGCGGCGGCAAATCTGTACAAGGCTACGGGCAATGCCGCATATGAGACAATTCTTCAGGAATATTTTGACAGAGGAGACTTTGACAGGATCTTTGATTCGGATGAAAATATTCTTATAGGTTCCGTTACATATCTGTCCACAAGTCAGAGCGTAAATATGGAGAAATGTGATTATCTTATGAAGCTTCTTATGAAACGTTCTGAAGGTATAGCACAGAAAGCCGGACAATCTGCTTATCTTGTGACAGATGCGGAAGATGAAAGTTTTAACACGCTTTTGGAAGATATGAGGTGTCTGACTATTACAGACCATATAATATATAATCATGAGTACACGACGATCATTGAAAATCATGCGCATTTTTTGCTTGGTATGAATCCGAACGCCGTGAATTATGTGACGGATACGACAGAGAGGACATACGCAGATGGTTCCGAGAACGGAATTCTAAATGACCCTCAGACAGATGCGCTGTTGGTATTCATGCTGAGTGTGCTTGAACAAAAGCAGGAGGAATAGAGCATTTTTTGCAATACTTTTGCAAGCTGTAGGATTTGCATGGGTATTGGCATGGTGCTATAGTTAACCAAATGAATGCAAATATTAATGGACTAAATATAAACTACATAGACGAAGGAAGCGGCACATTACTCGTTATGTTGCATGGTTGGGGCTCCAATATAGATCTTTTTGCGGGCGTTATCAACTTTGCAAAAAGAGGATATCATGTTGTTGCAATGGATATGCCGGGATTCGGAAAAAGTGATGAACCCCAAGATCCCATGGGCGTTGAAGACTACATGAACTTTGTCATTGATTTTATAAAGACTCTTTATCCCAATGACAAAGAGATTATTTTCCTCGGTCATTCCATGGGCGGAAGAATAATCATAAAACTTGCTTCGGGAATCAACGAGGGAAAACTCTCTCCGGGATTTACCATTCCAAAGATAGTGCTCACGGACTCTGCGGGAGTAATTCCGGTTAAGACCAAGGCTCAGCAGAAGAAATCAAGAAGATACAAATTTTACAAGAATTTTATCACTAAGAGCGGACTATTAAAGCTTGATCCCAAGGCGCTTGATAAGCTTCAGAAGAAATTCGGAAGTGCTGATTATGCCGCAGCTTCACCTGTTATGAGAAAGAGCCTTGTAATGGCGGTAAATGAGGATATGGTTCCGTATATGCCTTCCGTTACACAGCCGGTTCTTTTGATCTGGGGTGACAAGGATACGGCAACACCTCTTTCTGACGGCAAGAAAATGGAAGAGCTTATGCCTGCAGCGGGACTTGCAGTAATTAACGATGCAGGACACTATTCATTTATTGATAATCTGTATGTTTACAATAAGATCCTGGGAAGCTTTCTTGGGATAAACAATTAAGGAGAAAAATATTGGCTGCGATATTTATTATTTTTTCCATAGTATATCTTTGGGCTACGGTGCTTGGACTTAGGTATTATACACATATGCTTCAGCTTTCAAGTTATCAGTTTCAGGGATATTTCAGATTTTTGAAGACAATCGTTACTAAGTACGGTCTTCATGCAGGTGCTGCCGCAACTCTTATAGGAGCGGGATTGTTTGAGTGCATGGAGCCTTTGGAAGGTATAGACATGCATCGCACAGCGGCTGCATGCTTTATACTGTCTGCCGTATTCCTGGTAATGATGGCGATAATGTATATTCCGGGCAAAGCTAAGAAGAAATTCGTGGTAACGAAGAGAGTTCAGCGACTCTTTATAACATATGCGGCTTTGTTTGTAATTTTTGTTCTTGTAGCTGTTTGTTGCAGTGCTGCAAGTTCCGGAGGAAAAGAAGGAAAGTTTGCCGTTGCAGCAGTTTTTGCGGCAGTGTATATAGGTCTTTTACCTCTTGTTGTAGCTCTATCAAATCTTATAAATAAGCCTGTAGAAAACAGAATTAATCGGTACTATATCGATGATGCCAAGAGAATACTTAATGAACATTCGGGACTTCGCATAATCGGTGTTACGGGAAGTTACGGTAAGACCAGTGTAAAGTATTACCTTACTACTCTTTTGTCCGAGAAATACAGAGTTCTTATGACACCTGAGAGTTACAATACTCCGATGGGAATTGTAAGAACTATAAGAGAAAAGCTTATGCCTACTCATGAGATATTTGTCTGTGAGATGGGAGCGAGACATCTTCATGATATAAAAGAGATCACGGATATAGTTCATCCCGATGACGGAATACTTACATCAATCGGATATCAGCATCTTGAGACGTTCCATTCTCTTGAGAATATCGTTAGTACCAAGTATGAACTTCTTGATGCTGTCGATGAAAAAGAAAAAGCGGAAAACGCAGGTAAAGGAAAGCACCTTAAGTTTGCAAACGGCGACAATGAGATCATAAGAGAGAATATGAAGTATAGTGACGCCATAACATACGGTGTTTCGGAAGGCTGTGATTACAAGGTTTCGGATATCTCAGTAACGGGAGCCGGAACGACATTTAATGTAACATCACCTGAGGGAGAAACTTCAGAGTTTAGCACAAAGCTTGTGGGAAGACACAACGTTGAAAATATAGCGGGAGCGATTGCTGTAGCAGCAAGTTTCGGAGTTCCCATGAACAAGCTTCGCATGGCGGTAAGAAGAATACAGCCCGTTCCGCATAGACTTGAACTGGTAAGACACGGAGCGGTTTCAATACTTGATGATGCATACAATTCCAATCCGAACGGAGCTAAGGTTGCACTTGAAACACTTGCTCTGTTTGAGAATTCCGTAAAGGTACTTGTTACTCCCGGAATGGTTGAGCTTGGAGCCAAGGAAGATGAGTACAACGAGGCATTCGGAAAGCAGGCTGCGGAAGTGTGCGATTACATTATTCTTGTTGGCGAGAAGCAGACACACGCGATCAAGAAAGGAGTTCTGGGCGCGGGATTTGCAGAGGATAAGCTCTTTGTAAAGAACAGCCTGACAGAAGCAACACAGCTTATGTACGAGCTTGAAGCGGGAAGAGAAAAAGTAATACTTCTTGAGAACGATCTTCCTGATAACTATACATGATGAAAAAATAATGAAAGAGGGAACATTATGAAGCTTAAAGTAGCGGTTTTATTCGGCGGTAAAAGTACAGAGCATGAGATTTCCATCATCTCTGCAATTCAGGCAATCGGTCATATCAATAAGGAAAAATACGAGGTTGTTCCTGTTTATATCACAAAGAACAACGACTTCTATGTTGGAGAAGACATCGGCAAGATAGAAGAGTACACACATATTAAACAGCTCCTTGCCAAGAGCACACAGGTAGTATGGGTAAAAGAAAATGACAAGGTTAATCTTGTAAGATACCCCATGAAGAAGTTTGGAAACAACGTTATGAGTCAGGTAGACGTTGCATTTCCTATCGTTCACGGAACAAACGTAGAGGACGGAACACTTCAGGGATTCCTTGCTACATTGGGACTTCCCGTTGTAGGATGTGATGTTTTGTCATCTGCAGTCGGAATGAACAAGTATGTAATGAAGACAGTGCTCAAGGACAACGATATTCCTGTTCTTGATTGCAAGTGCTATACATGGAAAGATTACGAGGATGTAGATACACTCGTATCCAAGATAGAATCAACATTTGAGTATCCCGTTATCATTAAGCCTCTTAATCTGGGATCCAGTATCGGAATCAAGAAGGCTTCAGACAGAGCGTCTCTTCTTGAAGCTCTTGATCTTGGTTTTGAATTCTCAAAGAAGATTCTGGTTGAGCATGCTATTTCTAAGCTTAAAGAGATTAACTGCTCGGTTCTCGGTGATTATGAGTCAGCTGAAGCATCTGAGTGCGAAGAGCCCATCAACTCTGATGAGATTCTCAGCTTTGAGGATAAGTATATCGGAGGATCAAAGGGATCCGCGAAGGGTGCAAAGAGCGGCGGAAGCAAGGGAATGGCTTCTCTTAAGAGAAAGATTCCCGCAGATATTTCCGACGAGATGCGCGACAAGATCAGAAAGATGGCTGTTGATGCATTTATTGCTCTTGGTTGCTCGGGAGTATCGAGAATCGATTTCATGATCGATATGGAGACAAACGAAGTATATTTCAACGAGATCAATACAATTCCGGGATCGCTTTCATTCTATCTTTGGGAGCCTCTTGGAATGAAGTACGAGCACCTTTTGGACAACATGATTCAGCTTGCGCTTAAGGCAGACAGAGAGAATCACAAGGTAGTATACTCTTTCGAGACAAACGTACTTGAAGGTGTTAAGCTCGGCGGAGGATCCAAAGGAAGCAAAGGATAAGTTTCATTTGGTGTAATTCGTCTTGGGGCACAGCGGCATATATCCGAAAATGCTTGTGTTCGTCTACGCGCTGATTTTTATTAATTTCAAAAAGCACAGGAATGCTTCCTTTCGACGTTGCTCAGAGAAGTCAGCATTCCTGTGCTTTTTTCAATTGTAAAATCATGCGCTCGTCCGAGAACTGCGCATTTTCGGATATATGCCGCTGTGCCCTATGGCGAATTACACCGCTATAAAGCTGAACATGTTTCTTTCGACCTTTTGAGCTTAATGCTTATCCTGATGTTACAGCTGAAGTTTTTCATTCTTTAAGTAAGTGTCTTCGATTATTTTCTTTACATAGGAATCTATGTTTTTCTGGTCTTCTTTTTCAAGTTCACTGATGACAATAGGCTTGCAGTATTCGATAACTACGTGTGTTGATTTGATGAAAGGTACGTGGTTTTCAAAGATATCGCGTGAGTGATTTATTACCATGGGAACGATGGGGCATCCGGCTTTCTGTGCAATCTTGAAGCTTCCTTTGTGGAAGTCGAGCATTGGAGCATCGGTGCTGTTTCTTGTTCCTTCAGGGAAAATACACATTGAGATGCCGTTTTTAACCTTATCTATAGCAGCAAGAACCATCTCAAGACCCTTTCTGATATCAGATCTGTCAAGGAAGAGACAGTCAAGGAACATCATCCAGAAGCCAAGGATAGGGATCTTTTTGATAACATCTTTTGAAATGTAACCCGTAGGTCTGGGAACTCTGGGATATGTAACTACTATATCAAAGTAACTGCGGTGATTGCCGACATAAAGAACCGCCTGGTCTTTTGGAACGTTCTCTTCGCCGATCACGGTGGTCTTGGTTCCGCTCAGGAACATTACAGCTTTGAAAGCAAAGCCTACAATCCTAAGTGAAGCTGTTTTTACAGCGTTTGGATTGAATTTCTTTATTATCAAAAGAACAAGCTGAATCGGAATGCTCACGATCAGAAATAATACTATAAAAACTATTACCAGAATAAAACGTATCATACAAAAGCCTCGTTTCTTAAATAAATTTATCTAATACAAAACATATTTTACCATACAATTTAACACCATTATCACATTATTTGTCGTATAATGGGGCAGAAGAAAAAATGGCTTCATGGAGGAACACTATGCTCATAGTAAAGAACGGCTATTTTATTGAGCCGGAATCAGGCTTTGAAGGATATAAAGATATTATCATTGACGGGACCGATGTGAAGGAAATCTTGGACAGAGGGAGCGATGAAGTTAAAGAGCTTGAGTCGGACACTTCAAACCGCGTGATCGATGCGAGCGGCAAGATAGTGACGGCTGGACTTGTAGACGGACATGTGCATTTCAGAGATCCCGGATTTACCTACAAAGAGGATATCGAAACGGGTGCAAAGGCTTCTGCAAGAGGCGGTTTTACAACCGTTGTCATGATGGGAAATACAGAGCCTCACATGGATAATGTCGATACTATAAAATATGCTGTGGAAAAGGGCAGAGAAACAGGGATTAACGTGTATACCTGCGCCAACGTGACCATGAATATGGCGGGCAAAGAGCAGGTTAACATGGAGGAGCTTCTGGATGCGGGAGCAGTTCTTTTCACTGATGACGGAAAACCCATAACCGATGAGAAGATAATGGAGGCTGCCTGCAAGAGAGCTGCGGAGCTTGATAAAGTAATAAGTCTTCATGAAGAGGATCCGCGACTTATAACGGACAACGGAATAAACGCCGGAGCGGTCGCTGAGAAACTCGGAATAAAGGGATCACCGAGGGAAGCAGAAGTTTCCATGGTAAAAAGAGATATCGCCATAGCTGAGAGGACAGGAGCCAAGATCACTGTTCAGCATATAAGTGCGGCAGAGTCTGTGGATCTTATAAGACAGGCAAAAAAGCGAGGTGTGAAAGTGTATGCGGAGGCAACACCTCATCACTTTACGCTTACGGAAGAAGCGGTTCTTAAGCACGGAACACTTGCCAAGATGAATCCGCCACTCAGGCTTGAGTCTGACAGACTTGCGATAATTGAGGGACTTAAGGACGGAACGATCGAGATGATCGCAACAGATCACGCGCCTCATTCAAAAGAAGAAAAAGAAAAATCAATTAAAGAGGCTCCGAGCGGAATAACGGGAATTGAGACATCTCTTTTGCTCGGAATAAGAGAAATTGTAAATAAGGGATATATGACGCTTCCTGAGCTTATAAAGAGGATGACGATCTGTCCCGCAAGGATATACGGGCTTCCCGCGGGAAGTGTGAAGGTCGGCGGAAGAGCAGATCTTGTGATATTTGACAACAAAGCGGACTGGGTATTTGACAGGACATATTCAAAAGCTGTGAATACACCGTTTTTTGGAGAGACTTTCCCTGCGCAGATCTTGTATACTATCTGCGGAGGAAAAATAGTATACGAAGCATGATTTAATAAAGAGGAGAAATCTAATGGCTAAAAAGATGAAAACGGAAGCGAAGGTGCTACGCCAAGAGCTTCTTGCAGACGGAATATATGATATGTGGCTTGAAGTGCCGTTTGCGGCTGATGTAAAGCCCGGACAGTTTGTGGGAGTGTATCCTGTAAATAAGTCCACACTTCTTCCGAGACCGATCAGTATTTGTGAAGTTGATACGGAGAAATCCGCAATCCGTTTGGTATATAGAGTTGTAGGTTCCGGAACGGCTGAATTTGCCGGCTATGCGCAGGACGACGTCGTTATGGTTCTCGGACCTTTGGGAAACGGATTCCCGCTTGAAGCAGCAGAGGGTAAAAAAGTTGTTGTGATGGGAGGCGGAATTGGTGTACCGCCGCTTCTTGAAACAGTAAAGAGAGTATCTGCAGCAAAAGTAAGTGCTGTTATGGGATACAGAGATAACGGAACATTTCTTTCGGATGAATTTTCCAAGTACTCTGAAATGCACATTGCAACAGAGGATGGAAGCGTCGGAACAAAGGGTAACGTAATAGATGCCATGAAGGCAGACAATATCGAGTGCGACGTTATCTTCGCGTGCGGCCCCATGCCTATGCTAAGGGCTATAAAGGCATATGCTTCGAAGGTAGGCGCAAAGGCATATCTTTCACTTGAAGAGAGAATGGCTTGCGGAGTGGGCGCATGCCTTGGATGTATCTGCAAGACAAAAGAAGTTGATGAACATTCGCATGTAAATAACGCGAGAATTTGTACTGACGGCCCCGTTTTTGATGCTGACGATTTGGAGATGTGATATGAATACAACGGTTGAAATAGCAGGAGTAAAATTTAAAAATCCCGTGATGACTGCGTCGGGAACTTTCGGTTCGGGTATGGAGTATTCGGACTTTGTAGATCTTAATAAGCTTGGAGCGGTAGTGACAAAGGGTGTTGCCAATGTGCCGTGGCCCGGAAATCCCGTTCCCAGAGTAGCGGAAGTGTATGGAGGTATGCTGAATGCCATAGGGCTTCAGAACCCAGGCATTGACGTCTTTGTGGAAAGAGATCTGGAGTTTTTGAAAAAATATGATACCAAGGTCATCGTAAATGTATGCGGAAAATCTGTCGAGGACTATCTAGAGGTTGTGGAGAGGCTCGGAGATGAGAAGCGTGTAGATATGCTTGAGATTAATGTTTCCTGTCCCAACGTAAAAGAAGGTGCAATAGCTTTCGGACAGAATAAGGACGCTCTTTTTGATATAACAGAGAAGATCAAAAAGGTTGCCAAACAGCCTATAATCATGAAGCTTAGTCCCAATGTAACAAGTATCGCTGAGATGGCGAAGGCTGCCGAAGCTGCGGGCGCGGATGCAATATCGCTTATAAACACGATCACAGGAATGAAGATCGACATCTATAAGAGAAAATTTGCGCTTGCAAATAAGACCGGCGGAATGTCCGGTCCTGCGATCAAGCCTGTAGCTGTAAGAATGGTGTATGAGGCTTCACATGCCGTAAATATCCCCGTTATAGGAATGGGCGGAATCGCAAATGCCGAAGATGCTATCGAGTTCATCATGGCAGGTGCTACGGCAGTTGCGGTGGGAGCAATGAATTTCCACGATCCGTACACGACCGAGAAGGTGGTTGACGGAATAGAAGAGTACATGAAGAAGTACAATGTTGAAGATATAAACGATATTCGAAAGATTGTGTAAATAAAAAAGCTGTTACCCTTAATGGTGTAACAGCTTTTTTCGATTACTAGCAACTGGTTATTCGGTCGAGATTTTGCCGGTTAATTCGTCAAAGCCTTTCATAACTGCATCGAAGGTCTGTTTGGAAATCTCGGGAAGTTCGCCTCCCCAGATTTTCTCAGCCTGAGCATAGCCCTTTTCGAATGCAGCTCTCATTTTTTCTAGCTTTTCGGGATCGTTTCCGGCAAGAGTTGTGGCAAAATCAAGGATTCGCTCGGAGGTCTGCTTGACGCCCCAATATCCGTCCTCGGCAATGTCAGCCTCTGCCTGGGCTTTGGTTGCTGCATCCACTGTGAAGTCTCCTTTTGCAAGGAACTTCCAAATGGAATCCTCATCGTTGTCAGAATTGGCGATGCCATAGGCTTTTGCCTGTTTACCCATCATCTTCTGAACAATGTTCAAAAGTTGCTGCTGGCGTGATGCTACATCTGCCTGCATCTGTCTGATGATCTTGGTCCTGTCCGATTCTTTTGAGGAAGCAACGTTTTGTGTGTCGCTTTCTTCCGATTTCTCGAACACGGCCGCAGCCTGAGTTTTCTCCTTTACTTCAGTGTCTTTCTTCTCTTCTGTGGAAGGAGTGACAGATGAAGCATAGGTCGTTGCGATGTTGTTAGTAACCTCGGTAATTCCGTTTACGCCCATATTGAACTCCTTTTCTGCGACAGGGTACTAATACCGCGCTGAAATGAAACTATGGTTTACCTATTCTCCATATCGGCATTTTTGAAAAAAACTTTAGCGAAAAAACGAAAATTTTTATTTTTTTTATTTTTTTCTTGAGTATGATGTTGCAGAGTGAGAAGATATAGAAAAATAAGTACGGAGAATGACTATGAAGTTAGAGAGAAAAGCTTACGCAAAAATAAATCTCGGACTTGATGTGACGGGTATTCGTGAGGACGGCTACCACATTGTAAAGATGATAATGCAGAATGTGGATTTGTACGATACGCTCACATTTGAAGACAATGACAGTGGCGAGATAGTATTGACTGCGTCTACCGATAAGATTGAGACTGATGAAAGAAACCTTATATGCAAGGTTGCGAAACAGCTTAAGGATAAATTTGATGTAAAAAAGGGCGTTTCTATGCACCTTGTTAAGAGAATCCCCGTAGCTGCGGGAATGGCAGGAGGAAGTACCGACGGCGCTGCGGCATACATTGCTCTTAACGAGCTGTGGGAGCTGGGACTCAGTAAAAAAGAGCTCTGCGAGCTGGCAGTCTCTCTGGGTGCCGATATTCCCTATTGTATTATGGGCGGAACAGCTCTTGCTGAAGGCATAGGTGAGGAGCTTAAGACCATAAGCGATATGCCTGCTTGCCACCTTGTTATCGCAAAACCTGCGATAGATGTTTCAACCGGCTGGGTTTACAAGGAACTCGACAGCAAGGAAATAGTTGAACATCCCGATATTGACGGAATAAAAGCTGCGATCGAAGAAGACGATCTTAAAAAGATGTGCTCGCTTATAGGAAACGTATTGGAGGATGTAACTTCTTCCAAGTATAAGGAAGTTGGGCAGATTGAAGAGGTACTCAGAAAAGAGGGTGCAGTAGGAGCATTTATGACAGGAAGCGGCCCCACAGTCTTTGGCGTTTTTGACGATAAAGAAAAAGCAGAGGCCGGATATAACGCGGTAAAGGCAAGCAGCCTTGCTCCGCAAGTCTTTTTGTCGGCACCGATAAACCCCGGTAAAGAGGATTGAAGCTTAAGTATGAAGAGAAAAGTTGAAATAAATGTTGCGGGAATCCATATAAGAGACGGCAAGGAAGAGGAGCGTATAGATACCAGTTCGAGAGGTGTTTATGAAGCTCATGAGGACGGCTCTGTATGTATTGTCTATGATGAGATCCAGGATATGGGAGGGCAGAGGATAAAGGTATCCAATAAAGTCACTGTTCCGAGGGATTTAAAGTGCGTAGAGATCGAAAGGACCGGCGCCATGAATTCCAAGATGGTCTTTGGATCGGAAGAATATACCATGGACTACAATACACCGTATGGATCGATGCAGATGGAAGTAATAACAAAAGATCTTGGTTTTGTAAATACAGACAGCGGCGAGATCAGAGAAATCTCTGCAGAATACATAATAAAATCAGGAGATGAGATTCTTTCCGATTCCAGAATGATAATTGAAATAAAGCATTGAAAAGGTATTAAAAAAGCTCCCGAAGTCATTGGAAGTTATGACTTTGAGAGCTTTTTGCTTCGTGAAATTATTTAACCATCTTAGCGCCGGCTTTCTCCTGAGCCTTGGAAACAAGGTCTTTGAAGAAGCCTTTCTTTTTCTCGGGAGCTGCAACTTTACCGTGAAGCCCTTTGACTTCGGTTACATAGATTCCGCTTACGGAGGCCTTTACCTCTTTCTTAACAGGAACGGAATCGAAGATCTTCTCGTCACAGATAAGGCTCATTACTCTGTTTCCGACTCTTACCTTGAGGATCGGGAGCTTAGATCTGCGAAGAAGCTTGGGAGTCTGGTCGATAACCGCCTGGGGAAGGCCGGCTTCGTTTATCTTCATTCTCTTTTTGTCAATAATGAGCATAGACATGGACTGCTTCATTGCATCGAGCTGACCCTGCTGCTCTTCCTGTTTCTTCTGGGCTTTTCTTCCGATTATAATAAGTGCAACTATTATCGCGATTAAAATCACTGATATTACGATAAAAATAATTAATCCGTTACTCAATCTGACATCCTCCGAAATCAATAAATTGTAGCACAAAGTATTGTAGCATTCTTTAGGAAGTTAGGCAAATAAATACTTTAATCATTGGGGAAGGTGTGGTAGTATAAAAATATTGTTTTTAGTATAAAATGCACGATAATATCAGATTTTTTTTTAATAAAGGAGAAGGCAGTATTATGAAAAAGAAAGTTTTGGTATTGCTGATGGGTGCTATGATGCTTGCATCTCTTTCAGCATGTGGTTCGAAGTCAAAAGATAAAGCAGCGGAGGGGGCTTCTGATGGTGCATCCGCTGATGCGGCAGCAACTGAGAGTTCAGTTCTGGATTCTTTACGTGATCTGGATAAGCTTGAGGTTAAGACTCTTTCAGAGATCAATCCCGAGGACTATGTAACAGTTGGTGAGTACAAGGGTATAACTGTTGAAGCTGAACTTCACGAAGTTACAGATGAAGATGTTGAGAATTATCTTAAGAATATGATCGAGCAGTCACCTGCCAGAGTTGAGATAACTGACAGAGCTGTTCAGAACGGCGATATTGTAAATATTGATTACGAAGGAAAATTTGCGGATTCAGGCGAGAAATTTGAAGGCGGTACAGCACAGGGCGCAGACCTTGAGATCGGTTCAGGTATGTTTATTCCCGGATTTGAAGATGGTCTTGTAGGAGTAAAAACAGGAGAGACCAAAGATCTTGATCTTACTTTCCCTGAAGAATATCAGGCAACAGACCTTGCAGGTAAAAAGGTTGTTTTTTCAGTTAAAGTAAATAAAATTTATGAGAAATCAACAGAAATGACAGATGAGTGGGCAGCAAGTTTTGAGATTGAGGGTGTCGGAAATCTTGATCAGCTCAGAGAGAATTCCAAAAAAGATCTTACCCAGGAGGCAGAGGATTCATATAAAGAACAGCTTGAGTCAACAGTTTTGACAAAGGTAAATGAGACAAGTGAGTTTAAGGAGATTCCTCAGGAAGTATATAATCGTTTCCTTATCTACGAGAACAAGCAGCTTGAATATGAGTGTCAGATGTATGCAATGTATGGTCAGGTTATGACACCCAGTGATTTGGTAGTAGGAATGGCTCAGCAGGAGGGTAATTCAGATCCTGATGCATTCCTGAAGGATGCGGTAACAGATATTGCGCAGCAGTATATTTTGTTTGCAGCGATCGCAAAGAAGGAAAACATTGTTATCTCAGATGAGGATGTTGAGAATTACCTTAAGGAATCATATGATAAAGCCGGACAGACAGGATTTGCTTCATATGATGAGTTCAGAAAGACTATTGAGAAATCTGATTTTGAAGCATATCGTGAAGGTTTGATGGCAAATAAGGTTATTGATATGATGATCGAAAATGCCAATATTGTTGCGCCTTCAGGTGATGCAAACGCAAGCGCAGAGCAGTCTGCAGCTGATGACAATGCAGATGCGGAGAAGTCTGCTGAATAAACAGATCTTATAAAGTGGAGGACGTCATGGAACTTACAGATATAAAGTCACTATTTACAGAACAAGAAAAATATGTTGGGCAGAAGGTAACTGTCGGAGGTTGGATCAGAAGCATTCGTGATTCAAAAGCTATCGGATTCATAGTATTGAATGACGGAACCTATTTTAAACCTCTTCAGATTGTTTATTCCGATGCACTTTCAAATTTTGCTCAGATCAGCAAACTTAATGTAGGTGCAGCAGTCATCGCAACAGGTACTATCGTTGCGACACCCGGAGCAAAACAGCCTTTTGAGATGCAGGCTGAAGAAGTTGAGATAGAGGGAGCTTCGACTTCAGATTATCCACTTCAGAAAAAGAGACATACACTTGAGTTCCTTAGAACAATTCCTCATCTTAGAGCAAGAACAAATACATTTGAAGCGGTATTTAAAGTTCGCTCGGTAGCGGCTTATGCAATACATTCTTTCTTCCAGGAGAGAAACTTCGTGTATGTACATACACCTCTTATCACGGGAAGTGACTGTGAGGGTGCAGGAGAGATGTTCCAGGTAACAACTCTTGACCTGAACAACGTTCCCAAGACTGAGGATGGAGCGGTTGATTTCTCAAAGGATTTCTTTGGAAAGCCTGTTAACCTTACGGTTAGCGGACAGCTCAATGTTGAGACTTATGCATTTGCATTTAAGAACGTATATACATTCGGACCTACATTCCGTGCGGAGAATTCCAACACAACAAGACATGCCGCAGAGTTCTGGATGATTGAGCCTGAGATGTGTTTTGCAGATCTTAAGGATGATTGCGATACGGCAGAAGCAATGCTTAAGTATGTTATCAGTTATGTTCTCGAGCATTGTCCGGAAGAGATGGCATTCTTTAACGAGTTCATTGATAAGGGGCTTATCGACAGACTTTACAATGTTCTAAACAATGAGTTCGGACGTATCACTTATACAGAGGCTATTGATATTCTTTCAAAGCACAATGATAAGTTTGATTACAAAGTTTCATGGGGATGCGATCTTCAGACAGAGCATGAGAGATACCTCACAGAGGAAGTATTTAAAAAGCCTGTATTCGTAACAGATTACCCGAAGGATATTAAGGCATTCTACATGAAGCTCAATCCCGACGGAAAGACTGTTGCGGCAGCGGATTGTCTGGTACCGGGAATCGGTGAGATCATAGGCGGAAGCCAGAGAGAGGATGATCTTGAAATTCTTGAGAAGCGTATGGATGAGCTTGGAATGAAGAAGGACGATTATCAGTTCTATCTTGATCTCAGAAAATACGGAAGTGTAAGACATGCGGGATTCGGACTCGGATTTGAGCGCTGCGTGATGTATCTTACAGGAATGGGCAATATCAGAGATGTTGAGTCATTCCCCAGAACAGTCGGAAACTGTGAGCTTTGACGTTGTGATATAATTAATAAAAAAAGACAGAGGGGGTAAAAAATGAAGAAAAGATATTCTTTATTGGCTGTTTTTATGTCCTTTGTCATGAGTTTGCTGGTGGTGGAACCCGTACGGGCTACCACCAGTACTGATTTACAGGAAAAACAGAACAAACTCGAGGCCGAACAAAAGGAACTAAAGGAACAGAAAAAACAACTTGAGAATCAAAGAAAATCAAGTCAGAAGAGTCTGGACAGCACCAATAGCCAGATCGGTTCAATATCACAGGCACAAGGACAGACAAAAGCGGCAATGGATGAGACTAACGAAGAAATTGTTGCTGTAATGGCGGATATTGAGCTTATTGAAGAAAATATCACAAAAAAAGAAGAAGACATAAAAGTTCAGCAGGCGGCTTACGATGAAGCCAAAGAAAAAGAAGATACTTTGTACGCGGCAATGGTTCAGAGAGTTAAGTACATGTATGAGATGGGAGAACACTCATATGTACAGATTCTATTGACCGCCGCAAGTTACGCGGATGCTCTTAATAAGGCACAATATGTTGAGCAGCTCTACGAGTATGACAGAAATAAACTGGAAGAGTATATAGAGGCAAAAGAAACAGCTGAAGCCTTAAAGAATAAACTTGAGGAAGAAAAGGCCGAACTTGAAACATCCAAGCATGAGCGAGAAGAAGAAAAAGATCATCTGGAAGAATTGCTTTCAGATTACAAGGCCAAGTATTCCGATTATGAAGTAAAGCTTGCCAAGGCAAAGCAGGACGCTGCGGTATTTACGGCGCAGATAAAGAGTCAGCAGTCCGGAATAGCTAGTTTACAGAAGCAGATAGAATCCAAGCAGGACGAAGTAAATAAATTAAAAGAGGAAGCGGCCAGACAGGCAAGAGAAGCTCAGGAAGCAGCAGAAGCTGCGAAAAACAGCGGAGGCTCCGGTGGCGGCTCAGGCGGATTGGGAGGTTCATCGGGCGGTTCCAAGAGTTATTCATCCGGAGGAAGTGCAAGCGGCTCAAATGTTGCTAAGTTTGCATGTCAGTTTGTCGGTAATCCGTACGTTTCCGGAGGAATAAGTTTGACTGACGGTTGCGATTGTTCCGGCTTCGTCTTTTCGGTATATAAAGAATTTGGAATATCACTTCCCAGAACATCATGGGAACAGGGGGCCTACGGAACGGAAGTTTCATATTCCGAGGCACAGCCCGGAGACGTAATTTATTACGGAGGACATGTAGGAATCTACATAGGCGGAGGACAGATAGTTCACGCCAGCACACAGAAGACAGGAATCAAATACAGTTCGGCAATGTACAGACCTATCATAACTGTTAGAAGATACCTGTAAGACTATATTGTTAGCACTATTTTCGTAGTGTATAATCGTACATTATGATTTTTGTTTTACATTTTCAGGAGGAAACATGGCTGCAGAGGAAAAGGTAATAGTTCTCGATTTCGGCGGACAGTACAATCAGTTGGTTGCCCGTCGTGTCAGAGAGTGCAATGTCTATTGTGAGATCTATTCATACAGAACTCCAATAGAGCAGATCAAGGAGATGTCCCCTAAGGGAATTATCCTTACGGGAGGTCCCAATTCTTGTTATGAAGAGGGTGCACCCACATATACAAAGGAGTTGTTTGAGCTCGGAATCCCTGTATTGGGATTGTGCTACGGAGCACAGCTTATGATGCATGTGCTCGGCGGAAAAGTTGAAAAGGCACCTGTAAGAGAGTACGGAAAGACTCAGACTTTCATCGACGGATCAAAGGATAAATTGTTTGCAGGTGTTGAAGACAGCACTGTTGTATGGATGAGCCATTTTGACTATATCAGCAAGGTCGCTCCGGGATTTGATATCATTGCACATACTGCAGATTGCCCTGTTGCAGCGGCAGCCTGCGAAGATAAGAAGCTCTATGCTATTCAGTTCCATCCTGAAGTTTTGCATACTGTTAAGGGAAAAGAGATTCTCTTTAATTTTGTAAGAAATATCTGTAATACAGCGGGAACCTGGAAGATGGATTCCTTTGTTGAGAACACTGTAAAAGAGATCCGCGATAAAGTTGGAGACGGTAAGGTTTTACTTGCTCTTTCAGGCGGTGTTGATTCATCGGTACTTGCCGCACTTCTTGCTAAAGCAATCGGCAAGCAGCTTACATGCGTATTCGTAGACCACGGTCTTCTCAGAAAGAATGAGGGCGATGAGGTTGAGAGCGTATTTGGTTCAAACGGAAACTTTGATATCAATTTCATTCGTGTAAATGCTGCAGACAGGTATTACGCAAAGCTTGCGGGTGTTGAAGAACCTGAGCGCAAGCGCAAGATCATAGGTGAAGAGTTTATTCGTGTGTTTGAGGAAGAGGCCAAGAAGATCGGAGCCGTTGACTTCCTTGCACAGGGAACAATTTATCCCGATGTGGTTGAGTCCGGACTTGGCGGCGAGTCAGTTGTTATCAAGTCTCACCACAATGTCGGAGGACTTCCCGACTATGTTGATTTCAAGGAGATTATCGAGCCTCTTCGTTCACTTTTTAAGGATGAAGTAAGAAAGGCAGGACTTGAACTTGGACTTCCCGAGTATCTCGTTTATCGTCAGCCTTTCCCGGGACCGGGACTTGGAATCCGTATCATCGGTGAAGTAACAGCAGAGAAGGTTCGCATTGTTCAGGATGCGGACTACATATACAGAGAAGAGATCGCGGCAGCCGGACTTTCAAAGCTTCCCGATCAGTATTTCGCAGCTCTCTCCAACATGCGCTCTGTCGGTGTTATGGGAGATGAGAGAACTTACGACTACGCAGTAGTGCTCCGCGCAGTTGAGACCGTCGACTTCATGACCGCCGAGGCATCCGAGATACCTTTCGATGTTCTCCAGAAAGTCATGAGCCGCATCATCAACGAGGTTAAGGGTGTTAACCGCGTATTCTACGATCTCACTTCGAAGCCCCCGGGAACCGTGGAGATGGAATAATACACGAAATCCTTACAAACCGTGATTTTAAGCGGATTGTAAGGATTTTTTATTTGGCGTTGGGTACGATTTGGGTACACTTTATTATTCTGAGTGAATAGCGCCTGATGATTTATTCAGGATTCTTGGGATTAAGTCCAATGTAATCCATGAATTCGTCGTGAGACTTTTGGAGCCTGAGCCTATCGGGCCAGGTCTCAGTTTCAGGGTAAACGTCCATCCAAAGATAAAAAGCATCTTCAGCTGCTAAAAGAGCGTTAGCTTTTTCCTTAGGATCTTTAATCTTATTACATTCTTCTATTTCTTTTTGATACTCTTCGTATCGTTCAAACCATGATGACATTAACATAAGACCATTAAAGCTTACGGCAAGTCTGTCTTCACCTTCGGAATCTTTGTATTCAATGAGTTCTCCTGGGTACTGACGGAATATCTGGAACAGACGGTGCATGGCTTTAACCCCATCAAAGTCAGCGCCTGTGAGAGTCTCTACATTAACATGAAGCGCATCAGCTATTGCCTCAAGGTTTTTCTGCTTGGGATTACGTCTGCCGCTTTCGTAGGCTCTGATATATGCTTCACTGACACCAATCTCTTTGCCTAGCTGGGCAAGAGTTAAACCGCGTTGTTTTCTTATTCTACGTATGTTCTCACCAACTGTCATAAGAGCTCCTTTCATGACAAAACGTATCTTTTGATAAATTATATATCAAAAGATACGAAAATTCAATTTCAAACGCTTGACACGTATCAAATGATACGGTATTATCAGAATGTAAAACGTATCAAAAGATACGAACTGACAAAATGCATGTGAAAAAACGCATGAAACGGAACCTTGAAAACTGCATAAGACGCAATCGACCACGTAAAGGCATAGGAGCGATGAGATACCTGCGCGAAGATGCTAATAAAACTAGCGGAGCGATAAACAGGGAGTTCGAAACAGAGTGAAGGACCTCTGATCGCAATGACAGCCGTAATGATACTCCTTTCTAGCCATAACTGGGCGGTGAGAATCCGCCTTCACGTATTGGGGGAAGCTTGGGGGAACAAATTCTCGGAGATGTGAAAAACCACATGTGTGATAGAAAGTCCTACTATCAGGTCGATTGTTGGAAGACACTAGCAACTAATTATTTTATGAAAGCGAGGTTACAAAATGAACGAAAAGTTATACTACACAGCTGCTGAAATTGCTCAGATGATCGGAGTCGGAAGAACTTCGGCTTATGTAATTGTCAGACAGCTGAATGAGGAGTTAGAAGCCAAAGGTTTTTTAACCGTTAAAGGAAAGATTCCTAAGGAATACTTCAATGAAAGGTATTTTGGCGGAGTTCATCTCAGGGAGGTGAGTGCCTGATGGCAAGTAATGCAAAAAGAGATCCCAATGGTACCTGGAGAATTCAGTATCGGTATACGGATTGGACAGGTACCAAACGTAAGTCCCAAAAGCGAGGCTTCAAGACTAAGAAGGAAGCTGAAGAGTGGCTGGCACATTTCAAGTATCAGCAGTCTTCAGATCCGAGCATGCCGCTTAGAGATTTTTGGAAAATCTATATGGATGACATGAGCAAGCGTCTCAAAGAAACGACTATAGAGAATAAGGAGCATATCTGGAGATGCAAGATTGAGCCTTATTTCGGAGACCTTCCTATAAATGAGATTACAGCTTCAAGAATCCGAAGATGGCAAGGAGAAATGATTGAGAAGGGGTTTAAGCCTACTTATCTTAAGTCTATCAATAGCCAGCTGTCAGCGGTCATGAATTATGCGGTAAGGTTCTATGATCTCAGATCCAATCCTTGTATGAAAGCAGGGAGCATGGGGAAGGGTAAAGCTGATGAAAGACCATATTGGACACTTGATGAGTTCAATACTTTTGCGGATGCCATAAGCGACAAGCATGAAGCATGGATTGGCTTTCAGATCCTCTTCTGGACGGGGATGAGGGTAGGCGAACTGCTTGCATTGAAGGTTGAAGATATAGATTTTGACAATGCAACGATAAGAATCGATGAATCTTTCACCAGACTGAGAAGCAAAGATATCATATCTACACCAAAGACCGACAACTCTATAAGAACTATAACAATCCACCAGGAACTACTTGATGAAGTCAAAGAG
This sequence comes from Butyrivibrio sp., assembly GCA_017615275.1. Classification (GTDB taxonomy): domain Bacteria; phylum Bacillota; class Clostridia; order Lachnospirales; family Lachnospiraceae; genus Butyrivibrio. The sequence continues at coordinate 76,024 of JAGAAO010000092.1, forward strand.
TATATTGGCTGTCTCTACCGTCCTAAAGCAGGATCGAGATTATTTCCGGAAAAGACAAAACGCTTCTTTGAACACGAGATAGAAAGAGGAATAGAGCTTTCCGGAGTAAAAAGGATAACTGTTCACTGCTTGAGACACTCACATGCTTCAATGCTCGTGGAGATGGGCTTCAGCCCAATAGAGATTGCAAAGCGACTTGGTCACGGCAAAGTGACTACGACAATCGAAACCTACTGTCACTCTTCTCTGGATGGCCAAAAGAAGATAGCAGACAGGCTCGGAGAAATGAACAGAAAGCGAGATGAAGGATATGCCGTGTGAAAGAAGTGCGAGATTCAGACACAACACAATAGCCTTTTGGCTAAGTGATGATGAGAAGCGGATTGTGGAAGCCAGGATAGTAGCTGCCGGCGTTAAAAAAGGAGAATACTACCGGGCTTCAATATTAGGACAAAAGGTAGAGATAGTGGCTGGGATATATAGGTCAGACAGGCTGGCGATTATCCTTGAAAGGTTATTGGAAGCTGCTGAAGGGGGTGATGCCTATGCGGGTGAAGAGATAGCTGCGATTCTTCATGAGCTGTTAGAGCTTATGAAACGATAAAATCCTCTGCTGGGAACAGAGGATTTTATCTAAAAGCCTAAAGAGGCTCCTGAATACTATATGTAAGCACTTATAGTATATCAGTCCTCTTGGGTACAAACAATACAAAATTTGTACAGGAGGAGACAAATATTGAGTGTATTCGAAGATGTTAAGGCGCATATTAGCGCAGACACCGTGATTTCTGATTATGGTGTGAAGATTGGTAGGAATAGGATGGCATGTTGTCCGTTCCATGCAGACAAGCATCCGAGCATGAAGGTTGATAAGGAGCATTATCACTGCTTTGGATGCGGAGCGCATGGGGATGTGATCAGCTTTGTGGCCCAGATGGAAGGCTTATCAAATTATGATGCGGCTTTCAAGATCGTTGATGATTACAAGCTTCCAATTGAAACCACGGGACAAGTTTCTGCAAAAGAAAGGGAAGAATTCTTTAAGGCCCAGGAACAGAAAATCCATATCATTTCTATCAAGAAGAGATTTGATAAGTGGGTTGATGAAAAGATTCATGAGCTGAAAGAATGTGAGGCTTTTATAGAGGAAGCCAGGGAGTCTATTTTAAGGACTGGTCCTGGAACGGCTTTTATCTCGAATGGTTTTGCCTATATGCTTCACAAAGAACCGGTC
>JAGAAO010000093.1 GCA_017615275.1 Butyrivibrio sp.
AGAAATCAAAAATAATAGGTTGAATTATAGCTATAAACTAACTATAATATCTAGCAAGGGAGGTGATTATTATGATGATCAGTACCGATACTTTAATATCAATAACGGAAGCAAATCAGAATTTCTCAAAGGTTACCAGGCTTGTAGATGAGAAAGGCGCTGCCATAATCATGAAGAATAATGCACCCAAGTATATTGTGATTGAGTTCAGTAAAATACCTGAAAGTGCAGAAGTAGCGGATAAAGCAGCCATATCTTTAGCTAAGCAGTCGATCAGCGACAAAAAGTAAACCTATATCAAAATTGTCGTCACATCATCACAGTCGTCACAGAATTAGTAACTTCACATAGTAAATCAAACACTCAAGAAAATTGAGACCGGCCATTACGAGTTGAGAACAGTGGCATTCAAAACTCATTCGAGTTTAGAACACCACCATTCACAACTCTGCATTAGTGCGCGTTTCTATTCTTCCGCGCTACCGCTTGGATTGCCACCCACAACTTGAGAGGACGCTACCTCTCAAGTCGCGGCTGGCGGGACCAGGATTAATGTGTGGACCGCAGGCTATGGCCCGCCTGCGCGGTTTTTCTTTTAGCTAAGCCTAAAAGAGACTCACAGACGTTAGAAAGGATAGATAGGGGTGTGGGGGAAGGAAGGGAAACGCTAATTAACACGCGTACGCGCGTAAAAATAATACATATGTTCAAGAAGATTAAATTGTCCCATTAATAGAACAAGAGGCGTATTAAAATGTGTAAAACGAATGTATATGAGATTAGCTTTTCGCAACACTAATATAGGAAAGGGGGAGTAAAAGTGCATATACAGAAGAGACAAGATTCTTATAGAATCACTGTTAGTTGTGGTCGAGATGAATCAGGCAAGCAAATACTATGCACAACTACTTTTGTTCCTCCAAAGGGACTAACTGAGAAACAAGAGAAAAAGGCTCTCTATGAGTTCGCTGATAAATATGAGCGCAAGATTAAGGGCGGTGCTTCTGCAAATTATAGCAAGATGACTTTCAAGTCATTCTGTCTTGATTACTATTATAAAAACCATCTGGAGACTTTAAAGCCTAAGACTGCAAATGGCTATCGTGCTGTTATTGAATCACGTCTTATTCCGTATTTCGGTAATATGAGAATTAAGAACATTACACCTTTAGATGTTCGTGGGTGGATGGCAAGTTTAGAGAGAAAAGATGGGCAAGATAAAGTTCTTTCCCGAAATAGTACCGGCAGCTGGTTTAGAACATTATCCGCAATTTTAGGAAAAGCTTATGAGTGGGAGATAATAGATGAAAATCCATGTAAACGAGTAAAATCGCCTACTAATACTCAACCTGATGTTGAAGCTCTTCAGCTTTCTGAAGTACAAACTATATGTGATAAGCTTCCGGAATATGATGATATTCGAGCTAGAACCTTCATTATGCTTATTTTGAATACGGGCATTAGAGAGGCTGAAGCAGCCGGGTTGGAATGGCGGGATATAGATTTCGATGATGGAGTAATATCGATAAGAAGAACATCACAGTATATTCCCGGCCGTGGAATGGTTGAAAGCACTCCTAAAAGCAAAACATCGGTTCGAGATATTCCGATATCTCAGGATATGGTTAACGAGTTGGTCAAATATAAGATCTGGCAGAGGAAAGTGATAAAAGATCTGGGATCCTTGTATGAGGGGAATCCAGGAGAAGAAGCTAGGTTGTTTACATCGTGGAACGGAAAACCTATTTTTGATAGCACGTTAAGAAAATGGCTGACAAAGTTTTTGAAATGGTGTGATCTTCCAAGAGTTACGGTTCATGGATTGCGTCATACTTTTGCCAGCTTACTGATTGCGAATGGTACGGATGCAAGAACGACAGCAGCGCTTTTAGGACACAGTTCTCCTGCTCTAGTTATGAATGTTTATGCCAATCCTCAAGACGAAGCAAAAGCGAGAGCGGTCGACAGTTTAAGTGGCTTAATTAAGCGAAGAAAAAAGAGGTGAATTTGGTTAACGTTTGGTTAACGTTTTTCCAAAAAGATATAAAAATAAGCGTGAACATATGTTCACATAGAGCCCCGCAAACCCAATAAAATCAAGGCTTTGCGCCACTTTGTGAAAAGTTATAAATTGTGGGGGAATCCATTTGTAATCAGCAGGTCGTGGGTTCGAGTCCCACAAATGGCTCCATAAAGAAAAGTCCCGTAAACACAGCGTTTGCGGGACTTTTGATTTTCGGCATATCCTCAAAAGCAGTACTAAATTGGCGTTTTTGGTAACTGTTTGGCAACAGTACACCTGGTTTTGGTTAACGTTTGGTTAACGTCGGGATGCTTCTGCAGTCTCATATCATTTGCCAAGGAAGGCGTTTACGATCCCGCTGACAAACAGCAATATAATCAAGACAGGAAGCACGAACTTAAAAAATCCTATCAGCTTGGGACTCATCTTTATTCCCTTACCGGTGTTAACTTCTTTAAGATAGTTTTCGACTCCCCAGCCGTGTTTCGACAGGCAGAAGAAAAGGAAAACAAGCGCTCCTGCCGGCAGCAGGATACTGCTTACAATAAAATCCTCACTGTCGAGGATATCGCGGTTCCCGATAATATGAACGTTCTTCAGAACGTTATATCCCAAAACGCAGGGAATGCTTCCTATGAGCATGATGATGCCGTTTATCAGCACGGATTTCTTTCTGCTCCATCCGAAATTATCAATTGCTGATCCCACGATGTTTTCGAAAACAGCGATAACGGTTGAAAAACTCGCAAATGTCATAAAGATGAAGAATAAAGCACCCCATAACCTTCCGCCTGGCATATCGGTAAATATGCAGGGCAATGTGATAAAGATAAGTGAAGGGCCTTCTGAAGGCTCTATCCCGAAAGAGAAACAAGCAGGGAAGATGATAAGGCCGGACATTATGGCAACCATGGTATCAAGCACACATATCCTTATTGCTTCTCCGGTGATCGCGTATTCTTTTGACATATAGCTTCCGAATACCTCTATGGAAGCAATGCCGAGACTGAGCGTGAAGAATGCCTGATTCATTGCCGCCACTATTACTTTTATCAGACCGGTCTGTCTGACATTGTTTATATCCGGACGGAGATAGAACATGACACCGTCTCCGGCATTTTTAAGAGTCAGGCTCTTGACTGCGAGCACTAATATCAGACCGAGAAGTCCGATCATCATGACCTTGTTTACGCGTTCGAGACCTTTCTTTACGCCAAAACTCAGAACAATAAATCCGGCTACAACAGTTATACCCATAAATATGAGCATTTCAGCAGGATTGGCAAGAAGATCCGAAAACTTAGCCGCAACAGCCTCTTTGCCGACGTTATCGAATGATCCTGTAATAAATTTCCATGCATATGCAACCATCCATCCCGCAACGGTCGTGTAATACATCATAAGCAGACAGCATCCTGCTATGCATACCCAACCGTGGAGATGCCATTTACTGTTCTTCTTTTCCAGCAGTTTATATCCTTCTACGATCGTACGTCCGCTTCCGCGTCCGATGCTCAGTTCCATGGTAAGAAGAGGGATGCCCATGATCACAAGGAAAGCAAGATAGAATAGAACAAAAATGGCTCCGCCGTTCTGCCCTGCAACATAAGGGAACTTCCATACATTTCCGATCCCGATGGCACAACCGGCACTTACCAAAATAAAACCGAGTCTGCTGCCAAAACTTTCACGTGGCTTCTGTTCCATCGAGAATCACTCCCAAACCGTAATTACTTAAACTATGAGTTGTATTTTATTATGACGTAATATATTAAGCAACGGAATTATATAGCTTAATCCTGAAGATGATACGAAAACCGTGCAGGATCTGCGGTTACTTCAAATTTGCTTTGGCTTAACACTTCACTAACACAAATAAAATACGCGAAATGTAAGATGAATTTATAAAATCCTTGAACAACAAGGGTTAGAGAATGAAGCAGGAGGATCGGTTATGAACAGAATATCTTTAGCGAAGATAAAGGCGGTTTCTTTGATGTTTGTCATCTGTGTGATAGGCACAATGTTCTCCGGTTGTGCCGGCAAGACTGGTAATGATTTCACGCTTTGGGAGAAAGAAGCCAAGTCCCTTGCCGCGCTTAAAGAATATGTTGCTGACGTAACAAACAAGAATTCCAAGAATTTTATTCCTGAAGAGGACCGTATTGCCGTATTTGATCTTGACGGTACACTTTATGGCGAGCTTGCCCCGATATATGTGGAATGGTGGATGTATGCCTATCGTGTAAACGAGGACTCATCTTTTCAGGCTGATGAAGCTGAAAAGGAAGTAGCGGATAAGATCGTTGCTTCGGCTAAGTCGGGAAAGATCGACGATTCCATTGAACTCGGTCACGCGATCCAGAATGCAAGAGCTTTTGCCGGCATGACAATTGAAGGTTATGCCCAGTATGTCGGGGAATTTGTGAAGAGAGACGCTGTCGGATTCAATAACATGACATATAAGGATGCTTTCTACAAGCCCATGATCGAAGTAGTCAAGTATCTTAATGCTAACGGCTTTACGGTTTATGTATGCAGCGGTACGGACCGTTTCATGTGCCGTGAACTGGCTTCAGGAGTTCTCCCGATCGCGGAGAATCATTTCATCGGCATGGATGTAATGCTCAAGGCACGCGGGCAGGGAAATACCGACGGACTTGAATATGTATATGCCAAGGATGATGAGGTCGTAAGAACCGATGAGCTTCTTATCAAGAATGTAAAGATGAACAAGGTAAGTATGCTTTCAAGAGAATTGGGTAAAGCGCCTGTCCTTTGCTTCGGTAACAGCAGCGGTGATGAGAGTATGGCTGCTTACACGACACAGAACGAAAAGTATAAGGCCAAGGCATTCATGCTGGTTGCCGACGATGATGTCCGCGATTACGGCAACGTCGAAAAGGGCAATGAAAAGGCTGAAAAATGGAGATCCAAGGGATATGAAGTAATTTCCATGAAGAATGATTGGAAGACCATCTATGGCGAAAAGGTTATCAAGACTTCAAAGTAATACCGCAGGATCACAGATCAGAAAAACACGAATAATCAGGGCCGTCCGGACAGGGCGGCCTTGTTATTGCATCCGGAGAATATTTCATATTTTTTTTATTTTCTTGATAATTAAAGCATAGATTAAGTCTGCAGTGAAATATAAGATAATAAGTAGAAAGAAGGCTTTTGAAAGATTATTCGGACTGCAGGTTAGCATAATGAATACACGGTACGATGAAAAGATAACGCGAAGACTGTTTTTCAGCATGGTCCCCGTACAGGTCATGCTGGTTATGTGCTCGGGTATCAATTTCATTATCGACGGTGCATTTGCATCGATTCTTATAGCTCATGGCGTTGATGCTCGAACGGCTTCAGCTCAATTGGGGCATAGCTCTCCAGCACTGGTCTATAACACTTATGTAAATTCTCAGGAATCAGCTAAAAGAGAATCTGCTGAATTATTAGGTGGGATTGTATTTAACAAGCCCGAAAACGGATGATTCAGATGGGAGGAAAATGGGAGGAAAAGTTACCAAAAGATACTAGAAAACGCAGAACATATGTCCAAGAACAAAACCGCAAATGCTAATAAAACAAGACGTTTCGAGATGTTACTAAAAGATATTTCTAAGAAAAAGACGGGATTTGTAATCAGCAGGTCGTGGGTTCGAGTCCCACAAATGGCTCCATAAAGAAAAGTCACGTAAACACTGCGTTTGCGGGACTTTTGCTTTACCGGCTGATTTACGAAAACAGCATAAAAAGGCATTTTGGGTAACTATCGGGTAACTAAATGCCTGATTTTGGCTAACGTTTGGTTAACGTCCTCCATTAATGTAATGATATAATCAGATTGATATGAAAAAGTCTGCTTACTTCATCATACAAATACTTTGGTCGATCGTTCTTTCAACGGTCGTTTGGTACTTTATGCTAATAAATGCGAGTTTTGATTTTTATCACAACAGCGACAACTCGCTATCCGGTATGATCTTTTGCGTCGGAGCGGTCGC
>JAGAAO010000094.1 GCA_017615275.1 Butyrivibrio sp.
GAAGATGAGCGTAATTCAAATAAAGCAACTGTAGATTGGCAATTCAAAACATCTGATGCAAGAATCAAACTCAAATCGCTGTACCCTGTCCTTTAAGGCAGGGAGCGACTTTGATTAATTGTCAACGTGTCAGTACACTAGCCTATTATCTCTTTTCCTTATCGCAAAATATGTCGTTGACGGCACTTCTGCTCCAGCCTCTTCACAAGTCTCTGCACTTTTTCTCAAATTGCAAATATCAATCCATTCTTTAGCAGTATCACAATTTTCTAAGTCCATACAACCTGCGAATTGATCATCATTATCCTTATCTGCTTCCAAAACTTCATTTTTAAACTTTTGAAGTTCGTCTGCAAACTGTTCATTTGCCTCCGTTAGGAAAATAGAATCTGCTCTTTTATCTAATTTCTTTTCCATTAGAAGAAATCTTCCCTTGCGCCATTCTGCATATCCGCGTCTAATATACCCATTTTTCTCATAAAGCCTAAGTGCGTACGGATTCTGAGTAAACACATCAAGTCTCACCGAATCATATCCGGCTTCTATAAGCTGCGTCTCAATATGATTTAGTACATTAGCTCCAACACCGTTATTCTGAAAAGCCGGAGATACACAGAATCTGTGAATGATACAGGGCTTTCTGTTCTCCCATTCACACTTAAAATACTCATCATCGCATTCTTCGCTGATGACGTATATAGCAGCAAGCTGAGTATCCTCTATAACCACGTACATCGTTTTCTTATTTATATCTTCTTCAAAATCTTCACAGACCGGATATATATCGTCCCACTGTTCTATTCCCTGTTCTGACATAAGCTGTTTTGCAGCTTCTATCATATTACATATTTCTGTCAAATCATCCATTGTAGCTAATCTATAGTGCATCTATCTTAATCTCCTCAGACACTACTTCATACGTAAAATCGAAATATAATATGTTGTTAATATACTTTGTGATTTTATTTTTAAACCACTATTTTTTATTCTATCCAACGTAAAAGCAGAAAACAAGGACATTTTCCCCCCTGCCTACAAATAAATACAACTATAGATTTTTCATGAGTTACCTTAGATATTTATCAACTAACTCAGTAACTATCTTTGAATTCAAAACATCTTGCTCAGTCTCAAAGCTTAGAATCAAGCGCTCTCCCGGAAGAATTCCATTCAACTGATAGCCATTAAGCTTTTTTACCGCTTTTATCGCATATTCAGCTTTGTCCATCATCCCCTCATGTTCCCAATAGATTTCTTTTCTGAATCTCTTTGAAAGAAATGTAAAATCAGGATAGACTGTTCCATATCCTTTTAGTTTCAATGGTTTCTCATACTTATATAGAATATTATTTCTGTAAAAATAGTCTGCCAGTATCTTCTCTGACTTAGAACGTACACGTTCCCCTCTTTCAGTAAGAATCACAGGTGTCCCCTCCTGAAACTCTTTTCCTTTGTACGGCTCATTAAACCACTGTTCTTCAAGCTGTTTATATGTTTGCTCTACCGGAATAATTAGTTCCTGTCTCTTAGGATGAAGTGAATCAAATAATTTCTCTATCTCGTCATCAGTGTAACCTTTTAGGCATCTGATAATCAATTTACTCCTTGCCTCTGCAGTCCTAATCACCGAATCATTATAAGCCTTCTGCGCTAATTGACGTGGAAGCAGTTCATTATCCCTTGAAATATAATCTCCTAATCTGTCACTAATGCAGTTATAGTATCTGACATTACCATGATCCACCGATATGCGGAGTCTACCTTCAGGTGCAGAGTCCTTGTTTTCACTTATCTTTGCTATTACACCTTCCAGATATTTTTGCTCCTGTAATAGCATTTCTTTTAATCCATACAATTATTTATCCTCTTTTCTTTTGATTTCTTATGTTGAATTTTTTCTTTAAACTTTTTTATCTTCTTTATTTGACTTATAGGAATTATTTTGACCTGGAATCACTCCGCTAAAATACATGTCTAATGTATGACTCATCAGATAATATCTTGATTTGAAGTCATCATAAACTTGCATAGCAATTGCCCCATATTGGATAATAGTAGATTTGCAGTCAACAAATTTAATCAGTGCGGTTGACTCATTTTTAAGATAATATGATTGAAGTCATGTAAATACGACCAAACCATTGACTCACTTCGGAAATTACATTCTTTGAGTCATATAAGCGCTCTGAAATTATTGACTCATTCTGAAAAATGTGGATATGCAGTCAATCTATGGTCCCCAAAAGAATGACTCATATAGAATAATATGAATTTGAAGTCAAACCTATATCATGAACATGTTGACTCAAAATAGAATTTAAATAGAAACCCGGAAACCTGAAAACAGGCTTCCGGGATGTAAAATCTTGAATATTCTCGTATAGCAGATATGCTCAACGCTTTGAGAACTGAGGAGCACGACGAGCTTTCTTCAAGCCGTACTTCTTTCTTTCCTTCATACGAGGGTCTCTTGTAAGGAATCCAGCCTTCTTGAGAACAGGTCTGTACTCATCTGAGTCAGCCTGAAGAAGGGCTCTTGAGATACCATGTCTGATGGCACCTGCCTGACCTGTTGTACCGCCACCTCTTACTGTTACTACTACGTCAAACTTATCAACTGTCTCTGTAGCAACAAGGGGCTGTCTAACGATAACCTTGAGTGTTTCAAGTCCGAAATACTCGTCGATAGGTCTCTTGTTGATTGTTATATTTCCATTTCCGGATACAAGGTAAACTCTGGCGATTGATTTCTTTCTTCTGCCTGTTCCGTAATAATTAGATGACTTTGCCATTTTTATTATTCTCCTCTCAGATTAAAATGTTAATACTTCAGGCTTCTGAGCTGCGTGTGGATGCTCAGCACCTGCGTATACATGGAGCTTTGTGTACATTTCTCTACCAAGAGAACCCTTGGGAAGCATTCCCTTAACGGCATGCTCAATTACTCTCTCAGGCTTGTCCTGGAGCATCTGGCGGAGTGAGAACTCCTTGTGATGACCAACATACTCTGTGTGGTGCCAGTACATTTTCTGATCAAGCTTCTTACCAGAAACCTTGATCTTCTCTGCATTGATTACGATTACATAGTCACCTGTGTCAATGTTGGGAGTGTAGATAGGCTTATTCTTTCCTCTAAGTACGTTTGCAACGTTGGAAGCAAGACGTCCAAGTGTCATATCTGTAGCATCAACCACATACCACTTCTTCTCAACTGTAGTTGCACTAGGCATATAAGTTTTCATTGTATTTCCTCCAGTAAATAATTACTTGATTGGTTACCCATGCGAAAACCCTTCACCTGATTCTCACATTATATATCTGATGACATATTGAAGCTTACCGGGACAACAATATGACATTTCCAAAAATTAGTGTAGACATACCGTCACACAGTAAAGCATTATATAACAGTTTTAAGCCGATTGTCAAGCCACAAACGCAGTTTTTTATGCTTATTTCACGGGTCTCGGAACCCCATCGATAAAGACATATTCCATCAGGAAAAGTCCCTCCGGAGGAGCAGTGGGGCCTGCCGCTCTTCTGTCCTTTTTTTCGAGCATTTCCTTTACATCCGAAGGCTCTCCCTTGCCGCTTCCTATGCGAATAAGGGTTCCGGCTATGATCCTGACCATATTGTACAGGAAGCCGTTTCCCGTAACTCTTATTATGATCTCGTCGCCGTGCCTGAATACATCTATATCTTTGATAGTCCTCACATGGCTTGCCGCCTGGGACTCCACGTTACAAAAGCTGGTATAATCATGTTCTCCGACAAGATATTGTGCCGCATCCTTCATAACATCCACATCTAGTGGCATGCTGAAATGATAAGTGTACATTCTCTTTACCGGAATCGGCATCTTGGTGTTAAGAACACGGTATTCATAGGTTTTTTCCGTATTACAATGGCGCGGATGGAAATCCGCCGCCACTTCCGAGGATTCGATGATGCGAACATCCTCAGGAAGCATGTGATTCAGAGCAAAAGAGAATCTGTCACCCGGAATCGTAGACTCTGTATCAAAAACAGCTATATTCCCAAAGGCATGAACTCCGGCGTCAGTCCTGCTTGCGCCGATAACCTTGATATCCTCGCCCGTAAGACCGTGAATCGCCCTGTTAAGCACGCCTTCAACGGTGTTTGGCGTCCCTGTCTGCAGTGCCCAGCCGCTGTAATTTGTACCATCATATGAAACTGTCAGCATTACTCTGCGCTTTTCTGCCATATCTCCGCCATCCGTGCCTAAAATAAAATTCTTCCAAAAATAATACATACTACAAGGAAAAGTCCGAGCACAAGATATGCCAACATGTCTCTCTTCTTGTAGATAAGCGGCTTCATCTTGGTTCTGCCCTCTCCTCCACGATAACATCTGGCTTCCATCGCCATCGCAAGGTCCATTGCCCTTCTGAACGCCGATATAAAGAGCGGTACAAGAAGAGGCACCATATTTTTTGCCCTGTTTATTATCGATCCGCTCTCAAAATCCGCGCATCTCGCCATCTGAGCCTTCATGATCTTATCGGTCTCTTCAAGCAAGATAGGAATGAACCTGAGCGCGATCGACATCATCATTGATATCTCATGAACAGGCACATGCACGATCTTAAGCGGTTTAAGCACGCTCTCAAGCCCGTCCGTAAGATTGTTTGGCGTCGTCGTGAGCGTCATAAGAGAGGAGCCCGTGATCAGAAATACAAGTCTTATCGCCATTTTTACAGCGATCTTAAGTCCTTCCTTCGTGATCTTGATCTTCCAAACGGTCAGGATCGGTGTTCCGGGAGTCAGGAACAAGTTGAATACTATTGAGATCATAAGCAGGAAAAAAATTGATTTCATTCCCCTGAAAATGAACTTTACAGGCACATTTGACAGCTTAATGTTCATGGCAAGGAATAGTCCCGCTATGGCATATCCAAGCGCGTTATTCACCATAAATATAGCTATCAGAAACACAAACGTGCCGATTATCTTAACTCTCGGATCCAGTTTATGTATTATGGATTCAGTTCTGTAATATTGTCCTAATGTAATATCTCTAAGCATTTTTCTGCCTTACATCTATGATTATTTTGAAAAAGCCCTAAGTATCTCGTTTTTGGCTTCATCCAGCGTCGTCACATCAACATCTACGTCAAATCCCGCAGCTTTCAGCTCCTGCATAACATAAGTAACCTGCGGTGCTGCAAGACCTATTTCTTCCAGTTCCTTGCGGTGTCTAAAGACTTCCTTGGGAATATCATCAAATGCGACCTTTCCCTTGTTCATAACGATTATCCTGTCCACATAATCCGCAACATCGTCCATACTGTGGCTTACAAGAATTATGGTTATTCCCATCTCGTCGTGAAGCGACTTTATAAGCCCCAGAATATCTTCTCTTCCTTTGGGATCTAACCCCGCTGTCGGCTCATCCAGAATAAGGATCTCAGGTTTCATCGCAAGTACACCGGCTATGGCAACTCGTCTCTTTTGTCCACCCGAAAGGTCAAACGGCGACTGATAAAAATAGTCATCGTCAAAACCAACCTGCTTAAGTGCCTCATAAGCTCTAAGTTCGACTTCTTTTTGGGAAAGTCCGAGATTCTTGGGGCCAAAGCACACATCCTTAAAGCAATCAGTCTCAAAAAGCTGATGCTCCGGGTATTGGAAAACAAGTCCAACCTTTGCCCTTAACGCTTTCCTATCAAAATCGGGATCGCTTATATCTTTTCCGTCAAAATAAACAGCTCCGCTCGTAGGCTTAACAAGGCCGTTCATATGCTGGATAAGAGTAGATTTGCCGGAACCGGTATGCCCGATAAGACCGATGAATTCACCGTTTTCGATCTTAATATTGACATCGATAAGCGCAGGGTGCGCCATCGCGGTATCTTCGTCATATATGTAGTTTATATGGTCGAGAATTATAGACATTTCCTTCTCCGTATCATTTCTTCTTAAGTTTCTTCAATTCTTCCACAAATTCCTCTTTGGTGAGGATACCATCAGGCAGCGGAAGTCCGCTCTTTTTAAGTTCGTGTGCCAAAAGAGTAACCTGCGGAACGCCGAGCCTGAGCTCCTTGAGCTTCTCAACTTGCGAAAAGATCTCTTTTGGCGTGCCCTGCATCTCCACATGGCCTTTATCCATAACAAACACCTTGTCGGCGTAGATAACTTCTTCCATATAGTGCGTAATGAGGATAACGGTTATCCCCTCTACGCTGTTAAGCGCCCTTGCCGCTCTTATTATGTCTTTTCTTCCGTTTGGATCAAGCATTGCGGTAGGTTCGTCCATAATGATGCACTTGGGGTGCATCGCGATAACTCCGGCGATTGAAACTCTCTGTTTCTGCCCGCCTGAAAGATGATTGGGTGAAGACTTCCTGAATTCAAGCATATTCACCGTTCTAAGGCTCTCATCCACTCTCTCCCATATCTCATCCGTAGGAACGCCCATATTCTCAGGTCCAAATCCGACATCTTCTTCAACAACCTGCCCTATTATCTGGTTATCGGGGTTCTGAAAGATCATTCCCGCTTCCTGCCTGATATCCCACAATTTCTCACCATCCTGCGTATTCATTCCGTCCACGATAACTTCGCCCTCTGTAGGATATAAAAGAGCGTTAAAATGCTTCGCAAGCGTCGACTTTCCCGAACCGTTATGCCCCAAGACAGCAATGAATTGCCCAGGTTTAACGTCAATATTGACGTCATCTACAGCCCTTGTGATACCCTCGACGTTTCCTTCTTCATCTCTTCTTATATATTCAAAAACAAGTTTATTTGTACGAATCATTTCTTTTCCCGTTCAGTGCAATTTTTTTCCATCTGAATTAAGCACCATACCGATACATTATAGCACGTGTCGCCTCAAAATATACCAAAATATGATACACTTTAATAATAGTAAATGTAACTCGGAGATATTTTTATGAGCAAAAAAAATTTAAGAGACATCCTGATATTACTGGGAATAATCGTGGCTTGCGCGATAGCCGCAAGAACACTTAAAGGGCATGAAACTCTGGATGAATATGCCAAAAAGAACGCGGCAAGTTCCTCTTCCGCAAGCGAGGCTTCTTCAACATCCAATGACTCATCCAACTCGGCAAAAGAAGCTTCTTCACAAGAAGAGGCGTCCGCAGATGCCGCTTCATCCGCGAGTACCGAACCTGCTTATGCACCTCATTCAAAAGATGCTGTCATATATGCTGAAGGCTTTAACTATGAACCAATCTATGACGAGATATATGAGCGAATAAAAGACGTTTCATATCCGGAAGGATGCGAAATAAAACTTGATGATCTAAGATACTGCAGAGTTTTGTATGTTGATTTTGAAGGAGAAACTCAGAACGGCGAGCTGATATGCAGCAAAGCAATTGCTGATGATGTAATGGAAATTTTCTACGAATTGTACCGAAATGGTTATCAGATTGAGAGTATGCGCCTCATAGATGATTTTGGCGGAGACGACAACGCTGCGATGGAAGCAAACAACACTTCCTGCTTCAACTACAGAAATATAGGGAAATCCAAAAAGCTGTCAAATCATTCAAGGGGGCTTGCGATTGATATCAACCCTTTATACAATCCACAGGTCAAATACAAAAATGGGCAAAAGACTATTTCCCCTGCATCCGGTGCAGAATATGCCGATCGTTCCGCATCTTTCCCATATAAGATTGATTCGGAAGATCTTGCCTACAAGCTGTTCAAAGAGCACGGCTTCACCTGGGGCGGAAACTGGAACTCCTCAAAAGATTACCAGCATTTTGAAAAGACGATATTTAAGTAATCACTAGATTCGGTTCTTTCGAATCGTAGTGTACTACTTAGTTCCGGCGAGCGAATGCGAGAGCGGAACTTCATTTTTAGTATCACTAGATTCGGTTCTTTCGAATCGTAGTGTACTACTTAAAAAATAAGAGGTTTCAAAGAAAAATCTTTGAAGCCTCTTAAAATTTACGTTAAAAATGATCAAAAGCTATTAAACAAGCTCAAGAACAACCATCATAGCTGCATCGCCTTTTCGCTGACCGATCTTGATGATTCTTGTGTAACCACCCTTACGATCTGCGTACTTAGGTCCGTACTCATCGAAAAGCTTTGCTACAAGGTCAACTTCCTTAGTGTTCTTTCTTCTTCCCTTAAGCTCCTGAGGAACTTCCACTACAGGGTAAAGAGTCTTAAGAAGCTGTCTTCTTGCGTGCATACGTGAAGGCATATCCTTCTTGATTTCCTTCTTGATAGTTGTGTACTTTGTAACCTTCTTACCGTCAACAACTTCCTTTACTCTCTTACCGTCTTTGTCCTTCTCAGGAACCTTGCAATCAACTGTAAGTGTCTCGAAGTTGTCCTTTTCCTTAGCTGCAAGAGTGATCATAGGCTCTACGATCTTCTTGATTTCCTTTGCTCTTGCCTCTGTGGTAACGATCTTTCCGTTGTAAAGAAGTGCTGTTACCTGGTTACGAAGAAGTGCTCTTCTGGGCTTTGTTGCTTTTCCAAGCTTTCTGTACATTGCCATTTTTAATTACATCCTTTCTCATTTGCGGAGTTCCCTCCGCTGTAGGTACATCATAAGATGCTCATCGGTCTTACTCTTACAATGCTGTTATTAGATCCTATGAGAATCCGCATTGGCACGCATCGGATTTACCCTCCGCGGACATTCATATTGTAAGTATTATGATATTACTGCTCGCCGTCAGCCTTGAGTGAAAGTCCGAGCTCATCAAGCTTTGCAAGAACTTCCTCAAGTGACTTACGTCCAAGATTACGAACTTTCATCATATCATCAGAAGTCTTGCTTGCAAGCTCCTGAACGGTATTGATGCCGGCTCTCTTAAGGCAGTTGAATGAACGAACTGAAAGCTCAAGTTCATCAATGCTCATCTCAAGAACCTTGCCCTTCTCATCGTCTTCCTTCTCTACCATAACTTCTGCAGTCTTAGCATTCTCGGAAAGGTCGATGAATAGGCTTAAGTGCTCACTAAGTACCTTTGCAGCAAGGCTTACAGCCTCGTCGGGAGCAAGTGTACCGTCTGTGTGAACATCAAGTGTAAGCTTATCAAAATCGGTTACCTGACCTACACGAGTATTCTCGATTGTGATATTTACTCTCTCTACAGGAGTGTAGATTGAGTCGATAGCGATAACTCCGATTGGAAGATCGCCTGTCTTGTTCTTGTCAGAACTTACATATCCTCTTCCCTTTGTGATGGTGAGCTCCATGTAGAGCTTAGCATCCTTTCCGGAAAGTGTAGCGATAACCTGATCAGGATTCATGATCTCAATGTCCTGGTCAACCTGAATATCAGATGCTCTGACTACGCCTTCACCGTTGAACTCGATATATGCAGTCTTAGGCTCATTTGTGTCAGAAGAATTCTTAATTGAAAGATTCTTGATATTCATGATGATCTCAGTTACATCTTCCTTTACTCCGGGAATAGAACTGAACTCATGCAGTACGCCTTCAATCTTAACCTGACTTACTGCTGCTCCAGGTAATGAAGAGAGCATAATCCTACGAAGGGAATTGCCCAGTGTAATACCGTAACCTCTCTCAAGAGGCTCTACTACGAATTTACCATATTTCTTATCATCTGAGATTTCAGCAACTTCAATATTTGGTCTTTCAAAATCAAACACTGATATACCCTCCTTATGTGACTAGTTAACAAGTTTCTATTTAATCTAAGATTATTTAGAATACAACTCGACGATAAGCATCTCGTCAACAGGAACGTCTATTACTCCTCTTGAAGGAAGTTCCTTGATTGTACCCTTAAGTCCTTCCTTGTTAACATCAAGCCACTCAGGAACAAGTCTGCTTGCAGTGATCTCGGAAATATCCTTAAATCTCTGGATGTTCTTAGCTGCCTCTTTAACTTCGATGACATCACCGGCTTTAATGAGGTATGAAGGAACGTTGATTACTTTTCCGTTAACTGTGATGAACTTGTGAAGAACAACCTGTCTAGCTTCTCTTCTTGTTCTTGCGAAGCCCATTCTGAAGATAACGTTATCAAGTCTTGTCTCAAGAATTGTCATAAGGTTCGCACCTGTCTGACCCTTCATTCTGTCTGCTCTGTCGTAGTAATTTCTAAAAGGCTTCTCGAGGACGCCATAGATGAACTTAGCCTTCTGCTTCTCGCGGAGCTGAAGTCCGTACTCGCTCATCTTCTTACCAGCTCTGGCTGATGTTCTCTTGGATTTCTTGTCATATCCAAGAAATGTAGGATCCAAATCAAGTGATCTGCATCTTTTTAAAACGGGAACTCTGTTTACTGCCATTTTCGGCTCCTTTCTTTTTCTCAAACGACACTCTGCCGTTTGATGTTGTTTACAGTGTCATGCACCTTCGTCCAACGCGTTAATAAGTATATGCAACGAATGCAAACGATTATACTCTACGACGCTTGGGAGGTCTGCATCCGTTGTGCGGTACAGGTGTTACATCTGTGATAGATGTTACTGTAAGACCACTTGCAGCAAGAGCTCTGATAGCAGCTTCTCTTCCTGATCCGGGTCCCTTTACAAAGACATCAACAGTCTTAAGACCGTGAATAAGTGCAGCCTTAGTTGCTGTCTCTGCAGCTACCTGTGCAGCATAAGGAGTAGATTTCCTTGAACCTTTAAATCCCAGACCGCCTGCACTTGCCCAGCTAAGAGCATTTCCAGCAGCATCTGTCAAAGTAACGATTGTGTTATTGAAAGATGACTGGATGTGTGCCTGTCCGTGTTCAACGTTTTTCTTGACACGCTTCTTTGCAGCTGATTTCTTAGCTGCAGATGATTTCTGATTTGCCATTTTAAA
>JAGAAO010000095.1 GCA_017615275.1 Butyrivibrio sp.
AAGATAAGCTGCATATTTTGGCGGAGAGACTCCGTCTATTTGTGATGCCTTAAAAACAAAAATTGAGGATGAAGTGCTTTGTTCTTCATCCTCAGTTTGCTACAATTTTTGTTTTTGTCACCTTAACTTAATGACATTGGGCAAGACCGGGCCACGCAAAGTAGAGGTAAGTTGGTATAATTACCAATCTACCTCATCAAAGAATTCATCATCTTCATGCATAAAGTAATCCATGTCGAGAAGGTCTTCATCATCCATCTCGCGGATTTCGTTTGCCGACATGCCTTCCGGCGGATTTTGGATGTATTTCTCTCTAAGCTTTGCAATTAGTTCTTTATCGACCATGACTGTTCCTCCTTGCATGATTTTATCATGTGCAGAAACATGGGGAAACACTGTTTGGTCTTGAAGATGGAGCTCTGCTTTTGGGACGGCATTTTCCCTTTGCCTCTTTGTATAAGTCTTCAAGAGAAATATGTTTATGATTAAAGTACAAATCAAGGAATTTCATGGTACTACTGCACTTTGAACATTTGATTGGATCATAGCCAAATGCTGAAAGAATACTTGAGCGCCATTGTAAGAAAGATTTGAAGAATGGCTGTTTGGTGGAGGGAATAAGACGGTAGAGCTTTTTATCTGATTCTCGATGTCGACCATACACGCCGTAGTAGCGTATCATCTTAAAGTCTTTTTCAGGTATGTGCTGGATAAGACGTTTGATGAAGTCTATTGCAGGAAGTGTTTCGGTGACAAGGACTTCGTCCTCATGCCTGTTGTAGTGGAAAGTAACAGTATCATGCGCTTTATCATAGGAATCAATTCTTGATAGACCGATTGCAGGGCGCCCAAGGTATCGACCTATATATTTAGCCACTTTGTTCTTGTCAGCGAGAGTGGGTTTTGCATATATATAGAATCCATCTTTTTGA
Source organism: Butyrivibrio sp. (assembly GCA_017615275.1). Taxonomy (GTDB): domain Bacteria; phylum Bacillota; class Clostridia; order Lachnospirales; family Lachnospiraceae; genus Butyrivibrio. Next base: position 933 of record JAGAAO010000095.1, read on the forward strand.
TTTTTGTATGAGAGAGCTTTTTCTTTTTTGAACAATGCTTTTTTCGCGGAGTCAGTAATACGAGCTTCCATAAGATTAAGAAGAGCGGTTTGAAAAGCATGGCGCATGTATTGAAAACTGAAGTAATTGACTTTACGCCAAAATCCAGTGTCACCTACACCACCTTCAGATATGAGGCAGTGGATATGAGGATTCCATTCCAATGGACGTCCAAATGTGTGAAGAACCAGAATGTAACCGGGAGTGAAGTTCTGACTTTTGTTGGTTTTGTAGAACATCCGACGAATAACGCTGTTGGCAGCGTCAAAAAGACAGTTGAGAAGATTACGGTCTTCGAGAAAGTAATGGCGTAATTCTTTTGATATAGTAAAAACGCAGTGTCGGTGCTGGCAGTTTATGAGTTTGAAAGACATGGCCAGAGCACGTTTTTGTGAATACATGGAACCACAGGTAGGACAGAATCTTGAATGACAACGAAAGGGAATGAACTTGAGATTACCACAATCGGGGCAGCCATACATGGCGCCACCATAGGCAGGATCGCCACAATTGAGCATCTTATCGATGTTTTCCATTTCCGTTTTGCGGGGATGGAGAGTATATTGAATTTCTTCATAATGATCTCGGAACAGATCTTGCAGTATGTTTCGTTTCATAAAAAATATTATGAATGAATTAAGGCAAAAAACAACCCTAACCCCTCATGAGTGAGGGGCAGGGGAGTTGAAGTGCCGCAGGCACTTTTTTTATTGCATGTAAAGCGCCTTTGTTATTGAAAAAACATAAAATTTTTATTAAAATTATATAATAGAATAAATTAATCCTATGAGGGTGGATTATATGAATTTTGAAAAGAGTTTCGAAAACTTTGTTCAGATACTGTCTGAAGAAGCTGTAACTCCTGAGATATCGCCGAGTGCTCTGACGGATATCGCCAAGGAGTATTGTTTACGATCTGTAGTTTCCATTGTTTCATTTGCAAAAGGCTCAGAACATGAGGATGAACCTGACACCGTGATCCCACTGTTCGGACCGATCCCGGAGCATGAGGTGCCGGCATACTATTTTCAAAACAATATGGCGGGGGACAAGATTGTTACCTACAACATCTATGTTCATGGTGACAAGGAGTGGAGTGAGGAAGAGTACAAGAGCTTTTCTGTACTGATTGACATTCTCTCTTTTCACATGGAGAGATATCTTTTAAACACGGTTGTCAGAGAGAGCACGTTAAAGCAATATCTTACGGGACTTCCCAATGGGGGAGGGTTTCTGGCATTTGCCGCTAAACTCTTCGAAAACGAAGAGATCATGGCATATGATTCCTTTTATTTTAATCTGAAAAACTTTGGTCTTTACAGCAGGCGCTATGGTATAGCCGAAGGCGATGAGATCATGAAAAGGTATGCTAAGAAGGTAAAGACCTTCTGTCAAAAGGATGAGATAATAGCTCATCTTGGAGGCGATAACTATACTGCGCTCATTAAGAAAGAGAGGACGAATGATTTCCTTGAGTTTATTTCGGGCGTAAATGTTTACGGCGTCAGAAACGGCAAACAAGAACCGCTTAAGATCGGTGCTGTATGCGGCATTTACGCTATCGACGATTCGCTTAAGGATGTCGGACAGCTTATCTCGAGAGCCGGAATGGCTTGTAATTATGCCAAGAATGTTGCCAATAAGCCCTATGTATTTGTGAACAAGGCAATGAGTACGCGTATCTACAGGCAGAAGCAGATAGAAGACAGGTACGAAGAGGCACTTGCAAACGACGAATTCAGAATATACCTGCAGCCCAAGGTTGATACAATAACAGGTGAAATTGTTGGAGCCGAAGCTCTGGCTAGATGGTTCTGCAACGGAATTGTAATATATCCGACGGAATTTATTCCCATTCTGGAGCAGGAGGGCATGGTAGCTTCTCTTGATCTGTACGTGCTTAAGAAGGCTTGCGAGTATATCAGGGACTGGCAGGACAGAGGTATGCCGATCGTTCCCGTGTCCGTTAATTTCTCAAGGCGTGACCTTAGTTACACGCATCTTGTCGATGAGATTGTTGAGATAATCGACAAATACGGAATAGACAGGAAACTTATCGAGATTGAAGTGACGGAGACTGTGAGTGAAGATGAGAGAGTTCTTATGACCAATTTCCTGTCGGGACTTAAGGATAAAGACATCAGCACCGCGATAGATGACTTTGGAACAGGATATTCATCGCTGTCTACGCTCAGGGATTTCCCTGTCAAAGTGATCAAGATAGACCGCTCATTCATAAACACCAATAATCTTAGCAAGAACGATGAGATAGTTATCAAAAACATAATAAATATGGCAAAAGAGCTCGGAATAGATGTTGTTACCGAGGGCGTTGAGAGAGAAGACCAGACCGATATGCTTAAAGAAGTCGGATGTCATGTCGTTCAGGGATTCTTGTTTGACAATCCCATGCCTAAACAGGATTTTGAGAAGAGGCTTGAAAAGAAATATTACGAAAATTGAGCCGATAAAATGCTGAATTTTGAAGAGTGTCGCATTAGATGATTTATTTATCTTTGCGGCGCTCTTTTTGGTTTAAAAATACAGTTAGATGTGCTAGAGTGGTTTATGATTTATAGAAACATATGGTTTGTGAATGCCTGTATTTTGTGGGCATGGAGAAAGTTGGAGGAACGAAATGAGTCGGAGAGAGGATATTCTGGCAGTAACTGATGGACTTAAGCACAAGATCGGCAAGTACGAAGGCTACATTACCGAGCTTGAGGTTGAAAATCAATTTCTTTTAGACAGGCTGTTCAGAATAAAAAAAGAAATCGGAAACAGACCGTTTGAAGGACAACGCCAAACATTAGAACTTATGTTGTATATCAAAAGAGCTAAAGAATTAATACGCGGAGAAATTCAAGAATGTGAAGAACAACTGCTTAACTTTGGCGAGGAGCTCGGATCACTTCCAAGATCCGGAGAATCCGCATAACAGCAGTAACCGCGACTATATATAATAATATGAATAATGTTAAAAACCGTCGATTCTTCGGCGGTTTTTTGCGTATACGAAAAAACTCCCGAAAAAAATTTATATCAAAGGGTTGACATTGAGAATCAAAAGGTATACATTTACTACGTCAGGTGAAGTACGACAGGTATAGTATGAGTATCGTGGTATTTCGTTTAAAGCTACACGGTATAAACAGGAAGAAATTATGAGTTTTATTTACAAGGCAATTAAGTTTTTTAAGGATAAATTTTTACAATTTAAGATTTGGGATATCGGAGCAATCCTCCTTTTTGCAATCAATATGATTGGCATATTATATTTTGATTTTTCGGACCTGCGGCTTTCGCTTGATCCGGACTTTGCGGTTACGGTTTATCACTTAAGAGAAATGGTGGATAGCGGGACGCCTGTTCTCAGAGATTGGTTTGCTACAACCAGTATGGAGTATGACTCGGTCATATTGTTTGCGGCTCCGATATATGCACTTACCGGAAACGAATTCTTTTCGGTAGGCTTAGCCAATCTCATGATAGTTATTCTTTATATCTTCGTGATATGGAATATATTTTCGGCACTTCGCGTAAACTATGGCATCAGACTTTTGACACTTTCGGTCATAATAACGCCATACAGCTATGATTGGCTTGATTATTTCAAAATGCTGTTTTTTGCACATGCCAATTACAGCATAAAAGCGATCATACCTCTTTTGCTCATCTTGTGTCTCATTGCATTCGATGACGGAGAGTACGCGGGTGTGTTTAGCAATCGGAAGAGAAATACCTTTTTAGGTATATATCTCTCACTCCTGTTTGTGACATGTGCTTCCACAGGGATCTACACTATAGCCTGCGGATTAGCCCCCATCTTTATCATTAGAGTTATCTCTTTTTGGAAAAGAGGAAATGTGTTCCGACCAAGTTCATTGCCTGTCTGGTTGGGAAGTGGCGTGGTTGCCGCAACAGGAGTGTTTACATATAAATTGATCTATACAGGCTTTTCACCTGTGACTTCGCTGGTGAAATTCGGAGAGTTCGCCGAGAACTTCAGACAAGTTTTTGTCGGAGTGTTCCAGGTTTTCGGAGCACTGATATCAGGAGAGGTTCCGGTATTCTCCATGATGGGAATTTATTACTGCTTGAAGATATGTTTTGTAATATCCATTTTTATTTTGACAATACTCGCCTTTGTCAGATGGCTTCGAGGGGTAAAAAATTACGATTACTACATTCCGTTCTTTTCGGTAATTGTACTTAATCTCCTTATCTTGATACTTGGAGATATGAGAGCGGGAAATGACTTTATTCCATACAGATATCTGCTCATCGGAATACCGGTTTTGTTGACGGGACTTGGAATTATGCTTCAGAGATACGTCGATACACACAGGCCTGTACAGGGAGCAACGGTAATGATGGCGCTTATTCTGGTTTTCTCTTACATACTTGCAGGTAACTTCAAGATAACCAAAGAGAACATGATGAATAAAGATTACATCGTAGACATGACAGATTATTTTAAGACATTGGACGCAGACACTGTTTTCATAATGGACGACAAGGATACCGCACTAATGTGCAAATCCGTCGATGACAGCAAGAAATATGCGTGCGTCAACAGCGAGGAAGAGAACATTACTCTTGAGATCAACTATTATAACGATGAAAAAGACTTTGATTATTACGGGGACAAAAATATAATTGCGATCCCTAACTATAACAAACTGACGGATTATGTACCCGAAGATGTGGCTTCGAACTACACCTATGTAGGAGAGGCAAGATGGCTTGCATGCTACAGGTCGGATACCAATTATTTCAAAGAAAAAGAGGGATAAAATGAGATATTACTTAGAAACAAAAAATTTAAATAAACAATACGGCACTTTTCATGCTGTTAAAGATATGAATGTTCACATGGTAAAAGGGGACATCTACGGTCTTATCGGCCCCAACGGAGCCGGAAAGACAACACTTATGAAAATGATAATCGGATTTGCCAATCCTACGAGCGGAGAAATCCTGATAGATGAGAAACAGGGCGGTAAAAAGATAGGAAATCTTATTGAGAGTCCCGGAATCTACGGACATCTTGATGCGTTCGACAACATGATGTTGAAGGCTAAAGCGCTTGGTGTATATGACAAAAAAACTATCACAGAGATCCTTGATTTTGTAGGTCTTTCGAGTGCGGGTGATAAAAAAGCCGGCAAGTTCTCACTTGGTATGAAGCAGAGACTCGGAATTGCTTTGGCACTTTTGGGAGACCCTGAAATCCTTATTTTGGACGAGCCCATAAACGGTCTTGATCCGCAGGGAATCATTGAAGTCAGAGAGCTTATCATAAGACTTAATGAAGAGAGAAATATGACCATTATGATCTCAAGCCACATCCTGGGCGAGCTTCAGAAGGTTGCAAACGTATTCGGAATCATCACAGGCGGAGAGCTTCTTATGGAGATAACTTCGGATGAACTTAAAGAAAGATGTTCGGGAGATTCCGATTCACTTGAGGAGTTTTATCTTGATGTTGTAAGGAAAGGAAGAAAAGTATGTTGAATCTTATAGATATGAATATTACAAGACTGTTTAAGACAAAAGCTTTTTACGTCACAGCAGTTCTTACATTTGCATCGCTTTTTCTTCTTGCGTTTTTCGTAGGAGGAATGGATTTTGCGCAGGTGATTGATGGAGCTGCAGTGGGACTTTGTCTTTCCATGATCGGAATTTTCGCGGCTATATACAGCGATGAGGAGCGAAAGAGCGGATTTCTTAAGAACCTTGAGACTTCCAAAGAGAAAAAGGGAAATGTATTTTTGGCAAAGATTCCCGTTATGGCACTTTATTCGCTGGTCCTCATGATTGTTTCGGTTATTGCCGGTGCAATCGGACTTTTGAAGAGCCCTGAAGCTTTTGCATCTTTGAATATAGCTAACGCGCTCATATTCTTTGTCATTCAGCTCATTTTGATCACTGCTTTCGGTGTAGGCTTTATGGCTATATATGAGATGGGAAGAGGTTTGGTTGCACCTATTGTTGCATCAATAATGCTTTCGAACGGATTTCACGTTATGATCATACAAGCATTGGCAAACAAGCTTGTTCAAATGATTCCTGCATTGGGACCTGTTTTTGAAAAGCTTCCACCAACCACATTTCAGATTGTGACACTGTCAAAAAGTATAAATATGTTGGGAGAAGATTGTCCGTACATTCAAGCACTTCTTGTGGGAATCATTCTTTTTGTGGTTTATGCTTTTATCGGTTCAAGTGTTTTTAGAAAGAGGGATACATTTTAAAGGAAGAATTATGCGAAAGTTTTTAAAGATATTAAGGAACATATTATTAGTGCTGCTTGCATGCATTATCTTATTTGTATCAGGCGCGTTTATATATAACAAAGTAAAAATGAAGCAGGAGGAAAAATACTGGGAGAATCCACCCGGACAGATGGTAGAAGTTGACGGACACAAGATGCACATCTACAGCGAGGGCGAAGGAGACCATACAATCGTTTTCCTGTCCGCTTGGGGTGATACAAGCCCGTATAATAATTTCCTTCCTCTTTGT
>JAGAAO010000096.1 GCA_017615275.1 Butyrivibrio sp.
GGTGTAGCACCTGTAGCCTTACCATAAACAACGTTAGATGTGATTGTAAGGATAGATGTTGTAGGCTCAGAATCACGATATGTGTGGTGCTTCTCGATCTTCTTCATGAATGTCTTAAGAAGCCATACAGCGATCTCGTCTGCTCTCTCATCATCGTTACCGTATCTGGGGAAGTCTCCCTCGATCTTGTAATCTACAACAAGACCTGACTCATCACGAACAGTTGAAACCTTTGCATACTTGATAGCTGAAAGTGAATCAACAACGTGTGAGAATCCTGCGATACCTGTAGCGAATGTACGTCTAACATCTGTATCGATAAGAGCCATCTCAGCTGCTTCGTAGTAGTATTTATCATGCATGTACTGGATGAGGTTGAGGATGTTTACATAAAGTCCTGCAAGCCAATCCATCATGATGTCATATTTGTGCATAACTTCATCATACTCAAGAACGTCAGCTGTAATAGGAGCCATCTCAGGTCCTACCTGCATGTGCTTACCGTCTTTTGTAAGGAACTTCTCATCCTTACCACCGTTAATAGCGTAAAGGAGACACTTAGCAAGGTTAGCTCTTGCTCCGAAGAACTGCATCTCTTTACCTGTCTGTGTAGCAGATACGCAGCAGCAAATGCTGTAGTCATCGCCCCAGATAGGACGCATAACATCATCGTTCTCGTACTGAATTGAAGATGTTGTAACTGAAATCTTAGCAGCATACTTCTTGAAAGTTGCAGGGAGCTTTGATGTATAGAGCACTGTAAGGTTAGGCTCAGGTGAAGGTCCCATGTTCTCAAGTGTATGAAGGAAACGGAAATCGTTCTTTGTAACCATGTGACGACCATCCATTCCAAGTCCGCCAACCTCAAGAGTAGCCCATACAGGGTCACCTGAGAAGAGGTTGTTGTATGAAGGGATACGAGCGAACTTAACCATTCTGAACTTCATTGTCATATGGTCGATAAGTTCCTGTGCCTCTTTCTCTGTAAGAGTTCCCTCTTTAATATCTCTCTCAATATAAATATCAAGGAATGTTGAAACACGTCCAACAGACATAGCAGCACCGTTCTGAGTCTTGATAGCTGCAAGATATCCGAAGTAAAGCCACTGAACAGCCTCTTTAGCGTTCTTAGCGGGAGCTGAGATATCGAAGCCGTAAGCTTTAGCCATCTCTTTCATTCCCTTAAGAGCTCTAACCTGCTCAGAGATTTCTTCTCTCTGACGGATGATGTGATCAAGCATTGTTCCGTCACCGCAGTTGTTGTAATCTTCCATCTTCTTATTGATGAGGTAGTCGATACCGTAAAGAGCTACTCTTCTGTAGTCGCCTACGATACGTCCACGACCGTATGTATCAGGAAGACCTGTTACGATGTGGCTGTGTCTTGCTGCTCTCATCTCAGGTGTGTAAGCATCAAATACTGCCTGGTTGTGAGTCTTGTGGTACTCTGTGAAGATCTTGTGGAACTTCTCGTTAACCTTGTAGCCGTATGTCTCAGCAGCTTCCTCAGCCATCTTGATTCCACCGAAAGGCATAAATGCTCTCTTAAGAGGCTTGTCTGTCTGAAGACCAACAACCTGCTCAAGATCTTTCATTGACTCATCGATATATCCGGGGCCATATGCTGTAAGACTTGAAACTACTTCTGTCTCACACTCAAGAACGCCGCCCTTTTCACGCTCCTGTTTCTGAAGCTCCTGAAGCTTGCCCCAAAGCTTATCTGTAGCCTCTGTGGGTGCCTCCAAAAAGCTCTCGTCTCCGTCATAAGGTGTGTAGTTATTCTGGATGAAATCTCTTACATTAACATCATCCAGCCAGTGGGTTCCCTTAAACCCTCTCCATGCTTCGTTCATTCCATGTACTCCTTTAGAATTGTTAAATTATTATCATATGTACTGTCCGAAAATGATATTATCATCAGTCGAACTTCCAAACATTGATTGTAATCAAGTTTCCAAAATTTATCAGATTAAATGCAAAAAAAGACAGCCCATTTTGGCTGCCTCTTGAGATTATTTTCCATTTAATATGTTCATGGCGTTGTCCACTCTTTCTTTTGAAGGTGACTTAACGCCATCCAAACGGTAAGGAATACCGAGTGTTTCAAATTTATGCTGTCCCATCGAATGATAAGGAAGGACTTCTATCTTCTTCACATTAGAAAGTTTCTCAATAAACCTCCTTGTCTGCTTAAGATACTCATCATTGTCCGTTATTCCCGGAACAAGTACATGGCGGATCCAGATTGGCTGACCTTTCTCCGAAAGATATTCCATTCCGTCAACTATGTTGTCATTCGGAAGTCCCGTGAGTTCAATATGCTCCTGCCTGTCAATGTGTTTGATATCCACAAGCATAAGATCTGTGTACTCAAGAAGCTCGTTAAACTTTGAAAAGAAGGGTTCCTCTCTTGTAAAAGGCTCAAGCGCCGTGTCGATACACGTTCCAATTCCGCGTTCTTTTGCCTTCTTAAAAAGTTCAAGCAAAAAATCTATCTGAAGAAGAGGTTCTCCACCGCTTACGGTTATTCCGCCTTCCTCTCCCCAATAACTTCTGTATCTCTCAGCAAAATCCAAAAGCTCATCTGCGGTTCTCATATCCTCTGAATTAGGGTCCCAAGTATCCGCGTTGTGACAATACTTACATCTGAGTCTGCATCCCTTTAAAAATACGATAAATCTGATTCCCGGTCCGTCTACGGATCCGAATGTCTCTATTGAATGAATTGCACCTTTTACCATTACTACTCCGTTCTGAAATTCCACCGTCACTGGTAGATATAAATCTCTCTGAGAGCATCTCTGTCAAGAACCTTGATCCTTGCATGCCCTTTTCTCTCTATAAGTCCGCTCTTCTCAAGTTCTCTGAGCTTCCTGCTGACGGTCTCTGTCCTCAAGTTCACACTTGCGGCGATATCGTCGAGTTTTAATACTATGTCGTCTTCCACGCTTCTGTCAACTCTGTACATCAAAAATCCCGCCAGTCTCGCCATTGGATCTTTGGTGGAAAGAAGCATATTTCTCTCATTTGCATCGTGAAGTTTTTTGCTCAAAAGGATGATGATATTCATAGCCGCTGTCGGATCGTCAACAACCTTTATGAAATCATCTCTGTGAATCTGGCATATAGAAGCATTTGTAAGGCAAACTGCCGAATACGGATAAATACTGCCATCCAGAAACATGCCTTCCCAAATGATATCGTGATCTGCAAGTATTGTTATAATCTGCTCTCTTCCGAGCGAATCATATCTACAGAGTTTTACCCTGCCCTTCCTGATTATACAGATTGAGTCTACCGGCTCGCCTTCTCTGAAGAGATAACTGTTTTTCTTGAGAGTCTCATGGACAGAATGCTCCATAAGGCTTACCTGCGCGTTTACGGGAAGTCCCTCAATAATGGGAACGCTCTCCGTGCACAGACCACCGCATTCCTCACAGATATTCAGGCCTACAATTCCTCTCTTTAGTTCCTCTGCCTGACTCTGCCCCTGATATATTCCGTTTTTTATTTCTTTTTTCTCATTCATACATTATTGCTCTTTACTCTCTAGACCACAGATAACAATATGCCTGCGTTCTACCTGCAAAAGGCTGAGTTTTAAGGAGTTCTCTGACTTCTTCTTTGGTGTACCAACCGGGAACAATCTCCTCAAGTGTCGAGCTGCTCTTTGCAAATGTTCCGGTCGCTTTTCCAACACAGCAAAGATTTTTCTCATTGGAAAAGCCCACTGCGCTGTAACTCTCACCGATCCACTCATCGATACATATTATATCAAGTCCCGTTTCTTCCTTGAGTTCTCTCCTTGCACTTTCCTCGGGCTTCTCTCCGGGATCGATAAGTCCTGCGGGAAAATTGTATACCCAAGCTCCGGGAGCAAGTCTGAACTCCCTGTTTATCAATATCTTTTCACCGGTCTCATCGTGCATAATGAGCACAACTGCATCCGCTTTACTGTTATGAATGTCATCGTATCCCTTTAGATTTGGATTTCTGCTGATTATCTCGTATGTCTTATCCTTGTTGTCTACTGTCTTATAATGAAGGTCATAGCGAGTGATAAATTCACCCTGTTCCTTCTTCTCCAAGTATTGAAATTCCATATTACCTTACTCCAATCTTTTTGAAACACCGAGTAGATCAATGTTTCCTTAGAACTTAACAGAAGGAAGCAGATACTTTCTCTCATAGAAATCAACTGCCTGCTCAAAGCCTTCTCTCTTTTCAGCCTTGAGTGTTTCCAAATATTCATGAGCATCATATGCGTCCTCATGAACTTCTATTATTCCGACCGCTATATTACTGCAGTGGTCGGCAATTCTCTCATAATCCGTTCCGATATCACTAAGATCAAAGCCCTGCTCGATCGTGCATTTTCCTTTACGAAGTCTTCTGACATGACGTCTCTTAACTTCCATGTTGATACCGTCGATTGCTTCCTCAAGAGGCTCGATAGTCTTGGCAATTGTAACATCCTGTGTTTCAAGTGCCTTAATGGAAAGATCAACAATCTCCTTTACTGCTGATGCAAAGATATCCATCTCAGTCTGAGCCTTAGGTGTGAAGCTTCTCTTGTTCTGTGACATTCCCTTTGCTTTCTGCATGATGTTGAGTGCGTGATCACTGATTCTCTCATAGTCGGTAATGCAGTGAAGAAGCATTGAAAGGGTATGGCTGTCCTCAGGTGCAAGATGATGATTGTTTATCTTCATGAGGTAAGTTCCGAGACTATCCTCGTACTGATCGACCTTTCGCTCAAGGTAGTCAACCGACTGAGCTTCTTCCTCATCATAATCTGTAATAAGCTTAATTGCCGTATCAAGCGCATCCCTTGACATGTTAGCCATCTCGATGGCAGCAAGTCTCGCCTGCTCAAGAGCAAAGGGCGGGTTGGTAAGGAAACGGGGATCCAAAGTGCGGATTCCTTCCTGCTCCTCCTGCTCTTTTTTCTCTTTCTCATCAATAGGAATAGAGCTGAGCGCAAGCTTTACAAGAATTCCCGAGAACGGCAACATAAGAGGTGTCGCTACCAGGTTGATAAGTGTATGAATACCGGCAATTCCCGCCATTCCAATCACATTGTCCAAGAAAGTAAAATGCACAAACTCATTTACAGAATAGAATATCACCATAAACAAGCCTGCCTTAATTATGTTGAAATACAAGTGCATAAGAGCTGTTCGCTTACCGTTCTTGTTGGCACCGAAAGATGACAGGATAGCTGTGATACAAGTACCTACCTCTGCACCCACTACGACAGGAATAGCTGTACGGTAAAAAACGGGAATATCTTTTGACAGAGCCTGAAGTACAGCTATTGTACCCGCAGAACTCTGAATTATCATTGTAAATATTATTCCCACCATAAATCCAATGAAAGGATTTCCGAAAGTCATAAGAAGATTCTGGAACGACTGAACTTCCTTAAGCGGAGTAACAGCGCTTGACATGCTGTTCATACCAAACATCAGCACTGAAAATCCAAGAAGGATCGTTCCGATATTTTTCTTTTTGTCACTTTTGGAAAACATATACAATCCAATTCCTATAAGTGCCAGAATTGGTGTAAAAGACTTTGGCTTTAACAGATTTATCAAGAAACTCTCACCGCTGATCGCGTTAAGTGAAAGAAGCCACGCTGTAAATGTTGTACCGAGATTGGCCCCGAGGATTACATTTACTGCCTGTCTGAGAGTCATAATTCCCGAGTTAACAAGACCAACAACCATTACAGTAGATGCTGATGATGACTGAACCAGCGCCGTTACACAAACACCGAAGATGTAAGCTATTATGGGATGCTTAGTCACTTTGGCAAGCACGCTCTCCAACTTTCCGCCCGCTACCTTGGTAAGACCGCTGCTCATAACATTCATTCCGTAAAGAAACATTGCAAGGCCGCCTACAAGCCCAGCCACTAAGTTATACATTTCTAATGGTTTCATTTTTCCTCCATAGGCACTCTTCGTTAAGGGCTTTCTTCCCTTCGTACCTATCCTTCCTTATCTCTATTGTTACAAATATATATTATAAGATTGCGAAAAAAAATACCACTCATATTTTGCATGATTAATATTACATTTCCTCAAAGTGCCTTGACCATTCTGACATATTCTCCATATGTGGGACCGCCCACCTGAACAGTCCTCTCGCCGTTGTACTCTCTGCCGTAGATATCTTCCTCGACTGACACTTTATCAAGAATTTCAAATCCAAGTTTTTTACATAGTTTTATCGATATTTCATTCTCCGCTTTTACAAGAGTCTGAACTTCATTAAACAAAAGAACGTCTTTCCCGTAGTCAAGAACCGCACTGCATGCTTCAAATGCATAGCCCTGTCCCTGATATTCTTTTCCTATAAGAAAGCCAAGCTCAATGTCCTCAAATCCGTTTCTTACAGAGTATCCGACTCTTCCGATAACCTTTTGATCCTCGCGCCTTACAAGCGTCCATATCCCAAAGCCCATGAGTCCGTATACTTTCTCTATATAGTCCTTCTGATATCTCTTCTCATCCTCCGGATTCTCAAAGAGCCCTTCCATGTACTTCGTCATTTCAGGATCTTTGTAGAGCTTGTAGAACTCATCAACGTCATCCAACGTCGTTTCCCTGACCAAAAGTCTGTCTGTTGTGAGAACTTCCCAGGGTTCATTTGCATATCTCTGGTACGCTTTCACATAGGAATCAATATCCACCTCTTCTATATCGGTGAATATATACTTTACTCCTTCAAACTCTTCGTTTCTGTTAAGCGAATGCTCAATCCCTATCACATACATTCCAAACTCCGCCGCTTTTTTTGAATTTTCATTCTTATCGGCGACAATTAGAGTTTCCTCTTTATCCGTGACAGTTCCTTGGAAAAAAACCTGTGCTCCCGTCACATCCGCATCTAATCCGCATTTTTTTATATAATTCTTCGCGGAATTTAAACTTTCTGCAACTTCACTGTCTTCCAGATTCCTCTCATCTATTAAAAAAACAATCTTTTTAAGCACAACCTTTTTCCTCCAAAATCTATTATAATACAGGCCAACTCTATTAACCTGCAAACGCCCGCATTACCGAAAATGCGAGCGTTCATAATTTGTTTACAATTATTTAAAAGATTAGTCACTTCAAATCATCTTTTGGACATACCTGCTTGTTATTATAATATTGTCAGATGAGTTGAGACAAGACAATACCAATTAAACTTTTTCATAATGTGCCGAGTAAGCGAAGCTTGCTCGGCATCCTCCCTTTTATAGAGAATTTTAAAAATAAAAATATTTAAAATGAAGTCTGTAATAAGAAGTCGCGAACGACTCTTTATTACAGACTTCATTTTTCATTTCACCAAAATTACTTGCGATTTCCGTGAAGAAATTTTTCCATATCTGCGACAGCTGATTCCTCATCGCTTCCCTCCGCGATAACTGTCACTTCTTCACCTGAATTAAGGCTGAGTGTCATCATTCCCATGATGCTCTTAGCGTTTACCTTTTTGGACTGAGCCTCGATATGAACGGTGCTCTCGTACTTGCTTGCAAGCTGAACAAGCTCCGCAACAGGCCTTGCCTCCAATCCACGGGGCAACTTGATTTCGATAGACTTTGTTAACATAATAATTTCCTCCTCATCTCAGCTTATCCGCAAGCTCGCTTAGTTTCCTAAGCCGATGATTTACTCCTGACTTGCCTACAGGCGGATCAAGAAACTTGCCCAATTCAAGAAGCGTTGCATCAGGGTGTTCAAGCCTGACTTCCGCCATCTCCCGCAAGTTCTCCTGCAAGCGATTAAATCCATAAAAGTCTCTGATATATGTAATGTCCTCTATCTGTTTAGTCGCGGCATTAACAGTCTTGGTTATGTTGGCGACCTCACAGTTCACTCTTCTGTTTATGGAATTTCTCATCTCTTTGACGATCCTGAGATTCTCCAGATTCATAAGACTGACAGGTGCTTCCATGATGTTCAGAAGGTCTACGATACCGGATCCCTCCTTAACATACAACACATAATACTTCTTACGTCTGACTATTCTTGCCTCAATATCAAAGCTCTCAATTATTTCCTGTAATCGTACTGCCTGATTCTCATTATCACAGACAAATTCCAGATGATATCCCTTGTTGGGATCACTTATAGAACCGATACACAAGAAAGAGTCGCGAAGAAAGGCCCTCTTGCAACAGGAATTTCTGGTTATCATCGGACCGGAACCTGCTTCCGCCGGTTTGAAATTTCCATCCCCGTCAATCAATCGGATTGCCTTAAGACACGATTCAAGGAGCTCCCCTTCCATCAGTACAGGCCTGTAAACACGCCCATTCACCTTAATATCGGGGGATTCTTCCAAAAAGCTAGTTCCTATATTAAATGCTTTTTTTAATAATGTAAAGAACTTTCTAATTACGATACCGTTATCCGGTTGTAAATAAAGCATTACAGGACGCCCATCATCAAACTCGATATGACCCGTGCTGCCTACGATAGCTGCAATCTCTGCGAGCTGACAATGTCTTGATGTCCCTATGTGCTTAGCGAGTTCTTCCTTCACATCGGCTGAAAAAGACATATCTCACCTTGCCTGTTTTACATCTCTGTGGGAAAGCTTAAGTCCAAAATTTCCGCCTCCCGCTTTCATTCTATCGTACAGTTCATTTGCTATGGTCACACTTCTGTGCTGACCTCCCGTACATCCGATAGCAACAACAAGCTGATATTTACCTTCCTGAACGTAACCGGGAATCAGAAACTCCAACATACCTGTCAGTTTATCAAGGAACTCTCCACATGCGGGAAAGCTCTTTACATAATCCTGAACAGGCTTGTCGTTACCCGTCTGGTGTTTAAGCTCATCAATATAAAAAGGATTGGGTAAAAATCTTACATCAAAGACCAGATCTGCATCTGAAGGAATGCCGTACTTAAATCCGAATGAAAGAATTGTTACCATCAAAGAATTATATTCTTCATTTCTTACAAATATTCTGTCGAGTTCTTCTCTGAGTTCTCTGGTAAGAAGCTGAGAAGAATCTATTACGTAATCAGCTTTTTTCTTAACTTCAGCCAGAACTGCTCTCTCCTTGGCAATTCCGTCCTCAATTCGATTTCCCACATCATTGACGTTCATGGGATGAACTCTTCTGGTCTCTTTGTATCTCTTTATGAGAACCTGATCGCTCGCGTCCATATAAAGGATCTCAACGGGAATGCCTCTCTCTTTTAATTTATCGATTATCCCCGCAACCTCTTCAAACTTCTGGCCGGCTCTCGCATCGATTCCAAGTACAACTTTATCTATTTCATTATCCGGCATTGCAATAAGCTCGGAAAATTTCTCTATCAGGAATACCGGAAGATTATCTACGCAATAAAATCCCGCGTCTTCCAACATATGTATGGCTGTGGACTTACCGCCACCGCTCATTCCGGTAACAATTACGAATCTCATGTTTCAATCCTTTCACTAAGTGCTCTACGCAAATCTGCCAAGCATGATAACTTCCGGTTCCAGCAGCACTCCATAGGATTCATGTACTTTTTTCCTGACGTCATCAATTACTTTATATATATCGGACGAAGTTGCAGAACCTTTATTTACCACGAAACCGCAGTGTTTCTCTGAAACACAGGCACCTCCGACGGTATATCCTCTAAGTCCCGCATCTTCTATAAGTTTTCCCGCAAAAAATCCTTCAGGTCTTTTAAATGTTGATCCTGCACTTGGATATTCAAGCGGCTGCTTATCTCTTCTTCTCTGAGCAAGATCTGCCATTTTAGCAGCTATCTCTTCAGGCTGTCCCTTCTCAAGCTCTATGAGAACAGACACCACCACGTAATTCTTGCCCTTGATAAAACTGGTCCTGTAACCAAATCCCATCTCTTCACAAGAAAGAGTCTTCAGATCTCCGTCAGGTGAGATAACAAGAACCTCTTTTACCACCTGCTTCATCTCTCCATCATAAGCTCCGGCGTTCATAACCATTGCTCCGCCTATTGTTCCGGGAATTCCCGCTGCAAATTCGAAACCTGTAAGATCTCTGTCCTTGGCAAAAGTAGCTATGGCAGAATTGAGCGTTCCCGCTCCCGCTCTGATAAACACCTCGTTCTCATATGAGATGTCTGAAAAATGCTTAAGAGAAACCACCACGCCATCATAACCTGAATCTGAAACCAGGAGGTTGCTGCCGTTTCCGAGCACAAAAAATTCAGCGCCCGATGTTCTTAAGCACTCCATAACTTTCTTAAGCTCGCTGATATCCGCCGGGCTTATAAATAAGCTCGCAGGCCCACCGGTTCTAAACGTAGTGTGCCTGCTCATTTTTTCATTCAATATAAAGTTATCTTCTGAGACATATTGTCTGAGATCATCAATAATATTGCTGTTCAAAAACTCTCTCCTTTAATAAAGAAGCATTCTTGCTGCTCCAAACACTCCGGCATCATTTCCAAGCTTGGCAAGAGCAAACTCTGCCGTGCTGCATCCGGAAAATACATACTTTTTAAATGAAGGCATCAGCAAATCGAAAAGCATTTCACCCGCCTTTGAAACTCCGCCTCCTATAACTATTATCTCAGGATTTACAACTGTTGCAACGCTTGCAATTCCTTTTCCGAGATAATATCCGTATTTCTCAGCACACTTTACAGCAACCTTGTCGCCTTTCTTAGCCGCATCGAATACGTCTTTGCACTCGAATTCTTTGCCTCTTAAAACACTGTCCTCTGTAGTTTCGGCAAGTATTCTCTTTGCAACTCTTACTGCTCCGGTTGCGCTTCCGTACTGCTCAAAACATCCGTGATTACCGCATCCGCAAGAATCGGGCTCATCGTCAACAAGATGGATATGTCCGATCTCACCGCCGGAACCTGTTGCTCCTGTTAAGATTTTTCCTTCATTTATGATTCCACCGCCTACGCCTGTTCCGAGGGTAACAAGGAGCATGTTCATATGTCCCTGTCCGCCGCCTCTCCACTGCTCGCCAAGAGCTGCAACGTTTGCGTCATTTCCTGCTTTTACTTTCAATCCTGTGAGAGCTTCAAGCTCTTTTACCACATTCACTTTTTCCCATCCGAGATTAACTGCCTGAAGGCACAAGCCATCTGAATTTACAGCGCCGGGAACTCCGAGGCCCACTCCGAGAACATCCTCAGCCGCTATATTTTTCTCTGCAAGTTTTGCCTTTACAGACTCTGCAACATCACTCAATATCTGAGTTCCGTTGTTTTCTTTTCTGGTAGGTATCTCCCAAAGTTCAACCTTCTCGCCTTCCTGTGTAAGAAGTCCGATCTTTACTGTTGTTCCTCCGATATCTACGCCAAATACATACTTTCCCATAAAACCTCTTTATTCTCCTTAATTAATATCAATCTTCATCATCGTCGTCATCTTCGGAACGCTTTCTTGCAAGTGAGTTCTGAACTCTGTTGTAGAGCTCCTGTGCAGCGTTGTATCCCATAGCTTTCTGTCTGTGGTTAACTGCTGCCGACTCACAGATAACTGCAAGGTTTCTACCGGGTCTGATGGGAATTCTGTGACAAACGATCTTATTTCCCAAATACTCCGTATACTCTTCCTCAAGTCCGAATCTGTCGTACTCTCTGTCCTTGTCCCATTCTTCAAGCTTTATGACAAGGTCTATAGTCTGAGTCTCCCTTACGCTTGATACACCGTAAAGGGTCTTAACATCTATGATTCCAACGCCTCTCATCTCAATGAAATGCTTGGTTATGTCAGGCGAAGTTCCTATAAGGGTCTCTTCGCTTACACGTCTAAGTTCAACGGCATCGTCCGAAACAAGACGATGTCCTCTCTTTATAAGCTCGATCGCAGTTTCTGACTTACCGATTCCGCTCTCACCTGTTATAAGTACACCGACACCGTACACGTCGACAAGGACACCATGAATTGAAATACAAGGTGCAAGTCTGACATTGAGCCATCTTATGATCTCTGCCATGAATACCGATGTGGATTTCTTGGTCATGAGAACAGGTACTTTTTCTTCCACAGCTATCTTCAAGAAGATAGGATCCGGAGTAAGATCTCTGCAAAAGATCACGCCGGGAATATCAAATGAAAGAAGTTCTCTGTACATTTTCTCTTTTTCCTTATCAGAAAAAGATTCCATATATGTATATTCTACAAATCCGATAACCTGGATTCTTGTTGCTTCAAAATGCTCGAAATAGCCTGCAAGCTGCAACGCCGGTCTGTTAATATCAGGCTGAATAATTCTAATCTTCTTGATATCAAGCTCCGGTGTCAGATTCCTAAGCTGCATTTTCTCAATAATAGTTTTAAGGCTTACGCTTGACATGTCTTCCTCCCCACTCAACATGATCTTATATGCAATATCGTACAAAACAGTTATTCACTCGGCTAAATGATACCATAGTTGAATCACTTCTTCAATTTTTATCAGTTGTCGTATTTGCCGCCCTTTGAAGTGAAATAATCCTGCTTAAGGACCTCTCCTGTTTCTTTGTCGTATATTATGAGCTGTATATCTTCATCGGCATGTTCATCGCTGTAAAGATAGTTCGTTTCTTCATCATCCGAAGTGTATAAGCGCCTGAACTTCTGCTCAACAGGCTGGTAATTCAACTCTCCCATTGCAGTCGGAATGCCATCAAGCGTAGCTGTTCCCGAAGCTTCATATACTTTAGCCGATGCGGGATCATATATCATAATGTACGGTCCCATGGTCATGTTGATCGACTTAGAATCTGATATCGCACTTATAACATGCTTCAAAGGCTTGTCGGTAAATACCTGCGATCCATTATTACAATAGAGAATCACGCCATAATCTCCAAGAGAAAGAATATTCAACTTAGTAAAAAGATTACTCTCATTCAGCGCTATATCTTCCAATGAATCGACATACTTTGAACTGAGTTCTTCCCAGTAAGCATAATTGCTATCGTTTCTGTGGTCTTCAAGCTTCGAATTCTTTGAAAGCCACTCTCCTATAGTGCATGTCACCTTGGATGCACCGACAGCATTTAAATGTCCATGATCGTTCAGATCCTTATAAATATCTATCACATCATCATTTAGCATATTAAGATAAGGAACTCCGCATGACTTTGCAATCTGTCCCGCAGAAGTTGCTGCCACAATATCCTTTGTCTCAGGTGCAAAAGGAAGATACGTAACCAGAACATTGATATTTCTTTTTTTACACTCCTCAATTATCGCCGCAAGATACTCTTCTCCGACAGTCTGATTTTCAAGAGTTTCTCCCTTCTCAGGTGCCGCACATATGGGAGGAGCCGTCTCCACATCATATCGCATCTCCGCTCCGAAAAGTTCGTTTCTAGATTCGGAACCAACAACAGACTTAAAGTCATCTTCCGTAATATATTCCCATCTGTTGTGATACACAGAGAAATCAACCAAAAACTCCCTCTGTATGTCTTTATCCAAGATCAGATCCTTAACTGCTGCAATCTTGGTCTTATTAAGGGGCCACACATCCATGTTCAGATGAAGCTGCTCGATTGATGTATTCACCTCATTATCGTCAGGATTGGCATCTCTGTCATCAAGATATCTGTAATCCTTCTCGATCATATAAGCATCCACAACAACCCACTTTGGAGTTGTGTATTCCAACGACTCCATCAATTCCCAATAAGTTGCCTGCAGAAGCGATCCGTGTCCTCCCATGTTGTAAGACGTATAGCCGTACTCATCGTACAATACCGCAGGGTTAACCGCATTAATCACATGAGATGAACCGAGAAAAAGAACATCTATCTGATCTTCTTTTGCAAGCTTAAAGAAATCCGCATACTTATAAAGGCTGTCTTTTCGCCTCAATACAATTGTTGAAGCATACAAAAGAAAACCAAGGATCAAAACAAAAAATATTATTTTTAACGTTATATTTATCTTTGTCTTCATAATTATCAAAACTGTTTGTAGATGAAATCAGCCACGTTGTAGCCCGGTCCCCACATGCCGCATATTACGGTAAAGAGAATTCCGGTAAGGATGATTATCCATCTAAGCCACATTCCCTGACTCAGTATCTTCTCCCTTATTACTATTCCCGAACAATTAAAGATATCGACAACCGTCATCAGCACTATGCCGAAGGACGCCAACAGGAAATTGGCTCTGTTAAGCCCAAATGCGTAAAGGCTGCCATCGACAAACTTCCACGGTGTAAATGCGATCGATCTTTTGATCAAAGTTAACGCCTGCGTCATGCTGTCCGCTCTGAAAAATACCCAGGCGTAACTTACAAGAATAAAGGTTCCCACGGTCTTGATCACTCTGTGAGAAAAACTCGATCTTCCAACATTAAACATTGCAGCAACTTTATCTCGCATAGGTGTAAGAATTCTTCCTATAACCTGATATATTCCGTGAAGAAGTCCCCAAACAAGGAAATTAAATCCCGCACCATGCCAAATACCGCTTACAGTAAATACGATCAGGACGTTTATGTATCTTCTGACTTCACCTTTCCTGTTTCCACCAAGCGGAATATAAAGGTAATCTCTGAACCATGAAGAAAGCGAAATGTGCCATCTTCTCCAAAACTCAGCAATCGATCTTGCCAGATAAGGAGACTCAAAGTTCTTCATGACATCAATTCCGAGTATTCTTGAAACGCCTATCGAAATGTGGGAGTATCCCGCAAAATCGGCATATATCTGAAATGTATAGAACATGATCGCCATAAACGATACTGCTCCCACTGTTCCGGTCTCTGCTGACAAAACAGAATCTACATATATTGCCAACCTCTCCGCAATAACAAGCTTAAGAAAATAGCCCCATAGCATCTGAAACAATCCGTTCCTGAAACGATCGAAATCAAGCGGAACAGGATTTTCAAATTGCTTTATCATATTGCCTGCTCTCTCGATAGGTCCTGCCAGGATCTGCGGAAAGAACGATACGAAAAGAGCCAGCTTAATTATATTTTTTTCAGGTTCGATATCTCCCCTGTAAACATCTATCAGGTATCCTACAGACTTAAGAATATAGAACGACAGTCCGAGCGGCAAGATAAGATTCAGCCTCATTGCGTCTGACTCTCCATATGCAATGCTGCCCACCATCCCCAAAACGAAATTAAGATATTTGGAAACAAAAAGAATCCCGATATTAAAAACAAGACTACATATAAGAATAAGCTTCGACTTACTCTTATTTCGTCCCATCATAATTCCGGACTCATAAACTGAAGCTATGGAAATCAGTAACAAAACCATAGCACCTATACCAGCAGTATAATAAAAGGCCATACTGACAACGAAGAGCCAGATGTATCTGAACTTCTTCGGTACCAGAAAATTGATTGCAACTGCTATTGGCAAAAATATCATAAAAGCAAAAGATATAAAGCTCATTATCTCTCCCTGAATCGGCATTATATTTCTATATTAGAATAAAACAATCTCACAGAAAAGAATAGCCTTTTTTCGTCATATATAATCAAAGTCCAGACCATCTTGCTTGTGCCGATTTTCTGGACTTTGATTTTGCTTTATTTACTTATATTATTTCAATTACAGAAATAATTATCTTCTGAACTTGAGCAAAGTAAATGCTCCTCCACCTACCAATGTGGATAATATTGAACCGAGTGCAACTACCATGTATTTCTTCTGAACAGGTCTATCTATCGGATTTTCAGGATCGGTTATAATTGTAGGATCCTCGGGTACAACCGGATCAGGAATAGTCTTTGTATTAACAACAATTCCTCCGACTACCATAATCTCTTCGTTACCTGCATAGTCTTCTGCAACGATCTTAACTTCCTGTTTCTTATCAGACTCAGTAAGAGTGATCTTCTTTGATCCGCCTGCGCTCTCAAGCTCTTCACCTGTGCATGATTCAACTTCTTTTCCGTTCTTGTATACAACAAGTTTATCAACACCCATGTTATCGGTAACATTTATATTGACATCAAGTGAATCCTGCTTATATACACCGTTCTCTTCAATTCCTGCTGTAACAATACCGGGAGCAGTTCTGTCAATCGCAAATGTAACCTCTGCGTCTCTTGACTTGTTATCCTGAACGTTGGTTGCTCTGTCCTTAGTATATACGGTTACGGAATAAATTCCGTCATCATTGAAGTTGTCCTTGCCGATCGTATATGTATATGTCTTCCAAGATGTTTCATCTCCCTGGCATTTAACGGTGAAATCTTTACCGGACTTAAGTTCCTTGATATCGCCGTCTCGGCTTATTGAAACATCCTTCTTGGTAAGTTCGTCAACGTTGATCTCTGTGATGGTAATATCCTTAGGCTCGTTGATGTAGTACTTATCATTGAATTCTTTTCCTACCTTACCAACTACAAATACTGAACCATGGCGGTTTACAGAGAATACAAGTTTCTCCTTTGTCTCATTTCCTGCCTTATCGCGAACAGTTGCCTCAAGAGTATAGAGGTCATCCATATTCTTGTCGTGTGCAATATCGCTGTATGCTACAGAAAATCCGTTCTGTGTAGGAGTTACAGTATTTGCTACTTTTACTTCTCCGTTGTTATAACCTTTGAGAACTACGGTAGAAGCATCTATATCAATGTACTTATCTTCATAAGATACTGTAGGTGCTACCTTGCCCTTATTTGCAGAATTGTTCTCAACTCCCGAGAATGTTACCTTAGGAGCTGTCTTATCGATTGTAAATATCTCAGATACAAAATCTGATGCTGAATTTCCTGCAAGGTCTGTGCACTTAATCTTGAAGCCGTATGTTCCGTCTTCACTGAATGTGATCTTCGCAACATTGCTGTCTCCCGAAGAAACGAATGCGCCAAGTCCGGGCAATGTTCCGGGATCCTTTACTTCCTGTGACGAAAGTTCAACAAGATTTCCGTCAAAAGACATCTCTTTGACAGTTACTGTTGCAACACGTGTGTCTTTATAGAACTTATCGGCTACTGGTGCTCCTGTACTGTATGTAACAGTAACAACAGGTGCAGTCTTATCAATTACGAAATCAGCTGCTTCGATTTCCTTTGACTTGTTACCTGCTCTGTCTGTGCAGCTAAACTTGATACCGTATATTCCGTCCTCAGAGAACTTAATCTTACGTGTGTATGTATCTTCACCTGCAGGTGTCCAAGACTCTGCAGATGCACTTCCGAACTGCTCTGAAACATGAACATCCGCACCATCGTCATAGAATGTGTAATCCTTAACTGTAAGTGTTGCAGTTCTTGTCTTATTGTAATACTTCTCGTTTTTAGGCTCGTTCTCATCGAACACGAGGCTTACTTCAGGAGCAGTAGTATCTACTATGAATTTACTTCCGTCTTTCTTACTGCTGTTCTCAGACATATCTATTGCATCAACTGCGATCTGATATGTTCCGTCAGCATCTGTTGTGAATGTGATCACATGCTCTTTTTCACCAAGATCTCCGCTCCAGTCACTGAGAGGCACGCTTCCGATCTCACTTCCGCTGTGATCAAGCTTTTTAATACTAACAACAGATTTTTCCTTATTAAGCCACTTATCGTTTACAGTAACAGTTACCTGTACATTAGAAGCATAATAAGTATTTCCGTCGGCAGAAGATCCTTCCTTGTCGTATGAGATAGAGATCTCAGGAGCAGTTTTATCAACGATCAACTGCTTTGTTGCAAGTTCGCTCTCCTGTCCGAGTTTATCTTTTGCATATGTCTTAACCTTATATGTTCCGTCATCTTCGAGCTTGAAATTATAAATTGCTGTTGTCTTTCCATCGCTGTCATCCTTGTTATATTCAGGAACTACATAAGTATAGTCTTTTCCTTCTTCAGCTTCTTTTTCAAACTTAATGGCGTCAACATCAAGGTTCATATCCTTTACGGTTACTTTTCCATTTGTCTCGCCCTTGAAGAACATTCTCTCTTCGTCTTTTGTAACAGACTTATCAACGGTGTAAGAGATCTTGGGACCTGACTTATCTACGACGAATGAACCGTTTCCGTCCTTAACGTCGCCTGACTCGTTTCCTGCAGAGTCTCTGAGGCTCAAAACCTGTACATCATATTTATCTTCGTATGAAGAACTGATCGTCTCGACAAATACATAGTACTCGTCGTTACTTCTTGACTTATCGGCGTCATTTATCGACTTTACTCGTCTGTTTCCGTTCATGGTATAAGTAATACCATAGAATCCGCTGACTTTCTTTTCTTCTGTTTCACCGTCACAATTCTTTGGAACTTTTACAAGTACTGTAATGTCCTTATTTGCAGCAAACCATCCGAAAGGATCAAACATACGGATAAATCTGTAGTAAGGAGTTGATTTCTCTTCTTCGGCATCAACTTTTACTTCTGCTGAAGGAGCTGTATTATCAATCTTTACAGTCTTGGTTGTTATTGTCTTAGCTTCCTCTTCTCCGAAATAAATGCAGGTTACTTCATAATTCTTTTCACCTTCTTCATTGGGAAGATCAACTGTTGCTGTTATTTTATATTTTCCATCTTGGGTGGATCTCTTTAATTCAGGTGCAGCTTCTATTCCTGCAACCTTAATTTCTTTTATTTCTCTTACGGTTGTTCCGCGAATCTCCATCTTAAGAGTAGATTCATGGTTCTTCGAAAGTGAATACCAGTTGTCAGCCTTTGTTGAAACACTGATATTATTAACTTCATCTGCAGAATAATAGCAGAATGTCTTGGCACCATCGATGCCGCTTTCTGACTTATTGCCCGCTTTATCTCTTGCAACTACTTTGGTGATCTTGTAATTACCATTTTTATCGGGTGTCCAGGTATAAGCACCCTCGCCGTTTGAAGACATCTCATACTCTGTACCGTTTGCATCAACTGCGGTAACTTTGCTGATTCCTGTTCCTTCATCGGTAGCCTTTGCATTAACTGCAAGTGTTGCCTTGTCTGTAGAACAGATTACAGTCTCCCCGTTACTTCCTTCATATGAAGAAGATCCCTCTCCGACACTAACATCAGAAAGTTCGGGTGCTTTATTATCAACTGTTTTTTCAACGGTTATCTTAAGCTTGGATTTATTCTCGCCGCTCTTAAGATCTTCAAACTTACATACAATCTTCTTGTTGTCTGTATCAAGCTCACCGCCTGAAACATCCTTGATATAATAGTTGTCGGCAATAGAATAATCGAAGACTACTTCGGCTGAATCTTTGCCATCCTCAACTTTATAAGTATACGAATCGGAAATCTCTTTACCATCTTTAGACAGTTTCAGCTTACTGCTGCTGTTTTCGATGGTGATCTTTACTGATGTTTCCTTATTTTCTTTCTTTTTATCATCTTTGTCAGATTCTTTATCAGATTCCTTATTCTCGCTACTCTGCTTGCTTGCAGAATCTCCTTCGCTCGAACTTGACTTTGCAGCCTCGGATTCCTTCTTGTTTTCCTTATCTTCCCCAGTAGTCTGCTTTTCCTCAGTTGTCGTAGTATTTTCTGTCTTCTGCTTTTCTTCCGTGGTCTGGTTACCATCCGTGGTGGTTTTTTCTTCAGTAGCAGGCTTCTCTTCAGTAGCCGGTGTTCCCTCAGAAACTGTATCATCCGCGTATGCTGTAATTGAATAGCAATTACCATATAGAAGAACCGATGCCATCAAAACCGGAACCAGTCTCTTTGCTAGAGACTTTACCTTGATGTTTCTCATTACTCTTTCCTCCAAGATTTACGTTACGTAATATGCTTCTCCCCCAAGCAGTGTAAACTAAAAATTAAACAGTTTAACACCGTTAATACTACATCATTTTTACGACAATAACAATATATTTTCATAAGAATTGTGCAAAAGTGAAATATTGTTTCAGAGAGGTGCTTCTCGCCCGCCAAATACTGACACGAACGAATTTGGTCTAAAAAGGAACAGTCGCTAAACTGTTCCTTTCATGTTCTATTTATCACACAAGTGGGATTTGCTTTATGTTGCAGGATTTTCAAAAAAGTCTTTAATTTTTTTCGCAACATTCTCCGGGATTCCCGGAACTTCAGACAGCTCCTCTATTGAAGCGTTTTTGATATCTTCTATTGATTTAAAATGTTTCATTAGTGCTCTTCTTCTCGAAGGACCTATTCCAGGAATATCATCGAGTGAACTCTTTACCTGAGCTTTACTTCGAAGCGATCTGTGATATTCGATTGCAAATCTGTGCGCCTCGTCCTGAATCCTGGTTATAAGTTTAAATCCCTCCGATCTCGTATCGATCGGAAGCTCGACATTATTGTAGTACAGACCTCTTGTCCTATGGTTGTCATCCTTTACCATTCCGCATACGGGAATGTTTATCCCAAGTTCATCGAGCACTTTAAGACATATATTGACCTGACCTCTTCCTCCATCCATCAGAATAAGATCGGGGAACTTGGTGAAACTTCCGTATCTGGCGTCAATATCTCTGACTTCCAGATCTTTCTTTTCCTCAATTCCATGAAGAAGTCTTCTGGTAAGAACTTCATGCATGCAGGCGTAATCATCGGGACCGGATACGGATTTTATGCGAAATTTCCTGTAATCGCTTTTTTTGGCTTTTCCTTTTTCGTATACCACCATTGAACCGACATTCGCAAATCCACTGATATTGGAAATGTCGTAAGCTTCCATTCTGTTTAGGTTTTTGAGTCCGAGAATTTTTTCAATTTCTTTGACTGCACCGATTGTTCTGCCTTCTTCACGCTTTATCCTCTCTTTATCTTTTGACAAAATGAGTTTTGCATTCTGGGACGCCAGTTCCATGAGTTTTTCTTTTTGTCCTCTCTCTGGAACCGTTATATAGACTCTGCCGGCCTTCCTCTCGCTTAGCCACTCCTGTATTATCTCCATATCTTCTATGGATTCGGGGAGCACTATCTCTCTTGGTATGAACGGCGTTCCGGCGTAGAACTGCTTAACAAAATTTAATAAGAGCTCTTTTTCCGGATTCTCGGATACGTGCGTCATATAGAAATGTTCTCTTCCTATAAGTCTTCCGTCTCTGACAAAGAAGACCTGAACAACAGCATCGTTGTCATCCGAAGCGATTGCTATTATGTCCTTATCTTCCATGGAAGAATCGGTCATTTTCTGCTTTTGCGCTACCATTTTTACACTTGCAAGAAGATCTCTGTATTTGGCTGCCGATTCAAAATCAAGCTCTTCAGATGCATTCTGCATTTTCTGTTCAAGATCTTTTAGTATAAGTCCATAGTTTCCGTTAAGAAATTCAAGTGCCTTGTCAACACGCTCTCTGTATTCTTCTTTTGTGATATTGCCGATACACGGGCCGCAGCACTGTTTCATGTGATAATTAAGGCACGGCCTGTCAGCGCCTATATCCCTCGGAAGCACCCTGTTACAAGTTCTCAGGCCGTATATTTTGTTGATAAGGTCGATTGTATCCTTTACAGCAGCTGCACTTGTAAAAGGTCCGAAGTATCTCGATCTGTCTTTTTTCATAAGTCTGGAAAAAAGAACTCTCGGATAATCTTCCGACACGGTTACCTTAATGTATGGATATGTCTTGTCATCTTTTAAAAGGGTATTGTATCTGGGACAGTGCTCTTTGATAAGATTGTTCTCAAGGACAAGTGCCTCAAGCTCAGAATCTGTGACTATGTATTCGAATCTTGCTATCTGCTCCACCATTCTGTCTATCTGCGGACCTCTTCCGATATTTGCACGAAAATAGGACCTGACACGATTGTGCAGGTTCACCGCTTTTCCAACATACATGATAGTATCGTTTGCATCATGCATGATGTAAACTCCCGGAGCGTTGGGAAGCTTTTTTAATTCCTCTTTGACGTCAAAGTCGCTCATCGCCTCTGTTAACTATTTCTCTCTCAACAACAAATTCCGATTCTTTTATGGCATCAAGAACTGTTGTTGCGTAATCTTCACTGCTTTGCAAAACAGTTGTGGAATCGTCTCTCATCATCGTGCCTGTGGCGGCAAGCATGACGGTTCCGTCCTCATCGGATATCTCCATGGCAGCAACTCTCGCAAGACCTTCTGAAGTATTCCAGGAGATCTTGGCTTTGTTGTTCTTGCCATATACATCTGCATGAATATTTCCCGCTTCAGCGGATTTCTGCAGACTCTCTATGCTCTTTCTGGCTTCCGATCCGGTTAGCACCGCTATGTAATGCCTTATATCAAGCTTAAACCACATTACTATCGCAAGTATAAGCATTATAAATGCAGTTACTACGGAAATTATCGCCATTATATTGTAAAGTTGTATATCGTTCATATCTTTCCCATTTATTTTCCGGCAGCGGTATCAAGCGCTGTCTTTGCCTGCGCAAAAGTCTTCCTGTTCTTGCTGACAAGTTCCCTGGTTCTGTCTGTAAGCTCATAGTTTGCTTCTATGGAATCAATCTGACCAAGTATGTAATTTATCTCTTTGTCCATTTCTTCATATGTAACGCCTTCTTTTAAAAAGTTTATCGCAGATGAATATATCCAGTAGCCAATTTCTTTGTAAATAATAAGAGCCGTTGTCTCATTATCCATAGCTGCTATATCACCACTGGCAATAGCAACCATATCATTCCAATATACACTAAAGCTTGCTATCGAGTCACCTGACTGACTACCTTTTCCAAGTTTATCGTAATAACTTGCTATCTTACCGAGTCGCTCTACTCTTTCCTGTCTTCCTTTAGGAAGCTTTTTAAGTTCTGTTGCAATACCAAGCCACTTACTTGCTCTCTGCTTGCTACCTTCGCCGTCATAGCAGTAATAATACGCCACTGCCAGTTTATAGGCAACCTGCGCATATACTTCTTTATTTTCGGCAAGTCGCTCCTCAACGGTTCCGTTTCCGGTAGATGTTATAAGTATCGATCGCAACTGCCTGTCTTCTTCTTCTGTAAGTACATCATCAGACATTATATAATTATCTATCAGATCAATGTATCCTTCTAAATTATCCGGCTGCATCGAGAGAGCCTTGGCATACATCTGTGTGGCTGTCTGTGGATCCGGCGCGCCCTTTGCTTCCGCAATGTAATGAGAATAGTTCTCTTTTGCTATGGTGTTTGCCTTTACTTTGAAAGCCACCGCTGAAGATAAGAACACCATAAAAAGAATTATCATTGCGCTGAAAAGTGCAATACTGATCCTTGCGGTCCTCTTGTATCCTCTGTCGAGTTCCTTGTAGTTCTGAAGATCATACATTAATTCCGCACATGAATTATATCTGTCGTCAGGATTGTTCTGAACGCATTTGTTAATGATATATTCAAGTCCCGGCGAAAGCTGCTGATTCCAATATCTTATCGGATACAGCTCAAAAGGCGGCTCTCCGGGATTGTGTCCCGTAACAAGGTGATACAATGTTGTTCCCAGACAGTAGATATCTGTTCTGGCATCAGTCTGTCCCATACCTCCGAACTGCTCGGGTGCCGCGTAGCCCCTTGTTCCTAAGTATGATGTATCTCCAAGATTGGCTTCTTTATATTCTCTTGCCGTTCCGAAATCTATCAGTGTTATCGTTCCGTTGGGACGAAGCATGATATTTCCGGGCTTGAGATCTCTGTATATGATCGGAGGTTTTCTGGTATGAAGATATCCCAACACATCG
The DNA here is from genome assembly GCA_017615275.1 of Butyrivibrio sp. Lineage (GTDB taxonomy): Bacteria > Bacillota > Clostridia > Lachnospirales > Lachnospiraceae > Butyrivibrio. The sequence goes on from JAGAAO010000096.1 coordinate 23,527, forward strand.
CAGAGCTGTATCCCCCACTCAACAACGTATTCCTGTGGCTGAGGTCCGAGAAGTCTAAGTGCCTTCTCCAGAGTATTTCCCTCTATGTAGTCCATTACGATCAGGAATCTTCCGTCCTCTTCTATAACGTCAACTATGCTGGGAAGATATGGATGAGAGAGCTCTTTTAACAGATCTGTCTCTGTAATAAGGCTCTGTCTGACAACGCGGTAGTTAGTCACCGCGTCCTTTCTGACCTCTTTGATAGCCCACTGCTTGTTAGCACGCTCATTCATAGCCAGATAAACGGTACTCATACCGCCCTGACCTATAACGTTTAGTACTTTATATTTGCCACCTACTATACTTCCGATCTCTAACATGTTCTTACCTTACTCTATAGCAATATGTATCGCGGAAATATTATCGGTCTCCCCCAATTCCTTTAAATGTTCCACCATATTGTCTAATTCCTTCTTCATTTCCTCTTCGGGTAAAACTCTGCTCAGTACAAGTTTTTCCCTAATTTCTCCCTCGGACAATCTCCTCCAAAAACCATCCGAACACATGAGTATTGATGTTATGCCTGAAATCTTTCCTCTGACAAACTGAGGAACAACTCTTTCCGACGCGCCCACGCATTGTAGCAGTACGCTCTTCTGCGGGCTCTTTTCTGCCTCTTCCGCAGTCATGATTCCCTTGTCGATCATATCCTGAACAACGCTCTGATCGTGTGTCAAAAGAGTCAGCTTCATATTATCAGCCAAGTAAACTCGCGAATCTCCGACGTTCATGACAAGAAAGTCATCTCCGACTTTTAAAAATGCCACTATGGTAGTTCCGAGCCTGCATTTGTTATCATCTCCGAATTTTAATATATCGGCGTTTATATCCTGAACAAGTGAAAACCAATGATGCTCAACTTCTGTCATGATATCGGCTTTTTCATCCGTATCGAGACGCTCTGTAGTATTTTCCCTTGTAAGCGCCCTTGGAAGCCCTGTCACAAACCAATCTGCAAAACCTTCTATTGCCGATGCACTGGCAACTTCTCCATGAGAGAGGCCTCCCATTCCGTCACACAAAACTCCCATGACAATTCTTCCGTGGCTTGCGGTATTGGCAATCTTGACCATTGTGGCATCCTGATTTACCTGCTTCACAATTCCTTTATCTGTACTTATGCAAATTTTATAATTCATACTTTTACCTGTATATTCTGAGTCTGTATCACCTCAATATTGCCTTATCATAATTTATGATGCTGTTATTCCATATTAACAACGTACTAACATTATAATATACACTGCATAATACGACAATCCGTTAAAAAATTAAAAAGAGTCGCTCGCGACTCTTTCGCGCGCGAGCGGTATTGCGAAGCAATTATCTTCTATTCCGCGAGCTGCGCATCCATAGCGGAGCGTTTTTTATTTGATATGAATTTCGGAGAAATTTCCTCGTATCAAATAAAAAAGGACTGTCGTCTCGGATTGAATATCCGAGGCGCCAGCCCAGTTAAATCAATTGTTGTCAAAATTGTCGGGAACATGTGAAAATCTTCCGCCTGAAGTATTCTCTTCGGGCGCTTTTGTTTCATTGCTCTCGCTCTTTTCTTCCTGCGCAGAAGCTTTTGGCTCCTCTATTGCAGTTGAAGACTCGGGTTCCGTTACAGCCTCCGGCTCTTTCTTTGAGTCAGATTCCTCAGAGTTCTTTTTTTCTCTAACAGGAATGTTCTCTCCAACCATCGCAGATTCAGGTCTTACCGCATAGATACGTTTTCTCTTTGCAGTTTCTTCCTCTGTGGGTTCGGGAATATTCTCAACCTCCCTGTATATCTTCATGAACTCTTTTCCGGTAATGGTCTCTTTCTCAATGAGGAACTCAGCGATCTTATCCATAGCGGGAAGATGTTCATTGATGATCTTCTTAGCTCTTTCATAGCACTGAGCAAGAAGCTTCTTAACTTCCTCGTCAATAAGAGTTGCTGTTTCATCACTGCACTGAAGGACTCTGTTGCCATCGAGGTACTGATTCTGAATAGATTCAAGCTGCATAAGTCCGAATCTCTCACTCATACCAAGCATTGTGATCATGCTTCTTGCCTTAGATGTAGCCTTCTCAATATCACTGAACGCACCGTCTGTTACAGTGTTAAAAATAACTTCTTCCGCAGCTCTTCCTGCAAGAAGAACGGTAATCTCATCAAGAATCTCTTCTCTTGTGTGAAGGAAAGTCTCATCTTCGGGAACCGGAAGAACATAACCAAGCGATCCCTTTGTTCTGGGAACAATTGTAATCTTCTGAACAGGCTCAGCACCATCCAGAGCTGCACTTGTGATTGCATGTCCGACTTCGTGATAAGAAACAATCTTACGCTCTTCCTTACTGAGAATCTTATCCTTTTTCTCTTTACCGGCAATTACCTGCTCTAAGGCTTCCATTAGATCATGCTGACATACATAATCACGATTTGCCTTAACAGCATTGATTGCAGCTTCGTTGATCATATTGGCAAGATCCGAACCAACAAGTCCGCTTGTAGCAAGAGCCATTGCCTTAAGATCAACAGTCTCATCCATCTTAACGTCTTTTGAATGAACCTTAAGAATTTCTTCTCTTCCCTTAAGATCAGGTCTGTCTACGATAATTCTTCTATCGAAACGTCCGGGTCTTAAGAGCGCTTTATCAAGAATCTCCGGTCTGTTGGTAGCACCGAGGATAAGTACACCCTTTGAAGAATCGAAACCATCCATTTCAGAAAGAAGCTGGTTAAGAGTCTGCTCTCTTTCTTCGTTACCGCCGCCGTACTTGCTGTCACGACTGCGTCCGATGGCATCAATCTCGTCTATAAATATGATACAAGGTGCATTTTTGCTTGCCTCACTGAAGAGGTCTCTTACACGGCTTGCGCCGACACCTACATATAACTCAATGAAATCAGAACCTGCAAGTGAATAAAAAGGAACGTGTGCCTCACCTGCTACCGCTTTGGCAAGAAGTGTCTTACCTGTTCCGGGAGGTCCCACAAGAAGCGCTCCCTTGGGAAGCTTAGCACCGATCTTGGCATATTTGGCAGGATTGTGAAGGAAATCAACGACTTCGACAAGTGATTCCTTAGCCTCATCCTCACCAGCAACATCCTTAAATGTTACGCCTGTCTCCTTCTGAACATAAACCTTTGCATTGCTCTTTCCGACTCCGAGCGGTCCGCCACCTTTGCCCATTTTTTTGAAAATAACAGAAAATATGAGCCACAATAAAAGGAACGGAGCAACGTACTGAAATATAATTGTAAGAATGAATCCCGAATTATCCGGGACTTCACTGCTCACCTCAACGCCCGCTTCCAGCATTCTCTTCGTAAGATCACTGTCTTCCTCAGCTTTACCTGTATAGTACGTTACCTGATCGGCACCGGTCCAATAAGCATATCCTATGCCAGTATGGTCCTCAGTCTTTTCTTCCTTGGGATAAATATCAATCCTGTCATATTCGATAACGATCTTCTGAACTTTACCCTCGTCTACCATCTTGATAAACTCGGTGTATGTTATCTCTTTATTTGTATCTCCGGAAAATGCCTTGAGAAAATAGGTCATGAAGATCATCGTAACAAGTGCCGCAACCAACAGTAATATAATATTCTGTCGTCTTGGAGAGTTAGAACCTCCGCCACCCATAGGGTTGTTATTTCTTTGATTTTGATTGTTGTCCATTATATTTATTCCTTATATTAATATGCTATACTAGATGTGATATTTGCTTTTTTGCGGAAATACCCCATTTTTAGGAATATTTCAACATCTCGTGGGCTTTTTTGCCCTCACATTTAACCATTATATAGTGTACAATTTAATAATTCAATTACTGATTCTGAAACTTTTATTAAATTATTTCCATTTATATGTAGATTTTACCCCGCTGAAATTATATAATTATTACTTGTTTTTGTTTATTAAAATTTTTATCTCGTCAAAAAATCAGGAGGAATGTTTGAAATGGCTGTAAAGTATATTTTTGTGACAGGCGGAGTTGTGTCAGGTCTAGGAAAGGGGATAACCGCTGCATCTTTGGGAAGACTTCTCAAAGCTCGCGGCTACAAGGTGACAATGCAGAAATTCGATCCCTATATCAACATCGACCCCGGTACAATGAACCCCGTTCAGCACGGTGAGGTTTTCGTTACTGAGGACGGTACGGAGACTGACCTGGATCTTGGTCACTACGAAAGATTTATTGACGAGAATCTTGATAAAAATTCCAACGTTACAACCGGTAAGATCTACTGGTCAGTACTACAGAAAGAACGTCGCGGTGATTATGGCGGACGTACCGTACAGGTTATCCCTCATATCACAAATGAGATCAAGAGCAAGTTCTACAGGAACTTTACCGATGACGAAACACGCATCGCTATCATAGAGGTAGGAGGAACAGTCGGAGATATCGAAAGTCAGCCTTTCCTTGAAGCAATCAGACAGTTCCAGCATGAAGTTGGTCGCGAGAATGCAATGCTTATCCTCGTATCACTCATCCCTTACCTCAGAGTTTCTCAGGAGATCAAGACAAAGCCCACACAGTCTGCCGTTAAGACAATGCAGGGAATGGGTCTTCAGCCCGACGTTATCGTATGTCGTTCCGAGATGGAACTCGATCAGGATACAAAAGATAAGATTGCACTCTTCTGTAATGTTCCCAGCAATCACGTATTGCAGAACCTCGATCTTGAGTATCTCTACGAAGCTCCTCTTGCTATGGAAAAAGAGCACCTTGCTCACGTTGCATGCGAGTGCCTGAACCTTGAATGTCCCGAGCCCGATCTCACAGATTGGAAGGCAATGGTAGACACTCTCTACTCACTCAGTCATGAAGTTAAGATTGCTCTTGTAGGTAAGTATACACAGCTTCACGATGCATATATAAGTGTTGTTGAAGCTCTAAAGCACGGCGGTATCTCTAATCAGACCGCAGTTGATATCAAATGGGTTGACTCTGAAGAAGTTAACGAAGACAATGTTGCATCTTTCTTTAAGGATGTTGACGGAATTATCGTTCCCGGTGGTTTCGGCGATCGCGGAATCGAAGGCATGATTCACTCTATCAAGTATGCCCGTGAGAATAATGTTCCGTTCCTCGGACTTTGCCTCGGTATGCAGCTTGCTATCATCGAGTTTGCAAGAAATGTTATCGGTTACGCCGATGCACATTCTATCGAGTTTGATCCAAACACACTTCATCCTATGATCGCGCTTCTTCCTGACCAGAACGGTGTAGAGGACATCGGCGGAACACTTCGTCTCGGTTCATATCCTTGCGTACTTGATAAGGATTCCAAGGCATTTGAACTTTTCGGTTCAGAAAATATTACAGAGCGTCACCGTCACAGATATGAAGTAAACAATGATTACAGAAACGTACTTGTAAGCAACGGAATGAAACTTTGCGGAATGTCCCCTGACGGACGTATTGTTGAGATGATTGAGCTTCCTTCAAACGACTTCCACATTGCAACACAGGCTCATCCGGAACTTAAGTCACGCCCCAACAGGCCTCATCCCCTTTTCTCAGGCTTCATTAAGGCGTCTCTCGATCATGAAAAGAAAAACAAATAATAACTATAAAATGCCTCCGGTTGGAGGCATTTTATAGTTATTAACGTTTCTTTCATGTCAAACATTTATATACCAAAAATAATTCTACTCAGAAAAGAAGGTGTGAATTTTTGTCTGTGAAAAAGCTTGTAGATTCATGAGACACCAAAATCTGCCATTTAATTCTTCTCGCAGCTCATTTGTTTGACATCCCAATATACTAAGGGCTATGGCTTTGGGCTTTGTTTTTTGAGTCATTAGCAACAAATCCACATTTTCAAATGTTCCATCGACCGTTTTCCACGCGCATACGAAGACGTTTGTAGTCGTAGTATGCGCATTAAAGGAAAACGGTCGGAACATATAGAAAATGTGAGATTTGTTGATCGCGATAAAAACAAAGCCCAAAGCCATAGCCCTTAGTATATTGAGATGGAGTTTATGAGCTGCAGAATTAAATGACAGATTTTGATGTCCATGAATCCAAGCTAAAAAGCGACAAAAATTCAGCCCTTTACCGATCCTGTTGTAATTCCAGCCACGAAGTATTTCTGAAGGGAAAGGAAAACCACAAATACAGGGATGAGCGACAGCACAGAGGCTGCCATTATGAGTCCATACTCTGCAGAATATTGTGAGATGAACATTTTTAAACCTATCTGCAGAGTCTTTTTGGACTCTGTTGTAAGATAGATGAGGGGGCCAAGAAAGTCATTCCATGTATTTACAAACGTAAAAATTATAAGTGTAGATAATGCCGGCTTGGAAAGCGGAAGCATTATAGTTGAATAAATCTTGTACTCGCTCATTCCGTCGATACGAGCCGCTTCGCATAGAGAATCGGGTATTCCCTCATAGAACTGTCTCATAAGGAAAACTCCGAATGCCGAAAACGCCTGCAATATTATGATCGCAAGATGAGTATCCGCAAGTCCGAGTTTTCTCATAAACATGAACTGAGGAACCATATATACCTGCCACGGAACAGCTATTGTCGAAACGTACGCAAGAAAGAGGACATTTTTCCCCTTGAACTGCAGCTTTGCAAAGGCATATGCCGCAAAGCTCGATGTAAGGAGCTGAAGCCCTGTCACTATAAGCGTTAATTTGACCGTATTTAACGTAAATTTTGCCAGCGGTATCTTTGTCCATATGTCGATGTAATTCTTCCATCTGGGCTCTTTGGATATCCATTCGAAAGGAATTACAAATACATCCTTATTGAACTTAAGAGAAGCCGATATCATCCACGCGAAAGGCACCAGCATCATAAGCGCCAGAAATATGAGAATTATATATACGATCACGCTTCCGATCACTTTGTTGTTCTTTTTACTTCTCACTCTTTTGCCCTCCCGATCAGTCATTAGCATAATTCTTCTCGCCTCTGAACTGAACGATGGTGATCGTCAGAACTATCGCAAAAAGAACAAGCGCTGAGGCAGAAGCTCTTCCAAGCTTCCAGTTTCTGAATGCCTCTTCATAGATATAGTAAACAAGAACCATTGCGCTCTTATTTACCACTCCGTTCGAACCGCCTGCAAGCATATATACTATGTCATACACCTTAAAGCAGTTGATCGTGAGCATTATGGTCACAAAAAATGTTGTCGGCTTAAGCTGCGGAACCGTAATGTGGATAAACTTCCTCCAGGAATTAGCTCCATCCAATGCCGCTGCTTCGTAAAGATCTTCACTTATTCCCTGCAGACCGGCAAGGTAAATTACCATATAGTAACCCATGTTCTTCCAAACAGAAAACAGGATAATAGTCAACATAACTGTATTCGATGCAGCCGCCCACTTAAGAGGCTGCACATGAAATACATTCATCAGAAGCTGGTTCATTATTCCGCCTTTTGCAGGTGTAAACAACATATTCCACACAGCGGCTACGGCAACCAGCGATGCCACATAAGGAAAAAATGCCACTGTTCTGAAAAAATTTCTTCCCTTTATCTTTTGATTCAAAAGAATAGCGAGCGCAAGTGCTATCACCAGCGTAAAGGGAACTGTAAATATACTGTAGATTATCGTATTCTTCAGTGAAGCTAAAAATCTGTCATCAGAAAAAATTTCCGTAAAATTCTGCAAGCCGATAAATTTCATCGTATTGCTTCCGTCCCACTCCATAAATGACATAATAAGAGCGAGGATGATCGGTCCCAATGTAAAAATGGCAAAACCCAAAAAGTTAGGTGCGATAAAAGAGTAAGCAACAAGATTTCTCTTTTGCTGCCTTCTCTTCATGTTTTTGTCCAAAGCATAAACTTCCTCTGCCATGTCGTACCTCTTCCGCTTATCAAAAACGGCACTTGAATTATTTAACACATCTGCAATCCAAGTGCCGCGTCTTTACTTTTATTACTTGCCGATAATCGCCTGAACTCCTTCATTCATAGCTTTTATCGCTTCATCAACACTCACTTCTCCGTTCATAATAAGGTCGTGTTGTTCATTAAGAACTGTCTCAATCTCAGATGACTTATCATTTGCAGGCATCTCGAGATATGTGTGACTTGTTACAAGAGCTTCTTTTGAATTCTCATCCTGAGGAAATCCATCCATCTGCGCGATGATATCAACAATCTTGTCATTTGTCATAGCGGGGATGTTTCCTGTCTGAGCCATTACCTCTGCACCTTTTTCACCACTTACAAACTTTACGAAATCCCAAGCTACGTCTTTGTTGGGTGCTGTTGTGGGAATTGCAAGAGCAGTGATGGTTGAAAGTGTTGAGCCCGGCTCAACGCCTTCTGCGTGAGGATACTTGACCATTCCCCAGTTTGTGCAATCTGTGAACTCGCCGTCTTTGATCTTTTGGATGAGTGTTGCAATGAACCATGATCCCATGTTCATTGTAGCAACGTTTCCGTTAGCAAATGCTGCCGAGTAGTGGAGGCCCTGGGTCTTAAGTAATGCGTAGTCCATGCAAACCCCATCCTTTTGTTGACCAAGTACCATATCGTAATAAGGCTTTGTAAAATCATAATTGCCATCAACGATCGTGTTTTTTCCATCGAGGATACCGTCAAGCTGTATCGTCGATCTCCATGTATGATAATGTGATCCGTAAATCTCGGATCCGGGTGTTGTATCTGTTACTTTTCTGCAAAGTGCGTCATACTGATCCCATGTCATGTCATTTGTGGGATACTCAACACCTGCTTTATCAAAAATATCTTTGTTATAGTATAGAACCCAGATATCTGAACGGAAAGGAAGTTCATAAAGTTTTCCGTCAATCTTTACCTGATCTGTCACTCCGTTATAAAGTGAAAGGTCTACCCCGTCTTTTGAAATAAGGTCATCAAGTGGCTCAAGTGCCCCTTTATTTACAAGTGTTACATATCCGGGAACGTCTTTAATCGTAACAACATCGAAATCCGAGCCCGAGCCTGAAAGCTGTGTGCCCAGAACTGTGCTGTAATCTGTAGATCCAAGATCAACCATTTCGATAGAAACATTTGGATGTTCTGCAGTATATGCATCAATAAGCGGCTGATAATATACCGTGCTTGAAATATCCCAGAGCGCCCACTTAAGATTAACCGGCTCCCCTGATGCCGCCTGACCTGCTTCGCCTCCTGTTTCTGCCGCACTTCCGGCAGGTTCCTGCGAACTACTGCCCTCTGCTGTGGTTGTCTTTCCACAACCTGTGATACTTGCGATGATCATCGAACATGCAAGTAAAGAACTGATGAGTTTTCTTCTCATTTTTTTGCCTCCCTCTCATTTTCATACCCTGCAACGGTATGCAGTAACCTCAATACCTATGTTAATTTTAATATCGAAATACCGTTTATTAAATGTACATTCTTTGTTATCTCTTGCAAAAAAATGCAAATTTTTTTCATAAAATTGTATTTTCTTTATTTCGTCTGTAAACCTATAATAGATGTATGTATAAAAGCGGACATTCCATACGTACAAAGATCATACTGTGGGCACTCGGATTTGCTCTTGTTCTTGCGCTCCTCGTTGCTTTTGCAAGCTATGCCCTTTCTTTCAGATATCTCAAACAAAACCAGACTCAGTCAGCCATGACCAACATCCATCTTCTCGGAAACGAGCTCGATTCAGAGATTGGAAGCGTTATAACTTTTTCGAACTGGATATGTCTGGATACCACTATCGGAAATTATCTCCAAAATATAGAAAGCAAAAAAGCTACCGATTCAAAAGGTGCCCGACATCTGTCTCTTGCATCCTGGAATCATTTAAATGACGAGTTCAATATCGTAACCGCAAGAAATCTTATAAACAGAGTTATCGTTTCGACTTCCGACGGAAAAGACTTTCTGCAATGCGTCTCTATTGTTGAATCACACTCTTTTCCCAAAATAACGGAAAACATAATGTCGACGGAATACTTTGGTGACCTCATCGGATCCCCGACAAATCTATGGGTCGGAATAAAGGATAATCCTCTTTATAAAGCGTCATCTTCTGTTATCGTTCCGATCGCAAGACCTATTTTCAGTGCCTCTTCATCCACAACTGTCGGGTGGGTATATATGGAACTTCCACTTGCTGTCATAACCGACAGACTCAATGATTTTTCGATGGAGGAAGACGGCAAACTTTTTATTACAATTGGCGAAAATAATTCTTACCTGTTTACCGATAATCAGCTTATAATTGAAGATGTCGACAGCAATGCCATCTCATACAAGCTTCCTACAACAGGTTGGATTATATCATATCTTCCATCTGCCCGTGCATTCCAAAGCAGAATGAAGCTTTATATTTTTATCATTCTTATGATATTCTTTATTATATTGTGTGCAGGTATCTTGCTGACATATGCCCTGCACCATACAATTGCAAGACCTGTTTCTCTTCTTATAAACAGGCTTGAAGAGATCGGTAGCGGCGACTTTTCAAGAGATGCGCAGATTGAATGGGACAATGAGCTTGGCGCCATAGGCCGAGGTATCAACAATCTTTCCGACAATGTATCCGCTCTTTTGGAAAAAAGGCTTATGGATGAAAAGACCAAGCAGGATCTGGAATATCAGGTCTTGCAGTCTCAGATAAATCCTCATTTTTTGTACAACACATTAAATACTATTAAATGGATGGCAACGATCCAAGGATCTGACGGTATCGCTGATATGTCCACTGCTCTTTCGCGCCTTATGAAGAACATCTCTAAGGGCAAAGAAAACCTCATAACACTCAAAGAAGAATACGCTCTTCTCAATGACTACTTCACAATCATGAAATACCGCTACGGCGGAACAATATCACTCGAGTACGTAACTGAGGATGACAGTCTTCTTTTGAATAGAATAAATCGCTTTTCTTTGCAGCCTATAATCGAAAACGCCATTTTCCACGGGATCGAACCCAAGGGAAGTGCCGGCAAGATCGTCATTCACACTTACGAAAAAGATAATAATGTCGTGATAGACGTTACCGACAACGGCGTAGGAATGGATGAAAAGGCAATTGAAGCAGTCTTAAGCGGAAAGAGCAAAACCTCCACAGAGTTCTTTAGACAGATCGGAGTTTATAATGTTAATGAACGCATAAAGTATACCTTCGGAAAAGAGTACGGAATCAGTATTTCCAGCATTCCCGGAGAATATACCACTATGAGTTTCGTGATTCCACATCGACTAGAAGAGGAAAACGCACATGTATAAGATTTTGATCGTAGATGATGAACCTCTTGTTCAAATAGGTCTCAAGACTATGTTGACCAAAGAACATGCAGACGCAGTAGAGATAATAGGAACCGCCTCAAACGGAAAAGAAGCCTGGGATATTGTTGAATTTTCAAAGCCGGACATCGTTATCGCAGATATCAGGATGCCCGTAATGACAGGTCTTGAACTTTTGGAAAAAACTCATGACAAGTACGGAAACATTCCTGCTTTTATCATGCTCACCGCTTACGAAGAATTTGAAATGGCTCGCAAAGCGATACATGGCGAAGCTGTAGATTATCTCGTTAAATTGGAGCTCAACTCAGAGACTCTTTCAGGCGCACTAAACAAAGCTTTTCAAAGGCTTGACGAAGCAAGCGGTCCGGAAACTTCCGAAGTATCTTCAAGCGGCGCTTCTCTCGAAGACCTCCGCCAGAAATTCATAATAAAACTTTTTAACAGGCTCTTTTCAAATGAAGAAGATCTTTATGCTGAAGCAAGGGCACTTGAAATGGAGCTTAATTACAACAGATATATTGTTGTATCAGCAGAGATCACAAACGGCTGCGGGATAGATGTTTCATCCGGTTCCGACACGCTTGGAATCTACTCTTCCAGCATAGCTATGGCAAAAGAGATCATATCAAAACACGCCCCTTGCTCTGTTGTCTCTATAGACCTCAAGCACTTTGCGGTTGTGTTTTATTTTACCGAGGATACTCCAATAGCGGAAACAATGGATATAATAACCGAAGCGCTCGAAAATGCCAAAGTCATGATAACAAGCTACTTTAAGACGGTTATCTCTTTTGGTATCGGCTCTGCTGTTTCTTCTCCTATGGATATCTCGGTCTCATACGGTGAAGCAAAGACCGCTCAGGCACAAACAGATGACACGACTCCTATTCGCCTGTTCAGCCACATTGTAGGCAGTAACAGACGCTCCGGCAAGGATAAGCTTATCGGAACCATTCAGGAATATATTGACAGTAACTTAGGCGGAAAGCTTCAGTTAAATGAAGTTGCCGAAGTTTTCGGTCTTTCACCTGCATATCTATCAGTATTGTTTAAGAAAACCACAGAGACCGGTTTCTCTGAATATGTTTATACCAAGAAAATTTCCAAAGCAAAAGAAATGCTTTTATCGGGTGATATGAAAATCTATGAAGTTGCCGATTCTCTTGGCTTTGAATCCGCATACTACTTCTCAAAGGTGTTTAAAAAAGTAGACGGACACAGTCCGAGAGATTACATTCACAGTAAAAGTACTTATTGATTCTCTTTAGCTGCATCCATCGCAAGTTTAACGGCGCCCATGATTCCCTGGTCATCGTTTAAGCTTGCGGGAACAATGTAGTTGTCTATATCTTCAAGTTCTTTGGTATTTATATAGCCGCCAAGCTGCTCCAATGTCTTCTTACGGATAAGCGGAAAGAGCTGCTTCTGATGCATAACTCCGCCTCCCAGTATTATTATCTGAGGGCTCAGCACAACGATATATGCTGATAGAGCCTGCGCTATATAATAGCTCTCAAGTTCCCATACTCTGTCATCTTCAGCAAGATCAACAGCTTTTTTGCCCCATCTTTCTTCTATTGCGGGTCCCGATGCAAGTCCTTCAAAGCACGTGCCGTGATACGGACACTTTCCCTTGTACGAATCCTCTTTTGAAACTGCCATCTTAATATGACCAAGTTCGGGATGAAGCATTCCGTGAAGTAGTTTGCCATTAGACATTACTCCGCCTCCAATTCCCGTTCCGATTGTAATATAAAGTGCATCGGTCTTACCTTTGGCGCATCCCCAGGTAATCTCACCAAGAAGAGATCCGTTCACATCCGTATCAAATCCGATAGGGATGCCTAAACTTCTCTTAAATTCACCGACAATATCAAAGTTTATCCAGAGCTCTTTGGGTGTAGATGTAATGTAACCATAGGTTTTTGATTCTTTATTAAGGTCAATCGGTCCAAAACATGCAATCCCCAGTGCCTTTATGTCTTTTCCCTTAAAAAAATCAATCATTCCGGGCATCGTTTCCTTTGGAGAAAGAGTCGGAAATGTAGCTCTTTCAAGTATCTCGCCGTTTTCATTTCCAACGACACATATCATTTTGGTTCCGCCTGCTTCAAGACCTCCGAACAGCATTTTTATATCCTCCGTTTATAAAAATGAGTCGGCTAAAAATAGCCGACTCATATAATAGATCATTTTATAAGATTGCTTATCAAAGCTGAGGGCCTGCAGCAACAAGTGCCTTACCGTCTGCATTTCCTTCATACTTCTTGAAGTTCTTGTTGAATCTCTGTGCAAGATCCTTAGCCTTTGCTTCCCACTCAGAAGCATCAGCGTATGTATCTCTGGGATCAAGGATTGCAGGATCAACTCCGGGAAGTGATGTAGGAACTTCGAAATCGAAGATCGGGATCTTCTTTGTCTCAGCCTTGTTTACATCACCGTTAAGGATTGCATCGATGATTCCACGAGTATCCTTAATAGAGATTCTCTTACCTGTTCCGTTCCATCCTGTGTTTACGAGGTAAGCCTTAGCTCCGCTCTTCTGCATCTTCTTAACGAGCTCCTGAGCGTACTTTGTAGGATGAAGCTCAAGGAATGCCTGTCCGAAGCAAGCTGAGAATGTAGGTGTAGGCTCTGTGATTCCTCTCTCTGTTCCAGCAAGCTTAGCTGTGAAACCTGAAAGGAAGTAGTACTGAGTCTGCTCAGGTGTAAGGATTGAAACAGGAGGAAGTACTCCGAAAGCATCAGCTGAAAGGAAGATAACGTTCTTCGCATCAGGACCTGCAGAGATCTTGTTAACCTTCTGTACGATGTTGTCGATGTGGTTGATAGGATAAGATACACGAGTATTCTCTGTTACGCTCTTATCTTCGAAATCGATCTTTCCGTCTGCTGCAACTGTAACGTTCTCAAGAAGAGCATCTCTCTTGATAGCGTTGTAGATATCAGGCTCAGACTCTTTGTCAAGGCCGATAACCTTAGCGTAGCAACCACCTTCGAAGTTGAATACACCGTTGTCATCCCAGCCGTGCTCGTCATCACCGATGAGGAGTCTCTTAGGATCTGTTGAAAGTGTTGTCTTACCTGTTCCTGAAAGACCGAAGAAGATTGCTGTGTTCTTACCTTCCATATCTGTGTTAGCTGAGCAGTGCATAGAAGCCATGCCCTTAAGAGGAAGATAGTAGTTCATCATTGAGAACATACCCTTCTTCATCTCTCCGCCGTACCATGTGTTGATGATAACCTGCTCACGGCTTGTGATATTGAATGCTACACATGTCTCAGAGTTAAGTCCAAGTGCCTTGTAATCCTCAACCTTTGCAAGTGAAGCGTTGTATACTACGAAATCAGGCTTGAAGTCTGCAAGCTCTGCATCTGTAGGCTGGATGAACATGTTCTTGATAAAGTGAGCCTGCCAAGCAACCTCAACGATGAAACGAACTGCCATACGAGAATCTTTGTTAGCGCCGCAGAATGCGTCAACTACGAAAAGTCTCTTGTTGCAAAGCTCGTTCTTTGCGATCTCTTTAACCTTAGCCCATGTCTCTTCTGTCATAGGGTGGTTATCGTTAGGATACTCCTCTGTTGTCCACCATACAGTGTCCTTAGAATTCTCATCCATAACGATATATTTATCTTTAGGTGAACGTCCTGTGTAGATACCTGTCATAACGTTGACAGCACCAAGTTCTGTGTCCTGTCCTTTCTCATAACCTGTAAGTTCAGGCTTTAACTCTTCTTCATATAAGCACTCATATGAAGGGTTATGAACTATCTCAGTTGTTCCTGTGATACCATACTGACTTAAATTAATCTCTGCCATCTGATTTGACCTCTCTTCTTTTATTTTTGATCTTATGTAATAAATTGTACTCTCTTTTCAATCATCTTTTGAAAAGAAAACAAATTATGACCGATACTTCTTTTATACTACAAAGTCTATCTTTTAACAAGAATTTAGCACAAAAAAA
>JAGAAO010000097.1 GCA_017615275.1 Butyrivibrio sp.
AATCGTGCGGAAGAAGGGACTTGAACCCTCACGATATAACTATCACAAGATCCTTAGTCTTGCTCGTCTGCCAATTCCGACACTTCCGCGTATATGCGCCCTTATGAGCTATAAACTTACTCGTTGCATTGGAAAACTCCAATGCAGGAGAAGGGACTTGAACCCTCATGTTGTTGCCAACACATGGACCTGAACCATGCGCGTCTGCCATTCCGCCACTCCTGCAAACAACGTAGTTAATGATACTCATTTTTTGGCGCCGTGTCAAGAGGAATTATCCTCAATACATCTGCGAGATTTTGTCAACAAATATGTAGAGCTTGTTCATTATTTCACGGTTTTTGCGATAACCGGAAGCTGTGACAACAGTGAAGATGGCCAAAACAGCTGCGCATGAAAAGCAGATAACAGATTTGCAAACAAAGAAAGCACCAAGAAGTACACTTGAACATATCAGAAGAGCCACTGAAATTAAAATGCAAAAAAGCATTTCCTGATAAAGTACATTTATATGAAGCTCAATATCGTCGCGTTCTGTTCGAAGTTCTTCCTCAGAGAGTGCATCAAGCTCAAGCTTGTCCAGATGTCTCAAGAAATCTCTGATTCTTTTGTCCATTATTTACGTCACCTCCAACCAATTCTTAATCGCACCGAAGAACTATTATATCCAAGTTTTGGCAAATATACAAATAAAACGTTTTGATCCGTTTGGAAAAGATATATGTAATATACAGAGATTTGAGAAGGCGTTTAATGTTGTGCTAAAATAACAGTTATGAAAAAGAAGCTGATAATTTTGTACTTGGTTTTTACTATAATTCCGCTTGCGATCTTAGATGCCGTTGTTATAGGGGGGATTCTGCGCTCTGAGGAGACGAAGAGATACCATGAGATGGAGAATGTCGCAAGTGCCGTTAAGTTTGCCTGTTCCACGGAAGTGGACAGTGCGGCAAAGCTTGCAAACAGTATTTATACCAGCAAATATATCTATGACTTTTTAAATATGAAATTCAAATCACCGCTTGACTACTATGACAAGTACAGGGATTTCTTTAATGATACGCTTATAGGTGGATTGGCGGCTCAGAACGATCTGTCATACATTCTCTATGTTGATAACGATACCATGATCAACGGCTCGCAGTTTAGAAGGCTTGCAAGCGCTTATGATGAGCCGTGGTACAGATTTATGAAAGAAAAAGGGCTGAAATCAGGACTCTTTTTTGACTACAACACCAAAACTGTGGGTCTCGATTCCAATACGAGGAAAATATTCTTTTTCAAGGTGCTGGATTATTATGATTACGGCTCCGAGAATGTACTTCTTATAGATATCGATTACGGCAAATTCAGCCGTGTTCTCATGAATATGAATTATGATCTTAACGCATATGTCTGCGACAACGAAAAGATTCTTTTGACCAATGGTAAGGGCATGAGTGTCGCAAAGCCTTACGAAAATGTTTCTATGCTGAAAAATATAGGCTATACGACCGATATGCAGGTGTATAACCAGCTTCTTAAGATCCATGTTGTCGATAAGTACGGTGAGATCAACAACTGGTGGGAGAGATGGGGGGCATACCTGCTTGCACTCGCTCTGCTCAATATCATTTTCCCAATCTTATTGATCATTCGTATCAACAGGATCGCGTTCAGTTACAAGATAAGGGAGCAGGCAATGATCATGACAAGGCAACATGCGGAGCTTCTTGCGCTGCACAGCCAGATCAATCCGCATTTTCTTTTTAATGCACTCGAAAGTATAAGGATGCACAGCATCATAAAAAAAGAGTCTGAGACCGCGTACATGATCGAGAAACTCGCGAAACTGCAGAGGCAGTATACGGAGTGGGATGAAGATAACACGACTATCGAGAATGAGGCTGATTTTGTCTCCAACTATCTTGAACTTCAAAAGTACAGGTTTGGCGACAGGCTTTCTTATGCGATTGAGATAGATCCCGACTGCGTAAAGTATCTTATTCCCAAGCTTACACTTGTTACATTTGTAGAAAATGCCTGCATTCACGGAATAGAGAGTAAGACGTCAAACGGATGGATCTTTTTGAGGATACATGAAAAGAATAAAGACCTTATAATAGAAATAGAAGATACAGGAAACGGAATGAGCACTGAGGAATCCGAAAAACTTCTCACATCGATGCGGGGAGCGGATATTTCGATGCTTAAGAAAAAAGGCAGAGTCGGAGTGATAAATGCGTGCATCCGACTGAAAATGGTTACTGAAGACAAGGTTTTGTTTGACATAGATTCTGAGGAAGGAATAGGAACCATCATTAATATCACTATTCCTCAGGAGTACTTGAAAAGAGGTGTTTGAGTATGCTGAAGGCTTTACTTGTGGATGATGAGCCGTATATTTTGCAGGGCTTACAGGTCCTTATCGATTGGGAAAATGAGGGCTTTGAGGTAGATACCGCTACAGACGGAAAGATGGCTTATGAGATGATATGCGAGCAGGATTACGATCTTGTTATCGCAGATATCAAGATGCCTGTCATGAACGGAATTGAGCTTCTGAAAAAGATCAGGGCGGACGCAAATGACGTTTTCTTTGTGATACTGAGCGGATTTGCCGAGTTTGAGTACGCCCAGGAAGCTCTGAAACTCAAGTGTTCTGCATATATCCTTAAACCTGTCGAAAAAGATAATCTTCTTTCTCTTGTAAAAAAAGTGGTAGAGGGAAAGCAGGATAAAGAGAGTGAGAAGATAAGAAACAAGAGGTTCGAGAAGGCTTATTTTGACCAGTGTTTAAAGAGAGTTCTTCGTGGAAAAAACAGCGATGAGGATATTGATTATCTGTGCGGTAAACTCCATGAGTATGAAGATATGTGCTACGTGGGAATAGAGCTTGCGCCTGAGATCGACGAGATGGTTGAGACAGATGAAGAGAAAAACAGCAGGATGGACAGGCTCTATGACATCGCGGCGGAGTATCTTGATGAATACAGGTATCTGCTTATAAAAGATGAGTTTGGAGAAGAGAATTCCTATGAGATTGGCTTTTTGTACCTGAGCAGCATAGGAAAGGCAAGAGATCTGCAGGATGAAGATTTTTTGAAGGAAATGATAAAGTACCTGAAAAGAGTGAGTGATCTTCCTGTCGTCATGTTGGTCGGAAGACCTGTAGGTGCACTTGAAGCATCGTCGACATCTTATACGAGTGTGAATATGCTCCATTCCCTTCAGGGATTCAGGGAGAAAAAAGATATCTATTTCTATGAAGATGAGTATCAGATCAAGGACAAGGGAATAAGCCTTTGTAAGGCAAAACTTGATGAGCTCATATCGGTTATAGAGCTTAATGAAAAGGACAAGATAAAACAAAAGGTCGATGAATTCCATGAGGAGATAAAGGCGGCGGGAATTACAGGCAAATCCTACAGCCTCAATATCAATTATCTTTTGTTCCAGCTGATACATATCGCGGGAGAGCAGGACAGCGAAGTGGATCAGGAAGAAATCCTTCGAAATATTTCGGAGAATGTTTACGAGCATGGAATCCGCAGAGGATCCAAGGCTCATCTGTACAGAATGGCATGTGAGTACGGAGAGTACCTGTGTCAGCTTAGGAAAAATGTTTCAAAGGGCGTTCTTGCCGAGGTTGAGAACGAGATAAAAAACAATTATTCAAGTAACCTGACTTTGAAAGGACTGAGTGAAAAATATTTTGTAAACAGCGCATATTTGGGACAGCTCTTTAGAAAAAAGTACGGCTGTTCATTTAAAGACTATCTGAATAGACACAGGATGGACGAAGCAGCTCTTTTGCTTAGAAAAACAGACGACAAGATCTATACAATAGCGGAAAAGGTGGGATTCAAGGACGTTGATTACTTCGTAAACAAGTTTATTGAAGCCAAAGGATGTACCCCGGCAAAGTATAGAAAACAGGAGCAATAATTTGTCCTACCTTTATATATACTTCCTCCTATTTTTGTATTTATAAATTTTTTATAAAATATCTATATAAAAATAAGGAGGATTTCTTTTATGAAGAAGAAAGTTGTTAGCATGCTCCTGGCATCGTGCATGATTCTCGGTGCGTTGACAGGATGCGGTGGCGGAAGCTCAGAAGGCAAATCCGGCGGAAAATCCGGTGACGGTGGGGTTAAAGAATTCACAGCATTCTTTTCTGTTCCGGGTTCGGAAATTAATGACGACAATGAGATTCAGCAGATCATTGCTGAGAAGACAGGCGTAAAAGTTAAAGAAACTTGGCTTACAGGTCAGACCGCAGAAGAAGCTATTGGTACACTTATTGCTGGTGGCGAGTATCCTGACTTTGTGGATGCCGGTGACGGATCTATCCAGATGTACGAAGCAGGTGCTCTTGTTGCTCTTGATGACTATATCGATAAGTATCCTAACATAAAAGAGTTCTTTACAGATCAGGAGTGGGATTCACTTAGACAGAGCGACGGAAAGATCTATTGGATTCCTCAGTTCTCAAACATCTACGGAGAAGAGAGAACTTGTACACATAATGACGAAGCATTCTGGATCCAGGCAAGAGTTCTTGAGTGGGCTAATTACCCTCAGATCCACACAATGGATCAGTACTTCGATCTTATCGAGAAGTATGCTAAGGAAAATCCTACAATGGAAGACGGCACACCCGTTATTCCTTACACAATCCTTTGCGATGACTGGAGATATTTCTGTCTTGAGAACGCACCTCAGTTCCTTGATGGATATCCGAACGACGGATCTGTTATCGTAGACGTTGATAACAAGAAGATCGTTGACTACAACACAACAGATACAGCTGTTAAGTACTTCAAGAAACTTAACGAAGAGTATAAGAAGGGTATCGTTGATCCCGAGTCATTCACACAGACATACGATGAGTACATTGCTAAGCTTTCAACAGGACGTGTACTTGGTATGATCGACCAGTGGTGGGATTTCGCATACACAGCAGAGGATGCTCTTAAGTCAGCAGGCCTTGACGCTAAGGGATGCCAGTACGTTCCTCTTCCTATCACAATTGAAGAAGGAATGAGCAACCAGTGGCACAACTCAGGCGGAATTGTTCACACAAGTTCAGGTCTTGCAATCACAACAAGCTGTAAAGACGTTGAAGGCGCACTTCAGTTTGTAGATGACCTTCTTTCACAGGAAATCCACGACCTTAGATTCTGGGGTGTTAAAGATGTAGATTACCAGGTTGGTGATGACGGAATGTACAAAAAGACACCTGAGATGAGAAGCAACGATGCTGATACAGCATACAAGGCTTCACACAAGTGTGAGTATTCATACTTCCCTCAGTGGTCAGGAACAAGCAGAGACAACAAGAACGCTATGAAGCCTGAAGGACAGGAGCAGGAGTTCTATGACGGACTTTCAGACAGCCTTAAGAAGTGCTTTATGGCATACGGTGTAGAGACATACGTTGAGATGCTTGGAACAACACCTGCACCCGGACCTTGGTATCCTATGTATACATACTCACAGACAATGACAACTGCAACACCCGGTGGTACAGCATGGAACCTTATGGATGAGTGCAAGCACATGTACCTTCCTAAAGTTGTTATGGCTGATGACTTCGATGCCGGATGGGCAGAGTATATGAACGCATACAATGCATGTAAGCCTGAGGACTTCCTTGCAGAGATGCAGACAGAGCTTGACCGTAGAATTTCAGAAGCGGCTAAGTATAGCAACTGATAAACTTTAGAAAGTAATATACAGCGGGCTTTCTTGGTATTCTGACTGGAATGCCCGCTGATTTTTTTACCAAAAATCCAATTTATAAAGGAGTTTGGGATGGCAAAAAATGTAACAGAGAAAAAAGTGATAACAGAGAAAAAGAGTAATAACCTGAAAAGACAAGGGGTTCTTTACTTCTGGTCTGCTTTATTTGTGGCATATGGAATAATCTTTTGCTATATACCACTTGTTGGCTGGATTATGGCTTTTCAGGAATATAAACCAAACACCGGACTGCTTGGTTCCAAATTTGTGGGAATGGCTAAATTTACAAGGCTTTTCTCAGACCCAATGTTTATAAGAGTAATCAGAAATACACTCGCAATGGGTGTTTTGAACTTAGTTACAACATTTACTATGGCAATCGTATTTGCCATTCTTTTGAATGAAATAACTCATTCAAAGAGTAAGAAGGTCGTTCAGACCATTTCATACCTGCCTCACTTCCTTTCATGGATCATCGTTACAGCGATCTTGCATGATGCACTTTCGAGCACAGGTATTGTAAATGAGCTTCTTTTGAAGTTCGGCATTGTTAAACAGGCTATAAACTTTTTTGCGCACGAAGAGTACTTCTGGCCTATCGTCGCTTTTGCCAATGTTTGGAAAGAGACAGGTTGGAATGCAATTATATATCTGGCAGCGATAACAGCGATTGATCCTTCTTTGTACGAAGCGGCAGCTATCGACGGAGCGGGAAGATGGGACAAGATCAAATATGTGACATTACCGGGAATCAAGCCCACGATCATCATTCTTCTTATTATGAATATAGGAAATGTACTGAATGCGGGATTTGAAATTCAGTACATCTTGGGTAACGGACTCATTCAGCAGGTATCACAGACTATCGATATCTATGTTCTTAAATGGGGTATCAGCCAGATGGATTACTCGCTCGGTACTGCGGCAGGTATATTTAAGAGTGCGGTCAGCATTGTTCTGATCGTTATATGTAATCAGGTTGCCAAGAAACATGGCGAAGAAAGACTGTATTAAGGGGGATGGAAAATGAGTAAAGAAATAACACCAAAGAAGAGAAAAGCCTCCACAGGCGACATTATTTTCCATATCTGCAACGGTATTTTCATGGTCCTGTTTGTGGTGATCACATTGTATCCGGTATTGAATACACTTGCGATATCGCTTAATGACGGTCTTGATGCACTTAGAGGAGGAATATATCTTATTCCCCGTAAGTTCAGTATAAAGAACTATACAACGGTTCTTCAGAAGGATAACCTTATGATCGGTGCTTACGTAACAGTTGCAAGAACCCTCATAGGAACGGCACTTTCACTTGTTGCAAATGCAATCCTTGCATTCGTTGTAAGTAGAAAGAACTTTGCTTATGCAAAGCAGTTGTCGCTTTTCTGGGTAATCACAATGTATGTAAACGGCGGTATGATCCCGATTTTCCTTCTTTACAAGAGTTTGCACCTTACAAATTCATTTCTTGTATATGTAATACCGGGAATGATATCTGCATTCAACATGCTGGTTATCAGAACATACATGAAAGGTATTCCTGACAGTTTGGAAGAGTCTGCGCAGCTTGACGGAGCGGGATATACAAAGATATTCATTGATATCATTTCACCCCTCTGTAAGCCGGTTTATGCAACTGTAGCGCTCTTTGTTGCTGTATATCAGTGGAATTCATGGTTTGATGCAATGCTTTATAACAGACAGAAATCAAATCTCACTACTCTTCAGTATGAGCTTATGAAGCTTCTGTCATCCGTTACAAATCAGAGTTCATCGGCTGAAGCTATGAAGAATTCTTCAAGTGCAATTACACCTACATCAATCCGTGCGGCAGCATCTATCATTACAATGCTCCCGATCATCTGTATCTATCCGTTCTTACAGCAGTACTTCGTAAGCGGACTTACACTCGGTGGTGTAAAAGAATAATTGGTATGAAAATTTAGAGGAAAATATAATAAATTATAGTGAAAAAGCGCATTGTTCCGCGGTTTACATGACTTCCTGATCAGGGAAAGGCGGAGTGAGGCGCTTTTATCACTTTAGTCACGAAAAATTTTTTTAAAAAAATTGAAAATTAGTGTTGACGAAAGAACTGTAAATTGCTATTATATACAAGTCGCCACGAGTTATCGAACGGCGACGGAATGCGGAAGTGTCGGAATTGGCAGACGAGCAAGACTAAGGATCTTGTGATAGTTATATCGTGAGGGTTCAAGTCCCTTCTTCCGCACGAATGATTAAGGCTTTTCATGTAGATGCATGAAGAGCCTTTTTTGTTAGTATTCATGCTGTTTTAGGTGGCTTCACTTTGTTTGTGGAGTGTTATCAAGAATCATCAAATTTGGCCTATTTTGGGACAAAAAGATGACGGAAAAGATGACAGGTGGGATGACAGATAAAAAGCTCCTGTAGAGCCTCTAAAAGAGAATAATGGCATATGTTATTACATAGGGCAGTTTTCCGGCAATGGAAGATTGCTCTTTTTTCTTGCCCAGAAAAGGGTAATAACCATTATTCAATTCACAGGAGGAACAATGCATGAATTTTGATGAGTTTAAGAACAGTTTTGCGACAGATGTAAAGGAGAAGCTTGAGGCGAACACAGAAAAAGAGTTTACGGTAGAAGCCAGAACCGTGGGAAAAATGAATGAGACCTATGAGGGGCTTACAGTAAAGCCTGATGACGGTGAGATCGGGGTTAATCTAAACCTGGATAATCTCTATCAGGAGTATCAGAACGGCACCAGTTATGATTCCATAGTGACAAAGGCTGCAGACATCGCAACAGAGGCACTGGACAACAGGCCGGACTTTGATCTTGATTCAATCAAAGATTACGACAAGATGAAGTCCACACTGGCTATTGAGATTGTTTCTGCTGATAGAAACAGAAGCACTCTTGAGACAGTGCCTCATAAGGAAATAGAGGACATGGCTGTAGTCTACAGATTCATTATTTCAGAAGGTCCTCTTTCAGGAACCGGTTCAATCCTTGTCACAAATCAGATGCTTGATAACTATGGCATCACAGCAGCTCAGCTCCATGAGGATGCACTAAAAAATGCTCCTGAGATCAGACCTCTGGTTATTGAGGGTATGGCAGAAGTCCTTGCTAAGCAGATGGGGGTTGAGGATCTTGAGATGCTCGGTTTTAACATTCCACCTGAACAGGAGCAGATGTTTGTTGCTTCCGTGGAAGGAAATGTCCATGGGGCAGGAGTAATCGCTTATCAGAACTTCATGGATCAGGCTGCGGAAAGGGCTGGAGGCAGCTTTTATATTTTGCCCAGCAGTATCCATGAAGTTCTCATCATTCCGGATAACGGAAAGTTCGATACAGCAAGCCTTGAGCAGATGGTAAGAGAAGTAAATGCAACCACAGTCGATATCACAGAGCAGCTCACTGACAGCGTTTATCACTATGACGCTGAGACTAAGGTATTTGAGCTGGCAGAGAAATTCGATGAGAGGACTGCTACAAAGGATATTGATATATCTAAGGCAGACAGGGCTAAGGAAGTTATTAAGCCTCACAGAGACAGGGGAGGCGAAGCAATCTAATGGAATACTACGCGGCTGATAAGCCTGAAGATTGCAGAGACTGCTACTTCGGGACAAGTAAGGGCGTTTGCACCAGACATTCTGAGTGCTTCTACGTCATTAAGAGAAACAAGCAGACGCGTAAACCGTGTGAAAAGGACTGTCCTTACGGAGCGCACTGGCCATGCATTGGCTGGTGCACCCGTAAGATTCTTGAGAAAAAGAGGAATGATGAGAATGTGCGAGTTTGAATACTTTTATGGTCAGGAAGCTGACCTTTTTAGCTTTATAAGGGTACCGAAGCTGCTGTTTACCGATGGCAGATTTAAAGATCTTACAAGTGATGCCAAAATCCTTTATGGACTTTTGCTCGACAGGATGAGTCTTTCCATTGAGAATAACTGGTTTGATAAGCAGGGGAGAGTTTTTATCATATATACGATTGCTGAGATAGTAAGTACTCTTGGCTGCGCTAATACAAAGGCTTGTAACACATTAAAGCAGCTTATAGAGGTGGGACTTATAGAAAAAGACAATAAAGGCCAGGGGAAAGCTCAGCTTATTTATGTGAAGAAGATCCTTTCAGATTGTTCGGAACCAAGAGAAAAGCGTATTCAAAATAAGAATTCTGAAAACCAGAATTCTCAAAAGCAGAATTCTCAAAATGATAGTTCTAGAATTCCGGAAAGCAGAACCCTAGAATTCTCAAAACCGGAATGTATTAATACTGAGAATAATAATACTGATTCTAATAATACTGAATCTGTTCTTTTCTCTTCTAATCCCATAAAGATATATCCACCTTCAGGAAGTATATCCCGAAATGAAGAAGATAGAAGAGATGAGAAGAGAGGGGATAGTGAAAGTGAATTGGATGAGATTATCAGGACTGTCCACAGCAACATAGATATTTGTAGCCTTGAAGAACGATATCCTCTGGATTCTAAGCTGATCAATGAGATTGCAGACCTTATGGTTGATGTCCTTGCAGGAAAAGCAGACTATTACGTTGTAGGCGGAGCCAGGAAACCGGAAGGATTGGTTAAAAGACAGTTTGAAAAGCTTGAGTATGAGCATATCGCTTATGTACTTGATTCTCTAAGCAGGAACACTACAGAAGTACGTAACACAAGGCAATATCTTATTGCAGCACTGTATAACGCGCCACTTACGATAGAAACCCATTATGAGACCCAAGTTAATCATGACATGGCTATGGGGCAGATTTAAACACAGGAGATGATGAAGATGAGTAGAGGAACAGTTTACGCTCTGGTCAACCAGAAAGGTGGAACAGGGAAGACACAGAGTACAGAGAATATAGGCATTGCCCTTGCGAATGAAGGCAAAAGAGTCCTGTTGGTTGATCTTGACCCGCAGGGCTCTCTTACTATAAGCCTTGGATATCCCAAGACTGATGATATTCCGGTCACAGTAACGGATATCATGAGTAAAGTCCTTCAGGAAGTACCTTTGGAGCCCGGTGAAGGAATAATCCACAATAAGGAGGGAGTGGATCTTCTACCTGCCAATATTTCACTGGCGGGAATGGAGGTGTCACTTGTAAATGTCATGGCAAGAGAAAGAATCCTCAAGGAATATCTGGACAGCGTAAAGAGAGACTATGACGTCGTTCTAATCGACTGCAATCCGTCACTTGGAATGCTAACAATCAATGCCATGACAGCAGCAGACAGGCTCATAATCCCAATGCAGGCACAGTATCTTTCAGCAAAGGGCTTGGAGGCTCTGCTTCAGACTGTCAGTAAGGTAAAAAGACAGATGAATCCGGGGCTTAAGATTGATGGTATTCTTCTTACCATGGTGGACGGAAGAACCAACTATGGAAAAGAGATAAGTGACCTTGTAAGGAACGTGTATGGCGGCAAGATCAGGGTATATGACACAGAAATTCCGCATTCAGTAAGAGCAGCTGAGATAAGTGCCGCAGGAGAGAGTATTTTCAGGCACGATCCTAAGGGAAAGGTGGCTGAGGCTTATAGAAATCTTACGAAGGAGGTACTGAAGAATGCAGAAATCGCGCGGAAACATTCAGCTTTCGAGTTATGATGACATTTTTGGCGGTGTTCCTGATCGTGCAAAAGAGACTGCGGATGAACAGGGGAAAGAACATGTTAAGGATATTCCTTTATCGGAGCTTTATCCATTTAAAAACCATCCCTTTAAGGTTCTGGATGATGAAGAGATGGATAAAACTGTGGAAAGCATCAAGGAATACGGGGTACTCACTCCGGCAATTGTACGACCGAGAGATGAAGGTGGATATGAAATTGTGTCAGGTCACAGAAGATGTCATGCTTCGGAGATTGCTGGAAAAGAGACGCTACCTTGCATCGTGAGAGAGCTTGATGATGATGCAGCGACCATTTTGATGGTAGATGCGAATATGCAGAGAGAAACATTGCTTCCCAGTGAGAAAGCATGGGCGTACAAAATGAAATTGGATGCCGTTCGCAGAAAGGCTGGAAGACCTTCTCTGGAAAATTCGGGCCAACTTGACCCGAATTTAAAAGGAACCAGATCTAATGCGATAGTAGCTGATGAAGCAGGTGAAAGTGTTAAGCAGGTGCAGCGCTATATACGCCTGACTAATCTTCTTCC
This sequence comes from Butyrivibrio sp., assembly GCA_017615275.1. Taxonomy (GTDB): domain Bacteria; phylum Bacillota; class Clostridia; order Lachnospirales; family Lachnospiraceae; genus Butyrivibrio. The sequence goes on from JAGAAO010000097.1 coordinate 11,896, forward strand.
GGAAATCTTAGACCTTGTAGACAGTAAGCAGATTGGATTCAATCCAGCTGTCGAGTTGTCCTATCTTGATGAGGATGAGCAAAGACGCCTGTTAGAAGCCATGGACTTCTCGCAGTCCACGCCATCTTTATCCCAGGCACAGCGAATCAAAAAGATGTCTCAGGAGGAAGGAATCACACAGGAGGCCATGAATGTGATTATGTCAGAAGAAAAGAAGTCAGATGTGGACAGAGTTACGCTCAAGAACGATGTCCTGAAAAAGTATTTTCCAAAGAGCTATACGCCAAAACAGATGGAGGACACTATAGTTAAGCTCCTAGACCAATGGCAGAAGAAACGAATGCGGGAGCAGCAATTGCAGTAGCATTTGAAAGGGGGGATTTCTTATGCAGGAGGCGGTAGAAGAGAAAACCATAAACCTGGCTGTTTCGGTAACTAGGCTTTCATGGAGGGCTATTGTTGGAGCAGTCAGGGCATATATCAGTTACAAACGTCATAAAGAGATGATGGGGCCAAAGAGATACCGTGGAAAGCAGACGGTCAAACAGCTCATAAGTCAGGACCAGGGCGTAACCAGTATGCTTGTTGGTGATGAGAGTATCAGGCAGTTTGAACGGATAGCCAAGCGCTATGGTGTTGATTTTGCCATAACAAAAGACAAGTTTGTTGATCCACCGAAGTATACAGTGCTCTTTAAAGCAAAAGACCTTGATGCTCTGGAAGCGGTCATGGATGAGTTTGAGAAAACTAAAGCATTTCAAAAGCAGAAGCCAAGCGTATTAAAACAGCTTGAGCATTATAAGGAGGTATCCAAGGAGCAGATTACTAAAGCAAAAATCCGAGTAAAGGAGATGGTGCGATGACTAAGAAACAGAAACGTATTATCATCCTGAACATCCCATATGTGCTAGCGGGACTATTTGCTACTAACTTTGGAGAAGCATGGAGGCTTGCCTCCGGAGCTAATGTGTCTGAGAAGATAGATCATCTTTTTGATGTTCTTTCGGCTGCTTTATCAAACCCTATACCAAGCTTTCATCCGTTTGATATTGTCGTCGGAGTAGCTATCGGAGGCATTTTTAAGTTGGCTGTATATCTTAAGGGTAAAAATGCTAAGAAGTACAGGCATGGTGCTGAGTATGGAACTGCCAGGTGGGGAACGCCACAGGACATTGAGCCATTTATAGCTCCTAAGTTTGAGGATAATGTGATACTCACTCAGACAGAGAGGCTTACAATGGAGAGCAGACCTAAGATTCCAAAGTACGCCAGAAATAAGAATGTGCTTATCATAGGTGGTTCCGGTTCTGGTAAAACGAGATTTTTCCTGTTGCCGAACTTATTACAAATGCACAGTTCTTATGTAGTTACTGATCCCAAAGGTTACCTTTGTATAGGACAATAAGAATATCACCTTGAAAAAGAAAGGAGGCTCATATGAGTAAATACCAGTACACAGCCCTGTATGAACGCCTTTCAAGGGATGATGAGTTGCAGGGCGAAAGTAACAGTATCACCAATCAGAAGCACCTCTTGGAAGAGTATGCCAAGAAAAACGGCTTCGAATCATTCCGTCATTTCACAGATGATGGAATCAGCGGCACTAC
>JAGAAO010000098.1 GCA_017615275.1 Butyrivibrio sp.
AGATGAGCGTAATTCAAATAAAGCAACTGTAGATTGGCAATTCAAAACATCTGATGCAAGAATCAAACTCAAATCGCTGTACCCTGTCCTTTAAGGCAGGGAGCGACTTTGATTAATTGTCAACGTGTCAGTACACTAGTGTAGTGTCTGGCTGAAAGTTGATTGATAAGTGAAATAATCTATTATTGCACTAACCGAATACGGTGTTTGTGCGGTTTCTGTGAGTCGAATTTTCGGCTCTCGGCGCCATTCGGCGCAACTATTTCTTTGAAAAATCAAGAATGAATTGAATGATGATTATTAGCGCAGCGTGATCAGCGTGTTTGGCGCTAGAAGCATAATCAGTATGGTTGACGCGATCAGCGTGTTTTGCGCTGGATTGGCTTCAGATTACTTTTTATGCCTATGATGTATGATTTTGTGCTCCTGAGGCATATTATTGACGGATTTAAATTGCTCTAAATTATTTTTTGTGCCTAAGCTAAGAGTTTTTATACTACTGAGGCAGGATTTTTGCTTCAAACTATGAGAAGGTAAATGATAAGTATGCCTAAGGCAAGTGAAAATGTTTATTTTAGGCATGAAGTCATTATTCCTGATTTATTGACTACGGATTTGTATGCCTAAGCGGTATAGAAAGAAGTTGCTGAGGCATAGAATCTTTTTTCCGGGTATAGAAATAAACAACTGAGGCATAGAATTTTCCGGGTATAGAAATAAACAACTGATGCATAAAATTATTTTTTTTCAAATTTATATTTATATTCAAAAAAAGGAGGTAACACATGAATAAATTGATTGAGACAATAAATCTCAGAAGTATTCTCTTGAAAAAAGCGATCAAACTCGCAGAAAAGGAAAAAGAAAGATTTCCTGAAGGTAGGTTGCGTGTTAATAATTCAGGATATACACGCTACTACAAAGTTTTGAAGAAAGGCGATAGTACAGGTGAATATTTGTCTATAAAATCAAAGATGAATACCATCAGAAAACTTGCTCAAAAGGACTATAACAAGCAATTCTTGAAAACAGCAAAGGCTGAACTGAAGCTTCTTGATAAGCTGCAACGTAAGTATAATCAAGCAGAAGATGAATATAACAAGCTTTCTGCAGAGAGGCAGAATCTGGTAACACCATATATCCTGACTGATGATCTAATAGCCAAAGCATGGCAGTCTAAGACATTCAATCCAAATCCTTATAAACCCGAAAAGAAAATTTTTGATACTAGGCGAGGAGAAAAGGTCAGATCAAAATCTGAAGCAATAATCGCAGATATGCTTTTTGAGATGAAGATTCCTTATCGATATGAGTATCCTGTAAGAATGCATAATGGCAAGATTAAGTATCCGGATTTTACGTTACTTAAGGTGAAGACCGGAGAAGTGCTATATCTTGAACACTTTGGATGTTTAAATGAAGAAGGTTACAGAAAAGATACTTTAGAGAAGATGGACATATACAGGGCAAGCGGAATCTATCCGGGAAAGAATCTGTTGTTAACTTATGAAACGGAGGATAATCCACTTGATATAAAAGGGATTAGGAAAATGTTGGAGGAAGTGCTACTTTAGGTGACTGCCTTCCTACAATAGTGTTATGATATTGTAGGGACATTACTTATGTAATGCGAGGGGGATGAAAATGAAAAAGAAAGAGATTACTAACGGGTTATTATGGATATTTGCCATCGGACAGTTTGGATGGAGCCTTTTGTCAGGTGTAGTTACAAACTGGATGGTTTATTATTATACGGGGAGTCCTGATGCGCAAAATCCCAATACAGGTATTTTTGCAAGTTTTATTAAACAGGATCCCATACTTTTTAAACTGACTCTTTTTGGGCTTGTGCTTGCAGCAGGACGAATATTTGATGCGATTACGGATCCGCTTATAGCGGGATGGTCTGACAGATCAAATTACAAGGGCGGAAGACGAATTCCTTTTATGAGAGTGATGGCGATTCCTTTTGCGCTTTGCGTAATTGCACTTTTTGTTGTCCCTCAGACAGGCAGTATGATATTTAATGATTTTTCGCTTTTTCTGCTTTTGATGATTTTTTATCTTTTCATGACAATGTTCTGCACGCCGTACAATGCGCTTATCGCAGAGCTTGGTGATACGCAACAGCACAGAATCAATGTATCAACATACATATCATTTACATTCATTGTCGGACAGAGTATTTCATTTCTTTTGCCTAATGTTGCGGGAGCTCTTGAAAGTTCCTTTGGGCAGGCGGGGTCAATAAGAATGGCTGTTGCAATAATGTCAACAATCGCTTGTATTTCAATGCTTTTTCCTGCTTTTTACATCAAGGAGAGAGATTATATCGATTCAAAGCCCAGCGAGACCAGGCCTTTCAGATCACTCATCAATACTTTTTCTAACGGCCAGTTCAGAAGATTTGTATATAGTGACGTGATTTATTTCTTTGCACTTACGCTTTTTCAGACAGGACTTCCTTTCTATGAAACAAAACTCATGGGGATTTCAGATACAATGACATTTACACTTACGGCTACTATGACGGCAATCAGTGTCTGCCTGTATCCTGTTATCAATATTCTTGCCAAGAAGATTGGTAAAAAGAGCCTTATCATCGTTGGATTTTTTTCCTACTGCATTGTATTTGTAATCACATCTATCTGCGGAGTTGGCATTCACTGGGGATTTATCGTTGCAGTAACAGCAGCTGTTCCTATGGCTATCCTTGGAATCCTACCTCAGGCCTGCGTTGCCGATGTTGCTGAAGTAACAAGACTTGAGACCGGTGAAGACAGAAGCGGAATGTTCTTCGCAGCAAGAACTTTCGCATTTAAGATGGGACAGGCGATTGCGCTTGTAACCTTTACCTCGATCACTGTTGCTAAGACACAGCAAAGCTACAGATTGACTGCGATAATCGCAACTGTCACCTGCCTTGCAGGGGCATTGCTGTTCTTTATGTACAATGAAAAGATGTTGCTTGGAAGAATTGAAGAACTGAAGAACGGAGAACATGCTTATGAGTAATACTCTGAAAAAATCTTTTATATTCAAGCGTTTTTATTCAGAACTGGTTGAGAAATACGGGACAGCTAAAGCCGGTGAAATATGGAAATATGCCGAAGATGAGCTTTCAGGATTGAAAAATGCCGAACCGACTGCAGATAAGGCGAGTGTGTCAAATGTTTTTCCGGCAGTGGCACTTTATCGTTCAGTTGAGCATTTTTATCCCGGAGAGGCTTTGCCTGTTACACGAGCCTACGGAACAAAGATGGGACTCAGGATGCAGGGAATATTTCGTATAATCACAGCTTTGCCGGGAATTCCATCACTTATTTGGAAAAATATGGATAATCGTATTGTTTCAAAATTGACTGAAGGATATGAGATAAAGAACCTTGAAGTTGATAAAGAACATTGTTTTTTGGATGTGGTAAGATGTCCTCTTTATGATAAGGCATTGGAACTAGGCACTCCTGAAGCGGTTCAGATGATCTGCTGCATGGATAAAGAATACATGAACGGATTCAGAGGAATTGATTATAAGCGGATAAAATCAGTAGCGGAAGGTGATGACTGCTGCGATTACAGACTCCTAAATTCGCTGAAAAAATAATATAAAGGCGCGGGCTATAGACATTAGGAAAAGAGAATGCTATGATTTAGAGTTAGCATAGACTAACACCAAGAGAGGAGGAATTAACTATGGAATTGACTTTTGGTGATATACAGGAAACCGCGCTTATTCCACTTGCGATAAAAGCAAGTGAGATCTCAAGGCCTAACGCCAGGATAACAGATCTTAAGGCGAAAGAAATCATTGATACACTTGGAGTAGATGTTAGTAAATATGATCCCTTTCTATCACATGAGGGAGTAGTGGCAAGAACAATATTGTACAGAAAGGAGTTAAAACGACTTATCGGTAAGTATCCGAATGCTCTTTGCATTAATCTTGGATGCGGCTTTGATGATAAGTTTTCACAGGTGGATAATGGCAAGATTACGTGGTTTGATGTGGATCTTCCGGACCAGATAGAGAAGAGACGAAAAGTGTATTCAGACAGGGACAGATGTACAATGCTCGACGGAAGTGCGCTTGACGGGGAATGGACCGGGAAGCTTCCTAAGAGTGATATGACTATTGTTGTCATGGAAGGAGTTCTTGAGTATTTTTCCAAAGAACAGGTAAAGACATGTATCAATATGCTCTGCGACAGCTTTGAGCATGGATATCTTCTGGCAGAATTGCATTCGCCATTTCTTGAAAAAAATGGAAGCCATCACGATGCTGTGAAACATACAAATGCAACTTTTGGATGGGGTACAAAGTCGGGGCGCGAATATCTTGAGCTTGAACCAAGGATGAGCCTTGTATCTGAGACAAGCTACAATGATGAAATGAAGAAATACTCAATACGCGGAAAGATTTTTGCTGTCTTAGGCAAAAATATCAATAACCGACTCGCAGTATTTAAGTGGTAAGGCGTTACTAGGTAATTTGATAATGCTAAAAAACTATATGAAAGAAGGAGGTGCGCTATAATGGCGGATAAGATCCAAAAAGCATATCAGGCATCTAAGAGCATATATGATGATGTGCTCACTCAGGGAAGTTTCTTTAGTAAAATGTATATAAAGATCTTTTGGAGCGGAACTGACGACATTGAGATAGCGCGGAAGATTCTTTCATACATACCGAATGACTTCAAGGCAAATCATGGCGTTCTGCATAGGGACTATACTTTAGCAACCGGAGGTAGTATATGTGATTATTGGATTGTACCTGATAAGATAAGAAATCCTCAGTAAAAGTATGTGATAGCAGGATGAAAAATTGATTTATAAGAGGTAATGACATCATGGAAAGATATCTGAAAGAGACACGTATGCTCAATTTCTCAGATGCTTCAATTCAGAAACTTATTGAAGAAAGAGGTTGGAAAAAACTTGGAGAATTTGAACGCATCAAGGCTATCTATAATTATGTAAGAGATGAAATATTTTTTGGCTACAATGTTGATGATAGTGTTACTGCATCAAAGGTGCTGGCTGATGGATATGGTCAGTGCAATACAAAAGGAACTCTTTTTATGGCACTGCTCAGAAGCTGCGGGATCCCCTGCAGAGTTCATGGATTTACAATAGATAAGAAACTCCAGGAAGGCGCTATGACAGGCTTTGTGTATAAGAGAGCTCCGCAGAATGTTTTTCATAGCTGGGTAGAGGTTTTCTTTGAAGACCGATGGTATGAGCTTGAAGCATTTATTTTGGATAAGACTTATCTTAACAAGTTGCAAGATCAGAATCCGGAATGTACAGGAGCGTTTTGCGGATATGGAGTAGCGGTAAAAGATTTCAGAAATCCTGTAATTGATTTTGACAGGAACAATACATATATTCAGAGTGAAGGAATAAACCGGGACTTTGGAGTGTATGATTGCCCTGATGATCTGCTTAAGGAACATCATCAAGAGCTTTCTGCTTTTAAAGCATTTGCTTATAGGCATCTCGGAAGGCATTTGATGAATCGTAATGTAAGGAAGATCAGAAATCGATAAGGAAGTCTATAACGATAGTCCAAAGGATTTGCTTTTCTGTTAAAATAATAAGAGTGGTTATGTGTATAACTTGAGTACGGTTTATATTACAAATGCAGAGGAGTGAAAAACTTTGAGAACATGTATTGTTTATTATTCTAAGCACCACGAGAATACCAAGAAAGTTCTTGATGCGATCAAGGCTGTGGATTCTGATGTGGTGCTTATTGATTCTACGCAGAAAAAAGGGGCAGATCTTACCGGATATGACAGAATCGGTTTTGCGTCCGGGATTTATTACAGCAAGTTCGCTGAACAGATTTTGAACTTTGCCAAGGTCAACCTGCCTGCGCGGAAGGATGTCTTTTACCTGGCTACAGCAGGAAATCCCATGAAAAGATATTTTGACAGTATAGCTGCAATCGCTGAGGATAAGCAGTGTAATGAGCTTGGCAGATTTCAGTGCAAAGGATTTGATACATTTGGTCCGTTCAAGCTTGTTGGCGGTATTCAGAAAGGTCATCCCACAGAGGCTGAAATTGCAGAAGCGGTGGAGTTTTATAAGAGTTTATGACATAAGGGATACCGGGAGATTTTTTGATGGAGTTTGTTGTTAAACACTTTAAAGAGCTCAGTACAGAAGAGCTCTATGAAATACTGAAGACGAGGTTTGAGATTTTTGTCACAGAGCAGGAATGTATATATCAGGATCTTGATGATAAAGATAAGGATGCAGTGCATGTCTTTTGCCTGAATGAGGAAGGAAGAGTTGCCGCATGTCTTCGCGTTTTTTGGAAAGATGAAAAAAGTGGCGTGGCTCAAATTGGCAGAGTGGTCACTCTTGAACATGGTAAAGGCGTTGGAGGAGAGCTACTTAGAAAGGGCGTAGAGATAGCAGAAAAAGTTTTTTGCGCAAAAAAGATTTACCTTGAGGCTCAGGTCTATGCTATCGGATATTACGCAAAAGCAGGATTCAAGGTGGTCTCCGAGGAGTTTATGGAAGACGGGATTCCTCATGTGAAAATGGAATTAGAAGAATGAAAAGAAATATTTTTTTTAGAATACTATTCTCAGTTCAGTGATGAAGATTACTGCAATGTTGTGGAACAGCAATGTGACAATTGGATAAAAGAAATCGAGCATCAGGATGTCAGCTTTGAAGCGGATATTGACGGTGATGATTATTATATTCTGTATAGCTGGGGCAGTTATTATGGGCTACCGAGTGGGTTTGATTTACGTGGACACGGAGGGGATTAAGAGCATTGGTGTTAAGAAAGTTGTGGGCAGTGAGGTGCAAAGCGAATAAGGAAATTATGCGAAGAGACTTCTTTACGCAACTTCTTTCTTAGATTTTATGCCTAAGACGGATGGTTAATTACTCTTTAGGTATAATTTTGACGGATTCAAATTAGGCCAAAATTCTTTTTGTACCTAAGATAATTGTTTTCGCACTCTTGAGGCAAATTTTTAGTTTCAAAGTGAAGGTTATGAAGTAACAAGTTTGCCTAAGGTAAACGCAAATGTCTGATTTAGGTATAACTTCATTGCTTCTGATTCTATGGCAGCCGAGTTTATATGCCTAAGCAGTATAAAAAGAGACAACTGAGGCAAAAAATCAAATATGAATCGGAGGAGTTTATGATGAACGTATCAGAGAAAGACTGGAAATTATTCAGAAAAAAACTGCCTGAATGGCAGGAAGCATATATGGAGAATCTTGTCGAGGAGTATATAGATATCCTCAAGCAGGAGGGACTTGCATCTGATAAGTATTGGATGTTGGAAAAACGTATAAAAGATGATAAGAGGAATCCGGGAGTGCTTTTAAGAGATGTCAGAAGATCTAATTATTATTTTCATCTGACAGCACTTGTGGGATGGAAAGTAATAACTTTCGATGATCTTGATGAGTTTAGTGAAGAAACTCGGGAAACAATATCGCGTATGGTTGGTTAAGAGAGTACGATATGTATAGAGCAAAAAGACAAAGGAAGAAGCCGGAAAAACGTTATAGAGCCGATATGGATTATTATAATCTGGATCAGGATGAGAATTTTTATTTTTATAATGATACATATTCCTTGATAATCATTTAATATAAGGATTATCAAGGAAAATGAAAGATATAGCTGAGGCATGAAATCAAATATGAATACCATAAAATTTTCAATCAAATTTTATACTATGAGTATAATGGACAAATAAAATCTGAAGTGCTAACATACGATGTAGAAAGAGAAAAGCGGAGCAAAAAATAAGCTCCCGGAAAGGAAAGAACAGAGACATGACAACATTGAATCGCAATTATAGCATCTATAGTGAAAGTTATGAATCATCGCTCAATAAATATAAGAGTGAAGGTTTGGTTTCATGCGCTCATTTTAAGGATAGGCAAATGCGAGAAAATGTTGTTTTAGCAGGATTCTAAAGAGAGAATCAAAGCATATAAATAGACATGTATTTCGAATCGCTTTCCTTTGATGAGGAAGGCGATTTTTTTGTGTAGAGCAGTTAGCGAGGTTTTTTCGAGCTTACTGCGAACCATACAGATTCACTTGGCGAGGTTTTGACGAGCCTAGTGAAGTTGTAGTTTTGCTAGGAAATTCCTAGCAAAACAAAACGCTCCGCTATGGATGCGACTGGTGCGCAGATGAAATATGCAAGCTGGAAGCTTGCACGCACCAGCGCGCAAAGAGTTGCAAAGCAACTCTTTGTTTGGAAGAGCACTTAATGAGGTATCACCGTAAGAGAAAGGAGTCAAAATGATACAAAATATTCCGGCAATCGATTTGATTGTTACAGGGCAGAGAATTAAGCAGCTTAGAGTGAAAGCAGGTATTTCTGTAAGAAATCTACAGGAGGTGTTCGGGTTTTCTACTCCACAGGCGATTTACAAGTGGCAGAACGGAACTGCCATGCCGACATTAGATAATTTGGTCGTATTAGCAGCTGTTTTAGGAGTTGCTTTGGATGACATTATAGTTACTGATGGTGAATGGCTTTATGCGGTAAGCGCATAAATTGAATATAGATAGGCAGGTGTGAAAGCATCTGTACTTGATCCCTTAGTCTAATGGATACGTGGCATCAGGCGGGGATCACTATAGCTTCTTAGTCTAATTGGTAAGGACGCCAGCCTTTCAAGCTGGAGATGTCGGGTTCAAGCCCCGCAGGAGCTACTATGGGTAGGTATGCCTAGCAGCGAGGGCAAGAGTCTGTAAAACTCCCACATTAGAAACACCGCAGGTGCAATTCCTGCTCTACCCACTTATGTTTGCGTGACCGAGATGGCTTATGGTACCGTCCTGCTAAGACGGAGCACGGTTTTTCGTGCCGAAGGTTCGAATCCTTCCGCAAACGCTCCGGGTAGGTATGCCTAGTGGCGAAGGCAGGGGTCTGTAAAACCCTGACAACAGAAACATCGTGAGTTCGAGTCTCACCCTGCCCACTTAGTCAAACACTGATACAATCGGTGTTTGCAGGGGTGTCATCCGATGACACTATACAAAAAAGACCTTCAGGGTGATAATACAATTACAACAAAGATATGGAGCTGCGAGTTAGCAGCAGAAAGTTAAGAGGAAGATTTTTAGAATGTACTACGTAACTATCAACAAGCGATTTAATAATAAACAGTTTAAGCAGTTCTGCAATAATCAGAAATGTTTTGTTTGCTATGCAAATTGCAAGTTGGTGGAAAGTGGTCCCGGATTTATGAGATGACGGATAATTCGGAGCATTAAAAATAAAATAGATCTATGAGATCTGTATGCCACTTAGCTTGCAAGGTTAAGTGGTTTTTTAATGCGAAAAAGGAGATTAGAAAAATGGATTATCCAATAATAGATATTGAAGGAACAGGAATACACATTAGAGATTTGATAAGAGAAAGTGGTCATACAGTTACAGAAGTTTCAGAATACCTTGGGACAAGCACTTCTCTTGTGTACAGGTACTTAAGAGGAGAGGTTCTTCCAAGTATTGATAGGATTGTAGCGCTTTCTGTGTATCTTGAAGTTCCAATAGATGAAATAATTGCAGTCGAGTGAGACTGCACCATGGATTCGTAGCTCAAATGGTAGAGCGGGAGATTGAAGATCTCCGCGTAGGCGGTTCGATACCGTCCGAATCCATTATGCTTCCTTGGCAGAACGGATATGCACCGGCCTTTTAAGCCGAGAGATGCGGGTTCAACCCCCGTGGGGAGCACTAAGCTGTTATAGCTCAACAGGCAGAGCACTCGCCTCTTAAGCGATAGGTTCAGGGTTCGATTCCCTGTGGCAGCACTAATGCGGTACAACTTACTAAAGCTTTGTTACCGTATCTATGGACATATAGCTCAATCGGCAGAGCATCCGGCTGTTAACCGGAGCGTTGTGGGTTCAAGTCCCTCTATGTCCGCTATTTAGGAAACTAATACGGGATATAGATTTCATACTGCGTTATAATGGATTCGTGAAAATATAAATTGTAGGAGGTTGTTCAAACTTCTTAAAGTAGATTAAATAAGGAGCATAAGGTATGAACATAGAGTATGTTGAAGCTACGCCGGATATTCAGACTTATTATGAATTAAGAGATTCTGTTGGTTGGAACAATTTTTGTATAGAACAGACAGAATTAGCTTTGAGGGATAGAAAACTTTTCGTTTTGGCGAAAGATTGTGATAAGTACGTAGCTATGGGAAGTGTTGTCGGTGATGGCATGTATTACACAATTGTTGATGTGGTTGTAAGACCTGAATATCAAGGAAAAAAGATTGGAGCGACTATAGTAAATAAGCTTGTTGAGCTTATTATAAAGAATATTCCCGAAGGCGGCAGAACGAGCATTCAGCTGATTGCTGCACCCGGAAAAGAGGAGTTTTATGTAAAACAAGGATTTGATATTCTTCCAACTAAAGACTCAGGGGCAGCGCTGAGAAAAATTATTTATACATGAAGAAACAAAGAGGTAGATACCATTACAGTAAATTAAAGAGGGAGTCAAAATGCAGACAGGTGTAAAAATGATTCATATTGGTGATAAGACCCTTTATGAAGGAACGATGTAAAAACATACAGAAGCTTCGCAGATGTATATCTGAGAAGCTTCTGTTAATTTATCCAACTTATCCTATTCCGTAAGTGTCTTTTTGTTCTTGGGGCATCTCGTGGTTTCCGAGAATTTCTTTTGCTTTTCTTATGAGATCATCAAGCGTATAGTGTTTGAAGTAGCCGAGATACTTTTTGCCTTCATCATTTTTGGATAAAGCAATAAATGTATCTGTAGGAGCATGATATCCCAATGAATTTGTAACGTATCCGAGTTCTGTAAATGTTCCCATGTCAAATATATTGGTCACATTTGATTGTCTTAAGTATATGCATGAATGTTCATCGTCAAAGGTGAGCTCTGAATTATTGATATCCGTTGCAGATGAGCTGGTTTCGTATTCATCCTTGTACAGAAGAGTTCCCGTTGCGGGATCATATCTGCATATATTGCCATCCGAGTAGGGGATGATCAGGAGTTCCTTTCCTGTTGAAGGCTCTTTATAAAATGCAATGCAGTTTGTTTCAACATCAAAGAGAGGGATGGTTGATATAACAGTTCCTTTGGAGTCTTTGATGACTACATTTTTTTGATCTGAGGTAGCAATCATATTTCCGTCGGCGTTCATTGTCGCATATACTGTATCTTCACAAGCTTCATCGCATTCTATCGGAATCAGATCGTTATTTGCAAGATTTATGATGAAATCTGTTGTAGAATCCATTCCTTTGTCACCGGAAACGAATACATATCCCTGTTCGGCAAAATAGAAGGGGGTGCCTGCAATATACTTATAATCAGAGGAGATTAGATATTTTTGTTCTTTATCCTCTGCGAAATCATATGTTATAACAAAAGTTTTATCAGAATCTTTTCTCAGGTATACAAGTTTACCGTCTGCATATGCGAGGTCATTTGTAGTCGCAGAGTTATACATAGAGGATTTCTCATTATATTGTTTTTGTTTAACTTCACCGGTAGTGTAGTTTACTTCAAAAACTATAAATCCATCAAGGTCATAGTCGCTGTAAGCTATAAGAATGTTGTCACGATATAACCCCAGAATACAACAATGGAAAGATTTTACATTTTCCAGTTCAACGCGGGTTCGCGATGCTTTTTCTGTGGGATCATAGATATTAAGATATGATCCGTTTTCTGAATCGTTTAATAAGACGGCAACGTTATCATCCATGTAGAAGTTTGATATACTTTCCTCTACAGGTGCATCTTTAAAAGCTGCCCATTCTTTGTCGTATATGTTTACTCCGTAATAGATAACCTGATTATTGTTTCTTTTGTTTACATATGCACCGCCTCCGGTATTAACATGTTCAATGTCATCGGTAAAATAATGCATTATGTTGACAGTATCTTTTGGAAGTTCGGTTTCGGAAGAGGATGCTATTCCGCCGTCTCTTGTTATAAATGTAATTGCGTCGTTATCAGGATTTAAAGTGTGTTTAACTACAGGAGAATCAAATTTATAATGATGCAGTAATTCTCCGCTTGACGCATCTAATACTTCAGCGACATCACCGGTATAATATGTTAATCGGTTATTGCTTTCTGTATAAATAAAGTTATCGCCGTAACTTATGGAGTCATGATGAAAATCATAAGTCCATTTCTCGGAATAATCTTCGGGTGATAAGCAAATAATATTATAAGTCTCCGGCTTGATGACAGACATGTTTAAAAGTGAATAGCTTGCGGCATCAAGGTCACCGGAGGAATAGGCAACAAATAAACTGTTGTCCTTGGAAAAACGCAATGTTTCTACGTTTAGATCTTCTTTTGGAATTAGTGTTGTTTCTCCTGAAGTAATGTCATAAATGCCGAGCTGGTCTTTTACAGTGCTGAGGAGATGGTAAGTAAAAGCAATCTTTGTATCGTCAGGTGATATGATAAACTTGTTGGGCCATGTTCCTATCGCGTCCTTAGCTTCTTGTGAAAGCGCGAATGTGTTTGCTACTGAGCCGTCTTTTGAAGAAATCAAAATAAAGTTACGATTATCTGTAGAAAAAACAAGTATATCGTTATTACTTGTGAGGCAAATATCTTTTTTAATGAAGTAAGAATCAGGAGCAGTGGATTCCCAGTTTACATTTCCGCTTTTTGGATTGACGGATATTACAGAATTAGAGCTTGCTATGATAAGATTTCCATCATCGAGTATTTTGATAGCTGAAGTGGTAAAACTACTATCTTTAGGCGAATAGGAATAAAGCTCTTTGTGCGATTCGGTATCCCAAACTTTTACATTGTTAGTGTAATCTATTGCAGCGAACAGATTGTTTTTGACGGAAACATCCATGCCTTCTATTCTGTTTGGAAGTTCATAAGTCCATACTGCCTCTATGTTTGAAGATGATAACGGAACATATGCCATAGTTGCTCTGGTGACCGCGCGAAGAGCTTCTACGGTTACAGGTCTGTCAGGATTTTCTTCGTCGGGAAGTGCAGCAAGAGCCAGGTGCAAAGCGTCGATACGCTGTTCGTTATCAAGGAGCTTCTCGGATTCGTTTGAAAGGTATTTAGACTGACTTATAAGAGAAGCGCGGTAACTTTCGCTTATTTTCTGATTACTGCGAAGCATATAGGCGCCAAATCCAAGTGAAAGCGCAAGTATACCTGCAAATATCGCGGTAAGGCGTTTCATCTTGTACTGGCGCTGTCTATTAATAAGCTCGCTGTATGAGCAGCCGATAAGAGCTGCTGCGAGCCTTGGAAGTTCTATGTTGATAGCGTCTCTTCTTGGAAGTCTGAAGTCACATGAAAGAGGCTCAACCGGTTCAAGAACTGTTTCGGTTTCGCCTGCTTCATTTACGCGTGTTATTTCTTTATTTTTTAATCTTTCGGGAACAACGTCAGCCGGTTCACCGTCGGCAAGGACTGTAAGAACCTGATCTTGTGAATGATTCTGTAAGAAGAGGTTTATCTCTCTTTCCACCCACATGGATTTATGCGTGTTTGTTGAGCAGATGACTATGAGATAGTCTGCGTTTTTGAGCGCGTCAGCGATAGTTCCGCTGAGGTCGCTTGTAAGAGGAAGTTCGTCTGTATCTCTGAAAATCCTCTCGATCTTTTTCATTCCTGTTTTCTTGCGCAGCTTGTAGGGAATGTGAAAATGCTCCAGTTTCCTTTCTACGGTGGCAGCGACTTTATTGTCCAGATCTGCATGTTTATATGAAATAAATGCATTGTAATGAAGGCTCATGTTTCTCTCCAAAATTCTTTGAATATTAATAACAATTTAACGGATATAGGATAATATATGTGACGAAAAAATACAAGAGAAATGAAATATGAAGAATTATGAAAGTGAATAAAAATAAAATATTTACTAATAATTATTCAGAAAATATATTGTTATTGTCGTAAAAATGATGTAAACTCATCGAGTTGAGCTTTATTCTAAGGAAATACTGATAAAATCAGCGTTTTCCAAATCATTAGGTTTGTGCTGAAAAAGCATAAATACGTCTTTAAATTTCTTTGGAGGAATGAACATGAAGAACACCATTGTTAAGGCTATCAAGAAAAGAGTTCTTCCGTTTCTGATGGTGGCAATTCTGCTGTTAGCGAATTGCGTTTCTATTACAGTCTATGCCGATGAGCCGGTCGGTATCGATAATCAAGGTAGTTCCAATGATAATAATGAGGAAGGTGTACCTACAGAAGAGAAGCCGGTTGTACCAACACCTGCGCCTGATGATTTAAAGAAGAATGCTGGGCAGGACGAGGATACTACAGATTCCACAGAAGAAAACAATAAAAAAGAAGTGGCAACACCCGCTTCTGGTAATGACGAGAACAATGATCTCGAATCCGAGCCTGATCCTGAACCCGAACCCGAACCCGCAGATGAGACCGCACCTCAAATCTCTGATATAGAGATAAAAACTGAAGACGCAGTTTCATATGAAGGTAGCCTGGGCGATGTTGCCGCTTCTCAGGATAGCGACTGCTTTGCAGTTACAGCCAAAGTAGTAGATGACGGAACAGGCGTGAAGGAAGTTCTTGCGGTTGAAGAAAACGGAACAGAGCATGAGATGACTGCAGAAGATGATGATACATATTCTTGGTTCCCCGATGCGCACGGAAATTATAAGATCAGCAAGATCATTGCGAAAGATAATGCAGATAACAGTGCGGAAAGTGATGTTACGGATGCACCGATATTTTGTTATTACTCGGATGAAGAAATAACTGATGTGATCAGCGTATCAACTACATCTTCTGAATGGTATTCCAACGCAACTCACCCTGATTCTCACATGAAGATAAATATAAGCGGAAAGACCGTCAGAGAGATAAAGGAAATAACTGTTGCTAAGGCTTCTGATAATGATGATGCAGCGGAGGATTCACTAATTGAAACTATCACTGTATCAAATGAATACAAAGACGGAAAGTACAACTTTTCTGCCGGCATCGAACTTCCTGATGAAGAAGGTGTAACAGAATACCAAGTAGCCGGCGTTTACTGCGGTGATGAAGATTCCAAAGATATTACAAAAAAGACTGTTAAGATAGATAACACGGCACCTTCTGCAAATGTAATTGTTGATGGTGAAGAAGAAAGTAATCCGCTTTTTAAATTTTTCCGTTGGATAAATCCGCTTAAGTGGTTTACTGCAAATAAAGATATTACAGTACTTATCAAGGTTCCCAAAAAGTGTGACGGTGAATCAGAGGACAAAGAAGTAAGTGGATTTAATAAGATCACATACAGGATCAATGATGAGCGCGAGATCACAAAGAGCATCAGTCAGGCAGATAAATCCAGAAGCGATGACGAGTACTATGTTTTTGTTGATACTGTCCGTTCTGTGAGCGAAGACGGAGAAGATAAATACGATGTGAAGGTTCTTAGTCTTGTGGATGCGGCAGGAAACGCAAATGCCAAGGAAGGAATCGGAAACGGCTCTTTTGTAGTAGATAAAGCTGCGCCCAAGATTTCCTACAGTGTGGATGAGGCGGTAGCTAAAGACGAAGAAAGACTGTTCTACAAAGGCTCTGCGAGCGGAACGGTTACTATATCGGATATCAACCTGGACGATGAACTCACCAAGTTTGAAGATTCGACTGGAAAAGAATACACATATGTAGTTCCTAAATTCGTCGGATCGGAAGATAAGAGCAGCATATATAATTTCAAGCTTGAAAACGACGGAACATATAAGATTAAGACCTATGCTGAAGATAAGCTTGGACAGTGGAGCGAGCTGTCAACGAAGCAGATGATCGTTGATACAAAAGCACCTGAGATTTCCATAGAATATGGCAAAGGAGCTATCTCCGCCGAAGGAAACACTTACTATGCTTCCAATGTGCAGGTTACTGTAACCGTTAAGGATAAGTGGATTGATAAGCAAAAATCTTTTGTGTATATCAAGCAGCTTGATCAAAACGGAAGCGAAGTCAGCAAGACACCTCTTGGAGATTGGACAGGAGACCTTGGTGATAATGAGCATGTGATAACCTTCACAACAGATGCAGACGGAACATACCAGATATCCGCTGAAGCATATGATATGTCAGGCAATCATGATACTAAAGAAGGAACAAAGTTTATAGTAGATACAACAGTTCCTGAAGTGACTCTTGAATTTGATGAAAACGATCCTGCAAATGAAAAGTACTACAATAAAGAGAGAACAGCCACTCTTACGGTTAAAGACTTCACGTTCTATAATGAAGGCGCTAAAGTGGATTTGGATCAGGAGTTTGGTGGCGCATCTGTAGGCGAGTGGACAAACTCGGCTGTAAATACATATACACGTAAGATCAAGTTTGCTGAGGACGGAAAATACAGTCTGAAATTTAACTGTGTTGACAGAGCAGGTAATAAGTCAAAAGAATTGTCCGAAAAAGAATTTGTTATCGACCGTACGGCTCCTGAGATTAAAGTCACATACAACACCGGAGCTGCTGTAAATGATAAGTTCTATAAAGAGACGCGAGTTGCAAATGTAAATATAAAAGAAATGTCTTTTGACGGAAAACTTGTTGAACTTGAGACGCAGCAGGTCAAGGATCCCGGTGTGATGCCCGGATTAACAGGATTTTCTTCTTACGGGGACAGCAATGTTGCTCAGATTTCTTTCAGCCAAGACGGAACATACGGATACAAGATCAAGTGCTCCGATCTTGCGGGAAATACGGCTACAGAGTATGTATCAGAGATATTTACTATAGATAAGACTGCTCCTAAGGTTGTTTTTTCGGGAGTTGAGAACTTCTCTGCAAACAACGCAGAAGTTGCGCCCAGAGTTGTTTATGAAGATAAGTACATTGATATAGATGCATCTTCTGTGGTCCTCAGGGGATATAATAACGGAGTTGTTCAGGTGGGAAGCAGTATTACACCTATTGAGAACGGCTTCTCTGTGGCATACAGCGATTTTGCACATGACAAGAGCATGGACGATCTGTATACTCTTGAAGCAACAGTTCGAGACAAGGCAGGAAATGAGACAAAAGAAAGACTGGTGTTCTCTGTAAACCGCCATGGTTCGGTATTCGTTGTAGGAAAAGTTGGAAAAGAGTTTAACAACAAGTATTACATCAATGAGCCTAAGGATATCACAATCACAGAGATCAATATCGATGAGCTTACTTTAAAAGATGTTTCGATAAGCCGTGACGGCAATATCAAAGAGCTCAGAAACGGCAGAGATTATTCTGTTAAGTGTCAGGGCGGCGATACATCCTGGAAGACATACACTTACACGGTATCTAAGTCGAACTTTAACGCTGACGGAATTTATTCGGTGACGGTGTACACCAAGGATAGAGCGCAGAACGTTCAGGATAATAAATCAAGAGATGCAGAGGTGACCTTTGCAATTGACAGAACAGCTCCCGGAATTGTCACATCCGGAATTGAGCAAAACGGTGAATATAAGCAGAAATCACTTGATGTCAACATAAATGTTACGGATAACATGGGCGTGGACAATCTTGTAATATTCAAAGACGGAAACAAGATTGAGTCTTGCACAAGGGAAGAGCTTCAGGATGCAGCAGGAGTCAAGACCATCACTCTTTCTGAATCTGACAAGAAGCAGGAAGTTACGATCGTTGCAGAAGACTACGCAGGAAACAAGGAAACGGTTTCAGTCGGTGGTGTTTTGGTATCTACCAAGGAAGTGCCGGACGAAGCGGTTCCTACGCTTGCAAATCCCGATAACTCCAGAAAAAAGAAGTCATCCCGCATAAAATATTTTGCCGTTGCGGTTGCCACAGTAGCATCCATGGCAGTAGGTGGCTGCGGAATCGCACTTCTTAAGATTAAAAGAGTGACAACGAAGTAAGTTATGTTATAATAAGATAAAATTTTGAAGGGAGCGCATAATGAGCTGGAAAACGGTCAATATTCAACTTATGAACGGTTGCATTTTTGCTGTTTACGGGGATAGTGCGCTCTTTTTTAGGTGTATTTAGTTGATAAATACAATTAAATCAGATTGCATTATCTCCTTATTCTTTTAGATAACAAAAGATGAGGAGATTTTTTTATGAATACAAAGACAGCAAGAAAACAGATAAGGAAATTATATTTAATTGATAGTGTGGGAAGTCTGATGATCGCGGGCGCGTCGTGGGTTGCGCTTCTTTCGGCGAGGGGCTTTTCCACTGCGACAATTGGATTTGCGGAGAGCATATTTCATATAGCGAGCATGGTTTTTGAAGTTCCGTCGGGAGCGGTTGCAGACGTGTTCGGAAGAAAAAAGACGATGGTGGCAAGCAGAGCAATGGCGGTTTTGTCTGCTATTATGATGATTTTTTCGGATTCATTTTTATCCATTGCAATCACCATGGTGGTCAGCGCTCTAAGCTATAATCTTGCGTCGGGAACGCGTGAAGCGATGGCATACGATTCGCTTAAAGAAGCCGGTATTGAGAAGGAGTACGATAAGTTTGCATCGAACGATCTGATTGTTTATCAGATCACGAGCTCATTGGCAACGCTCCTTGCAGGTGCTGCCATAGCGCTTGGATATAAGCGTGCATATGCGGTGGATGTGCTGGTAGGGTTGCTATCAATTGTTATAGCCGCATCACTTACAGAAGTGAAGATGGAAATTAGCAGCGAAAAGAGTGTGAAGAAGCGCTTTAAAGAAGTGGTAGAAGAAAGTGTATCTTTTATAAAGGACAATCCGAAAGTCAGGCATATCATCTTCGTTAATGCATTTATCGGTGCAGTTTCGATTCTTGTGCTTTTCTTTTTACAGGCGAAGCTTCCCAAGATGGGAATAAAAGAAGCGCTGTTTGGACCTGCACTTTTTGTGATGGGACTTGGGGCTGCGCTTGGAGCAAAAGCTACCACGATAATAAAATCCTCAGGTTACAGAAAAGTATGTGTGATGAGTTTTTCATGTGTGACATTTGCTTTAGCTATGTCTTTTTCAGGGAATACAATTCTGGTTATTCTAGGCGGATTCATCGGGGCATTTGGCGATAACTTTATTCAGGTTAAAGCCGATGTTATGTTAAATGGTATGATCCCGTCCGAGCAGAGAGCAACTCTTATGTCAGTTAATTCGTTTGCTTTTTCTGTGGTGATGATAATATTATCGCCGATATTCGGAGCACTTTTCATGCTGTAATATAGATGATAATAGAATTGAAAGCAGTAAAGGGGCGGACACAAGAATGAGTGTGTCCGCCCCTTGATAACTTATATATGTTCAGCCGGAATATGGTTCAGTATCGTATATGTTTGAATATATGATGCCACTGTGCACGGCAGGTTCAACGTTTCCTAGCTTGAACAGATCGGTTATATTTACAAATTCATACCCCTGCTCAAGAAGAGCCGGAATTACAATATCCAGAGCTTTTACGGTTTCGTTGTTGCCTGTGTAATCGTGCATGAGGATGATTGCACCGTCGCGTGCCTGAGACAAGATCATGTCGGCGCGCTGCTGTGCAAGGACATCATCCTCCCAGTCGGTTCCGTGTATTCCACAGATAAATGGAAGGTCTATGCATTCGTACATCTCGGATTTTACATCTATGTACGGAGGTCTGAAAAATCTTGGTTTGTAGCCTGTAAGCTTTTCGATTGCCTCGTCTGTGTACTTGATCTCAGCTTTTATTTCATCGACGGAAAGCTTTGTCATAAAAGAATGTGTCTTAGAATGGTTGCAGATCTCGCATCCGTGAGTTATGCAGGCCTTTACGATTTTTTCCGATTCTTCATTTATGTTGTCTGCTACCAGAAAAAAAGAAGCGATAACATTATATTTTTTTAACTTATCAAGAACCTGCGGAGTGGTAACGGTGCTTGGACCGTCGTCGAAAGTAAGTGCTATTTTTTTGCCCATAATTTTTACCTCTGATACTTTTATGTGGTCAATCTTTTTTTACTGTTTCCTTGATCTTACCTGCAAGATTCTCAAATGCTTGGGGATCCAGCGTAAGGGTGCTTGAGCTAAAGATTGTTTTTAACAGCCAGATAAGCAGTACAAATACTAATATCGGAATGATGCATGCGGTGACGATCATTACAGCTAGTGACTCCAATAAGTTCTTGAGGAAGTTCGACAATCTTTCGATGGTCTCTGTTGTGATGGTCGTGAAGTCACTGAAGATGTTGGAGTCGGAATCGCCCTCGATCTCGAGTTCATCGTATTCCTGAATTGTTGATTCAACCTTGGCTGCTTGTGTCTGGTAAACTTTGTCGGAGAGCCAGATACTTGAAGGAACGATGAAGAAGATGATAAGTCCGAATATTCCGATCTTTGTAGCTATATCTGACAAGCTCTTTCTCTTAAATATGATGGCTCCGCATAATAGGACGCATGCAATCGGTATGAGTACGGAAAATGCGACATATCCCGTCAGAGTTATCATGAATTTTTCAAGATAAAGAGCGCTCAATATCAAAAGAAAATATGATGCAAGTTCAGCAAGCTGCTCGGAGATCGGAGTGCACAGATCTCCGGGAAGGAGCGACAATGTAGCAGATGCAGCAGCGGCGCCGCCTGAAAGCTTCATTACTGTTGAAATCTTGCTGTCTGTTTGTTCTATGGCGTGCTTGTGATTTGCGGGATTGGCTGCCATAGGTGCTATTTTTGT
The DNA here is from genome assembly GCA_017615275.1 of Butyrivibrio sp. Lineage (GTDB taxonomy): Bacteria > Bacillota > Clostridia > Lachnospirales > Lachnospiraceae > Butyrivibrio. The sequence continues at coordinate 20,658 of JAGAAO010000098.1, forward strand.
GAAAGATATTACGGCTACAAGTAGCAGTACTACGATTATTGTAAGTTTTTTTAAATTCATACGGGTTACCTCTTTATTCGAATTCTATCTGATACTTCGCTGTCTCAGGGAAATTGCTGATGAAGTTTTCGATAAGTGTTTTTGCCTGAGCATCGGATTTTTCAAGAATGCCGTTATCTATCGCTTTTTGCTTGGCTGCTTCCTCAAATTTTGTAAGTGAAGTGTTGTAATCTTCAAGTTTCAGCGGATTCCACAGCGAGTCTTTTTCCGAATAGATCTTAAATGTATCCTTATCAATATTTACTGAGAATATCTCGGAATCGGGAATATCGACCTTTATGATCTTGGCGTCCTCGTCCTTCGAGATATTTATCTTTTCAAAATTCACACCTGCCGTAACCGCGCCGTCATAACTGTATATGAACTCGGATGAAGAAGTGATGAACTGCATAATTGTTTTTTCTTTGGTATACTTCTCAACCTGCGTGAAGTAGTATTCCTGCGTAATAAGAGTCCCCATGTTTGCGATTCCGTCGCGAATTGTCTCTGTGCTTACGGATACTAGAACTTTACTGTTGTCTTTTTTCACAGTGCTTTCGCTAGATGCTGCTTCCGGCATGGTGGGTTGCGTCGGTGTATTGAATTTATAATCTACCAGAAGAATTACAGCTGCGATGATGGCGATGATTATAATAGCTAAGTAAATTTTGTTTTTATTGTTTTTGATGTCCATTCGTAAACCTCCAAATAATAGGAAAAATGGATGGTTTTCCTATTTAATTAAAAATAGCGAGGCAATTCGAAAACTGTCTCGCTAAATGTTTTTACTCTTCGATTCCGTGTTCCTTTAGCAATCTGCGAAGTGCCGCAACCTCGTTTGTCAGATTTTCGATAAGATTTTTATCTTCTTCTGTTGCGATGTTTGTGTGATTAAATTCTATCACAAAGAGATTGAATTTGTCAGTGGTCAGTATAGGGACTACGTGAGAACCTGTGAGCATGGGGAGCCAAACGAGAGTGCAACGAGAGAGAAGTTTCTTAATGATATCACCGGCATTATTTTTTCTTAAGCACTTCTTGCTGTGCTACAATTAGTAGGAAAATTATCCGGAAGGAAAGAAATTATAATGAGTGTTTCAGTAGTGATGCAGCAGATGGGAGTTATTGCGATCCTGGTTGCTGTTGGTGTGTACCTTTACAAGAAGCAGGTGGTTGATGATACGGTGTCGAGAAGATTGTCGACGATAGTTATGGACGTGTGCAATCCGGCGCTTATACTTGCTTCGATCCTGACAGGCAATGTGCAGGCAAGCCACAAAGAGCTTTTGGAAGCTGTGCTGTTGGGAGTTGTTTTCTATGTGGCGCTGATCGCGCTTGGTGCGATTTTTCCGATTCTGCTCGGAGTGAAAAAGGACAAACGAAGATTCTATAACCTTATGGTTGTTTATACAAACGTCGGTTTTATCGGCATTCCCGTCGCAAGAGCAATCCTTCCCGACAAAGCAATTCTCTACGTTATAGTATGCAACATCATGTACAGCCTTCTTTTTTATACCCACGGAATTACAGTCCTTAGTAACGGCAAAGAGAAGATGAGTATAGGGAAAGCTCTCAGCCCCGGAACAATCATGGCACTGCTGAGTCTTGTTGTGTGCTGGTTTAATATTGTGCCGCCGCTTATCATAACAAACAGCGTAAGCTATATAGGAAATGCGACGGTTTTCTTGTCGATGACACTTTTGGGCGTATCTATTGCAAGATCGGGTATTTCAAAGGGATTCAAAGATGTGAGGATATGGGGATATATTGCACTTAGAATGGTGCTTCTTCCCATCGCTATGTTTTATCTGCTTAAGGCAATAGGATGCGATGAAGTTACAATACTTGGATTTTGCCTGATGGCGACTATGCCTGTCGGAAACCTTCCGCTTATCCAGTCGGAAAAAATCGGTGAGGAGACCGAGACACTTTCGGGTGCGATCACGGTGACGACAATTGTTTCGATGGTGACGATAACGCTTCTTATGATCTTTTTTACAACAGCCGGATGATCGTTTTTCCCTTTCACGCATAACGGTATCATTATATAATTATTCTTGATAAAAACCACGGAGGTACGAAAATGAAGGTATTACTTATTAACGGAAGCAGAAGAGACAACGGATGTACATTTACAGCTCTTTCAGAGGTGGCAAAAGAGCTTAATGCCAAGAATATAGAGACAGAAATTTTTAACGCAGGATCAAAAGTCCTTAAGGGCGAAGTTGAAGAAGCGGTAAAAGAGGCCGCTGAGATCCTTAAGGGTGTTGACGGAATAGTCATCGGATCGCCTGTTTACTACGCAAGTCCTACAGGTGAGATACTCATGTTCCTTGACAGATTGTTCTGGACAGCTGAGGCTGATCTTAAATTCAAGCCCGCAGCTACACTGGCATCGGCAAGAAGAGCGGGAACTACTGCGACTCTTGATGTTCTTAACAAGTACCCTCTTTTTGCAAATATGCCTCTTATCGCATCAAGATACTGGAACATGGTTCACGGAGGAAAACCTGAAGATGTCCTCAAAGACGAAGAAGGCCTTCAGATCATGCATACTCTTGGAAAAAACATGGCGTGGGTGCTTCAGAGCATCGAAGCAGGCAAGAACTCAGGGGTAGAGCAGCCTGTTGCGGAAGATAAGATATTTACTAACTTTATAAGATAAAGAACGGGATAAAGGTAGACAGCAGGCGTATAGAATACTTATAAAAATGCATTTATTTTACAAATATCTAAAGTATTATGGTATAACATAAATATAATGTTATTGGGAGGTATTCAGGGTGCTCAGATTAACTGAAGTTGAAAATGGCAAGATAAGAGGTATTGCCGGAACGAATCCGCGCATTACCGTGTTTAAAGGAGTGCCCTATGCGGCACCGCCTGTCGGAGAAAACAGGTGGAAAGCGCCTCAGCCCTACGTAGATTGGCAGGGCATATATGAGGCTAAAGAGTATGCGCCTATTGCTTTCCAGGATACACCGGGAGTAAGCGGCGATCTTTACTGCAGAGAATAGCATGTTGATCCGGAAATACTTATGAGTGAGGACTGTCTGTATCTGAATATATGGACACCTGCGGCAGATAAGGATGAGAAGCTTCCTGTTCTTGTGTGGTACCATGGCGGGGCTTTTCAGTGGGGATACACATCGGAGATGGAGTTTGACGGTGAGGCTATAGCAAAGAGAGGCGTTGTAGTGGTTACAGTCGGATACAGACTCGGCGTCTTCAGTAACCTTGCGCATAAAGATCTTACAAAAGAATCTCCCGATGCGCCTTCAAATTTCGGTCTTTTGGATCAGAAGGCGGCACTTCATTGGGTTTACAGAAATATTTCCGCATTCGGCGGAGATCCCGAGAATATAAAGATTGCCGGACAATCGGCAGGAGGTGCCTCTGTTATGCAGCAGCTTGTCTGTGAGGATAACAAAGACATTATAAAGGGCGCTGCCGTATTCAGCGGTATCATAGAACTTGAGAAAGAGGGAGCGCAGATCTTTACGCCCTTATCTCTTTCCGATGCCGAGAAACTAGGTAAAAAATTCATAATATCACTTGGATTGTCGGGAATAGAAGGAGCAAGAAAGCTAAGTTCCAAGGAACTTCTCGACGGATATATAAGGTTCATTTCAGAGAATCCCATGATGTTCCCTGTACTTGACGGCGTGTTTATTAAGGAAGATGCGACGGAAGCTTTTGTCAAAGGAAAGTGTCCCGATGTTCCGCTTCTTGCCGGCAATACAGTGGATGAGTTTAAAGAAGACAATATAAACAAGGTAGAAAAGGCAGTAAAGAAGGTTTTCCTTAATGCAAAGAAAAACCGTCCTTCTGCGGATTTCTACTACTATAGATTCGGACCCGATATTCCGGGCGACGGAGCAGAGGCTGATCCATATCCCGGATGTTTTCATTCTGTGGATCTTTGGTTTTTCTTCGAGACTCTTGGAAAAAGCCATCGCCCATATGAGGGAAGACATTATGACCTTGCATCACAGATGTGCGATTATTTTGTAAACTTCGTAAAGACGGGCAATCCAAACGGCGCAGGAAAAGATGGAAACGAGCTTCCAACTTGGGGCACATATACCGCGGATGTTCCAAATGAAATGGAATTTACCGCGTGCGGAGCAGTGCCCAAAAAAGAAGGCGGCATAAGACAGAATACGAAGTTACAGGGAGTAAATCCTTATCTTCCGAATTGGGAGTATATTCCCGACGGAGAGCCCTATGTGTTCGGAGACAGAGTATATGTGTACGGATCACATGACATATACGGCGGTGAGACGTTCTGTCTCGGCGATTATGTTTGCTGGTCGGCACCTGTAGATGATCTCGGAACTTGGAAATATGAGGGCGTAATATATAAGAAAACTCAGGATCCGTACAACGGTGACGGACACATGTGTCTCTATGCTCCCGATGTAACTCAGGGACCTGACGGAAAATATTATCTGTATTATGTTCTTGATAAAGTGAACGTTGTTTCGGTCGCAGTCAGTGACAAGCCTGCAGGACCTTATGAGTTCTACGGATACGTTCATTATGAGGACGGAGTAAAACTTGGACAAAAAGAGGGAGATGAGCCTCAGTTTGATCCGGGTGTCCTTACTGAGAACGACGAAGTCTACATGTACACAGGTTTCTGCGGACAGGGAGATAAGTCAAGGAGCGGTTCGATGTTTACTGTCCTTGACAAAGATATGCTCACGGTCAAAAAAGGTCCCAAGATAATTGCGCCCGGATCTGAGTACAGCAAAGGAACCGGCTTTGAGGGACATGCTTTCTTTGAGGCTTCTTCTATCAGAAAGCGCGGAGACATATACTATTTTGTATATTCATCGGAAGTTATGCACGAGCTCTGCTACGCAACATCAAAGAGTCCCGAGGGGCCTTTTGAGTATGGCGGCGTTATCGTAAGTAACTGCGATATGCATATAGGAACTTATAAGGATGCGAATCTTGCATCTGCTTATGGAGCCAACAACCACGGAAGTATAATAGAGATTGGTGATGACTGGTATATCTTTTACCACAGGCATACCAACGGAACGTGGTTTAGCAGACAGGGATGCGCGGAGAAAATTTCTTTTGCCCCTGACGGAAGTATCCCTCAGGTAGAGATTACATCGTGCGGACTGAACGACGGACCTCTTTCAGATAAAGGTGAGTATCCGGCTTATATCGCGTGCAATATTTTCACAAGAGAGCACAAGATGTATGTGGAGCCCGGCGAGCCCAGAGTTGTTCAGGTTGGCGGAGATGAGTCGCGCAGAGAGAGTTACATTAAAGATATTGTTGACGGAACTACAATTGGATTTAAGTACTTTGTTTTTGACAAATTGACAGGACTCAGAATAAAGACTAGAGCTTACTTTACGGGAACTTTCGAGATTCTTACGGAACTTGACGGCAAGCCTGTCGGCAAGATAGATGCTATCGGTTCAAATATCTGGACTGCACACGAATGCAGTTTTGATGAGCTTTCAGGAACTCATGCTCTGTATCTGAGATATGCAGGAACAGGAAACTGCAGCTTACTTTCAATTGAATTTTTGCACTGAAGGAATCGGTTTTAATGAAAGATTTTGAGCGCCTCAGGCGCGATTGCATGCGAGAAGTTGAGGCAGCAGGAATATGCATAAGTGATAGGATAACCTTTGAGATCAATAGACGCGCAAGAACCAGATGGGGACTTTGTAAAAAAAACCGTGACGGAAGCTTTCGCATTCAGATTGCGGAGATACTTCTTGCTGACGAAAGGATTTCGGAGAAGTCCTGCAAGGAAACTATAATACATGAACTTCTTCATACCTGCGAAGGTTGTATGAGACATACGGGAAGATGGAAGCAGAACGCGCTAAAGATGAATTCGCTATACGGATATGATATCAAGCGTGTTACGACGGGCTCTGAGAAAGGCATTGAGGACTATAAGTCCTCGGAGCTTCCCGTAAAATATGTGTTTAAATGTAAGAGCTGCGGTGCTGTGATATATAGAAAAAGAGAGAGCAGATTTACCAGAAATTACAGGCATTATATCTGCACTCGTTGCGGCTGCGCGGCATGGAGCAGAAGAAAGGTAGACGGCGAAAATGGAAACATGGTTTTATGTAGTGGAGAGTATTGACGGAGATTACGCGAATCTTCGCAGAACGGATACAGAGGATAGCAACCTTAAACTCGTTGCGAGAGCTCTTTTACCTGAAGGCGTAGCAGAGGGAACAAAGCTCAAATATGAGTTGTTCCAATACACTGTTGTAGACTAAAGGAAGTTCCGATCTCGCTTCGCTTGCCGGAACAAAGTAGTACACTAAGCTCGACAATACCTCGCTAAGTGATTACTTTTTACGAGTTGCATAGGTCACTCAGTTTTTTGCCGAAAAAGAAATTTCGTTCAAGTTCATAGAATTCTGTCCACATGGACAGTGTTTTGCATTTATTTGCCCTGGGACATTCCGGGGCATTTTTTTCGAGGCAGGCGACGGGTGCAAAAGTGCCTTCCATAAGTTCGATTATTTCTCCGACCGAGTATTTTTCGGGAGTTCTTACGAGCTTATAGCCGCCGTGCTTTCCGCTGAGACCCTCGATCATGCCGCCTTTTACAAGTTCTTTTGCGATTATCTCAAGATATTTCTTGGAGATATCCTGTCTTTCGGCGATGTCCCTAAGTGGAATATATTCGTCTTCCATGTGCTGCGCAAGATCAATCATGACGCGCAGAGCATAGCGTCCTTTGGTGCTAAACATATAAAACTCCTTATCATTTTTTCTTAGTAAGATTCTTTAATATAGAAATATAGTCGAGCGTCAATGGTGACGGCTTTACTGAAGTTTTGAGGATGTAACCGATCTCCATGTAGTCGTCGACCTTAAGAGGCTTGGCAATAATGTTGGCGCCGTTAAGTTCTTCATTTATGACGCCGCTGCATATCGTATAGCCGTTAAGGCCTATCAGCAGGTTAAAAAGAGTTGCTCTGTCGCAGACAACAAGGTCTTTATCGGAGTCCTGTGTACTCAGGATCTCTTCTGAGAAGTAAAAAGAGTTGTGCGTTCCCTGTTCATATGAGAGCCTTGGGAACGGCTTTAAGTCATCAAGAGTGATGCTGCGCTTTTTTGCAAGCGGTGAGTCTTTTCCGATAAATACGTGAGGCTTTGCTCTAAAGAGCGGAGTAAAAGACAGACCGTTCTCGCGAAGCTCTTTTTTTATTACGGTTTCGTTGAAAGTGTTCAGATAAAGAACTCCGATCTCGCTTCTAAGATGAGAAACGTCTTCGATTATGTCATAGGTCTGGGTTTCGCGCATGTGAAACTCGTATTTTTCGCCGCCGTGCTTTTTGAGCAGCTCAACAAAAGCTTCAACAACGAAAGAGTAGTGCTGCGAAGAAATGTAGAACTTTGTCTTTCCGACAGGTTTTCCCGTATATCTTTCGTTTATCAGATTTGCCTGTTCAAGGAGCTGGCGGGCGTATCCTAGAAACTCTGTCCCTTCGATGGTGACGCTGATTCCTCTCTTCGTTCTGTTGAAGATCGTTATTCCATATTCTTTTTCAATTTCCTGTACTGCGCTGGTAAGGCTTGGCTGGGCGATAAAAAGCTTTTTGGCAGCTTCTGTTATATTGCCTGTTTCAGCCACTGTTACCACGTAGTGTAATTGTTTTAAAGTCATGAGAACATTATATCAGCTTTCATAGATTTTATCTATGAAGTATGGAACTAAATATGTATTTTACCTATGAATGATATAGCGTTATACTTTCCGATAATTGAGAAAGAGGAGGAAACGGCATGAGAACAGCAGTTATCGGATACCCTAGAGTGGGTAAAGACAGAGAACTTAAATTTGCATCAGAGAAATATTTTAAGAATGAGATAAGTGAAAAAGAGATACAGGATATTGCAAAAAATCTGAGAAAAGAGCATATCGAGCTTCAGAAGGACAGCGGGATCGATTTCATTTCTGTGAATGATTTTTCGTTTTATGACAACATGCTCGATGTTGCGACTCTTTTTAATATAATACCAGACAGATACAGGCAGCTCGGACTGTCGGATCTTGATACATATTTTGCGATGGCAAGAGGCTATCAGGGTGAAAAAGGTAATGTCAAGGCGCTTGCGATGAAGAAGTGGTTTAACACAAATTATCACTACATTGTTCCCGAGATAGATGACGATACGCAGATAAAGCTTGTCGGCACCAAGCCCTTTGATGAATATAAGGAAGCTGTGGATTGCAAAGTTGACGCGAAGGTTTGCATCATAGGACCGTTTACCTTCCTTAAACTTGCGAAGTTTACAGGCAGTAAGGGAATAGCAGATTTTGAGCAGGATCTTGCAAAAGAGTATGTAAACTATCTTTCTAAGCTTTCGGAAACAGGAGTTGAGTGGGCTGAATTTGACGAGCCTTATCTTGTAAAAGACCTTTCGCTTGATGACATAAAACTTTTTGAGAGATTGTACAGAGTACTTCTTGCCGGAAAAAGCGGTGTGAAAGTGCTTCTTCAGACATATTTCGGTGATGTGAGGGATATCTACAATCTACTTATTCAGCTTGATTTCGACGGCATTGGCCTGGATTTCTTTGAGGGAAAGCAAACGAAAGAGCTTGTCAAAAAGAACGGTTTTCCCGGTGACAAGCTCCTGTTTGCGGGGGTAGTATGTGGCAAGAATATCTGGAAGAACAACTATGCAAAGTCGTTGGAGATTATAAAAGAGCTTAAGGTCATTGCGGGAGAAGATAACATTGTAGTGAATACATCATGTTCTCTTTTGCATGTGCCTTATACACTTGAGAGCGAGCAGAAGATTCCTGCTGAGTACAAAATGCACTTTGCCTTTGCAAAAGAAAAGCTTGCGGAGCTCAAGGATATCGCAGAACTTGCAAGTGAAAAGGATGGCAAGGTCGTAATCTCGTCGGGAAAATATACGGCAAACGCCGAATTATTTAAAAGCAGACCTGACAGCGCGGATGAGAATGTCAGAAAGAGAGTTGCGGGTATTAAAAAGAGCGACTATGACAGACTCCCCAAGTTTAAAGAAAGAGAAGAGATTCAGAAGGATAAGCTGGGACTTCCTCTTTTCCCCACAACAACTATCGGTTCGTTCCCTCAGACTGCCGATGTAAGAAAGAACAGACAGGACTACAGAAAAGGAAATATCAGTAAAGAGCAGTACATTGCTTTTAACCGGGATAAGATCAAGAAGTGTATAGAGTTCCAGGAGGAGATTGGGCTTGATGTACTTGTGCACGGTGAGTACGAAAGAAACGACATGGTTGAGTACTTTGGTGAGCACCTTGCGGGATATGTGTTTACCGAGAAAGCATGGGTTCAGTCTTACGGAACAAGGTGTGTTAAGCCTCCGATCATCTGGGGTGATGTGTCGAGAAAAGAGCCTATTACGGTCGAGTGGTCCAAGTATGCGAAGAGCTGTACAAATAAGCCTATGAAGGGAATGCTTACAGGTCCCGTTACCATACTTAACTGGTCGTTCCCGAGAGAAGATATTTCGATCAAGGAGAGCATCCTGCAGCTTGCGCTCGCGATAAGGGATGAAGTTCTTGATCTTGAGAAGGCGGGAATAGAGATTATTCAAATTGATGAAGCTGCACTCAGAGAAAAGTTGCCGCTTAGAAAATCAGACTGGTATACCGATTATCTTGATTTTGCGATTCCCGCATTCAGACTTGTGCACAGCGGAGTTAAGCCTGAAACTCAGATCCACACGCACATGTGCTACAGTGAGTTTACGGATATAATTCCTGTGATAGATGCTATGGGTGCTGATGTTATCACTTTTGAGGCTTCGCGTTCCGACCTTCAGATTCTGGATTCTCTGAAAGCAAATAACTTTAAGACAGAAGTCGGACCCGGAGTGTATGATATCCACAGTCCGAGAGTTCCTTCGGTTGAAGAGATTGTTGATGCGCTTGGCAAGATGCGTGACAGGATAGATGATAAAAAACTTTGGATCAATCCCGATTGCGGCCTCAAGACAAGAGGAGTTCCGGAGACCAAGGCGAGTCTCATAAACCTCGTTAAGGCTGCGCAGGTTGTGAGAGGGTAAACTCAAAGATTCTCATTTCCTCAAGGATTGTTTGTTGCTTAAAAGCAAAGTTGTCATTATAATATGATTGCATTTGAGTAATTTAATGAAAAATCTTTTTGAGTGAGGAAATGGGAAAGTGGATAGTTTAGAGATTTTACGTAATCTTGCGATTATTGTGATCGCAGCCAAATTTTTCGGACTTTTGGCAAGAAGGCTTAAGGCGCCTCAGGTTGCAGGAGAGATTGTTGCAGGTCTTATCATAGGACCGACTCTTCTCAATATAGTTCCGTTGAGCGAGTTTTTTTTCCAGATGGCGGAGATTGGTGTGGTTCTGCTTATGTTTAGTGCGGGACTTGAGACCGATATCGACAACCTCAAGAAATCCGGGGTAAAGGCAACAATTCTTGCATGCGCGGGTGTTGGAATGCCGCTTCTTTTGGGAACGATTTTGTATATGTGTTTCTATGGTTTTGCCGCTCCGGGAAGTGCTGAATTTATCAAGGCTCTTTTTATAGGAACAATTCTTACTGCAACTTCCGTAAGCATAACGGTTCAGGCTCTCAGGGAACTCGGAAAGATTTCGACCGAGGTCGGAACCACTATAATGAGCGCAGCAATAATCGATGATGTTATAGGTATAGTTGTTCTCACTGCTGTTATCGGACTTAAAGATCCAAGTGCGAACATCGGACTTGTTTGTGTTAAGACGGTTTTGTTCTTTGCGTTCTCAATCGTTTTGGGAATAATCATCTTCAAGATAATGAAGAAGCTTGATGCCATGTGGCCTCATACGAGAAGAATACCGATAATCGGACTTGCGCTTGCACTCGTCTTTTCATATATCGCTGATAAGTACTTTGGAGTCGCAGATATCACAGGTGCCTATGTTGCCGGTATCATCTTAAGTTCGCTTGATGATTCGGGATACATAGACAGAAAGATGGACATAAATTCTTACATGATTTTTGGGCCGATATTCTTTGCAAGTGTGGGACTTCAGACGAATTTAAGATCCGTTGATACAACCATCATTGCGTTTTCACTTGCGTTTGTTGTTGTGGGACTTGTAAGTAAGATTGTGGGATGCGGACTTGTTGCCAAAATTCTTGGATATAACAAGTCGGACAGCCTGAAGATCGGAGTCGGCATGATGACCCGAGGCGAGGTCGCACTTATCGTTGCACAAAGAGGCCTCAAGGCGGAGATTATTGACAGTGAGTATTTTACTGCGGTGATTCTTCTGATCATCATAAGTTCGATTTTGACGCCAATCGTAATGAAAGCGATCTATGCTTCCGATGCAAAAAAAGCAAATTCATAATTGTATAGAAGTGTGCGATTTACTGAAAAGTTTTTAGAACTTTGAAAGTTTAAATAAAGTTTGAATAATCTGTGAATATGTGTGCGTCCCTCTTTTCACGGGTTTTCGTTTGTTATATAATTATCACATAACGAAAAACCTCAGACAAAAAATTGTAGTTGTTGTTTTCTTTTTCGTTGGGAAGTGTGGGGATATGACACATAATGTAAAGAGAATTTGTTTGAACTGTGGCAGGACATTTGTTGCACGTAATGGTAATTGGGCGTTTTGCTCAGTAAGTTGTAGGAGGCTGTACAACAACCATATAAGCTTCAGGTGTAGAGATTGCCGAAACGTTGCTTGCAGAGTTCGCAATAATTCGCTTGTGAACTCACCTCCGGATTGCGAATATCTTAATAATCCGGAACGATTAACACCGATGAGATACGCGCCCTGATTATTTCAGGGCGCTTCGCTATGTTATAGAGGTATATTGTGGAAAGAAATTATAGCGTAATTTTTGATATGGACGGAGTTATTTTTGACTCCGAGAGAGCTTGCCTTTCATGTTGGTATGAGCTTGGAGAGAGGTTTGGATTGGGAGATGTGGAACCTGTCTTCAAGAGATGCATAGGAACAAACAATGCGCAGACTCACGACATTGTTGAGAATGCATATGCAGACAAGATGGGAGCGGGAATAGCGGATAAGCTTCTTGCTGAAAGCTCTAAACTGTTCCATGAGAAATTTGACGGAGGGCGACTTCCGGTTAAAAAGGGAGTGAAAGAAATCCTGCAGTATCTGAAAAATGAAGGCATCAAGGTAGGTGTCGCTTCATCCACAAGAAAGGCTGTTGTGATAAGTGAGCTTACAGATGCGGGATTCATAGATTACTTTGATATGGTTGTCGGAGGAGATGCCGTCAAGATCAGTAAACCCAATCCCGAGATATATACGATAGCGTGCAGGGAACTTGGAGTAATTCCGGGTGATACTTTTGCGATAGAAGATTCCTACAACGGTATAAGAGCTGCAAAGGCAGCAGGTATGCGTCCTATAATGGTTCCGGATATCATCGGTCCTGATAATGAGATGCGTGAATTGTCGGAAGTGATATGCGAGGATCTGCCGGCTGTTGTCGGATATTTTGAAAAGTTAAAATAGTCAGTGTTTATGCGGGTGCAACATAACGGGGCACCCCCTTTTTTATGTTGAGCTTGTAATATTTTTTTCGATAGCTGATACTGATTTTAACATCATGCGCAGGTGTCAAATTTTTAAGAGGAGCAGATTTATGATTGAATTTGGTGAACAACTGAGAAGTGCGAGAGAAATAAAAGGGCTGACGCAGAAAATGCTGGCTGATCAGTTATATGTGAGCAGGCAGACAATTTCAAATTGGGAGCGTGGAGAGCGCTATCCCGATATAGTTACACTGAAGAAAATTTCTCAGCTTCTGGAAGTGAGCCTTGACAATCTGCTGTCCGGAAAGGAAATGGTAAAAGTGGTGGAAAAAAAGTCTGTAATTGAAAATAAGATAGTGAATGGAATGATAGCTGTGCTGTATGCGTTTATTGTATTGTCACTTTTTTTTAATGTATGCGAACATGTAACATTGTATTTTATTAATGCATATGCGAGATTTGGGAATGGTTATTCTTTATTAGAGTACATTTTCCAGCCTGTTGATGATTATGGTGTTTATTATGTGAATGATCGAGATTTTTTTGGGGAGCAAGTATGTCTTTTGATCATCTTTTCCTATGGCTTATACAACGCGATAAGGGATAATTTGACGCCAAAGAAGATTGGCACAATTCTGATAGCATTCTTTTCATCTTTTATGTTTTTTCACGTTGTACTTCATGCAATCGCAAATAGAGGTTATTCCAGCTTTTATAAGGAATGTGGTTTGCTTGTTTATATGGAGGTAATATCACGGGAAATGATAATTCCGGTTATTTTTTGCATCATGGGGATAATTGCATCATATTTTTATTTTGTACGAGAAGGGAAGCGCAAATTGTGGTTAAATATGATTATGGTTGTTTCTGCATTGGGGATAATTAGTAAGTTTATTGATATTTTTAATAGACTGAAACATGAAAAATTCTATATAATAAATTATTCTACGGCGACTTTTCATGAGTCACAAATGTATGTAAGGGATATTGCGGAAGGTGCTGTGATTACAGTTGGGCTGTATGTATTGGCAGCATATCAGGCACGTGTTTTGGAAAGAAAGCGTAAATTGGCTATGGAGCTGAGTGAAGAAAAAGCAGAGAACACCGGAGCGTGCTGATGCAAATAATTAAGAAAAGAGTTTACTGCTATGGATAAAAAGAATTTGATGGTAATATTTCCGGGAATGGGTTACAACACATCGAGACCTGTTCTTTATTACACAAGGAAGCTGGCACAGAAGTATGGTTATGAAATAAGGGAAGTAAATTTTTCATTTCCTGAGAAGGCGGCGGATGTAAAAGGAAAAAGTGATAAAATGTCGCAGTCTTTTGAGATTGCCATGTCTCATGCAAGAGAGCAGCTTGCAGGTATAGATTACGGTTCATATGACAGAGTTATTTTTGTCGGAAAGAGCATTGGTACAGTGGTTGCCGCGGCGTATGACAAACAGGAGAATGTAAATGCAGAGCATATCATCTATACTCCTTTGCCGCATACTTTTAAATATAGCAGAAAAGAATGTGGAATCATGGTTCACGGAACAAGCGATCCGTGGTGTGAAACTCAAATTGTTGATGAGAAGAGCAGAGAGCTCAATATAGAATGTATAAAGGTTGCCGATGCCAATCATTCACTTGAAACGGATTCAGTTCAGACTGACCTGGGCAACCTTATGAAAATTATGGTTAAAATTGAAATGTATGTAAATGGCGGAGGCGATATTTGGGGGAAATGCTGATTTAATCAGTATTCCTTAGCCTTTCCAGTATCTTTTGGGCTTCTTCACTGCCGTGCTTTGCGGCGTAAGATGCCCATTTTTTTGCTTTCTCAGGATTTGGTTTATCTCCGAATGTTCCTTTAAAATATCCTTCCGCGATGGCTTCAGCCGCTTCGATGCTGCCGCGTCCTGCCTTATCTATAAGATCTAAAAGCTTTTGTTTTTTATCCATGTAAATTTTCCTTTCGCTTTTTTATGCGCCAAGTACTATTATTACTCCGCGCAATAAATATCGCAATTGTTTTTCATGAACATCGAAAATATATATGTTATTATGTAAGGAAGTGATTGAATTTGTTGATATCAGGAGGTAGAAAATGAGTACCAGAATAGGAATTTTAGGATACGGTAATCTTGGAAAAGGAGTTGAGCTTGCGGTTGCGGCGGCACCTGATATGGAGCTTGTTGCCGTATTTACAAGAAGAGATCCGAAGACACTTCAGATTAAGACACAGGGAGTACCTGTTGTTTCTGTAAATGATATAGAGGATTGGAAGGACAAGGTTGATGTTATGATCCTTTGCGGAGGAAGCGCTACAGATCTTCCTGTGCAGACTCCTCAGTACGCAAAGCTTTTCAATGTAGTTGACAGCTTTGACACACATGCAAGAATCCCCGAGCATTTTGCAAATGTTGATGCGGCTGCAAAGGAGTCGGGCAAAGTTGCGGTTATTTCATGCGGTTGGGATCCCGGAATGTTCTCTCTTGCAAGAGTATATTCAAATGCGATCCTTCCCGATGGAAACGATTATACATTCTGGGGCAAGGGAGTTTCTCAGGGACATTCAGATGCAATCCGTCGCGTAAAGGGTGTTAAGAATGCCAAGCAGTACACTATCCCTGTTGAGAGTGCACTTGAAGCTGTTAGAAGCGGTAAGAATCCCGAGCTTACAACTCGTCAGAAACATACAAGAGAATGCTTTGTAGTTCTTGAAGACGGTGCAGATGCTGCCGCAGTAGAAAAAGAGATTAAGGAAATGCCCAACTATTTCGCTGATTATGACACAACAGTTCATTTTATCAGCGAGGAAGAGCTTCTTAAGAATCACAGCGGAATGGCTCACGGCGGCTTTGTATTCAGAACAGGTAAGACAGGTGCGGACAAAGAGCACAATCACGTTATCGAATACAGCCTTAAGCTTGATTCAAATCCCGAGTTTACAACAAGCGTGCTTGTAGCGGTTGCACGTGCGGCTTATCGTATGTACAATGAAGGTCAGAAGGGATGTAGGACTATGCTTGACATCGCTCCTTCATATTTATCCGAAAAGAGCGGTGAGGAACTTAGAGCACATTTACTGTAATTCAGTGTTTTCACGGAAAGAATTAACGTATGGTGGGAATCAAGGATATCGCTGAAAAAGCCGGAGTTTCCATGGCGACCGTATCGAATGTTCTGCACGGAAAGCGGAACATGAGTGATAAGACAAGAGAGAACGTTCTTGCGATTGCCGAGGAACTGGGCTATGAATTACCCAAGATCAGGGTAAAGTCCGGCGGTGGCGAGAACAGAACTATAGTAGTAAATTTTAGTGATTTCGATACAAATTTTTACTTGAATATTCTCCATGGAATAAGTGATTATGCCTATTCCAAGGATTATGACATTATGGTTTGCACTAACCGAAATGCCGAGAAATATATGTCCGGTGCATATTCCGCGGGCTGTATCAATATTGATTACAGGTGCGAGGATTCAATGCTCATGAAGGCAGCGAACGGAGGATATCCGATAATCGTTCTCGACAGGGAGATAAGTCATTCAGGAATAAAGAGCGTTATAGTAAACAACTATGACGCTGAGAGAGAAATGGTCGAAACACTGATAAAATCGGGCTATGAGCGATTTGCATATCTGGCGGGAATGGATACTGACGACAATAAGGAGAGGTATCAGGCTTTTCGCGACGCACTTTCGGCTCACGGAATAACTTTTCACAGAAGAGATTATTACGAGGGCAATTGGAGGGAAAAGAGCGGATCGCACGCAGCGAGACTTTTGATGCTTTCGGAGCATATGCCGCAGGTTCTTGTTTGTGCCAACGATATGATGGCGATAGGTGCTATGAGAAAGTTTAAAGAGAACGGACTCAGAGTTCCCGATGATATAGCTGTCTGCGGTTTTGACGATGCCTTTGTTTCCAAGTATATGGGGCTTACTACGGTAGAAGTTCCCAATTACGAGAGGGGATTCCTTGCAGCTCAGTCTCTTGTGGAACTTATTGAAGGGACGGGAAGTTATGAATCTCTGAAAATCGGTGCAAGAATTAAGTGGAGGACATCCACTTTAGTAAAAACAAGTTAAAAATTATAAATTTTACTAAAAAAGAGGAGCGTTTTACTAAAACCTCCTCTTTTTATATTAATTTTACCTAATAATCTATGTGATAAACTGACAAACCTTATGAAAAATATATAGGGTATTGTCAGTTTTTTAGTTAAATAAGGATAATGTTCTTAAAGAAAGATAAGTTACCGCAATAAATTTATAAAGCGGTAACGGGATAACCTTGTAAAAGGGGAGTTATGGGAAAGGAGAAGTTATTTATTATGAGGAACAAGAGAATGTTTGCTGCACTTTTGGCAACTACTTTGGCTGCATGTACAGTCCTTACAGGATGCGGAGCTTCAGCACAGAAGGCAGGGGACGGCGCATCAGGAGAGGCTGGTAAGAGTGCAGGTGCCGGTGGCAAATTTACAATATTCCAGTCAAAGACTGAGATCATGGATCAGTTAAATCAGCTTGCAAAAGATTATCAGGAAGAGACAGGTGTTGAGATCGAGGTCTGGGAGACAAGCGGAGATAACTACTACAAGGATCTTAAGACAGGTATTTCAACCGAGTCAGGTCCTGTACTTTTCTCACTTGCACCCGGTTCAGAGTCAATAGAGATGGCTGATTATCTTGAGGATGTCGGAGATCTTTCTTTTATGGGCAAGATCAAAGATGAGCTCAAAGATACGGTAGACGGCAAAGTCGTAGGAGTTCCTTACACAATCGAGGGATTCGGACTTGTATATGACAGTGATCTTGTAGACGTTTCAAAACTCAATTCAACTGACGCACTTATTAACTATTTAAAAGAAGCAAAGGGACAGGGAGTAAACGGCCTTGGACTTTCACAGGAAGATTATTTCCTTATCGCACATATATTCAATACACCTTTTGCGGTTCAGGACGATCCTGACGCATTCCTTCAGCAGGTAATAAACGGTGAAGTAAGACTTAATGACAACGAAGCATTCCAGGAGTTCGGAAAGCTTATGGAAGCAATCCGTGAGAACTGCACAAATCCTGTTGATGTAACATACGACAACAACTGCGGTGATTTCGCAACAGGTAAGACAGCTATGATCCATCAGGGTAACTGGGCTTACGGAATGTTTAAAGATTATGATGTGAAGTTTGATATGGGTGTTGCACCCGTGCCGATCAAGGGCAACAGCAAGGTTGCTGTATCGGTACCTGCAGCTTGGTACATCAATGTTGATGCTTCTGATGAAGAGAAGGCAATGGCAAAAGATTTCCTTGAGTGGCTTTACACAAGTGAAAAAGGAACAGATTATCTTATGAATCAGTTTGGCTTTGTACCTGTAGTTGACGGAATGACTTCAGAGAATCTCGATCCTCTTTCAAAGTCAATCTCGGATGCAACAGCAAAGGGAACTATTCCGTGGGTAATGAGCAACTGGCCTGCAGGAATTATTACAACAAGTCTTTCACCTATCACACAGGAATTCTTTACAGATCCTTCAATGACAGGTGAAGAGCTTATCAACAAGCTCAATGAGGCATTTGTAAATGCAAAATAAATAATAGCAGAAGATATACAGGTGCTGTGACAACACATGTTACAGCACCTATTACGGAGATATAGGTATGAAGATCAAAAAGAAATGGTATGTATTATTTACGGCGCCGCTTATGATTACGTTCTTTGTGGTTGTAATTATTCCTTTCTTCATTGGAATCGGGTATTCCTTTGTTGAATGGGACGGATTTGCCAAACACGCAGCAACTTTTGTGGGGATGGAGAATTACAAAGCGGTATTCGCTGACACACAGTTTATAAACGCAGCGGTCAGAACAACGATATTTACGGTAATAAGCGTAATGACCGTAAATCTTTTGGGATTGTTTTTTGCCCTTCTTGTGACAACGGGATTAAAGGTAAGAAACTTTGCCAGGACCATGCTCTTTTTGCCATACCTTATCGGTGGACTGATATTGGGATATATCTGGAAGAGCGTGTTCAGTGAGTTCTTCCTGAGCATAGGTCTTGGTAACTGGCTTACCAATCCAACCAAGTCCATAATCGCAATGATCGTGGTTACAACATGGCAGCTGGCAGGTTATGTAATGATCGTGTATATCACGGGAATCATGGCTATTCCCGATGACGTTATGGAAGCGGCGGCTATAGACGGAGCGAACTATTTCCAGACACTTTTTTCGATAAAGTTCCCGCTCCTTATGCCTTCGTTTACGATATGCCTGTTCTTGGCACTTTCGAACTGCTTCAAAGTTTATGACGTAAATGTTTCGCTCACGGGAGAAGGAGCAAACTTCCAGTCTGAGATGTTCTCACTCAATATCTACAATGAGATTTTCAGTTTGAGCAACTTTGGATACGGCCAGGCAAAAGCCATCATCTTTTTCCTGATCATAGCGATAGTGACTTTTATACAGGTTTCAATAACAAAGAAGAGGGAGGTGGCAATGTAAATGGCAAAGAGTGTAAAAAAGATAATTCCAAATGTACTTGTTGCACTTATGTGTTTACTGTACCTTTTCCCTATTTATCTGATACTTACCAACTCGTTTAAGAGCAGGGCAGAGATGTATGAAAACATGGTGGCGCTTCCGGGAAGTTTTTCTCTTAAGTACTACTTATCTGCCGTAAGTAAGATGAATTTTGCAACATCGTTATTTAATTCGTTTATCATTACCGTGGTTTCGATCGCTATAATCGTAGTTCTTTCGGCGATGACAGCATGGATGTTTGTAAGAAGCGCAAACAAGCTCAGCACGATTTTGTTTTCGATTCTTGTTGCGACAATGCTTATTCCGTTCCAGACGATCATGATGCCTCTTATGCAGGAGATGAACATGATCGGCAAGATGACGGGACTTCAGATGACTGATTCCATAGGCGGTCTGATATTTATGTACATAGGCTTTGGCGCCGGAATGGGCGTATTCCTTTACCACGGCTTTATAACTTCTATTCCGGTATCCCTGGAAGAAGCGGCTATTATTGACGGATGCAGTGTTTGGAAGCTTTTCTGGAAGATAGTGTTCCCTATTCTTAAACCTACGACGATGACACTTATAATCCTTGATGTCATCTGGATCTGGAATGACTATCTTTTGCCCTCACTGACACTTAAGTCAACCGCCAACAGGACAATACCGATCTCAACGGCAAAGTTCTTTGGTCAGTACACGATCAGCTGGAATGAGGCTATGGCGGCGCTTGTAATAACAATTATTCCTGTTGCGCTATTTTATCTTGCGGCACAGAAATACATTGTAAAGGGCGTGGCAGCAGGAGCTGTAAAAGGATAAGAAAACAGGGAAACGAAGAATATGAAGCGTATCATTACAAGACATGAAAAATTTGAGGAAAAAGAAGTCAATCTTCACGAGGCTCTTTTTTCCAATGCAAACGGATATATAGGCATCAGGGGTAATGTCGAGGAGGGTGTTCCCGAAGATTGGAACACAATGCGCGGAACTTATATTAATGGCGTCTACGAGATTATTCCCATGAAGCAGGCGGAGAGTCTGTGCAATCTCATCGAGAAGAAGCAGACTATGCTCAACGTTGCCGATACTCAGACAATATGCCTTAAAGCGGACGGCGAGAGGTTTGATCTTACCAAGGGCAATATATTGGAGAATGAGAGAATCCTCGATATGGAGCAGGGTATCACCAAGAGACACGTTATATGGGCTTCGCCGTCGGGAAAAGAAATTGAGCTTTCCGTTACGAGAATGACATCTTTTTTGATCCCGTCTCTTTTTACCATTGAGTACAACGTTAAGGCGCTGAACTTTGACGGAGATATCGAGATAGAGTCATATCATATCGCTGATGTAAAAAACTATTCAAACCCCGACGATCCAAGGCTTGGCGATGACAGTGGAGCACTTCTTAAAGTGGAGGTCGTTAAGTGGAGAGAGGATATGAGCGTCGCAGTAAGTAAGACAAGTGTCAGCGAGATCGTTGTTGCTTCTGCCGTATCGCACAGGTTAAGACTTCCCGGAAAGGCTGAGATCAGCTACGGCAAGGAAGAGGGAAGGACTCTCTATCATGTAAAGGCAGGCGTTAAGGCGGGAGAAGAGCTTTCGCTCATTAAGTACTCGACGTTTTCTGATTCTGTAAGAGAAGAGGACCCTGAGGAATTTGCAAGGACGACCTTAAAAGATGCGATGAGAGGGAACCTCGCGGATATTTATAAGAAACAAAAAGAATATGTTGAGGAGTTTTTTGCCAACTCTGAGATGGAAATTGACGGAGACGAAGAACTTGGGCAGGCTGTCAATTTCAATATGTATGAGCTGTTTCAGTCCGCACCTCGCGACAAATATTGCAGTATAGCGGCGAAGGGGCTTTCGGGAGAGGGCTACGAAGGGCATTATTTCTGGGATACAGAGATGTATGTGGCGCCTTTTTTCATACTGACTAATCCGGAACTTGCAAAAAAAATCTTGCAGTACCGATACGGAATACTTGATAAAGCAAGGGAAAATGCGGCTCTTTTGGGACACAAAAAGGGTGCGCTTTATCCTTGGAGAACAATAACGGGAGAAGAGTGCTCGGGATATTTTCCGTCGGGAACGGCGGCTTATCACATAAACGGTGCAATAGCCTATACGATCCTACAGTACTTTTTTACTACCGGAGATAAGGACTTCATGCTGGAGCAGGGAGAGGAGATGCTTCTTGAGACTGCAAGGCTCTGGCTTGACGTGGGCAATTATGACAGAAAAGGTCGTTTTGTTATCAACGAGGTCACAGGCCCCGATGAGTATACTTGCATGACCGACAATAACTATTACACGAATTGTTGTGCGGCTTACAACATGAGTATGGCAGTGGCGTTTGCTGAGGAACACTCATCGAATAAGAAGTTAAAAGAGCTCCTTAAAAAGCTTGAGATAACTTCAAAGGAACTTAAAGAGATCAAAGAGGCAGCTGAAAAGATGTATCTTCCATATGATGAGGAGCTTGGCATAAATCCTCAGGACGATTCGTTTTTGCAAAAGCCTGTGTGGGATCTTAAGGCTACGCCAAAAGAGGAGTTTCCGCTTCTTCTTCATTATCATCCGCTTCATCTGTACAGATATCAGGTGTGCAAACAGGCGGATACTGTGCTTTCTTACTTCCTGTTTGAAGATAAGCAGAGCAAAGAAGTTATGAAGAAGAGCTATGAATATTACGAGAAGATCACGACACATGATTCGTCACTTTCGACATGCGTATTCAGTATCGTGGCTTCAAGGCTTGGTATGCACAAAAAAGCTGTGGAGTATTTTGGGGATTCCATAAAACTTGATCTTTTGAATACTCACAACAATACCAAAGACGGCGTTCATACCGCAAATATGGGCGGCTGTTACATGGCGATAGTAAACGGCTTTGCCGGACTTCGCATAAACAAAGAGGGGATATCGGTTGATCCGTTCATGCCCGAAGGCTGGAAAAAATACAGCTTTAAGATCAAGTACAGAGGTAGTCTGCTCAAATTTACGGTAACAAAGAGCGGCGCGATCTGTGAAGTCTTAAAAGGCGAAGCGCCTGATGTAAAAGGCATAAAGGAAATGAGGAATGAAAAATGAGGGCAGTTATATTTGACCTTGACGGAGTGATCTGTTTTACGGATAAACTCCATTACAAGGCTTGGAAAGCCGTGGCTGATGAGCTCGGTATATATTTTGATGAAAAGATAAATGACAGATTAAGAGGTGTCAGCAGAATGGATTCTCTTGAGATTATTCTTGAGAACGCCGACAGGACTTTTTCTGAAGAAGAGAAAAAAGAAATTGCTGAAAAGAAAAACAATATTTATGTTTCGCTTCTTGATACAATGAGTGAGAAAGATCTAGGCAATGATGTCAGGGGAGCACTTGATGTTCTTAGGCAAAAAGGGAAACTTCTGGCGATTGGTTCTAGCAGTAAGAATACCAAGAAGATACTTGAAAAGATTGGGCTTAACGGCTTCTTTGATGCGGTATCCGACGGAACAAATATCACAAGATCGAAGCCGGATCCCGAAGTGTTCTTAAAAGCTGCGGAGATGCTGGAAGTTGATCCTTCCGATGCGATAGTTGTTGAGGATGCTATGTCCGGAATCGACGCTGCGCTCGCAGGAGGATTTAAGTGCGTCGGAATCGGCGAAGCTGCAACACATCCCAATGTGACATATCCTTTGAAAGATTTGTCCGATCTTCCCAAATTGGTATAGAATAGCATAGGAAAAGAAAATTTTGATGATGTAGATGTCTTTTTTGGCACCTACATCATTTTATGCGTGTAAATCATTATTGCGGATGTTAGGAGGCTCGGTATGAGCGAACGTTTTTCAAGAACGGAATTATTACTTGGAAGTGAGGCAGTTGAAAATCTGTCAAAAAAAAGAGTTGCGATCTTTGGCGTCGGCGGCGTAGGAGGATACGTGTGCGAAGCGCTTGTAAGAAGCGGCATTGGCGCGTTTGATATCTGCGACAATGACACGGTAGCTCTTTCAAATATAAACAGGCAGATAATCGCGACCACAAAGAGCGTGGGAAAGTACAAGGTTGATGTCATGAAAGAGCGTATGCTGGACATAAACCCCGATGTAAAGGTCAATGTTCACAAATGCTTTTTCCTGCCTGAGAACGCTGATACGTTCCCTTTTGAAGAGTATGATTATGTGGTTGACGCCGTTGATACTGTGACAGCGAAAATTGAGATAATAGTGAGGGCAAAAGAAAAAGGAGTTCCCGTTATAAGTGCAATGGGAGCGGGAAATAAATTGTCACCCTGCGGCTTCAAAGTTGCGGATATCTCCAAGACCAAGGTCGATCCGCTTGCAAGGGTTATGAGACGTGAGCTCAAAAAGCGTGGAATCTACGATCTCAAAGTGGTTTATTCCGAGGAAGAACCTGTTAAAATTTCTGCTGTTACAGAGCCCGGAAGCTCCAGAAGAAGTACCCCCGGAAGCGTTGCTTTCGTGCCTTCCGTCGCCGGCCTCGTGATTGCTTCGGAAATAGTGAAAAATTTGTGTTGCATTAGACAAGATTAATTGCGTAAGCGGGTTGATTTTGGGAATGGTTAATGGTAAGGTTATGAAGTGACAAAAATATTAACAGATAGTGTCGAATAGAATATGGAAAGAAAAATTATCATACGGGCGAAATGAGGGGTGTGCCTAATGACGAGCTTGGTTGTACGGTATTTCGAATTTTTAAACTTAGTTAAATACCAGTTAACGGTAATGCTTATCGGATGTTAGTTTAGCGATTGACATTATATTAAGACACTAGATCATTGCTATTGGGGGTATATGACATGAAAAAAAGATTAATTTCTACAACGGCAGCGTTTGCAATGGCTACGCTACTCACAATTCCGCCGTTTCAGAGTGTAGGTGCATCAAAAGCGCAGGATGCAGCTTCAAAAGATGTTACATTTGAAACTGTAGATACAGTTGCATCTGCAAAAGAAGAAAGCTCAACAAAATCAGTTAAGCAGGAACCTGCTTATTGTTGGGGCATGGAGAACTATTCGACAGTTCAATTGCCACCGACACCAACACCAACATGTACTGGTAAGACAACTGCAAAAGCAGAGTGTACAGTAAAGACAACAACTACAGCGAAAGCTGAAAGCACATCTAAACCGGCTAAGCCCGATTGTTCAAAGAAGACGGCAAAACCGGATTGTTCCAAGAAAACAGCGAAACCTGATTGTACTCCCAAACAGACAAGTACAGCTAAGCCTGATTGCACACCTAAGCCTGAGTGCAAACCCACACCAACATGCGTACCGGCACCTGTAAGCGTATCGGCACAGGCAACTTGGGGATGGGAATGGTCCAACAATTGTGACTACTCAAAGAATTTCGATTGGACAAAGACATGTGACTATTCAAAGACATGGGATTGGTCAAAGAACTGTGACTGGTCAAAGAGCTGCGACTACGCAAAGAAGTGCGATTGGTCAAAGAAAGCTGAATGCACAAAGACAAGCGATTGGTCAAATAAATGCGATTGGTCAAAGACATGGGATTGGTCAATGAACTGTGACTACTCAAAGAATTGGGATTGGTCAAAGAACTGCGACTACTCAAAGAGCTGGGATTGGTCGAAGAACTGCGACTACTCAAAGAGCTGGGATTGGTCAAAGAACTGTGACTACTCAAAGAGCTGGGATTGGTCAAAGAATTGTGACTGGTCAAAGAACTGCGAATGGTCAAAGAAGTGTGAAGTTAAGACCGATGGAGATGTAAAAGGTAAGGGATCCGTAAAGTGTGAAGTTAAGACTGAAGGCGGAGACAAGAAGGATTCCGGAGAAGCTAAAGGTAAGGGAACAATAAAATGCGAGATTACAGCCGGAGATCAGAAGAAAGAATGTGAGATCAACACAGGATCGGATGTAAGCGGAAGCATTAAATGTGAGATCAAGACCGAAGGCGGAAACGCAGGCGGATGTGACTTCACAGCCGGTTATACAGGATTTGGCCAGGGTTGCGCCTATGGTCAGGGATTCGGTGGATACGGTTACGGCCAGGGATTCGGCGGATATGGTCAGGGATGCGGATTCGGTCAGGCAACAGGTTACACAGCAGCATCATGTGATTACAACTATTCATATGAAAGCTATGGATGCTATGACGCAGGATGGAGCATGGCAGGCGGCCTTTGGGGATGCTGGTAATTATCCGAATTTGGAATAGATAATAATATATAAGTTAAAATATAAAAGAGGATTTCGCTTATTGCGAGATCCTCTTTCTATATAGCTTTATGCCAATGCATTCTTGATGTCTGCGATAAGGTCTTCCTTATCTTCAAGACCGCAAGACAGACGTACAAGACCTGCAGGGATTCCTGCTGCTTCAAGCTGCTCGTCTGTGAGCTGTCTGTGAGTTGATGTTGCAGGATTAAGGCAACATGTGCGTGCATCTGCAACGTGAGTCTCGATAGCTGCGAGACGGAGCTTCTTCATGAAGCTTTCTGCAGCGGTTCTTCCGCCTTTAAGCTCGAAGGATACAACACCGCATCCGCCGTTTGGAAGATATTTTTTAGCGAGCTCATAGTATTTGTCGGATTCAAGACCGGGGTAGCTAACCTTTGAGACCTGAGGCTGTTCCTGAAGGAACTTAGCTACTGCAAGTCCGTTCTCTACGTGCTTGGGCATACGAACATGAAGTGATTCAAGTCCGAGGTTAAGAAGGAATGCGTTCTGAGGAGACTGGATACAACCAAAGTCACGCATAAGCTGTGCTGTACATTTTGTTATGAAAGCGCCTTCTATGCCGAATTTCTCAGCGTAAACAATTCCGTGATAAGAATCATCTGGCTTTGTGAGTCCGGGATATTTGTCGGCATGTGCCATCCAATCAAATTTTCCGGAATCAACGATGGCGCCACCTACAGCGGCTCCGTGTCCGTCCATATATTTTGTGGTTGAGTGAGTTACGATGTCAGCACCCCATTCAATAGGTCTGCAGTTAACAGGAGTGGGGAAAGTATTGTCTACGATAAGCGGAACACCGTGTCTGTGAGCTGCATTTGCGAATTTCTCAATATCAAGGACTGTAAGAGCGGGATTTGCGATTGTTTCACCGAACACAGCTCTTGTGTTGTCTTTGAATGCAGCGTCGAGTTCTTCATCGTCTGCGTCGGGAGATACGAAAGTAACTTCGATTCCCATCTTAGCCATAGTTACAGCGATGAGATTAAATGTTCCTCCGTAGATTGAAGATGAAGCAACGATGTGGCTTCCGCACTCGCATATGTTGAAAAGTGCAAAGAAGTTTGCTGCCTGTCCCGATGAAGTAAGCATTGCTGCCGTGCCGCCTTCAAGAGCAGCGATCTTCGCAGCTACATGGTCGTTTGTGGGATTCTGGAGCCTTGTATAGAAATATCCTGAAGCTTCAAGGTCAAAAAGCTTTCCCATATCTTCACTTGTATCATATTTAAAGGTAGTGGACTGTATGATGGGTATCTGACGGGGCTCTCCGTTTCCCGGAGTGTATCCGGCCTGTACACATCTTGTTCCGATTTTCTGCTGATCCATGGTAACCTCCTGAATAATCAAATAATAAAACCAACATTTATACTACCACATTAAAGCGTGAGAGTAAAAAAGTTTGATACAAAAATGTGTTTATGTTAAGCTTTATAAAAATAAAATATGCAACCGGCAATCGTATCTTGGATTATATTGGGGGAAAAAGTATGAGGAAAAGATTTTTGCCATTATTGTTGTTGCTGATCTTAAATCTTACCGCGTGTGGCAAGGCGCACATTGATGAAGAGGCTGACGGAACTATGGAAGGGGCGGAAGTAAAAGCCGCTACGAGAAGTCGTGAAGAGGACAGTGATGTTGCCTGGAAAGAAGCATACAAGAAATATCTTACCGGTATCATAGATGGGAAAAACCTTCTTGTAGATCTCAGCGAGCCATGTACATATAACGAAAACGGGGATGTGGCTTATTTTACTCTTCAGGATATTACCGGGGATGATATTCCCGAATTGTGGATAACAGGTCGAGATCCTTCGGAAGTTGTGGATAACTGTTTTGAAGTGCTCACTGTAGGTTCCAAGAATAAGGTGAAAGATATAGTTGATTCCCTTACCTGTTATTACGATCCCACGGAAAAAGAGCTTTATACACATTCTGATACTGAAGAATCGACTTTTACCGTATATGAGAACATTGAAGGAAGATATTCAAAGAAGTTTTCTCTGGTATATTCCGAGGATGGAAGATACAGTCAGGTATTCGGTGACGGACTTGCCAAAAGTATTACAAATGAAGAAGGCGAAGATATGTCTGCAAAATTCTTCGACGATCGCGCAAAATACAGCTTAAAAGATTTGACAAAACTTACCAATGAAAGTATAGAAGAAGCATTTATGGAATGATATTGCATACAAACGCCCGGCTGAAAATATGAAGTTTTCAGTCGGGCTTAAATTATTATTTCTTATACATAGGAATAGTTTTGAGCTTGTGCAGATTCATGTTGTGCAAGCGATCAATCTTTTCCTTGGTCGCAGCGTTTTCACAGATTCCCGTGATCACATATCTGTCGAGAGTATCATATGTGAAGCCGAGCTTGTCTTCATCCGACAATCCACACAGACCGTCCGAAGGAGTCTTGTGTATCAGTTCTTTCGGAAGCCCGAGAGCATCACCAATCATACGCATTTCCGTAACGAGGAAATCTGAGCATGGGCTGAAATCTCCTGCGGCGTCGCCGTATTTGGTGGAGTAGCCGACATAGTCTTCAGATTTGTTGCATGTATTTGCAACGCGGCCTCCGTTTGGAAGTGACTGTGCGATCGCGTACAATGTAGCCATTCTGATTCTCGGAGGAGTGTTGATCTCTGCGTCATTTGAGATTTCAACACCTGCCTCGGCGAGAGCTTTTTTCTCACCTTCAACGGCGGGATTGATATTTACCGTGTAGTATTTAATGCCGAGAAGTTCTGCGATTCTCTGCGAATCGGCAATGTCTTTCTGTTCTCCGTTTGGCATCAAAACGCCTACAACTCGCTCTTTTCCGAGAGCTCTGACGAGCAGGGCAGCGACAATTGTAGAATCTTTGCCACCTGAAATTCCTATTACCGCGCTGGCTGTTTTGCCGTTCTCGTCAAACCAGTCGCGTATCCATTTTGTTATTTTTTCAATCTGTTCTTCGGGATTGATGTTTACCAAATTTTCCATAGCTTATACCTTCTCGTGAGTCATTCTCCAGTCGATGCATCTCTGCAGATAATCAACATAGTCGGGATTCTTGCACATACCCTTACCTTCAACGTCAGAGATCTTTGCTACGTCCTGACCGTTGCAGGCTGTTGTCTTCATGACGATGTTAAGAGCGGGAACTTTGGTGTCGTTTGCAATGTATGTTCCGATACCGAAAGCAACCTTTGCTTTTCCTTCAAAGTGAGCATGGATATCGTTGGCTTTCTTGAAGTCAAGGCTGTCGCTGAAAAGAAGAGTCTTTGTGGTAGGATCGATTCCGAGACTCTTGTAGTGTTCGATCATCTTTTCACCCCACTCGATCGGGTCGCCGCTGTCGTGACGAACACCTGAGAAAAGGGTTGAATAAGTCAACTGGAAGTCTCTGAGGAAGCAATCTGTAGTAATTGCATCGGTAAGAGCTGTTCCGTTCAGGATACCATACTCTTTTACCCAATAATCAAGCGCGTACCAGTTTGAATATGCGGGATTGTGCTTGTGGTTACCCTGGCCTACGCACATGATCCACTCGTGAGCCATTGTTCCGACAGGAGTAACTCCAAGTTTTTTTGCCAAAAGAACATTAGATGTTCCTACAAATATTGAATCGCCGAGTTTTGCGTCTCTAAGCTTCTTTACAGCAAGTTCCTGAGCCTGAGAAGAAAGCCTTCTTCTTAAACCGAATTCACTGAAAGCACCAATGTTGTATGTCTTATCGGAAAGAAGCTTTAACTTTTCATCGAGTTTTTCTTCAAATGAAGCAAAGAGCTCGTCATAGTTGTAAGCCATTCTGAAGTATACTTCGTTTACGATGGCAAGAGTGGGAATTTCGTAAAGAGAAGTGTTGAGCCAGGTTCCGTTCGTTTCGATCGTAAGACCGCACTCTGCATCTGTTCCGATAGTGAAGTCCTCGTATCTGGGGTGCCAGAGACGGAGGAAATCAACGTAAGATTTCTTTATCCATGTAACTTTTGAAAGGTATGTGAGTTCATCTTCCGTAAAAGTAAGATTGCAGTAAGCGATGATCTGGTTCTTGATCTCTTCTACCATCTCTTTGGTGAATTTCACATCTTTGTTTCTGCATCTGAATGTCCATGTTGTCGTGTAATCAGGGAAATTGTGATAGATTGCCTGTCCCATTGAAAACTTGTAAAGATCGGTTTCAAGAAGACTTTGAATTACATTTTCCATTTTTTCAGCTCCTTTTTTGAATTCTTTTTCATAGATTATTTAAGCTTTCCCGTGGATTCAAGATAATTGAGAAAGATTCGGTTGATCTCGTCTGCGTGTGCTTTGGGATTGCTCCTTATTTCTGTTCCGGATGTCTTTATTATCTGCCGGTCTACCAGGTTAAATGTGTGATCGGGATAGATCTCTCCAAGTTTGTCTACATATGGAGCTTCGCCTGTGTACCAGTTAAAATGAGCACTGTCTGGACTGATATTTGCGTTGCCAAACAGTTCATCGCCCCAGAGAACCCAGTTCTCATGGGTAAATGTTCCGTCGAGACCAAGCTTTTTGTCGTCAATCTTAACGACGATAACGCGGTCTTTATCATTTGCAAACATTTCTTTTACAAGACGAAATCTTGTTTCGAAGTCTATAAAATCCCGCCCTCTGTCAGTCTGATATCCGCAGACTGCAAGAATGAGCTTGTCATTTTCTTCAAGAGCTCTCTTTATGAGAGATTCATGTCCCTTGTGCATCGGTATAAAACATCCGAACACAATTCCAATATTCATATTATTATCCTCGTAACATTTTTTAGGTATTATAACATTTTAAGGGAAGAAATCAATTCTCGGATAGAAAGCGATAACAGTGGTACAATAACATATGTCTGTAGTTGATTTTTTAGTGTGTTGAAGGAGAGATGATGATGGAAGAAATTAAATGCCCGAAATGCGGAACGGTTTTTAACTTGGATGAGGCAGATCTTGCTTCAATAGTTAAGCAGATAAGAGATAAAGAATTCGATAAAGATATCCAAAAACGCACCTCAGAAATAGAACAGCATATGAGAGAGAAGCACGCACTTGAAATGGCGGCAAAAGAAAATGAGATATCTCTCAAGACCCGCGACCAATACGAGAAGGAAAAAGAAGCGGCGCAGAAGGAAATGGAGATGCTTCGCGAAAGTATGAACAAGATAAAGGAAGAGAATCTGAGACTTTCGACAGAGCTTAAGACTTCCGAAGATAAGAAGAAGCTTGCAGTCATGGAGGCGGTCAAAAATGTTGAGGATGAGAAGCATGCTTCCGAAGCGAAGCTCTCAGAGAAATATCACGATCTTGAGAGTGAGCTGATGCAGGAGAAAGAGCGCGGCAAGATTCTTCTTGAGCAGAAGGAAAAAGAAGTTGAGTTCTATAAGGACTTAAAGACCAAGATGTCAACGAAGATGGTGGGCGAAACGCTTGAGCAGCACTGTGAGATACAGTTTAATCAGCTTAGAGCCACTGCTTTTAAGAATGCATATTTTGAAAAAGATAATGACGCGAGAACCGGAAGTAAGGGTGATTATATCTATAGAGAGTGCGATGAGAACGGCGTAGAGATCGTATCTATTATGTTTGAGATGAAGAATGAGATGGATGAGACCGCGACCAAGCACAAGAATGAAGATTTTTTCAAGGAACTTGATAAGGACCGCAGGGAAAAGAACTGCGAGTATGCGGTTCTTGTTTCACTTCTTGAGAGTGACAGTGAATTATATAATGCAGGAATTGTGGACGTTTCTTATAAATATGATAAGATGTATGTTGTTCGTCCGCAGTGCTTTATTCCTATAATAACGCTTTTGAGGAACGCGGCACTTTCTGCGCTTTCATACAAGCAGGAACTTGCTGTGATCAGAAACCAGGACATTGACATTTCGAATTTCGAAGACAGTCTTATGAAGTTCAAGGAAGATTTCAGCAGGAACTATGAGCTTGCACATTCTCACTTCGACAAGGCGATTGATGAGATCGATAAGACGATACAGCATCTTGAGAAGGTGAAAAAAGAACTGCTTGGTTCCGACAATCAGCTTCGAATAGCGAACAGCAAAGTTGATGATGTGAGTGTCAAGAAGCTTACCAGGAATAATCCTACGATGAAAGCAAAGTTCGACGAGATTAAGTAATCACCAGATTCGGTCTTTTCGAATCGAGGTGTACTACTTAGTTCTGGCGAGCGATAGCGAGAGCAGAACGTATTATTAATATTTTTTCGAGGAATACAATGGCAATACAAAACAAAAGAGAACATTTTACAACTACAAAAGTCCCTGATCTTATTCTTGAGCTGGCATTTCCGACAATAATCAGTATGCTTATCACAGGAATATACAATACTGCAGATACTTTCTTTGTTGCGAGAGTATCGAGTGATCCTACTGTGAATACCGCAGCAACGGCAGCAGTCGGACTGGTATTTACGGTTATGGCAATCATTCAGGCAACGGGATTTTTATGCGGCCACGGTTCGGGAAATTACCTGTCAAGAATGCTGGGTGCTGAGAAATATAAAGAAGCTGATGAGATGGCTTCAACAGGTCTGGCGTTGTCAATTATTCTGGGGATTATATTTGCGGTAGTGGGAAATATTTATTTGACGGATATTGCTCAGGCACTCGGTGCCCAAAGTGAGACGAGCCTTGCTTTTACCAAAGATTACATGAGGATCATTTTGCTCGGAGCACCTTTTACAATGGCTCAGTTTGTTATCAATAATCAGCTGAGGTTTCAGGGAAGTGCTTATTATGCCATGATTGGTCTGGTTTGTGGCGCGGCGATAAACATGATTCTTGATCCGATTCTTATAATGGGACTTCATATGCAGGTTACAGGCGCAGCTATCGCAACTGTAGCGGGGCAGGTTATAAGTTTTATTGTTCTTCTCATAGGAACGACAAAGGGTGAGAATATAAAATTAAACATTAAGAACATAAGACTGAATGTTCATTATATTGGAGAAATAATTAATGGAGGAGTTCCTTCTTTGTTTAGACAGGGACTTGCCGCTTTGTCGACTCTTCTTCTTAACAGGGAAGCGGGATATGTCGGAGGCGATTCTGCAATTGCCGGTATGTCTATAGCGGGAAGAGTACTTATGCTGATGCTTTCGGCACTTATCGGATTTGGACAGGGATATCAGCCCGTATGTTCATTTAACTACGGAGCCGGATTATACAGTAGAGTAAAAGAAGGTTTTTGGTTCTGTGTTAAGTATGCGACTGTTTGCCTTCTTGGACTTGGCGCGTTATGCTTCTGTTTTGCACCGGGTATAGTATCACTGTTCTCTAAATCTCCTGCAGCTATAGAGGTCGGAACGGCAGCGCTGCGTTTTCAGTGTGTGACCATGCTTCTTGCAGGGCCTACAGTTATGAGTAATATGATGCTTCAGTCTATCGGAAAAGGATTTAAAGCTTCTGTAACGGCGTCGGCTAGAAACGGAATATGCTTTATTCCCATGATCCTGATCTTGCCCAAATTATTGGGGCTTACAGGTGTCGAGATGGCACAGGCATGTGCAGATGTGCTTGCTGTGTTTATTGCCTTTCCGTTGGCACTTTCTGAGTTGAAAAAGTTTAAAGATTAAGAGGAAATGCAGATGGGCTCCAAAGACAGAGTTCTTGAACTTCTCGAACTTAATAAGGAAGAATACATTTCGGGCGAGCTCATGGCAGATAAACTCGGTCTTTCGAGAAACGCTGTCTGGAAGGCGATAAAAGAGCTCCGAAAGCAGGGCTATGTTATCGAGGCTTCAAGTAAGAAAGGATATCACCTCGGAACGTCAAATGATATAATTTCCGAGTTTGGAATTCTTTCGGAATTATCTAAGCTTTCAGGCAGTGCGGAATTTTCCGGCAAGATTTATATACATGAATCAGTGGATTCAACAAACCGTTTGGCAAAAGAGCTCGCGATAGCGGGAGCTCCCGATAAGACGGTGATAATCGCACGAAACCAGACTTTGGGGAAGGGAAGAAGAGATCATCAATTTTTTTCTCCCGAAGGCGGTGTTTATATGAGTATCATATTGTCACCCGACATGCTCCCTGCAGTGGAGCCGGATGTTGTGACGGCGCTTGCGGGAGTTGCTGTCTGTGATTCGATTTTTTCTCTTTGCGGTATCAATCCGCGGATCAAGCCTGTGAACGATCTTTTTGTAGACGACAAAAAGATATGCGGAATCCTCACTGAGTCGGGAACAGAGTATGATACGGGAACAGTTCAGTGGATAGTGATCGGAATAGGAATAAATTTTGATTCCGACATATCCAAATTTCCCAAGGAACTTAAGAATATTGCGGGTTCCGTCTTTAAACCCGGAAAAGCTGCCATTACAAAGAACGAACTGATCGCGGCTATTATAAACAACATTATAAGCTTAAGTCACAGCGGAAAAAAAGAAGTCCTCAAGGCTTATAATGACAGGCTTCTTCTTTTGTGAGTTCTGAACCTTTCAGGACTTTTTCTTTTAACTCCGTAACTGTCATGGTATTGTTCCTCCCATTAGTATTGTCTATTCAAGTATATTGAAAAAAGATTTATTGTCAACCTGCCATGAAACAAAGGTTGACAATGGCGGCGTAAGAGTCTACAATTCAGGAGTATGCCGCAGGGTATGTGTACATAGCTATGCGACGTATGAGTGGATTGGAGGAGAAATTCAGACATGAGTGAACATAACAATAAGACAAAAAGATTAGTGATAAGTGCGCTTTTTGCAGCGCTTTTGTGTATAGGTGCGTATATAAGCGTTCCGCTGCCGATTCCCGGAGCACCGCATATAACAATGATCAATTTTGTACTCTTTATAATTGCGCTCCTATTCAGCGTTAGCGAGTCGTTCCTTATAGTGGCTGTATGGATGCTTCTTGGGATTGTTGGAATTCCTGTATTTATCGGTGGTAAAGGCGGAGTTGGATATCTTATTCAGCCTTGGGGCGCCTATACATGGGCGTTTATAATAGTTGCGATAATACTTCCTCTTATACGAGGAAAATCATATAACCGAATCAGATACACAATAAGTGCTTTGATTGGTGTGCTTATAATAGATATAGTCGGAATGCTTTATCTGATGGCTATGTCACACTATGATCTTAAGACAGGTCTTGCCATGGGATTTGTTCCTTTTATACCGCTTGATGTTATCAAAGCAGTAGTGGCAGCGCAGATCATACCTGCGTTTAACAGAGTTGTGTCATGGGAAAAATAACTGGAATATCGATAAGATTAATGATAGTATTTTAATGGTTAGTTTGCATATAGTAATTGTAGATAACGAGAAAAAAGGGATAGTGTGCGTACTAAGAAGTAAGTCTTGAGGAATTGCTAAGCTCACATTCGGGTGTTGTAAGATAGCGTAACGGGGGGACTTATATGGAAACGAAGTATGACGTGGAACTTCTTGATAATGTTGTCGAAATTCCGGAGTATGTAAACGAAATGTATTACGCAAACGCAGAACTACTAAAAAAGGCAAAGGGTGATTTTCAGATATACAGTGATGTTCTCGATGACATCGGAAAAGAGATCGAGAACAAAGCGAGGGGACTATTTGACAAGTTCACTATATTTGGACGGTGAACTGCGGAAAAAGCTGATGGGATCAGCGCTTTCCTAAAAAGTTATCACAATGAACGAGTAGTATATGATGCAGACATATACCCGAAAGATGTGAGCCGGGCGGCATAGACGTGAGTCTATGCCGTTTTTGTTTGCGCGCCATTGGCGCACAAACAAAAACTCTCCGCTACTAGTGTCTTGGCAAGATGACAATTAGATAAATTACTTGTGAAATAATCCATGTACTGCGTTGTCGTCAATCGTCGATGCCCGCATCGACTCAATCCTCCGCCTTATACTTGAATTATTTCACTTCGTAATTGATCAAAAGTCATCTTGCCAAGACACTAGACAAGTTCGGTCTTTTCGAACCGTAGTGTACTATTCAGCCCAATTGACGATTTCAAGATTAGATACTCTTGCGAATTCTTTTGTATTATTTGTCACAACTGTATAACCCAGTGATTGTGCATGACCTGCAATCATCATATCGAGTGGACCTATCGGAGTTCCTTTTTTTTCCAGAGTAGCTCTGATTTTTCCGTAACAGTTTGCAGCATTTACATCAAAATTCATTATCTCAATATTGGCAAGTAATAAAGCGAGAGCCAGTCTGTTTTTTTCTACAGCGGCGCTTTTTTCTACGCCGTGAATAAGTTCAGCATATGTGACTGATGATATGCATACTTCGGAAGGATCATGCTTTTGAAGCTCTCTAAAAACCTTCTCGGGTTTATGCTTTATTATGTAAATGCAGATATTAGTGTCGAGCATATATCTCATAATTCTTCACGCTTCTGTGTATTGGTGGATCTTCCTTCAGACATAAAATCATCTGAAAACATATCTATTGCTTGCATAAAAGAATCCCATGTATTATCCGGTGGAAGAAGCAGGACAATATCACCTATTTTATTAACCATAACTTCGTTGGAAGAAAAGCGGCAATCTTTTGGTAATCTTACAGCCTGACTTCTTCCATTTTCAAAAACTTTGGCAGTCATCATAGTAACTATCCTCCTTTAGATAAATATATATCAAGATATATATCTTGTCAATGTGTTCATTATCTGTCTCGTTTTTCTTTACAGATGCCGCATTCGCGGGAAAAGATGATACAATCAAACTGTTTAAACAATTGAACAGTATACTAACATAGATTTGAGGGAATCCATGGATTGCGAAAAAGAATCAAAGAAACTACAGTCTGAATTTAAAGAGTGCCAAAAGCTCCTTGCGGCGATTGGTGATGAGACCAGGCAATATCTGATGTCTGTGATGATAATGGAGAAATGCGGCGGTACAAGAGTGATAGATATAGCGAAGAAGACGCATCTTTCAAGACCCGCCGTGTCACATCATATGCAGATATTGAAAGATGCAGGGTTTGTTACCGCAAGAAAAGAGGGAACGATGATCTATTATTCCGTGAACGCAAACAGAGAAGGAATAAAGAAAGTCAGGAAGCTGATAGATCACATCGATGAATTGCTTGATGAGGAGTAAGCCGGCGGCGAAGAATTCTGACATAAGCTGACTATCAGGAGAGACAGAAAATGGAATATACAACATTATCAAACGGAGTAAAAATGCCGATGCTTGGCTACGGCGTGTATCAGATTGCACCCGAAGATTGTGAGAGGTGCGTGCTCGATGCGATAAAAGCCGGAAACAGGCTTATAGACACCGCGCAGTATTACGAGAACGAAGAAGCCGTTGGAAGCGCGATAAAAAAGAGCGGAATCCCACGAGAGGATTTTTTTATAGTAACGAAAGTATGGTTATCAAACGATGGATATAAGAAAGCGAAGAATTCGATAGAGGAATCTCTTGCAAAACTGGGGACATCTTATGTGGATCTTCTTCTCATACATAAGCCGGTGGGTGATTACTACGGAACTTACCGTGCTATGGAAGAGGCATATAAAGAAGGGAAAGCTCGTGCTATAGGAGTTTCAAGCTTTAATACCAAACTGCTTAAGAAACTCTATGATTTTGCGGAGATTAAGCCTATGGTCAATCAGGTTCAGACTCATGTCTTTTTCCAGCAGAAAGAATTGCATGAACTTATGGATGAGCTTGACATCAGACACATGGCATGGGCACCGTTTGCAGAGGGTGAGAGAGGTTTCTTCACCAATCCCGTTCTGACTGAAATTGGGAAAAAATATAACAAGAGCGTGGCACAGGTTGCGCTTAGGTTTATGCTTCAATCTGATATAATTCCAATCCCTAAGTCCACTCATATAGAACGAATGGAGCAGAATTTTGATATATTTGATTTCAAGCTTGATGACAGCGATATGAAAGAAATTGCCACTCTCGATACGGGAAAAAGCATATTCGGACCGGAATTTGGACCCCATTTGGGAAAGCTTATGTTTTTTCTGTGGAAGATATTCAAAAAGGGGCTGTAGCATTAAGCTGATATAATGCCACGCGGTTCGTTTGCCTCGGCGTCTGCGCAAACGAACC
>JAGAAO010000099.1 GCA_017615275.1 Butyrivibrio sp.
AACGAACCGCGTGGCCCTGTGAATTTTAGCTCATGCGTTTATACAAGGTGTTTCCGAGCATCTGGATTGCCTGAACGAAGGCAACGAGTACGAGCGAGCATACAATGAGGTACTCGGCTTTGTACTGCTGGTAACCGTATCTGATAGCGATGTCACCGATTCCGCCGCCACCGACTGTTCCTGCCATTGCGGAATAGCCGATAAGTGAGATGATAAGAAGAACGACGCCGTTGAGCATTCTGGGGATAGATTCTTTTACATATACGTGAATCAGAATCTGAAAGTTTGATGCGCCGAAAGAACGCGCCGCTTCAATAACTCCGGGATTCGTCTCACGAAGACTTGTTTCAAATACCCTTGCAATATACGGAATAGCCGAGATCGTAAGCGGTACGATACATGCTGTTGTTCCTATAGCTTTATGAACGAGAAATCTTGTAAAAGGGATAAGTATTACCAGAAGAATTATAAAAGGAAAACTTCTGAATACATTAACTATAAAACTAAGTGTCTCATATATGATTTTATTTGGTTTAAGACCATCAGGCGCTGTCAAAGTCAAGATGATGGCGGGAATGAATCCCAGTATCACCGAAAAGACAGTTGAGAAGAAAACCATATATAGAGTCTGCCAAAAGGCTGTTAGTATGACTGATTGCATACCTGCTGATGATAATACACCTGACATTTTTAATCCTCCGATATCAGAATTTAAGTACTTCCCATGTGACATTCTTGCTGTCTAAGAAATCACATGCTTTTTTCAGATCTTTTTCTTCCATGTTCAGAACGAGACTTCCGTAGACGTCCTCTCTGAAATCTTCAAGCTTTGCCCAACATATGTTGAAGCTTGTTCCAAGCTCTCTTGCCATATCCGTTACGATAGGGCGCTGATTGCCTTCGCCGTAGAAGAATAGTTTGAGGTTGGCTCCTGTGGTTGGAAGCTTGTCACTTTCTTCTCTGAGGAACTGCCTGATCTCATCTTCTTTTGGCCAAACAAACATCTGCTCAGGCTGTCCGACTGAAAGGACTTTTCCCTTGTTTAAAAAAGCAACTTTTCTGCAGATCTGTTTAACAACTTCCATCTGATGAGTGACAACGATTATTGTTATTCCCATCTCTTTGTTAATCTTTTGCAAAAGAGCCAGGATCTCCTTTGTGATCTCGGGATCGAGGGCGCTTGTAGCCTCATCGCACAACAGAAAATCGGGATCGAGGACAAGAGCTCTTGCAATTGCAACTCGCTGCTTCTGGCCGCCCGAAAGTTCTCTGGGCTTTGAATGAACTTTGTTCTCAAGACCAACGAGCTTTAAAAGGTTCATGATCTTTTCTCTTGCCTCGGGTGTATTTGTGGGAATTCCCCAGAATTTCATGGGGAGAGCTACATTGTGATACACGTCGAGTCGTTCAAGAAGGTTAAATCCCTGAAAGATCATTCCCATTCTCTTCTGAAGATTTCGAAGAGCCTTCTTGTCACGGATGTTTACAACTGTGTCATCTACTGTGATAGTTCCTTCATCATAAGGCTCTAGGCCGTTTATGCATCTTAAAAGAGTAGATTTTCCTGCGCCACTCTGACCGATTATACCGAAGATGTCGCCTTTTTCAATATCCATAGATACGCCTTTTAAGACGTCGGTACCGCCGAATGACTTTGTAACGTTTGTGATACGAATCATATTTTTACCGCTTTCTCATAAAAATTTACACGTAAAATGGCACGTTCCGCAAAACGTGCCATTTCATTATAGCATAACTAATCATTTAGTGAGGTTATATGCAACAGTTTTATTCAGCATCTATAAATGAAGTAATAACGGCACCCTTGTATGTGTCATCGATGTACTTCTGTACTTCGTCTGACTGAAGGGCTGCTACAAGAGCTTTGATCTTTTCTGAATCCTGATTGCCGTCTTTAACAACAAGGAAGTTTGTTCTCTTTACTTTGAGTTCGTCTGTAAAGTCTTCGATCTCAAGAGCGGGATGCTTTGCGGGAAGCTCAGCTTCAAGAGCGTAGTTTCCGTTGATAACGGCTGCGTCAAGATCGGGAAGTGAAAGAGGAAGGTTTGCTGCCTCTAAAGCTGTGATCTTGTAGCCGTGAGGGTTTGCATCCTTGTCGGATGAAAGTGAGCTCTCTGTGTAAGAAGCGTCTGTTCCGAATCCGCCCTTTGATGTGAGAAGTCCCTTCTGAACAAGAAGGTCAATCGCTCTTTCACCGTTGTCGGGATCGTTAGGGATTCCGATTTCAGCTCCGTCAGGAAGATCTGCAATAGCTGTATATTTTTCTGAGTAGATGCCCATGGGCTCAATGTGGATACCTGCTACTGCTGTAAGGTGAAGACCTGCGTCCTCGTTCTGCTGATTCATGTATCCGAGAGTCTGGAAGTAGTTGGCATCAAGCTCGTCTGATTCAAGTGATGTGTTTGGAAGTACGTAGTCCTGGAATACAACTGTCTCAAGAGTCCAACCGTCTTTTGCAAGGACATCCTTTACAACGTTGTCAAGAATCTCTGCATGAGGTACAGGTGTTGCACCTACAGTGATTGTCTTGTCTTCACTGCCTGCATTGTTATCTGCAGCATCTGTAGCGGGGGCTCCCTGCTCAGGCTGTGTAACTTCCTCTGATTTGGAACCGCAACCTGTGAGTGTTCCGAGTGCAAGAGTTGCAGCCAAGATCAAACTTGTTAATACTTTCTTTTTCATAATGGTAATTCCTCCTCGATTGGTATGAATGCATTATACAAGATGAATTTAAAAATGGGAAATAAATAAAAACTATCATTCGTGAAAGGTTTAGATTATAGAAATGTTTTTATGATAAAATAATACTATGATTTTGAATATAAGAGAAACATGCGGCGAAAAAGTTTTTTAAGACTTAGAAAGACGGTGTGATCTATGAAAGAAAAAGTTGCTTTGCTTAAGGAAAATATCGGGAATAGAATTGTGGGAAAGGGCGACGTTATAGATAAGATCATCGTTTGTCTTATAGCCGGCGGACATGCGCTCCTTGAAGATGTTCCGGGAGTCGGTAAAACATCTCTTGCCAAGGCGCTTGCGGATTCTCTTTCTATATCTTTTGCAAGGATTCAGTGTACACCGGATACGACTCCGTCCGATATTACCGGCTTCTCAATGTATGATTCCAAAAAGAATGAATTTAATATTATTGAAGGACCTGTCGTGAACAGTATCGTCCTGGCGGATGAGCTTAACAGGACGTCTCCCAAGACGCAGGCGGCTCTTCTTGAAGTTATGGATGAGCATAAAGTTACCATAGACGGAAAAGATATTGCGGTTCCGGAACCTTTTATGGTCATTGGAACGCAGAATCCTGCTGAAATGGCTGGAACATATCCTCTTCCCGAGGCACAGCTCGACAGATTTATGATAAGACTTTCCGTCGGATATCCCGCAGAGGATGCATCAGTCGATATGGCGAAAAGTTTTCTTGAAGGTAAGCTTCATGCCGATACGGAGTCTGTTCTTTCGGGAAAAGATGTTATCGATATGCGAAACGAAGCGGAGAAGGTAAGCATAAAGGAAGAACTGCTTA
Source organism: Butyrivibrio sp. (assembly GCA_017615275.1). Taxonomy (GTDB): domain Bacteria; phylum Bacillota; class Clostridia; order Lachnospirales; family Lachnospiraceae; genus Butyrivibrio. The sequence goes on from JAGAAO010000099.1 coordinate 3,557, forward strand.
CATACGCTGTGCAGGTAGTTGAGGCAACAAGGAGTAATTCAGAGATCTCATGCGGAGCATCGCCGAGAGCGCTTCTTTCTATGCTGAGGTTCGCTCAGGCGCTTGCATATGTTGATGACAGAAATTACTGCATTCCCGAAGATATTGCAAATGCAGCTTCACTTACCCTCCCGCACAGGTTGATACTCACTGCGCAAGCCAAGATGGGACGCATGGACAAAGAACTTTTGGTTAAACAGATTCTTGGGAAAGTACGTGTGAAATGAAAATCTCTTTTTATAAAAAAGGTGTGATCATATTTTTGCTTTTTCTTGCAGCGGGTCTGGTCTTTTCGAGCTTCTATGGCGGAGAAGTCTCTTTTGTGTGGCTTTATTCGGCGATTCTTCTTATTCCGGTTTCTTTTTTGTACATACTGATAAATTATAAGTTTTTGAGCATATACCAGGAGATGGGGACGCACAGAGTCTTAAAGGGCGATGAGCATTCTTTTATGTTCGTATTTGAGAACGAAGGTCTTTTGCCTGTGCATAAGATGCAGCTTAGAACTTACAAAGACAGGTGCATGCTTGGAGATGTAGAGGACGGCATGCTGCTCAGTCTCGGAAGCTTTAACAGAAAAGAGCTTTCTTCACCTATAAGTTGCAAATATGCCGGAACCTATGATGTGGGCCTTGCGGAAGTTCTTTTCACCGATCCGTTTGGAATTTTCTCGGTAAGTTTTGATGTTCCGTATAAATTCAGAGCGATAGTAAGTCCGAGGATAACCGACTCGGGAGAAAAAGCTGTGGACATCGAGAATATCATAAATAACACAGGCCTAAAAAGTCTGATGCAGTTTGAGGATATCCCCGGAAGTGACGCGAGAGAATATCAGAAGGGAGATGCGGTGTCGGCGATTAACTGGAAGCTTTCAGCCAGACTGTCACGCATTATGGTTCGACTTCCTGAGAGAAAAGAGAAGAGAACTCTTACGATGATCATGGAGGCGGTGGATGTTCCCGAGAGTAAGCAGGATACGGAGTTTTTAAAAGACAGGGACAGATTCCTTGAATTCGTCGTGTCGTGTGCGTACAGCTTTGCCGTGCAGGGAGTTCCGACCAAGATTGTCTATCCCTCAGGCGTTGTGAAAGAGCACATCGTCAATTCATATGAGAGTTTTTTTGAATTCTACGGCACAGTTGCCGACGGAGTTTTTTACGGTACCAAAGAAGATTATGACAAGCTGCAGGAGATAATTTCAAACAGGAGCAGTGTGGATGGAGAAGAAACCGTTATTCTTATCAGAGAAAAGCCTTCACTTGGGGAAGAATATTGCGCTGTTATCTGATGAGCTTCAACTTCATATTTTTGTTTTTGTACTTATCTCCGCGTGCCTTGAGATCTTATATGGTTTCAGCGCATTTCCGGTAGAGTACTACAGCAAAAGCTTTCTGTTTTTGTCGATATTCTTTTTCTTTTTTTACGCGGTGATCGGATATGTTTTTGATCTCATCGTGTCGGGAAAAGTTTCGGTTTTATTTTCTGTGCTTCCGAGTATTCTTTTATTTCTTTTGTTAAAAAGAACTGCCGTGGCTTATGCAGGTGTTGCAGCGATAGTTGCAGCAGTACTGCGCCTTTCGTTTGCTCTTTTACCCAAAAGAAAGACAGTGCTGATGGCAGGAAGTATCGTGCTTGGTGGGATCTGCTTTTATCTCTGGTTTTCGAATGATGCGGAGTTTGTGGACGGTGCTGTACGGAATCTTACGTATGTATTTGCAGCAGTGCTCATTCTGGCTGCGGTTCAGGAGTTTTTTTATGAGAAAAGAAAGGATGGCTTTCCGTTCTACTTTTTTGTTATCCTATCGATTTTCCTTGCGGTAATCCCAAAGTCGCAAGAGCCGATAAATTGGAATGTTGTACTTGATGTCGGCAGAAAATTTGTTGAATCGGTTTCTTATTATATGCCTGATATATTCGGAGGCGCTTCTTACAACACGGGATACAGTTCGTTTAATGTAACAGGTGGGAAACTGCATTTTACGGAAAAGATACAGATCAGTCTTTCGACTTTTGACATGCCGTACTATACATTTGAGGATGAGAACGGTACTCTGATAAACAGGCGCAAAGTCCTTTATCTTGCGGGCGGAAGAGGAAGTGAAAAAGATCAGATAGTTTCATTTATTAACATGCTGCACAGCGCCGGGGTAAATAAGCAGGAGGCAAAAGTTTTTTCGGAGGTATGTTCCGTCGGAGTTGATTACCGTTTCCTTAAGACATATGACGAGATCGCGCCCATCAATGCGCTTTCTCTTCTTAGAAACGAGCAGATCGTCGAAGGCGGAAAGAGTACCGAGCTTCACAAGACGGGATATCATCTCAGAGTGAAATACCTGAGTATCGATTACGGAAATGCTTATCTTGCGGACATTATAAGAAACAGCGGACAGGACTTGGGCAATCAAAAAGCATATATGTCTTTTTCTGAGGCGTGTGATTATTTTGAGGAAATCTACGGCGTTGAGCTGTTGGCATATGTCAGCGAAGAAGAATATAACAATGCATGCGAAAAAGGATTTCTTAAGGGCGGAAGATCGGAGTTTCTGAGCACGGGTAACACAAGTTCCAATATGCAGGATCTTGCCAAAGAGCTGACCGAAAATGTTTCGGGCGATTATGATAAGTGCAAGTCAATTGAGAATTATTTAAGACAATATACATATTCAACAGATATAAAATACGACGGCGAGGAATATGATATGTCGACTCCCGAGGGTGCGGGAGCCTTGGCAGAGAAGTTCCTTTTTGAGGACGGAGAGGGATACTGTGTTCATTTCACTTCATCCATGCTGATGCTGCTGAGACTTTCGGGGATTCCTGCGAGAGTGTCGGTAGGTTACCGGTATGTTTTTCCTTTTGAAAAAGCCGATTCTTACGAGATCTTGGGAAAAGACGCACATGCATGGCCTGAGGCATACATAGAAAATGTGGGATGGGTTCCGTTCGAGCCTACAAGCGGATTCAGGTCAATGGAAGAAAATACGTGGAACAGAGTTTTGCAAGAGGCGCCTGATAATGAGAAAACAGTATATCCTTCCATGCAAGCTCCCAAATTCACGCAGGGTGAAAATAAATCTAATGAAGAAGATGCAAAAGAAGAAAGTATTTTTATAGAGCTTGTTAGAGTGGTGCTTCCAGTATTTGCGAGCATCATCGGACTTCTTGTTGTTCTGATGGCGGGAACTGTCCTGATAAACAGGATAGTTTACAATATGGCTTCAGCTGATAAGAAATTTGAAATAAACGTTGAGCACATCAAGAAGGAGATTAGGAAGAAATCTGCGGATGATTTTGCCGATAGGGGGCTTTTATCGGATTATGAAAAAAGAGTTCCGGATGAACTTCGCGATAACGCAAAAGAAGTATTTGGAATTTATTACAGGATGCTTTACGGCGGATCCGATATTTCTTCCGTTTCAGAAGAGGAAGTTACCAAAGCTGAGGCGCTTCGTGCTATACTGTCTCATGGTGCAAAGGCACATACAACTTAAGAAAAAGAGGATATTATTTCATGATAAAGAGAGTGATCCCGGTCGCTGCGACAGCGGTTGTTGCACTGAGCCTTGCGGGTTGCGGACTTGGCAAAAAAACGAGCACGAGCACTATTTTTGCCATGGATACCATAATGGAATTCAATATAGAAGGTGATGAATCGCTCCTTAGAGATTCTGAGGAGATGATAAGAAATCTTGAAAGCGAGCTGTCCGTCACTGATGAGAACAGTGCGATTGCAAAATTAAACAAAGAGAAGAAGGCACAGTTTTCGGAGTCCGGTACGGAGCTTATCAGTACCGCACTGAATATCTGCGATAAGACAGGTGGAACGCTTGATATAACCGTATATCCCGTGCTCAGAGACTGGGGCTTTACGACGGGAGACTACAAAGTTCCTACAGACAGCGAGATAGAGGGACTTCTTGCGGGAGTTGATTACAGCAAGGTTACTGTGGAAGGCAACGATGTTTCGGTTCCGGGTGACGTTCTGGTCGATCTTGGCAGTGTCGCAAAGGGCTATGCGGGGCACAAGGTTTCCGAATATCTAAGAGGAAAAGGCGTAACGTCGGGACTTATAAATCTTGGCGGAAATGTTGAGTGTATAGGAAGCAAAAGAGGCGGAAAGCCTTGGAAAGTTGCCATAAAGAGTCCTTTTGACGACAGCGTTTCGGGAGTTCTCGGAGTGCTTGATGCAAGCGATGTTGCTGTGATAACGTCGGGAGGATATGAGAGATTTTTTGAAGAAAACGGTGAAAAATACTGGCATATCATTGATCCCAAGACGGGCAAGCCTGCAAAGAGCGGTCTTATCTCGGTTACGGTTATAGGTAAAGACGGAACAATCTGTGACGGACTTTCCACGGCACTTTTTGTAATGGGTGAAAAAAGCGCAGAGGAGTTCTATAAGAAGTACGGAAGCGGTGAGAACGGAATTGCGGCTTTTGACCTTATAATGGTCACGGATGATAAAAAAGTGTATGTGACAAAAGGTGTGAGCGCAGCTTTTAGTTTGAGCTCAGAGTATGTTAATTCGGATATTACCGTTATAGGCGGGTAATGTGATATATTTATACACATGGAGGGGATTTTCTATGGATAAACTTAAAAAGATTTTTTATTCGATATTTAATGCATTGAAGAGGGCTTTTTATGCAGTATGTAATAACTGGTTCAGATGGTATGACATGTTTATTATTACGGCTATAGTTGCGCTTGTAATTATGCTATTAGGGGATTATCTTGGAGCTGTTATATTTTCCGTGCTTTTTCCGGGGGAAGAAACGGCGTTTACTGATGCTTTAAAGTTCTATGGAGTTCAGATTGGAGTTTGGATTGTTCTTATCGCGTACCTCTTTATCGTAAATCCGGATAAGCCGATACTTAGAACGTTTTGGACAAAATATAAGGGAAATTCGGTGGCACTCTTTTTGCTTGGACTTGCTGTCGGCGGAGGAATGAACCTCTTCTGCGCAGTTATGGCAATATTTAATAAAGATATTGCTGTATATCTAAGCGATGATATTCAGTTTTTTAAAGTGTTTGCTGTGTTTATCATGGTGTTTTTCCAGTCGGGAAGCGAAGAAATTATCTGCAGAGGCTTTTTATATCAGAGGCTCAGACGTTCATACCGCTCTCCTTGGGTTGCCATAATAGGAAATTCTATGGTGTTTGCTTGCTTGCACCTTTTGAATCCGGGAATAACAATTCTTTCGTTCTTGAATCTTATTTTGTGCGGAGTGTTCCTTGCACTTATGATCTATTACTTTGAGAGTATGTGGATGGCGATCGCATTCCACACCGCATGGAATTTCATGCAGAGCATTGTTTTGGGACTTCCTAACAGCGGAATTGTTTTTGATTTTTCTGTCTTTAAACTTGACGCCGCTTCAGCAACAAACAGTTTTGCTTACAATGTGAATTTCGGCATAGAGGGAACGATTCTTTCCTCGCTCGTCCTTGCCTTCGGCATAGTAGTAATAATCGTACTCGGACAAAAACAACAGAGAGAAAATCTCTGGGTTGTTGGAGATACGATTATCTAAATGTATTTTTTTAAAGCGTGCAACAATTCGGCATTTTCCGAGTGATTTCTGACTGCGATACGGAAATACGAACTGTCGAGACCGCTGAAATTATCGCAGTTTCTTATTAGGATTCCGCTGTCTTTTGCAAGGCGGTCAACGAATGAATTGCACTCGGTTATCGCAGACGGCGAATTCAGTATAGACAGTGGAAGCCTTGTAAGCAGGAAATTGGCTTCGCTGTCAAATACCGTAAATCCCATATCGAGGAGTTCTTTTGTAAGGAACTCTCTTTCGGCGGATATCAGATCGATGGAATTTTTTACATATTCGTCTTCCGATAATGCTGTTTCGCCCGCAAGCATTGCGTAACTTGATACGTTCCATTCGGGTTTGAGCGCGTTAAGATCGGATATGATACGTTTATTTGAACAAGCACAGTAACCAAGCCTTATTCCGGGCAGGCAGTAGAGTTTGGTGAGTGCATTTATAACTACAAGGTGCGGGTGGTCTTTTACAAGAGAAAGGGCACTTGCATTTTTTTCGTTGGAAACAAAGCCCATGAAACATTCGTCTATAACAAGATATATTCCGAAATCTTCGCAGAAATCTGCAAGTTTTTTTATAAATTCGCGGGATATAAGTGTTCCCGTGGGATTGTTGGGATTGCAGAGAAAGATTGCGTCTGCTTCGCGTTCTCTTTTTACATCAGTCAGAAAATCTTCCGTAAGCATGAAATTATCTTCACTTCTTAGTTCATACTCTTTAACATAGCAGTTTCTTGAGGAGAGGGCTTTTCTGTATCCTGAGAATGTCGGAACCGGGACTATGGCGGTGCGCGGCAGGATAGCCTGCGAAATAAGAGTGATTACTTCGGAAGCGCCGTTTCCTATGAAGAAGCAGTCTTCGGGGATATTGTATTTGGAAGATATTTTTGTCAAAAAGGGACAATCTTCCGAGTTGGGATATTTTTCCAAAAGAGAAATGTTTTCGACAAGTACGTTTTTAACCCTTTCGGGCATTCCCAAAGGGTTTACGTTTACGCTGAAATCATATTTTATATTGTAACTCTTATCATATATTCCGCCGTGTTCGTAGGTTCTGTACGTCATATACATTCCTCCGTAAATTCTGTTTAAAGAGCCTGACTATAATATGAGTATAAGGGTATTTTTGATACTTTTACAACACTGATTATGTGTGTAAAATAAACATATGACAGGAACTACTGAGAAAATAATAAAAAAGTACATAGATGGTGTCAGAAACGCCGACAGTGAAGCAAAAGCTAAGGCAAAGAAGTATGACGATGCCCTTATCAAGCCGCCCCGCAGCTTTGGAAAGCTTGAAGATATTGCCGTTAAAATGGCGGGAATAACAGGATGTGTAAAGAATAAAGTAGGTTCGAAAAGAATCCTTGTTTTCTGCGCGGATAACGGTGTTACAAAAGAGGGAGTTGCATCTGCTCCGATCACCGTAACTTCGAGTCAGGCAGTGAATATGACATCAGGTATAACCGGAATGTCGGCGCTTGCAAGAAATTTCGGCACTGAAGTAGTTGTTGTTGACGTGGGAGTAGCCACGGATTTTCCACTGACTTTTGATGGAAAAAAAGCATCTATCATAGATAAAAAAATCAGAAAAGGGACCGGAAATATTGCATGTGAGCCCGCTATGAGTATCGATGAGTGCTTGTGTGCCATTCTTACGGGAATAGAGATAGCGGCAGGTGATTGCGATAATGATGAAACGGAAGCAGGCAAAAGAGAGGGCGAGATTATCGACCTTGTCGGAATCGGCGAGATGGGAATCGGAAATACCACCACGTCAGCAGCTGTTTTGTCAGCTGTAACGGGAACAGACAGCGACAGCCTCACGGGATACGGCGCCGGAATAAGTGATAGAGCTTACGATAATAAAAAGAATGTTATAAAAAGAGCACTTTCACTGCATGGATTTACAGATGGTTGTAACAGGTACGGCAGTGACTTTGAGGCAGTGACGGATATTTTGTCCAAAGTAGGTGGTCTTGATATTGCGGCTATGTGCGGCGCATACATCGGTGCGGCATATGCCGGAAAGGGAGCTGTGATAGACGGATATATATCTGCGGTTGCGGCGCTCCTTGCGGTAAAGCTTTGTCCCGCTGTTTCGCATTATCTTTTTCCCTCACATATATCTACCGAACCCGGATATAAGCTTGCTATTAAAGAACTTGGGCTTGATCCGTACCTTGACCTTAACATGGGACTTGGCGAGGGAAGCGGATGTGTGCTCGCTTTTGGAATTATAGAGGGAGCCTGTGCCATGATGAATAACATGGCGACATTTGAAGGCGGCGGAATCGACGATTCATACCTGGAAGGAATCAGATAGATATGATAGTTCTTTTGACCGGAGGATGTAAAAACGGCAAATCAAATACTGCGCAGGATATTGCCTGCAAACTGAGGACTGAGTCGGGCGGAGGCCTGTATTATGTTGCGACTATGAAGTCTACGGGAGAAGAGGACGACGAGCGAATAAGAAAACATGTGGAGAACAGAGAGGGTCTTGGCTTTGAGACCATTGAGATCTCGCGGGATATAAAGAGAATAATCGCTGAGAAAGAACATTTTTTAAAGAATACGTTTCTTGTTGACAGTCTCACGGCTTTACTTGCAAATGAGATGTTTCAAACAAACGAAAACGGAGAGTTTTTTGAGGATCGCAGCGCACCCGAAAGAGTGTGTGAAGATATAAGGTTTTTGTGCAAAGATAAGAATTCTGATTTCATCTTTGTCAGTGACGGAATATATAGCGATGCCGCAGTTTATGACTCCGGAACCGAAAGCTACAGAGCGGGACTTGCTCTTGTTGAGAGAGAAGTTGCGCGCGTGGCGGACGAAGTCATAGAGATGTGTGCGGGAAAAGAGATCAGACATAAAAACTTACACTTGAGAGAGGCAGATCTTATGATTAAAGATGGATGCGGAGTTCTGATTGTTGGCGGCGCAGGTCAGGGAAAGCTTGAATTTGCGAAGTGTATTACCGGCGCTTTTTCACGCGAAGATGTGTGTATTTATGATGTAAAGGATGCGGCGGATAAAGTTCCCGGCGGTTACAAGATTTATCGTCATGCGGAAAGACTTGCACGTGGTACGGATAAGAGCGCGGAGGAACTTGCGAGGCTCTTTCCGAAAGAGGCTGTTGTCATATGCGAAGATATAACCTGCGGTATTGTTCCCATAGACGCCACCGACAGGAAGTGGCGCAAAGATGCGGGCAGGCTTATGCAGGCGCTTTCCAGAGGAAGGAAAGTTTTTAGAGTTATCTGCGGAATAGGGGAAGAGATAGGATGAAAAGTTTATTCAGAGCTTTTGCCATAGCTTTTTCTATGTATTCCAAGATCCCGATGCCACAGTTTAAGTGGGAAGAAGAGGATATGAAGTACAGCATAGTTTTCTTTCCGCTTATAGGAGGTGTTCTTTTTGCGGTTGTGTGCGGGATAAAATGCTGCGCGGAGTATTTCGAGATAGGAAGTATTCCTGCGGGTCTTTTGATGATGGCTTCGATCGCCCTGATAACAGGCGGAATACACATTGACGGATATATGGATTGCAGCGATGCTTTTTCATCTTATGCGAGCAGGGAAAAGAAACTTGAGATCCTAAAAGATCCGCATATCGGCGCTTTTGCCGTGATACGTGTCCTGACACTTGCCGCGGTATATCTCGCGAGCATCAGCATTTTGCTTGATAGGGGAACGGAGCATGCTTTCTTGATCCTGGGACTTGGTTATATTTTATCCAGAGCTCTCAGCGGAATATCTGTTGTGAGCTTTAAATGCGCCAAGGAAGAAGGAACGCTTTATACCTTTGCGGAGGGATCGGATAAGAGAAGGTGTCTTAATATATTGGTAAAAGAAGCCGTGATAGCTGCTTTTATAATGATAATAATAGGGCAGTTCTACGGAGCGTGTGCCATCGTTGCGGCTGCCGGTATCTTTGTTTATTACAAATACAGGACAGGTAAAGAGCTCGGAGGAATAACGGGAGATGCCGCGGGCTGGTTTCTTTGTCTTGTGGAGACTGCAATGGCGGTTGCCGTGTGCATCTGCGATATTATAGTTAATGTTTTGGGATAGTTGGAAGGAATATGATGGATTTTTGGACAGAGTATTTTAAATATGTGCCTGTATCTGTCTTAATTGGGATTCTGATCGATATTATAGCGGGAGATCCCGCTTTTTTGCTGCATCCGGTTCAGGTAATGGGAAAGCTCATTGAGGCTTTGGAGAGAATTCTTCGAGGTGAAAATGTAGGAAGCCACCGGGATAAAAAGTCCGAAACGGTTGATTATATAAAGGGAATATTTGAAGTTGTGGGAGTGACTTTTATCACAGGTGCGGTTTCATTCGGAATCTGTTATGTGGCGTATAGGATAAATATCTGCTTCATGGTTGCTGTTATGAGCATCATGTGCTGGCAGTGCATTGCGGCTCGAAGTTTAAAGGATGCGGCAATGAAAGTCTATAAGCCTCTTTCAAAAGGTGATACGGAGGGGGCAAGAAAAGCCGTGGCAATGATCGTCGGCAGGGATACGCAGAGTCTTGATGATATAGGGATCGCGAAGGCAGCAGTTGAGACTGTTGCGGAGAATACGAACGACGGCGTGATCTGTCCTCTTTTTTTCCAAATGCTCGGAGGTCCTATTCTTTCATATGTCTATAAGTCGGTCAGCACAATGGATTCCATGATTGGTTACAAGAATGACAAGTATATGTTTTTTGGAAGATTTGCCGCAAAGACAGATGACGTCTTTGCTTTTATTCCGGCAAGGATAAGTGCGATATTGATGATCGCGGGGACAGCGCTATTGGAGACATTCGGAAAGATATCCGGGTCAAAGAATGTGTTTAATTACAGTGCAAAGGGCGCGGCAAAGATTTTTGTCAGAGACAGATACAATCACGCAAGCCCCAATTCAGCTCAGTGTGAGAGCGTCTGTGCGGGAGCGCTGGGACTTAAGCTTGCGGGACCCGCGAGTTATTTCGGGAAAATTCATGACAAGCAGTATATTGGCGATGAGAAACGCACAATAGAGCCTGAAGACATCAGGCGCAGCGTGGCTCTTATGAATATGACGACCGCTATATGCGTTGTTATCTACTTTTTAATAATTATTTGCGCAAAGTTTAGATAATAGGTATCATATATTGGGGCAAAAAATTTTACATGTATGGAAAAAGGAAAGATGGAAAAAAAATCAATTTTAAATAACAAAATGTTTTTGTATATGACAGAATTCTTTGCAGGAATGTCTGTTATGGCAGTTGAGCTTGGAGCCAGCAGACTTCTCGCTCCTTATTTCAGTTCCTCACAGATCGTGTGGACAATAATCATCGGAACAATAATGATAGCCATGGCGCTCGGTAATATCTACGGCGGAAAAGCGGCTGACAAAAATCCGGATCCCGGAAGGCTTTACAAGAGGATTCTTGTGGCAGCTATCTGGATCGCAGCTATACCGGTACTTGGCAAATATATAATAATAGGAATCTCGGCACTGCTTGTGTTTGCGGTTAATTCGAATTTCCTTGTAATCGCTGCTTTTGCAACGTGTATGGTAGTGTTTGTGTTTCCGCTTTTTCTTCTCGGAACGGTTACACCTTCGCTTGCAAAGTACACGACAGAGTCTCTTGAAGACAACGGCAAGATTATAGGAACTCTCGGTGCATTCAACACGGTAGGAAGCATAATCGGAACATTCGTGCCGACATTCGTTACGATTCCCGCTGTCGGAACGGCGGTCACATTCCTGATCTTTGCAGGAATTCTCATGGCGCTTTGCATCGCGTTTTTTGTTAGCTCAGGTAAAAAAGAGACCAAAAGGGTGGTTGCAGGGCTTTTGATCTTTATAATATGCTGTTTTTTCGGACACAGCACCTCATTTGCTTTTTGGGAAAATAAATTAACATATGAGGGTGAGTCTGTTTATAACTATCTTCAGGTAAAAGAAACTCCGGACAGCGTGATTTTGTCTACAAACGTTCTCTTCGGAGTTCAGTCGATACACATTAAGGACGGCGCTCTTACAGGAATGTACTATGATTATGCGCTCGCGGCTCCCTACATGAGCGGTGTAAAAGAGAAGGCTGCTTCGGGAGAAAATTCTGATCTGCTCATTCTCGGAATGGGAACCGGAACCTATGCAACGCAAGTATCAAGATACTTTGACAATGTAAATGTCGAAGGTGTTGAGATTGACGATAAGATTACAGATCTTGCCCATAAGTACTTCGAACTTCCGAAGGAAACAAAGGTTACGACTTATGACGGAAGAGCCTATCTTGCGGCAGTTGATAAGAAGTACGATGTAATAATGGTGGATGCGTATCAGGATATCACGATACCTTTTCAGATGTCGTCCACAGAATTTTTTACAATGGTAAAAGAGCACCTTGCTCCGGGCGGAGTTATGGTTGTTAACATGAATATGTACAGCGATGACAACGAATCCACAATTAACAGATATCTTGCGGATACCATTTCATCGGTGTTTGAGAATGTTGTTACCGTAGATGTTCCGAATTCTACCAATAAGGAGCTTTTTGCTACGGATAATGCGGAATTTCTGGACAGACTATCGCAGAACAGTGCACTTGAGGAAGATGCGCAGTTGCGTGCGATGATGGGGAAAGTCAGAGATAATTGCATTTGTTACGAGAAAGGTAACAATATAATGACGGATGACAAAGCTCCTGTGGAACTGCTTGGAATGAAGCAGATCGACTCCATCATAAAGAGTGAAGTTAAGTATTATAAGGATGTTTTTAAGACACAGGGAATACAGGGATTATTCTGAATAACAGTGAATGACAGCGAAAGAGCCTCTTTCCGAACACATCGGAAAAGAGGCTCTTTTCTCTATTTCTAAAAGAGATTTGTAATATATAAGTTTACATTCGAAAATGCTTCAGGTCAATAGAACAGTGGGAAAATATCGGGAATAGCAATAATTGAGAAGAAAATAGCAATAACTGAAAGATTACAAAATGATTAAATATGTTACAATAATGTTACTTAAAGGTTTAAGAATTAAAGTATTTAGTGGGAGGTCAATATGAAGAGAAAAAAACTAACGAGTTTTATTGCAAAACTCATGGCAGTTCTCTGTGTCTTCACAATGGGTATGTCCAATTCATCGGTGAACGCGCAGGCGGCAGAAGGAACGCTTCTTAATACTTATGGCGCTGCATACGGTCGTTCAGGAACCTGTATCAACTTATATCAGTTAAGAGATTCCAATCAGTTAAAAATTTTAAAGAAACACTATAATTCTATAACACTTGAGAATGAAATGAAACCCGATGCTTTGCTCGGCGGATCAGCTAAGCTTATATCCGTTCAGGAAGCAAAGAACAAAGGATATTATATTCCCGATGGTTATCGTGAGTCAACTGTTCCGCAGATCAACTTCGGTACTGTAGATGAAGTAATGAAGATCTGTTCACAGAATGGTCTCGGAATGAGAGCGCATACTTTGGTATGGCATTCACAGACTCCTTCATGGTTCTTTAGAAACAACTATTCGGGTAACGGCGGTTTTGTTAACCAGCAGACAATGGATGCACGTCTCGAGATGTACGTTAAGACAGTTATGAATCACGTATATTCAAACCAGTACGGCGGATGTGTATACGCATGGGACGTAGCAAACGAAGTTATTCATGCCAACAATTCAGGTTGGGAAGCAGTTTACGGAAACAACAGAACAAATGCCCCTTACGTAAAGAAGGCATTCAACTATGCTTATGAAGTACTTGAGAAATATAAGCTTACAGATTCCGTTAAGCTTTTCTACAACGATTACAACACATATCAGGAAGTAAACAAGATAACTACTCTTGTTAATTATATAAATCAGGGTAAAAAAGTTTGCGCAGGTGTAGGTATGCAGTCTCACCTCGGAACAAATTATCCTTCGGTAGATACTTATATTCAGGCTCTTAACTCTTTCCTTAAGTCAGGATTTGAGGTACAGATCACAGAGCTTGATATCACCAACAAAGGTGATAGCGATATGGCCAACTATTCTTACAACCTGTTTAAGCAGATCAACAATGTTAAAAAGAATGGCGGAAATATTACAGGTATTACATGGTGGGGATTGTCCGACCAGACAACATGGATCAATAACTCTAAGCCGTTGTTGTTCTCATCACCCGGTAATCCTAAGCAGGCTTACAACAAGGTAATCCAGGCATACACAGATGTTCTAGGCCAGCCCGGATCAAATCCCAACACAAAGCCTGTTCAGCCACAACCTTCAGAACAGCAGCAACAGCCCTCTGAGCAGCCTTCAGAGCAGCAGAAGGAAACTTCACAGCCCTCAGAGCAGCAACAGCCTGCACAGCAGACAACAAATAACAACGCAACAGCAAACATCCCTGATGGATGGTATTACATAAAGAATACTCTTTCACAGAAGTATCTTACAGTAAAGGGTGACAAGGCAAAGAAAACAACAAACGTAATCATTAGTAAGGGCACAGGAGTAAAGGGCCAGAAATGGTACGTTAAGAATAAAGGAAACGGATACATCACACTTAAGTCAGGTCTTGGAGAGTTCAATCTTGACGTTGCAAACGGCAAGAATGAGGATGGAGCTAACATCCAGATCTATGATGCATACGGACATGATGCACAGCAGTTTATTGTAAAGGCAACCAAGAAGGACGGAGTTTACACAATCGGAACAAAGTCTTCCAACGGATCAAAGACTCTTGATGTATATGAGCACAAGACAGACGATGGCACAAACGTATGCCAGTGGAAGTTCTATGGCAATCCTAATCAGGAGTGGATCTTTGAGCCTGTACAGCAGTCTTCTGATCAGGCTTCAAGCCAGCAGACTACACATAATGAGCCTCAGCAGGCTACACAGGATACACAGAAGACTACAGGAAACGGTCTTGACCTTAGTTATTCAACAAACACCTGGGGCAACGGATATACAGTAAGCATCAAGCTTGCCAATAATTCCAAAAAGACTGTTAGTAATTGGTCACTTAAAGTAAAGAAGAGTGAAGTAAATATCAGTAATTGCTGGAATATGTCTTATAAGACCAGCGGGGACTACTATGTCATTACTCCCATAGATTGGAATAAGTCAATCGCTGCGGGACAGACGGTAGAAATTGGTTTTGTAGGATCGGGGAAACCGTCAAGTACAGTTAACTTTAGTATGGAATGATAAATTAGGAGTGTTGCCTCGCTTGTAACGGGGCAACACGCTAAAGAGTGGCAATGGGGAAGCTACTCGTGTATGAAAAAAGGGGAAGGTTATGATCAAGTCAGTAAGAAGGATGCTTGGCATAGCTATAGTTTGCGGGGTGATGGTATGTTCCACAGCAACGGTTGGTGCTGCGGGCGTAACGAACGGAAGCTATGTTAAAGGCGATAATGAAAACAACCCGCTTGTAACTCAGAGTTACGGCGCGGATCCGGGTGTATTGGTTTATAACGATACAGTATATATATATACAACTAATGATTCTCAGGAGTTTGCAGGAAACAACGAGAATACATATTCAAAGATAAATCAGTTAAACTGTTATTCATCAAAAGATCTTGTAAACTGGACAGATCACGGTGCATTTAATATTGCGGGAGGAAACGGCGCGGCAAGATGGGCAAGTAACTCCTGGGCGCCTACAATCTGTACCAAGAAGATAAACGGAAAAGACAAGTTCTTTTTATACTTTGCAAATAACGCCAGCAGTATCGGTGTTTTGACAGCAGACAGTCCGACAGGTCCTTGGAAGGATCCTATCGGACATGCAATTATAACTAAGTCAACTCCCAACTGTAATGTTGAGTGGCTCTTTGATCCCGCTGTACTTGTAGACAGTGACGGAACAGGCTATTTGTATTTTGGAGGCGGTGTGCCGAACGGACAGGCAGCACATCCCAAGACAGCCAGAGTCATAAAGCTCGGAGACGACATGGTCAGCACAGTTGGTTCGGCAGCAACGATCGATGCGCCTTATCTTTTTGAAGATTCGGGTATAAATAAGATCGGCAATACATATTATTATTCATATTGCTCAAACTGGAATTGCGGCAACGGATTCAGAAATGCGACAATTCAGGTTATGACAAGTAATAATCCTATGGGACCTTTCTCTCATCAGGGTGAGATCATGGCTAATCCGGGATCTACATTCAGGGGATCCGACGGAAATAACCATCATCAGATCTTTGAATTCAAGGGCAACTACTACATGGCATATCACACACATACTGTAGAGTCCAAAGTGGTTGGAAAAAATCTTGGATACAGAACAACTCACATTGATAAGGTAAATGTCTCTAACGGTAAGATAAATACAATACAACAGTCACTTAACGGCGTACCAATGAATCCAAGTGTTGATCCTTATAACGGGGTTGAAGCGGAGACAATGTTTACGCAAGCAGGTATTTCGGTTAAAGGTAACTCAGACGGAAAGGCCTGGGTGACAAATATAGACAACGGTGATTATACAAAGATAAAAGGAGTTAACTTCTCTAAAGGGGTATCTTCAATAACAGCATCTGTTCAGAGTAACGGAAACGGAAGCATTGAGGTAAGAGAAGGATCTCCATCAGGAAACGTACTCGGCACAATTAACGTATCAAGCACCGGCGGTCAATTTAAAGAATTTTCGGGAAATGTAAAGAATGTAACAGGATCAAAGGATATCTGCCTCGTATTTAAGGGCAATTTCTCATTTGATCGTTGGAAGGCAAATACAGGTTCAGGTGATACACAGAAGGCAGAAGAGTCCGCAAAAGAGCCTGAACAGCAACAGCCTACACAGGAGCCGTCGCAGCAGCCTAAGGAGGAGTCTTCGCAGGGAGCTACAAATAAAGAGCAGCAGCCTACGCAGCCTTCAGGTCAGCAACAAGAGGCTTCGCAGCAGACAACAGATAACAACTCTTCAGCGGAAATTCCGGATGGTTGGTATTACATAAAGAATATTCATTCACAGAAGTATCTCACTGTAAAGGGAGATAATGCAAAGAAAACAGCAAACGTAATCATTAGTAAAGGCACAGGAGTAAAGGGCCAGAAGTGGTACGTTCAGAATAAAGGAAACGGTTACTTCACGCTTAAGTCAGGTCTTGGAGAATTCAATCTTGACGTGGCATACGGTGAGAACAAAGATGGAACTAACGTTCAGATTTACGATGCGGTCGGACACGATGCACAGCAGTTTACCGTTAAGGCAACAAAGAAGAGTGGCATCTATACGATAGGAACAAAGTCTTCCGACGGAGCAAAGACGCTTGATGTATATGAACATAAGACGGCTGACGGCACAAATGTATGCCAGTGGAAACTCCATGGAAATCCGAATCAGCAGTGGAAGTTTGAACCTGTTAATTCTTCAAGCCAGCCTAAGCAGGAGAGCAACAAGACAGATAATAAACAGGATAACAAACAGGAAAACAAGCAGGAAAACAAGCAGGAAGATAAGCAGGAAACTACTCAGCCTGAGAATAAGCAGGAAAACAAGCAGAACGATCAGGCAAGCAATTCACATGCAAATCCGACTGCAACAATAGCAAACAGTATTCCCGGAAAGTATTCTGCAGCCAGAAACGGTGAAGGCGCAGGTACTGTTAAGAGCATTTCATATACAGCCCACGATACTACAAATGGGCGCACATATACAAAGAAGGCAAATATTTACCTTCCCGCAAACTACAGTCCGGAAAAGAAGTACAGTGTACTTTACCTTCTTCACGGAATTGGCGGTAATGAAAACGAGTGGGGCATGACGGGAAATAATTCCCAGGTGAAGGCTATTATGGATAACCTTTCATACTACGGCGATATAGATTCATTCATCGTGGTAACTCCTAACGGAAAAGCTTCACAGAGCGGCTCAACAGATTCTTTCTATGCATTCGGAAAGGAACTTAGAAATGATCTGATTCCATATATCGACTCTAACTTCAGTACATACGCCGACAGAGATCACAGAGCTATTGCAGGTCTTTCAATGGGCGGTATGCAGACTATTAACATTGGTTTGGGAGAGTGCGTTGATTTATTCGGATACTTTGGAGCGTTCTCAGCTGCACCGACAAGTAACTCTGCAGATAAGACAGCGTCACTTCTTAAGGATAATAAGTATCCTATCCACTATTTCTACAATATTTGTGGACTTCAGGATGGAACAGCTTATTCGAGTGCATCTGCTGCAGCCAAGAATCTTCCATCAGTATGTGATCAGTTTGTTTCAGGTAAGAACTTTACCTGGCAGGAACTTAACGGTTCCCATGATTTCAATATCTGGTATCTGGGATTCTACAATTTTGCACAGATTGCTTTTAAATAAATAACAGATAAATTTACCAAAAAACTAAGGAGGGGCGTAAGCTCCTCCTTGTCCTATGTAGTTATGCAAAAAGATCCAGGTTTCCTCCGACAGTACCGTATGTCAAAGCAGATGAATCACCTGCGTAACCGACTGTCATGCTTCCGAATTTTTCGGCTATCTTGTTGTACATTTTATTGGCTTCCTGAGATCTGACCACAGAAGCTGTGGAATCTGAGTTGTTATTACCTGATGGGGATTGAAGCTCACGTGCGTTCGGATATTGCACGGGAGGAACGTTTGTAATAGCGTTCTGCATTCCTGTCTCTTCAAAGGCATCAGATATTTCGGATTTATTCTTTAGTCCATAATTAAGTGGCTGTACAAAAGAATTTCCGTATGAAGTTGAAAGTGAACCTACCGATAATCCCATGGTTGCTCCTTTCAAGTGAGTTATGCGAATATGATATCCGTTTTTTCGACAATATTCAATTTCTTTTTCTGAAATTAAATATAAAAAAATACTAATAATTTATGAAATTTTGTTTAAAATGTGTTATTATTTAGAAGAAGGTGTACAAATCGTGTAATTTGTGTTTTTTGACGAGAAAGGAGCGACTTCCTATGGGAAATAGCCAGCTGCAATATTCTCCGTTCAAACCAAATTTGAAGACTGCCGAAGTATTTGCGTGGGGCGATCCGGAGTACAACTTATTTGATCAGTTAAGTGAGAAATATGAAAGGACACACCCGGAGTTTAAGGATCTGTCTTCCTATGAGAAGATGGTCATCAAAGAGCAGATTCATCATGAGGCTATCGGTCTTACACCGCTTAACCTCATTATGGACTTTGTGGAAGATCCGCAGTTCGATGAATTCAGAGTAGTTAACACCGACAGAAGATAAGACAATTTAATAAAGATAAAAATAAGGGCTGTGAAGTTTAGCGCTTCACAGCCTTTCTTTTAATATCAAAACTACAAATTCACTAGGCTCGCAGTAAGCTCGAATGCCGAACTTACGCTCTCGCTTTGCTCGGCGTAAGACGTTCGAACTAGCCTCGAAAGGACCTCGGCAAGTTCTCTCAGCTCGCTAACTGCTCTACACAAAAAATTATCTGGTCAGCATTCTTGCTTCGCGGATCTTGTCGTTAACGTCAGATAAAAATTTGTAGTTTGTGGGATCCGAGATGAAATCAAGAAAGTCGATAGCTTCATTGGGGGCGAGTTTTTGTCTCTTTGTAAGATAGTCAAAGATTTCTTCTTTTGTTTTTCCCTCAGTCATGAACTTGTCCACGGTATCAAAAAGAACCATGAATCTACGCATCTTTACGCGGACTTTGATATTATGAAGTTCAACGAAAATGGTGATCAGAATAGAGGAAAAGAACAAAACTATTCCAAAGAAAACGAAACTCCACATGATGCGACCCATCATGAAGTTAAGTATACCGGCGCTTAAGTCCGACAGTATTAAGGTTGCGAGTGAAACTACAACGATGCCGAGCCTGGCTTTATTTCGCTCTGAATTATTGAGAGCCATGAGCTTAACGGCTATTCCGAAAACAAGATAGAAGACTAATGAAAATGCAATCCCCACATAAGATAAGTATAACATTATGCTTCCCCCTTTAAGTAATTGTAACAACCATAAAGAATAAATGCAACGTACATGTGGGCAGAATTGCATTATAATTGACTATGATGTACTTTATATGTATTATTCGTGGAGTTTTTACGTGTTTATGACTAAGAAGATAGCTTTTTTAATTACAGTAAGTATATTGGCACTTGCAGCACTTGTTTATGTGCGCTTTGCAAGTGAAGATTATATGTCCGGTCACATAATAGATGACAAGAAATTTGAGGAAATAAAGGCATCCAGAAAAAATGTAAACGATCTTGAATTCAATGTTTCTTTTGATGGTATGGACCTTTTTTATGATAAGACTACAGAATCTTTTTTCTATTCTTTAATAGATGACGACAAGACAGCATATGATCCTTCTGTCAGTGTTGTAAGCGATACCGATATGCAATTTGCTTTTTTGAACTCAGGTATCAGCGATGAAGCTATTGAGAATAATTCTCCCATTACTGCAGTTTTTTATAATGATGACAGTTATTGCGTAAGAAATATCATCTGTACATTTCTTCCTATTATGAATATCAATTGTGAGGACGAGATCACAGAGCTTGATGGCAAGATGAATATGAGGCTCTATGATAACAGGAAACAGTGCGCTGTAAGAGATATGTATTCTGACGGTTTTATCCGTATCAGAGGCGGAAATACCAGATCTTTTCCCAAAAAACCTTTGAAGATATCTCTTATCCACGGAGCGAACGGCGATAATTATCAGAAAAACAACATGTCGCTTCTCGGAATGAGAAAAGATGATGATTACATTCTTTATCCTGCGTACAACGACGCGGAAAAAGTAAGAAATGTTTTTAGCCAGAATCTGTGGCACAAGAGCTGTAATGAGGATAATTTCTATGGGATCACGACAGGTATCGAATACAAATTTTTGGAACTGTTTGTAAATGACGAGTATTACGGTCTGTATGCTCTCGGTTATACGCCTGATGAGAAGATGATCGGTGTTTCAAAGACCGATGATTATGCGGGATTCTATAAAAGAGTTGTAGGTATTGATTCGAGCGAACTTTTTATCGGAGATTACGGCAATCTCTATGGATGGAGAGCGGAGAATGTGCCTGCCGATGACAGGACGAGTGAGTATGAAGAAAAAAGGTGGAAGCTTTTGATTGATTATCTGTACCATCTTCAGGAAAACTCGTCGGATCCCGGGGAACTGCAGAAATGCATAGACGTTGAGAATGCGATTGACTATACACTTTTTATCAATCTGATTCAGGGTGACGATAATCTTTTTAAGAATTACTATCTTTTTGTAAGAGAGAAGATGGGTGGAAGCTACTATTCGTATTACTGTCCGTGGGATCTCGATGTTGCATGGGGCAATATGTGGGTACCGAATGCTCTGAACGGATATCTTCAGTATGGGCATAAACCTTATTACAATCTTCTTTTTGAAGATCTGTATTTTGGCAGGATAATGTCGGGAAATGACAGTAAGATTGTGGAAAAGACCTGCGACAGATTCAGGGAACTTAGGAAAAAAGGCTGGTCTGATGAAGTTATAGAAGAGATGCTGGATGAGTATGAAAAAGATATATACTTTTCCGGTGCTTATCTGCGTGATAAAAAGCGTTGGCCAGAAGGCAATTATAAAGAGGCGGGTGAAGCCAATAATCTTGACAGGTTCAGAGAGTACGTTAGGCAGAGACTTGCTGAAGCGGATGCTTATTATGCGGGGTTAAAAAAGCTTTCGAATGAAGATGTCTTTATAAGGAGAACGGCGCAGTACAAGCATTTTGATGATTCGAGTTTTGTTTTGCAGATAAATGATAAGGAGCTTTTGAAGGACAGTCCCTATGCAGATCTTATCAAAAGGATAGGCGGCGTGGACATTTCCAAGATAACCAAAGACATCAAATATGTGATAAAGCCGGCAGGAGAGGAAGCGGTTTATCTGGGAGATGTCATCGGATCGGAAAATCCTTGTGATAAGCCTTATTCCATGAAGGTAGGCAAACATGATCTTACATTTAAGGTCGGTGAAGAACGAGACTACACCTATGAGGATACCGGATATACGGTATATCTTGACGGAGTCGCATATTACGACGCGTACACGGATCACAGTGAAGGAATGGTTGTTTCACTTTCTTATGACGGCTTTGGTGAAAAGATGAATCTTAAGCGCGATTACAAGATCAATCCTGTTTACAGTACTTTCAATAATACGGAACTCTTTTTCGAAGCGGTCAAATGTGCAAACGGAAAGCTCCTTATACTTACTGATAATGATAAAAGAAGTAAGAAGTCAAATGAGAGTGCTTTAAACGAATTTGAAATGACTAAGTGCGGCGCAGACAATGAAAATGGGGTGACGGCGTATCTTGTTGATGCAGGCGCTAAGAAGTGCGCAGAAATAAGCGGAGGTATCGGAGAAGATGTTTCATATGAGACTGAGCTTGGTAAATACACGTGCATCAAAGACGGAGATGGCTACCGTATAAGTGTTGACGGAAAAGAACTTTTTGAGTATACGGGAGAACATAAAGATAAGAGCGTAATTGCTGTATATACCGACGATACGTATGCTGAGATAAAAGATGTAGCGGAATTTGATTGAGGTGGTAAAAAAGTGTTGACTTTTTACTTATGATAATTTAACCTTTTAAGATAATAAAGAGATTGTATACAAATATACATTTCCGCATTTCTTTTTCCAGGAGGATTATATTATGAAGAAATTTAACAAGGTTGTAAGTGCAGTTATGGCTTCAGCAATGGTTGTTTCAATGCTTGCAGGTTGTACGGATGCAGCAAGCACAGATACACCCGATGCTAAGACTGATACAGCACAGCAGACAAATAACTCATCAGATAGCGGCGCTACATTTAAGATCGGTGCCATCGGACCTCTTACAGGCGGTGCAGCAGCATATGGTAACGCTGTATGTAACGCAGCAGAGCTTGCAGTTGACGAGATCAACGCAGCAGGTGGTATCAACGGATATCAGATCGAATACAACAAAGAGGATGACGAGCATAACGCAGAGAAGTCTGTAAATGCATACAATACACTTAAAGACTGGGGAATGCAGATTTTGGTGGGACCTACAACAAGTACACCTTCAATCGCAGTTTCCGAGTACACAAAGGCTGACAATATGTTCCAGCTTACACCTTCAGGATCTGCAGTGGATTGCGTAAAGTATGACAACGTATTCCGTGTATGTTTCTCAGATCCTAACCAGGGTATTGCTTCAGCTCAGTACATTGCAGATAAGAAGCTTGCTACAAAAGTTGGTGTCATCTATGACAGTTCTGATGTTTACTCAAACGGTATTTATCAGAAGTTTGCTGAAGAGGCAAAGAGCAAGAACTTAGAGATTGTTTCTGCAGAAGCTTTCACACAGGACAATAACACAGATTTCTCAGTTCAGCTTCAGAAGGCTAAGGATGCAGGTGCAGACCTCGTATTCCTTCCTATATACTACAAGGATGCATCACTCATCCTTACACAGGCAAATACAATGGGATACACACCCACATTCTTCGGTGTAGACGGAATGGACGGTATCCTTACAGTTGATAACTTTGATACAAAGCTTGCAGAGGGCGTAATGCTTCTTACACCTTTCGCTGCAGATGCAACAGACGATCTTACAGTTAACTTTGTAAAGAACTATCAGGATAAGTACGGTGAGGTTCCCAACCAGTTCGCTGCAGATGCATACGATGCAGTATACATCCTTAAGCAGGCACTTGAGGCTAAGAACGTAACTCCCGATATGAGCATTTCAGATATCTGCGAAGCTGTAAAGGGTGCTATGGTTGAGATTGAGGCAGCAGGTCTTACATCTTCAAAGATGACTTGGGATGCTTCAGGTGAGCCTAACAAAGAGCCTAAGGCAGTTGTTATTAAGGAAGGCGCTTACGTATCAGCTGAGTAATCAGATTTTAATTGCACAATGAAGTGCTGCGCAGGGTTCCTATTTAAGGTTCCCTGCGTTCTCTTTATCATTGAATTTTTAATTCAGTGATAAAGAGAACGTTTAGTTATGTTATTATTTATATGGAATATTTAGTTTTTGGAGGTATCAGATGAGCTTTCTTACTTATCTCATCAACGGACTTAGTCTGGGCAGTATTTATGCCATTATCGCTCTTGGTTATACGATGGTTTACGGAATTGCCAAGATGCTCAATTTCGCCCACGGTGATTTTATCATGGTCGGATGTTATATTATCTTTTCCGTGAGCGGCGCTATAGGCGGCGGATCGACAATGGGAGTGATATTATCAGTGATCTTGTCGGTAGTTCTTTGTTCACTTCTCGGAATCACAACTGAATTTATTGCATACAGACCTCTTCGAGGCGCGGCTTCACCTCTTGCGGTTCTTATTACTGCGATCGGTGTGAGTTATCTTCTTGAAAATGTGGCTCTGCTTATTTTTGGTGCTGACGTTAAATCTTTCTCTTCAGTTATTACATGGCAGGGACTTTCATTTGCAGACGGACAGCTTAGAATACAGGGTGTCACAATTGTTACGATCGTTGTGAGTCTGGTAATACTTATATGCCTCCAGCTCTTTATAAACAAAACCAAGCAGGGACAGGCTATGCTTGCGGTTGCAGAGGACAAAGGAGCAGCTACTTTGATGGGTATCAATGTCAATAAGACGATCATGCTCACATTTGCTATAGGTTCTGCGCTTGCTGCTGTTGCCGGTGCACTTTTATGTTCGGCATATCCGAATCTTTCTCCTTATGTTGGCGCTATGCCCGGTATCAAGGCATTCGTTGCGGCGGTTCTGGGTGGAATCGGTTCAATTCCAGGAGCAATGATAGGAGGACTCGTACTCGGAATCGTTGAGATTCTCAGTAAGACCTATATTTCATCACAGTTATCCGATGCGATAGTGTTCGGAATTCTCGTAATCGTGCTTATCGTTAAGCCTACGGGTATTTTAGGAAAAGTCATTCAGGAAAAGGTTTAATGAGGTGACGATTATGCGTATTGATAAAAAGACAAAAGACAATTTGATAACTTACGGAATCGTTGTTGCGGCATTTCTTCTTATTCAGGTGCTTGCTTCAACGGGACATCTTTCAAGTCATATGAAGGGACTTCTGGTTCCTATGACATATTACGCAATAATAGCAGTGGCGCTTAATCTTTGCGTAGGTATCCTCGGAGAGCTCAGTATCGGACACTGTGGATTCATGTGTATCGGTGCTTTTACCAGCGCATTTTTTTCAAAGCTGACAGAGGAAACTCTTCCCGGAGGGCTTAGATTTTTCCTTGCATTTGTGATCGGTATCGGATTTGCCGCACTCTTCGGATTCCTAATCGGTATTCCCGTTCTCAGACTTAAGGGTGACTATCTGGCAATCGTTACGCTTGCATTCGGTGAGATCATTAAAAACGTTCTTAACGCATTTTACATCGGCTATGACAGCAAGGGATTCCATTTTTCAATGAAGAGTCAGATGGATCTTGGGCTTGAGCCTGACGGTGATACTGTAATAAACGGAGCAATGGGAATAATGGGAACTCCTCATGATGCGGGATTTACTGTCGGGATCATCGTGCTTCTCATTTCGCTCATGGTTGTTCTCAACCTTATCAATTCAAGGGACGGACGTGCGATCATGGCGATAAGGGATAACTATATTGCGGCTGAAGCATCGGGTATCAATGTAACAAGATATAAGATGATGGCATTTACTATTTCAGCAGCTATTGCAGGTGCTGCAGGAGTTATCTATTCACATAATATTACGACACTTACGGCTTCATCACAGTACTTCGGATACAATGCATCTATCATGATCCTTGTATATGTGGTTCTCGGAGGAATCGGAAACATCAGAGGAAGCGTTATCGCAGCCTGCATTTTGTATCTTCTCCCCGAGCTTTTGAGAGGCCTTAACAAATACAGAATGCTTATTTATTCAATCGTTCTTATCGTGATGATGATCGTTAACTGGTCACCGAAGGTGATTGAATGGAGAAAAAGAACTTTCGGTAACTTGGGAATTAAGAAAAAGATTTAAGGTGGTGACACAATGGCACTTTTGAATGTAACCAATTTGAGCATATCCTTCGGCGGATTGCGTGCGGTTGACGATTTTAATATGACGATAGAAAAAGGTGAACTCTATGGACTTATTGGCCCCAACGGTGCAGGTAAGACCACGGTATTCAACCTTCTTACAGGCGTGTACAAGCCAAACGAGGGAATAATAAAACTTGATGATGAAGATATCACAAGGAAGAACACAATAGAGATAAATCACGCGGGAATAGCCAGAACATTCCAGAACATCAGACTTTTCAAGCAGATGTCTGTTATCGACAATGTTAAGGTTGGTCTTTCCGAGAGATTCAAATACAGTACACTTGAGGGAATCCTTCATGTGGGCAGATACAGAAAAGTTGAGAAGCAGATGGATGACGAGGCAATGCGCCTTCTCAAAGTCTTTGATCTTGATGGAGAGAGAGAAACTCTTGCATCAAATCTTCCTTATGGAAAGCAGAGAAAACTGGAAATCGCAAGAGCAATGGCTACAGATCCCAAGCTCCTTCTTTTGGATGAGCCTGCCGCAGGAATGAACCCCAACGAGACCAAGGAGCTTATGGAAACTATCGCTCTTGTAAGAAAAGAGTTTGATATGACAATCCTTCTTATCGAGCATGACATGAAACTTGTGTCCGGAATCTGTGAGAAACTTACGGTTCTCAATTTCGGTAAGGTACTCTGCCAGGGCGAGACCAAGGAAGTGCTTTCAAATCCTGAAGTAATAAAAGCGTATTTAGGAGGCTAAGAGCACTCTAAGTAAACATTTTTCGAGGTATTTTATGGAACCAATTTTAGAAGTAAATGATTTAAGTGTATATTATGGAGTTATCCAAGCCCTGAAAGGAATTTCCTTTAAGGTAAATAAGGGAGAGGTTGTGGCACTTATCGGAGCAAACGGTGCAGGTAAGACAACAACACTTCACACTCTTTCAGGTCTTATAAAAGCGGACACAGGTCTGATAAAATATAAGGGAGAGGAGATAACCAAGATTCCCGGACACAAGATAGTATCAATGGGAATGGCTCAGGTTCCTGAGGGAAGAAGAGTTTTTGCCGAGATGACTGTTTTCCAGAATCTTAAGATGGGAGCTTATACGAGAGATAACAGTGCAGAGTTTCAGGAGACACTTGAGAAGATCTACACTCGTTTTCCCAGACTTAAAGAGAGATCGAGTCAGCTTGCGGGAACACTTTCAGGTGGTGAGCAGCAGATGCTTGCTATGGGAAGAGCGCTTATGTCTCATCCCGAAATTATCCTGATGGATGAGCCTTCAATGGGACTTTCTCCCATATTTGTAAATGAGATCTTCAATATCATTGAGGATGTAAATAAAGACGGCGTTACAGTTCTTTTGGTTGAGCAGAATGCCAAAAAGGCGCTTTCAATTGCGAACAGAGCATATGTCCTTGAGACAGGAAGTATCGTAAAGGAAGGCAATGCCGCAGATCTGTTAAACGATGAGGCAATCAAAAAAGCTTATCTTGGTGAATAAGCTGAGAGCACTTGCCAGGCAGGGGGATACGCTATGAAGAAAAACATTGTTTTTACAATTGCAAGACAGTACGGAAGTGGTGGAAGAACAGTCGGTAAGATGCTTGCAAAAGATCTTGGTATTAACTATTACAACAAAGAGCTTTTGCGCCTTGCATCGGAAGAGAGCGGAATTAATGAGGATCTCTTTATTGATGCCGATGAACGTTGCAGGACTGTCGGATTTTTTAAACAGCCCATAAATGTGTATACAGGGGAAATAATAGGCCCTGAAAGCAAGGACTTTACTTCTTTCGATAATCTGTTTAATTTCCAGGCAAAGACAATCAAGAAGATTGCCGAAACTACAGGTGGAGTGATCATTGGTAGAGCAGCCAATTTTGTTCTTAAAGATTATGACAATGTTATCAGTGTATTCGTTCATGCACCTCAGGATTTCCTGATGGAACAGGCTGCCAAGGTTCAGAGCCTCAGGGGCGAAGAACTGGAGAAATTCATTGCAAAAGAGGATAAGTACAGAGCTGATTACTACGAACATCACACAGGTTCAAAGTGGGCAAATGCCATGAACTACGACCTGTGCCTCGACAGCAGTAAGCTTGGTTTTGAGAAATGTGTAGAGGCAATAAAGGCTTACGCAGAAGTCAGATTCGGCTGATTACGCGAATAGGTCTTTACTCGCCGATTCTGTTGCCTGAGTGTGCAACATTGTAAAATAGTTTATATAGTCAGGTGTGTAGCCAATCGCAGTTTGTGGATTGTGAGTGTGAATGGCGTCAAGCACCTGATTTATCATCTCGTCTCTTCCGGAGACTATTCCATGTATTTCTGAAACTTGAATATATCTCATATCCGCAGTCAGCAATTTGACTGCGGTGAGAGAGATTCCAAGTCCCGATCTTTCGTTAACTCTGTATGCCCAGAGAATATCCTGATATTTTATGACATTAAGACTGCTCCCGAAGCTTATTAAGTATCCGGGGGTCAGATAAGTACTGCCTTTTTTGATATATACTGTTCGCGGATCGCCTGTCTCCGTGCAGAGAGTATTTGTATCAGACTCAGACATTTCTTTTAGAAGCAGTCTGTGCCTTACATATGGAATGCTGGCGGAGATAAGTATTATAACGGATATCACCGCAAGACAAATTCCACCAAAAACAAATGTAGATTCAGAAGAAGCCATACCGTTTGCTTCTATTCCGACATCACAAAAATAAGAAGAAAAATCTTCTCTTGTGAGATCTCCTTCAGGATCTGTATCATCACCGTTATATACGCTTATTGCGAGATCTATTACCTCATCTTTCAGCGTGGTAACGGTTCCGACAATGTGACTTCTTCCTTTTTCATTTATATCTTCATGGATCTTTTCATAAACTGAGTACGGACATTTGAGAATGTATAGATTGGTGTCATCGGTGACATAGAAAAAATACTCGGAATCATTATAATATCCGATTGCGTACGGCTCCTCTTTGACATTGACAAAGTAGTATCCCGAATTATCAATGTTGCCTTTTTTATAGACATCCAAAAAAGGGTGTTGCCTGTCTATATTCAACTGGGCCTGACGATTACTCTGGACAAAACAAGCGATAGATATAAGTGCCAGCAATGTCCCGATAATAAATCCGGCTATTCTTCCGGAATATGCTCTTTTAAGACTTGTGGTTATATTCTTAGCCATATTTTCATCCTTTTTGTATGAGTCATACGTAAAAATAATGGTAACATGAACAATTTTTTTAATCAACAAATCATTGGACAAAAAAGATATCGCTGATTAATCAGTGGTTCCATAGTATAATTGTCTGATGAAATGACATAAGTGTGAAGGGTGTATCAGATGAAAAAACGTATTGAAACTGTTCTGTTATCTGTGATTGGAGTAATCATCAGTCTTTTTGGGTTTTCTGTTGTCTGGTGTATGAATACTTGGCGAAGACTGAGCATGGATGAGCTCGTCTATGAGCTTTCAGCGCCTCTTAAGGGTACCGGAAGTGATATGATGTTGAGATTCTTGGTTAAATGTCTGCTTCCGACCGTTGTGATCGCTGTAATTATAATGGTTGTGACATACAAGGTGCAAAAAACTAAGATAATAAAATGGTGGGTTATAGTTTCAGCAGGTTTTGCAATACTGGCAACCGTTATTTTTTGTAAAAGGCTGAATGTCGATGAATATCTGATAAATATGAAAGACGATTCTGTTTTTATTGAGAATCATTATGTCGATGCGGGAAAAGCTAAGCTTACTTTTCCTGAGAAAAAGAGAAATCTTATATATATATTCCTTGAATCAATGGAAATAACGTACAGCGATATTGAGGACGGGGGAGGCTTTCCCTATAACACTATTCCTGAGCTTACCGAGCTTAGCAGGGAATATGAGTGTTTTTCGGGTGATGATAAAATAAACGGCGCGTATGCACCATCCGGCGCAACATGGACTATGGGAGGAATGTTTGCTGAAACATCGGGACTTCCGCTTAAAATTTTGGTAGAAGAGAACAGTATGTCTGAAGAAAGCGTATTTTTCCCGGGTGCTACTTGCATTGGAGATATCCTTGAGAAGGAAGGCTATAATCAGGAGCTCCTATTGGGCTCGGAAGCGGTTTTTGGCGGAAGAGAACTCTATTTTGCAAGTCATGGAAATTATGTGATGCATGACTATAACTATGCACTTGATAATAAGATTATTCCACAGGGATATCATGTTTTCTGGGGATATGAAGATGCGAAACTTTTTGAAAATGCCAAAAAAGATCTGCAGGAACTAAGTAAAAAAGATGAGCCTTTCAATCTTACGATGCTTACGGTTGACACACATTTTCCCGATGGATATGCGTGTGAACATTGCAAGAAAAAATTTGGGGATAATCAGTATGCGAATGTTATGGCATGTTCAAGTATGCAGGTTGCCGATTTTATCAATTGGGTAAAGAAGCAGGATTTTTATGATAATACTACAATAGTTCTTTGCGGCGATCACACTACAATGAACGAGACTTTCTGTAATGATATTCCAAAAGATTATGAGAGAAAAGTATACTCGTTGGTGATCAATTCCGCAGTGGAAAAGAAAAGGAAAGATACAATAAGCTATTCAACACTTGATATGTTTCCAACGACACTTGCGGCACTTGGCGTAGAGATAGAGGGAAACAGGCTTGGACTTGGAACAAATCTTTTTTCCGGTGAAAAGACTCTGATAGAGGAATACGGTATTACAGAAGTGAATAATCAGCTTAAGAAAAATTCTGCGTTTATGGACAGTATGTCCGAAATTATCGATGAAGAGCTGATGCGGGAAAAGGGGATGCTTCCGGATGCCGAGGTAGGTATTACGGCGTATGACAAGGCTACGGGAACGGTAACTTTGAAGGTTGATAATCTCATAAATGTCGGAGACTGTAAAAAAGTGGTGGCATCTGTTTATGATGTTAATATGAACGAAGTTGGCTCATATGACATGATAATGGATGACAAAAGAAATTATACATGCCAAATTGATATCAGCGCTTTGGCGGACAGAACCGGAACTATTGTTATTGAGGCAATTGGAAAAGAAAAATACAAGATAGGGGAAATGACAGGAGATCTGAGTATTTGGGCACACGAGAATTTCGGAGAATACGTGGATCTTTTGAAAGCCAAAGATAATATTGCGATATTGTTTGCTGCGGATGGAGATTTTTCGAGCGTCGCTTTGGATAAGGATCTGAATAGACTCAGAGAACTTGGAATAGATGAACAATTTTCAGGACAAGAGCCTGAGAGCTTTTATGGCGTGGTTGATGTTCCGAGTATCGCATATGAGACCGATGCAGAAAAAGTCAGCTTTGATGCCGAATTTATGGGGAATGATACCAAGTATCATTTGGAAAGTGAAGTTGGTGAAAATAATGATTGCAGTATTGTAATAGACGGAAAGGAGTATGCGCTTAAGGAAAAGGGACTTAACTGTGTGGTCTATGATTATGAGCTGGGTAAAGTAATAGATTCGGCATGTTTCGATCTTTCCGCAAAGGGGGAGGATTATGTTGAAAATAACATAAATGTTGAGCTTGTGGGAAAAGATAAAATTTCTGTTTCTGTTAAGGAGCTTTCTGATTATGCTATTTGGAATTATGAAGGGCTTTTGTGGGATAAAAAACATGTGAATAAGCCCTTGAAGATAAAGTTTTCATCTGAGGATGATACTATTTTTACCGCGGAACTAAAGACAAAAGGGTATGATCTGTCGGATGCATGCATTGAGATATACGGAGATGACAGTACGCATAAGAGGCATCGTTGCCTTGATTGGAGCGGCGACATCTTGATGCTGAAGAGTGATCCCAAGGAGTATTTTGATTATTTAAGTGCGAATATGGATGACAGAATTATTCTAATGAGTTCCAGAGATAATATGAAAATGTCTGAAGATAAGGCTGTCACAGATGCGTTGAATATACTCGGAATAGAGAAATTTTCACAGACCGAAGAGCAGAATGCCTGGTATGCCGTAATAACTAAAGACGGAGTAAAAGAAGATTTTGGAAGTGCGAAATTGTCATGCCAAGGTGAGTATAGGGGCGCAAAGTATGCGATAAAAAGCGCCGGATGGCAGGAAGGATTCTATTCGTCTATCATGCTGAACGGAATTGATTATTCCGAGGGAGACAGTGGAATAAATATTTTGGTATATAATGTTGCTGACGGAGAGATTGAAGATATTGTCACATACGAAAACATGTATAATGATAAAAATGACAAAATCTTTGAAAGATAAGAGGGTTATTACGGATTAAATGAAAAAAATTTTTGCTGACAAGAAGAAATTGATCATAGCTGTAATCATCTTTGAACTGTTGCTGCTTATTTTTAATGCATTAAGATTTAACAGGAGCGAGACATATTCGTTTACTCAAGATGATTTCCTATTAAAGCATTATAACTATGAGACGAGGGAATATGATTCCGAGATCGGCTTCTATGCAGATCATAGTACGTTTGAAGGTGCATATATAGTTACTAAGCCTGTGAAGCTTAAAAAGGGAATCTATTCCGTTGCGGTCACATATGATACGAATTCAGACGGGAACTGGCACACATGCTACACCACGATGGAAGCGACTTATGATATATCCAAGAATAATTCGGCGCATCTGGTATACAGCGATCATATAGCGATGCCGGGAACCAAAAATGTTGTAACATACGATTCATGGGTAAGGTACGGCACGGATTTTGAAGTCCGCATGGGACCTGAGACCGATTCGACGGGCGATAATATTTATGTTATCGCGCAGGATGCAAGTATCACCTATCTCAGAGGAAGAACTATGGTGCATGAGACGACCAAGTTGTTCCTGCTGTTTCTGGCGTTGGATGTTCTTTTGTTCCTTATTTGGATAAAAAAAGAAGAGACAAAAAGTTTTTTACAAGAAAAGGCACTCGCTGTTTCGGTATTACTGTTTACGGTATTGTTCGCAAGTTATCCGCTTCTTGGAAGTACCTTGTATTTTGGCGATGATATATATTATCACTTAAGACGAATTGCATATACAGCTGAAGCTATAAGATATGGGCAGTTTCCTGTACATATACTTCCCGGATGGGATAACGGATACGGATATGCAGCCGGAGTCGGATATGGGGATCTGTTATTATATCCTTCTGCGATAATGGTCATTCTGGGATTTACTGTGCAGACAGCATACAAGTTTTATGTTTTCCTTACAAATACGCTTGCTGCACTTACAGCGTATTTCGCATTCGGTAAGATATCCGGGGATAAAAAAGTAGGACTGGCATCATCGGTTCTTTTTACACTTGTAGGATTTAGGCTTCATAGCGTATATTCAGGTGCTACAGTGGGTGAATTCGGAGCGTTTACATTCCTTCCGCTCGTAATATTGGGCTTGTGGGGAATCTACACCAAGAAGGATAAAAAATCTTATTGGTATCTGGCTTTTGGTGTTACGCTCACATTGTCGTGCCATGTGCTTTCGGCATTTATATTGGCGCTTGTCATTCCTGTTTTTTGCCTGATCCTTATTGAGAAGACTTTGCAAAAAGATATTCTTATTCCGCTGTTAAAGGGTCTTGCTGCGATAATACTCTTAAATCTTCATTTTGTGGTGCCGCTCCTTGATTATATGCTGTTCCAAAACATGAAGGGAAATACCGTCACTACTATGCTCTGGGGAAGAGCGAGAGATTTTGTTACATTCTTTAGTTATTTTCAGGCAGAATTTCTTGATACAGGCGGATTTTTGGGACTTGGCATTCCTTGCATAGCGATTTTTGCGATAGCTTTGGCATTTATAATAACAGGAAAATTTGTCGACGGATCATGGGTGTATTTCAGAGTTTTTGTTCTGAGCATAATATTTGTGCTTCTGAGTACTAATTCAATGTTCTATTATGTGCTTATGCAAGATGCACCTGTTATATATAAACTACTTGCAAATATGCAGTTCCCATGGCATTTTCTGGATGTGTCGTGCGGTATGATGGTATTCTGGTTTGCGATAACTATGGGTGATGTGGTAAACAAGTTCCGCAAGGAAACAGCAGGTTTTATTGCCATGGCACTTATATGTTTTGCTTGCGTGATTCAGGCGGATACACTTCTTGGAGACGTTGTTAAGGAAGCAAATCCGATAACGATGTATGACGAAGTCGGCGTGTCGGATCCGTTCAGTGCAGAGTTTAGTATATCGGGTTCAAATACAGATATTACTTTAGTTGAAACAGATATGGTAATCCGTGAAGATGTTGGTGCGACCGCTGAGATGACAGGAAAGAAAGGAACAACTGTGTACGCGCAGGTTGATAATCCAACAGGTGAACCTGTTGTGACAGAAGCACCTCTTTGGGCCTACAGACATTATGTGGCAAAAGCGGGAGGAAAGAAGCTGAAAGTCTCTATGGCAGCCAGTAAGAAGCTTGCTGTTGAGATTCCTGCAGGATACAGCGGAGAGATAAAGATTTTCTTCAGAGAACCGTTTTTGTGGAGACTGTCGGAGCTGATCTCATTGGCGACAGTAATTTTTGCATTAAGAATGCGCAACTTGCGTAAAAGAAAATAATATCTTTGCAATTCCACTCGGGAGCAAAAGCATTGTAAAAAACTTCCCACATTGAAAAGGAGTAACTCCTATTTTATGTGGGAAGTTTTAATCACATTAAAATTATAATAATCACTATGGTTACATACTTTTAATTCCAACTAATTCTTAAGAAATAACCATGTCCGTCAGGGTTGCTATAATTTCCGGATGTGCCATAACGGAATGTGTAATTTGCTGCCTTTCGTTCTCCGCCACCATCTTCACCGGCAACATGAACATAACATATTGCAGAGGCTTTTCCTGCCGCAAGACCTCTATCATAGCCTGCTTTGTCGCCATCTTTTTTTCCTGCATCATAGCCCTCCTGACGTGCAGTTGTAGCTATTGTAGACATATCCGCTTTTCCTTCTTTAAGACCCTCTTCTTTTCCTTCCTTAAAACCTTCCTCTTTTCCTTCCTGACGGGCAGCCTCAACTATTGCAGAAATATCAATTGTACCGCCTTCATAATATCCGCTCTCAATCGTATATTTACCATTATCGTCCGGAGTAACATCCAATGTTCCCTGATACTTTATATTATTAATCTTTGAAATGATATCTGAGTATGTTGCATTTTCGGATATATTATCATTTGCATAAACGCTTTTATTTAAACCGTTTATAATGGAAGTTCTATTCTTATCAATTGTCACTTTAAGTTTGGAATAATTTTTACTGAGTTTTGAAATTGTTTCGTTAAGAATATCAACCACATCAGATATATCAGAAATATCATCTGATAGGTCCTCATCCTGACAATTGTCATTAAGCGCATCAACTTTTTCATCAAGAGTATCGATTCCATCAGATATTGAAGTAATATCTTCTGAATCCACCAAATCTTCTACTTCCTCCGCATGCACACTTACCGAAAGCAGTAGAGATGTTGCCAATGTTGCCCCAATCAGGTTCATAAATTTTCGCGTAAAATCAACATTTCTTTTTTTCATACATCTAATTCCTCCAGTCTTTGTTTTTTGTGCTATATCGAATTATAGAACATTTGCTATCAAATTGTATATATTTTTATATAATATTGATTATTTTCAAACGGAAAGTTTTAAGTTGTAAAACAACTCTTCATTCGAGTATAATGTCTGATGTGTTAAAAACAAAATTTGTTTCTTGGGCGGAGATTAAATGAAGAAAGAATGGATAAAACGGGGTATCATTTGTGTACTTGTAGTTATCGCGTCATGGTTTGTGGGCGCGCTTTTGGAGAGCCTTGTTTATTGTATTCCTACCGATATTATCAGAAAGAACATATCAAGAGGAGTAAATATATACAGTACAGAGACTGATTTCTACATGTATTCCGAAGACTATCTTACGACTATGAATGACAACGACAGTGATTCGGTCATTCTATGTGAAACTGCTTATTCAACGGGACATCCTCTGTATGATGCTATGCGTTCTGCGTACCCCGGCGGAAATGCATCCAGAGTTAATAATATAATCGCATGGTCCAATTTTCATGATGATGATTTTTCTATTACAGATTACTCAAGGTATTGGCATGGTTATGTAACTGTTTTTAAACCGCTCTTTTGCTTGTTTACTTTCGCAGATATGAGAGTATTAAAGTACATCGTTGAGATGGCAATATATGGATTTTTGGGACTGCAGATAATCTGCAACAAGAATCTCGGCAAAGAGTATTCAGTGGCGTACCTTTCATTGTTGGTACTACTCAATCCGATAATTATTTCACTTGCTTTTCAATATATGCCTTGCACCTATATAGCGCTTCTTACGTCTATTGTGATCCTAAGATACAGTGTTAAGGTGTGGGATGAAAGTTTGATATATATTATGCTTGGAAGCGGCATATTGACGAGCTTTTTCGACTTTTTGACTTTTCCTGTAATTACGCTTGGAATTCCTCTTACGCTTACGCTTATTTATGAGGGGACTGTTTCAAGAAAAATAAAGCATATGATAGCAGCGTCCGTTTCATGGGCATTCGGTTATTTGGGAATGTGGAGCGGGAAATGGATCTTATCGTCGGTTGTTACCGGGAACAATATAATAACCGAGGCGTTTAAGTATGTTAAACACAGAACAGGTAATACAGAACCCGATACGACGAGATTCGGAGCGCTCCTTGCTGTTACAAGAGTGGTGATAAAAAGACCGTATGTGCTCTTCTTTTTCATTGTTGCGGTTTATCTTTTCATTAAGTACATATTACCGCTGATCAAGAAAAAGAAAATTGTTGCTATGCTAAAACTGCTTATACCTTTTGCTGTTTTGGCAATGTACAGTGTTGTATGGATTCTCCTGACGTTCCAACATTGTTATGAGAATCAGAAATTTACTTACAGAAATTATGGAATCATGATCTTTGCATTGATTGTTGGTATAGTTTATTCCGGCAATTATGTAATGGTAACTGAGAATAACTCTGATATAAAGGAAATTGGGAATGAATAAAGAAAACGGAAAACAATATATTTCAGTAGCTCTTTCTTCACTTTTTTGCGTAGTAAGTTTAATACCGCTTATGTACTGTGCCATGTTTGATTATGCGACAGGAGATGATCTTATTAAAAGCGCAAGCGTGCATAGACTTATTGTAAACGGAGCGTCTTTTGTACAGATAATTGCGCAGGCAGGAAAAGAGGCTGCTGGGGTATGGCGTGCGCATGAGGGAACTTGGGCATCTAATTTTATATTGGCATTACAGCCCGGAATTTGGGGAGAAAAATACTATGTTGTTACTCCTTTTATTGGACTGTTTTTTTTGTTCGGAGGAGTTGGTATATTCCTTCATGAGATTATTGTGAAATCATTTGGATATTCCAAGAAAGTGTTCTTTACAATGTTTTTTGTGTTAATGATAATAATGACGCAGTACATGCCTTTTATTAGGGGTGGTTTATTCTGGTTTACGGGAATGGCACATTATACTATTCCTTTTGGAATGGCACTTTTATTATTGACATTAGATATAAAATATCTGAAAAGTGGTTCTGTTAAACTTGTACCATTCATGATTCTTATCAGTATTTATATTGGGGGATCTCATTATCAGGCAATATTGTTGGTACTTATTTTGCAGGTCGTTTTTTCGTATGTTTTTTACAATCGGGAAAAAAAGATTTATCTGTATTCCATCGCGAATCAGATATTATTTGAATTGATAGGACTTGCTATATGTGCCAAAGCTCCCGGTAATGCTGAGAGAGCAGGAGACGAGTTTTCTTTTTCAACAAGCAGAGCACTTTATACTATTGTACATAGCATAGAAGTCAGCTTTCGTGATGGAATAGATTATTTTGTTTCGATAAAACTTATACCTGTTTATATGCTTTTGGTAATCGCTTTTGTTGTAATGACAGGAAAGACCAGAGAAAAGAAAACATTAAAAAAGTATCCTTTAGTGATAGTTTTAGCTTTCTTGACTTATTGTGCCATGTATTCACCGGGAATTTATTATTCGACTTTTGGTGCGGATGAGGGAATATCAGGTGGCTTTTATGACTTTAATTATTTTTCTTTTTTGCTTTTCTTAACGATTGCGGGAATTATAATAGGTGAAATTGCTACGTTCTTCATAAAAAATGAAATGACTTCAAGATATGCGCTTGGCATTGGTGTGATTTCTTTGGGGCTTTTTGTTGTCTCAGGGAAAAGTATAGTCAAGGAAAGTGCAGATTATATGATCTACACTTTTGTTAGTAATGGGCATCTTAAAGATTATGACAACCAAATGAAGGAAAGACTTAGGATTCTTCAGGATGATACTGTCAAAAATGTAATTCTTCCTGAGATGAATAACGAGCAAGGGCCATTCATGCATATGGCTATTACAAAAGATGTTGATAATTTTTCAAATACAGCAACGATGTCTTTTTATGATAAAGAATCAGTAATAGCTATTCCCAGAGATGAGTATTACGAAAAGTATGAAAACAATGATGTGAATGATCAATAAAAGGATATAGATAAAAAAGGAAAGAGAGTAATACCAAATTAATATCAAAGGGCATAGCGAAAAATTTAAGACTTGAGGAGTAGTTGACATGAATAGCAGAAATAAAGAGAATTTTTTAAGCATATTATGTATCCTTGTTATGGTGTTGGTCTTTGGGATACCGTATTATCAGAAAGGTTTTGTTCAAGGTGGAGACGGATCTTTTCATATGGCGAGAATAGCTAGCTTGGTGGCTTCGATCAAGACAGGAGTATTTCCTCCAAAGATAAGACCTATATTGATGAAATCATACGGATATGCTGTGGGTATTTTCTATCCGGATTTTTTTCTTTATTTTCCGGCAGCGATAAAAGCGCTGTTTCATCTTGATGTTTTTATGGCATGGAAGATTTATTTTTTCATTTTCTTGTTTGTTACAGGTATAGTTAATTGGAAATGCATCACGAAGCTCACAGATAACAGGTTCCTTGGTATTTTCG
The DNA here is from genome assembly GCA_017615275.1 of Butyrivibrio sp. Lineage (GTDB taxonomy): Bacteria > Bacillota > Clostridia > Lachnospirales > Lachnospiraceae > Butyrivibrio. The sequence goes on from JAGAAO010000099.1 coordinate 42,166, forward strand.
GAGCACTCATATATATAGGAGCCAATGCATGGCTGTGGGATTTCTCGTTCTGTGGCGGACGCGTGGGAACAATTCATTCAATGATGTTCATCATGCTTACGATAATCGGACTTATTTTGTCACTTAGAGATGATAAAAAAGGATATCTAATCTACGGAGTTGGACTTATCTCAACACTTTTGTCTCATCATCTGGACTTTACCATGTTGATGTTGTTTATCTTTGTATATATTATTCTTAGTTTTGATGTTGTGATAAAGAATTACAAAATACTTCTGAGAATAATAGGCGTAAGTTTCATAGATCTGTTTGCAAGTACGGCATATTGGCTTCCTGCAATGGAACAGGCGGCAGATCAGAAGATGAAGGCTTTGTATGACAATATCTATGAGGCGAAAGATAATATATTCTTGTTTTCAAGATTCTATAAAGATCTCCCGATGCTTCCATATACAATAATGTACCTGTTATCGGTTGTGCTGTTCATAGGCGTATGTGTATACAAGAAGAAAGTAAGCAAAGACGCAGTAAAAATGAATATTATGCTTATTTTCTTTGTGTGGTTTACCACTTCGCATTTTATCTGGGAGGGTATTATAGGAGAGGCATTAAGTTTCTTCCAGTATACATACAGAATTATGGCGATAAATGAAGCACTGTTTGTTTTGGCTATTATTTTCAATCTGCAGCATATATATAACTGCATGCAGGATAAATTCGTTAATATAAAGAGTCCTTATTATGTAGGGCTTGCAGTAAGTATGGTTATAGCATTGGCATCATATCCTGTTTTAAGCGATATGTTTACAAGATATCTTTCTATTACACATATAGATGAACATGAGCTTCTCTATGACAGATACAACGGAGCAGCAGGTCAAGAGTGGCTTCCGGTTGAAACTCAGAGTTTTGCCCTGACTTCGCCCGAAACAGCAAAAGCCGATGACGGTTCCGGTGCGGACGGAGTCAAATATGATGATGGAAAATGGTTTGATGTCTGGCTGTTGATGGATAAAGAGTACTATGATATGCCGTATGTGTATTACAAGGGATACCATGCTTATCTTTTGGGCGATGACAACGAGGTAATCGAGGAACTTAAAGTCGGAAAGGCAGAAGAGGACAACGGCCTTTTGAGAGTGTTCATTCCAAAGGATCATGGCGAAATCGGCCATGTGATGGTGACATACAGGAAGATTGCAATACAGAAGATTTCGTATGTTATAAGCTTTATTACAGTAATAAGTTTAATGGTTTGCTTTGTGCTGGAGAAACGACGATTGAAGGGTTCTTTACGTGAGAAGCTGCTTGATTTATATTCCAACTCACGTAAAAATCTTGCTTCTTAAGCTGAATCTACGTGAATGGTTCCGCCTTTTTGCATAATCTCACGTAAAAAATTCGGATTTCCGGTGATTTCTACGTGAATCAGTTCTATTTTTCACCGCACTTCACGTAAATGTTGCAAATTACAGGCAAAATTTACGTGAGGTGCTCTTATTTTCTGCAGTGTCTCACGTAACCTGAGATTCCTCGGTATTCTTAACCTTTTCCTATAAAACGCCGAAAAAAACTTGAAAAAAATACTTGCACAATTTGGCAGCGTATGCTAATATGTCTTTGTTAGCAATAGCTAACTAGCAAAAACGTCAATGCCAAGGCGTTATTTACTTGTGACATACAATAGTCATAAGAAATCTCCTACCTAAACAGGTGCATCTTGCCAATGCACCTGTTTTTCTTGTGTAGAGCACTTGACGAGGTATTATCGAGTCTAGTGCGAACCATACAAGTTCACTTGGCGAGGTTTTTTCGAGCATAGTGAAGCTTGTATATGAAAAAGCTCCGCAGCTCGCGGAGAGGTAATTAATTGCTTCGCAATACCGCTCGCGCGCCAGCATTTTGCAAGCAAAATGCTTATCTGTGTAGAGCACTTGACGAGGTATTATATTGTTTGAGTTGCCGGAAAAAATATGTTTAAATAAATAGGTGAGCGTCGGGAAAGGCGTTTGCAAGGAGATGATGACTATGGAAAACAACAAATTTATTCTTATAGACGGAAGTTCCATGCTGGTTACAAACTACTACGGAAATCTTCCGAAGGCACTTTTATTTGAAAAAGATCCTGAGAAAAAAGAAAAACTCTATTCTCAGATTATGCATAACGAAAAGGGACAGTATACGAACGCTATGTTCGGAATGATGCGTGTGATCTTAAAGATCATCAAGGAGCAGAATCCTACGCATATGATGTTTGCATTTGATATGACAAGAGATACGTTCAGGAGAGAGAAGTACCCGGATTACAAGGGGAACCGAGGAGAGACACCCGAGCCATTGAAAGAGCAGTTTGAGAATATGGAGAAGCTTCTTGAAGATATCGGATTTCAGGTTATGTATGATATGAAGTATGAGGCGGATGATATTGTAGGAAGTGTAGCTGCCAAGTTTGAGAAAGAAATTCCTTCATACATTATCACCAAAGATCACGATTATCTTCAACTTGTAAATGACTACACAAGGGTGTGGCTCATCCAGACAAAGCAGGAGACCGCAGATGAACTTCAGAGCAAGTATGGTGCGGAATATGGCTATAACAGTAAGTTTGCGGCTATACCCGACAAGGCATTCGAAGTAACTCCACCTCTTTGTCTTTCTGAATACGGAGTACGCCCTGAGCAGATTCCGGATCTCAAGGGTATCCAGGGAGATCCGAGCGACAATATTCCCGGAGTTAAGGGAGTCAGCAGCGCAGCAATGCCTCTTCTTGCAAGATACGGAACTATTGAAAAAGTGTATGAAGCAATTGACGCCTGCGCTGATGCAAAGGAGCAGAAGGCACTTAACACCATGTGGAAAGAGGAACTTGGAATTTCGAGAAGCCCACTCAAAGCAATGATCCAATACAGGGATCTTGCACTTCTTTCAAAGGATCTCGCCACTATCAGAAAAGACTACGAATTCGGAAAATCACTCGATGATTTCAAAATAAGTATTAATACGGAGAAAGCCAAAGAAGAGTTTGAGAGATATGGCTTCAAGTCCCTTATAGACAAGATTCCGTAAGACTGACTTATTGAAAAGTTGAGGATATAAGATGCATTAATCCATGAAATATGGTAAAATGCATTGTTGTTAAAAATTTTTGAGAAAAGAAAATGATCTGATGCGGAATTTTTATCACACGATCCTAATAAATCTTCACAGTATAATTTTTTATATTATCAAGTCCAGAATATGGTTAAGACATATTGAGGACCATTCGGAAGAAGACAGGTACGCGCTTGCAAACGCGATGGTCACATGCATGAATCGCTCGTCGGGATACAATACCATAGCATACGGCTATGAGAATCTCCCGAAAGAAGGCGGATATATGCTGTATCCAAATCATCAGGGCAAGTATGATGTGCCCGGAATATTCAATACGCACAAGAGACCGGTTTCCTTTGTAATGGATGAAAAGAGATCTCATCTTATGCTTGTTTCGGAATTTTTGGGACTTGTCGGTGGAAAGACGATAAGCCTCAATGATCCCAGACATACAATAACCGTTTTTAATGAAATGGCGGAAGAGCTTAAGCAGGGCAAGAGATATATTCTTTTCCCCGAAGGTGGCTACAAGGAGAACAATAACAATGTGGTTGAACCGTTCAAAGCGGGAAGCTTTAAGGTTGCACAGATGTCGCATGTTCCCATCGTCCCTGTGGCTCTTGTGGATTCGTACAAAGTATACAACAGCGATCATGTCGGTCCTGTTACAACATACGTCTACTATCTTGATCCCATTAAATATGAAGAATACAAGGGTATGCGAAGTCATGAGATCGCAGCCATGGTCGAGAAGATAATTAAGGAAAAGATCGCAGAACATCTTAGGAATATAAATAATACTTCCGGAGGTCGAGATGAATAAACTCTTTGCGGTATTCGCGGCAGTTGTTTTTATTGCCGGCGTTGTGGTTTTTACATACGGAGAACTCAACAAAAACAGTGAGGATGAGCCCGAGACCTATCATTGGATGAAGATACTCGGGGTTATTTTGATAATACTTGCACTCGCATGTGCGGTCGTGTGCAGAAGTAAGGTATAACAGGTGTTCCTTTTTTGTAATATTAGGTGTAAAATAATACGTAATTGAAGTTATTTTTTATTGAAGGGGAGGAAATAAAAATGGCGGCAACAAGTATTAAAACCAAAATTGAAATTCAGTATGCGGATCTGGCAGTTACAGAGGATCAGCTCGTTTCAAAGGCTAAGAAGGCCTATGGAAAGAAGAATATCAAGGAGCTCAACATTTATGTTAAGCCCGAGGAGATGAAAGGATACTACGTTGTAAACGGAAGTGACAACGGATTTTTTGATCTTTGATATTCTTAACTAAACAGACTTTAGATCGCAGACGAAGAACTAGTTTTTTCGTCTGCTTTTCTTATGCGGAATTTATGATATTATAGAATGGTTAAAGCGTAACCTTGGAAGGATGAACAGTTGGGCAGATCATTCGGTTCAGATAAAAGCAAACTTAATATCGCCATGCTCGGACATAAGCGTGTGCCTTCGCGAGAGGGCGGAGTGGAAGTTGTTGTAACGGAGCTTTCCGTAAGAATGGCTAAGCTTGGACATAATGTCACATGTTATAACAGAAAAGGGCACCATGTTGCGGGCGAGGAATATGATTCTTTTGCAGGAGATACATTCAACGGTGTCAGACTTATAAATGTGCCGACCATAAACAGAAAAGGATTTGCGGCAGCTACGTCATCGGTGATAGGTGCAATAAAAGCAGCTTTTGGAAAATACGATGTTGTTCATTTCCATGCAGAAGGACCGTGCGCAGCAATGGGCATAACTAAGCTCATGGGAAAAAGATGCATCGCTACGATTCACGGTCTCGATCATATGCGACAGAAGTGGAGCAGATTTGCCAGTGCATATATAATGATGGGCGAGAAAGCTGCAGTAAAACATGCAGATGAGATAATAGTACTCAGCAAGAATGTTCAGAAGTACTTTATGGACAAATACGGAAGAGAAACCGTATATATACCAAACGGAGTGACAAGACCGGTTATTACGATGCCGCACAAAATTAAGAGTGCATACGGACTTGAAAAAGATGATTACATTCTTTATCTTGGGCGTCTTGTACCTGAAAAGGGACTTGAATATCTTATAAAAGCGTTCATGGAGCTTGATACTGATAAGAAACTTGTTGTTGCCGGAAGCAGCAGTGATACTCATGAATATGTCGACAGAGTTCATGAACTTGCAAAGAATGATGACAGAATAATATTTACAGGATTTGTTCAGGGAACAGAGCTTTCGGAGCTTCTGAGTAACAGCTATGTATATGTGATACCATCCGATCTTGAGGGTATGCCGCTCACACTTCTTGAAGCAATGAGCTACGGAAACTGTTGTCTTACTTCAGATATACCGGAGTGTATAGAGGTTTGCAGAGATAAGGCTGTTTCGTTTAGGCGCGGGGATATAGAAGATCTTAGAGAGAAGCTTGGTACTCTTATAAAAGATAAAAATATGGTTGATAAATATCGCGCGGAAGCGACCCAATATGTCTGTGAGCGATATGATTGGGATAGAATAGTTGAGAATACTCTAAAGTTGTACAGAGGAGAGAGATAAAATGGAGAAACTTGCAATTAATGGTGGAACTCCGGTAAGAAAAGAAAAGATCTACTACGGAAGACAGTGGATAGATGACGATGATGTTAAGGTTGTGGCAGAGGCACTTAAGGGCGACCTTATAACATGCGGTCCTCGTGTCGTTGAGCTTGAAAAGAAGTTGTGTGAAGTTACAGGAGCAAAGTATGCAGTGGCGGTAAGTAACGGCACTGCGGCTCTTCACTGCGCATGTCTGGCTGCGGGACTTGGAGAAGGAGATGAAGTGATCACATCACCCATCACTTTTGCAGCATCTGCAAATTGTGCGATATATGTGGGAGCGACACCTGTTTTTGCTGATATAAATCCTGAAACCTACAATATCGATCCTGACAGTATAGAGGCACATATAACAGATAAGACCAAGGCTGTGGTTGCAGTTAATTACACAGGTCAGGCTGTTGAGTATGACAGGATTATGGATATATGCGATAAGCACGGGCTTACTCTTATAATCGATGCTGCGCATGCTATCGGCACAAAGTACAATGGAAAGCCTGTAGGTTCTATCGGAGATATGACCTGTTTTAGTTTCCATCCTGTAAAAACGGTTACATCCGGAGAGGGTGGCGCGATAACAACAAACGATCCCGAGCTTTACAGAAAGCTTAAACTTGCTTCACAGCACGGAATAGTAAGAAATCCTGATGAACTTTGTCATGATGCTGAAGGCATCTGGTACTATGAGATGCAGGAACTTGGATTTAATTACAGACTTACGGATATTCAGGCTGCGCTTCTGATAAGCCAGCTGGGTAAACTTAAGATGTTCTCAGACAAGAGAAAATCTATAGTAAACAGATATAACGAAGCTTTTAAAGATATACCCGAGATTATTGTGCAGAAAGAGATTCCGGAGTCGGATACTACAAGACATCTGTATGTGATACAGCTGGATCTTGATAAGCTTAAATGTACAAGAAGAGAGTTCTTTGATGCGCTCTCCGCTGAGAATGTTCAGCCACAGGTTCATTATGTTCCTGTGTACTTCTTCCCTTTTTATGAAAAGAGAGGGTATAAGAAAGGCCTGTGTCCTGAAGCTGAGAAGCTTTACAAAGGAATGATGAGCATTCCGCTTTATCCGCTTATGACAGATGATGATGTAAATGACGTTATAGCAGCGGTAAAGAAGGTAGTTGAGGCCTACAGAGTGTGATTTACGGCAGATATTTTGTGCCGACAATAAAAAGTAGACAATCTTTCATATAATGAATTAAAATTGTGCTTAAGTAAATAAAATATATGCTTTCATAGAAAGGAGATACACCATGTACGAACAGATTAAATTACCTTATGCTACGAATGCTCTTGAGCCACATATTGATCAGCTTACCATTGAGACTCATCACGGTAAGCATCATGCTACTTATACCAAAACATTTAATGAACTTGCAGAAAAAGCGGGCATGAGTAATCTCTCGGCAGAGGAACTCCTTGCATCTCTTGATAAAGTTTCGGATGAAATCTTGAGAAAGGGCCTTAGAAATCAGGGAGGCGGTTATTACAACCACAATCTCTATTTTGAAATGTTTTCACCTAATCCTGCTAAGACTCCTTCGGGAAAACTTGCAGAAGAGATTGATAAGACATTTGGCGGAATTGATGCACTTAAAGAGCAGCTCTCAAAGGCTGCCGCAGGTCAGTTTGGATCCGGATGGGCATGGCTCTCAACCGATAAGAGCGGTAAGCTTTCGGTTTCTGCTTCACCCAATCAGGACAACCCTATAAGTGAGGGAAAGGGACTTATTCCTATCGTAGCCCTTGATGTATGGGAACATGCATATTACCTCAAGTACAAGAATTTAAGAGCTGATTATATCAAAGCATATTTCGAGATTCTCGATTGGAATAAAGTATCGGAAAGATATAATGAAATAATAGGCTAAAGAAAAAGCTTCGAGTAAATGATTATTGTCATCTGCTCGAAGCTTTTACTAACTGTTTTTTATTTTTCTGTAATCGCACGTACGGTTGTGTTTGTTCCCGAAAGCGTAACATCGTAATCGGGAGATGAAGAAACTATCTTGCCGTTTATTTCCCAGCCTACAAACTTGGCTGAATCTGAAGTGTAGGACAAATGCACAGGATAATCTGTGTAATAATTTCCTTCCCAAGAGTTACTAAGGTTACTTAATGAGAGTGTATTGACCTTTATCTCATATGAAGAAGTATTGTCGCAGGAAACAGATAATTTGTTTAGAGTTCCTGTGAGCTTAAGATCATCCTTAAGATACTTTGTCATATATTCCGGGCGCTTTTTGAAGAAATCAGAAATGACGCCTATATCTACCGCAAAATCTTCTTCTGAATACGGAGCGTTGAATTCTTCGTTTTCATCATATCCGCTTACTATGTAGGGACCGCGGAATCTCTCATGAGACTTCACATCACCTTCTTTGAATTTCTCAGAATCAGAATCCAATTTTGGAATGACAATATCGGGACTGAAGTTGTGATTTGTCATATCCATGAAGGTTGTTACAAACTGTTTTTTGAAATCTTCGTTGTTTAAAAGAGAGGTAAATAACACATCGCTTGTGAGCGGGTGTGAGTCCCTCCAATGTCCGTCAACAAATGAGTCCACGGAAGGATTGTTCATTTCGCTTATAATACCTGCGGATTCGTCAAGGTCATAGACAAGCCAGCGCCACTTACCGTCGCTGTATTTGCCGACTTCAGGATTTATGGTTCTCCAGATGGCAAGGTTATTGGTAAATGCGTCTCCGTTCGCAACGTATATCTCCGTTATAAAATAATCTATGAAACTTTGTATATCTATTCTGTCCGATATCCATTTATAATTTTCGGGCAAAGACAGATCGTTCTTGGATGCAAAATCTAATATATCTGTGTACAGTTTGACATCTTCGGGATTGTCTGTACTTGCATCGTATATATCTTCGGTGTTCTTGATTATAAGCACGTTTTCGGGTGATACGCCGTAGTGCTCGCTTACGTAGGTCTCATTCATGGCTTCCTGCAGGACATACATGCCCCAATATTCGCCGTTTAAGAATACTTCACAGGGAAACCCTGTTTGAATACCAACATTTCTGTCTGATACCAGACTCTGGCAGAATACGTCACGCATCTTGGTGATAAATAAATCTCTTGAGCCGCCGGAACGGAGCATCACCTTGTTCGGGAGCTTTGTTCCGCTACCAAAAAAGTCATAAGCAAAGGTTGAATTGTTGTCATACTCGGGACGGGCATAGAGATTAAAACTCTTTTGGTTCTCGGCAACAGACCATCCGCCGTGTATTCTGACGCCTATGTTTTGCTCAAAAACTTTTTGATGATCAGGAGATATGTATTCAAGTTTTGCGGGGCGCTCCCAGCCGCGACCTTCCTTAGCATAATTTGGATATTCATATACGAGGTCGGAAGGATCAAGGTCCACCTTGGCAACCTGCAGATCCATTACTTTACCCATGCAATAGATTCCCTTTTCGTAGCCGAACAGATCGTCCGGATCCATCGAAAGAGATATTATCGGCATATTGTTATATCCGTACGGATCAAGGGATACAAAGTAAGTTTCGGTCTCGACGTTACTTTTTCCCTTGGGTGAAATGGCTATTGCTTTTAGTGCCGTTCCTTTATCGACAGGAAAATCGGGAAGATAGGTGTTTGCTGTTGCCGTGCCTTCCATATTGGAATAAATATTTGGCTCGGAGGTTCTGTTGGTTATGGTTATGGGGCCTTCGTATTTTAATGAAGTTTCATCAGGAACAGAACCATCAAGAGTGTAGTATATATCGCCTTCGGACGCTGATAACGTAACGACAACGTTAGAATCGTACCAGCCACCCTTAATAGAATATGTCGGGGCTTCAAGTTTCTTTGATCTGTCAATTAAAGGTTTCTCGGGTACAGCATAAGGAGTTGCACTGCACACAAAGAATCGCTTTAAATTCTCAAGAGAAGACGAATAAGTCATATTATCCGGGATATCATTTGGAAGTGCGACGCTCACAGTTGTTTTTTTGTCAGGAGATGACAGAATAACAGCTTCTCCTAGTTTTATACCGAAAGGAACATCGTGAATATCGACGGGGACAAAGTCTGATTTATACAGAGATACATCGTCAATATTCGGACTGCACCAGACCATAACAGTGCTTCCGGGTGCGAGTACATATTCCGGAAAAACAAATTTCTCAAGGTTTTTACTGTTGTCGGAAAGAAACCATCCCTTGAGATTAACAGGTTCATCGGAGCTGTTGTAAAGCTCGATGTAATCGGCTCCGTAATTGCCGTTGTCATCGTATGCCGCGGAAATATTTTTGGCACATACTTCGGTGATCCTTATGGGAGAACCACCGACAGAAAAGTGTTTTGCCATGTATACGAACAGCACCAGGAATATGCCTGCGATCGGTATTAAAATTATATTTTTTCTTTGCAAAAATCGTGTTATATTCATACTTATAACATTCTATTAGAAATGAGCCTTAGTGGCAAGATGAATGGAGATTGGTATTGTATGAAAATACTTATGGTCAATAAGTTCCTTTATCCAAACGGCGGATCCGAGACATATATTTTTAAATTGGGCGAAGCTCTAATGAATATGGGGCATGAAGTTCAGTATTTCGGAATGGAGCATGAGGGAAGGTGTGTGGGCAACAAGGCAGAAGCTTACACATCCGATATGGATTTCCACGGAGGAAGCAAATTAAGTAAGCTCACATATCCCATCAAGACTATATACAGCAAAGAGGCGAGAAAGAAGATAAGACTTGTTCTTGATGATTTTAAGCCGGATGTTGTTCATCTAAACAACTTTAATTATCAGCTTACGCCTTCTGTTATCCTTGAGGTTGTAAAGTGGAGAAAAGAAAATTCGAGAAAGTGCAAGATATTCTTTACTGCGCACGATTATCAGCTTCTTTGTCCCAATCATATGTTTAATAACCCGAAGACTCACGAAAACTGCGAGAAGTGTGTGGGCGGACATTTTGCAAATTGCATCAAGGGAAGATGCATTCACGGATCTGCGGCGAAGTCGGTTGTTGGAGCCATGGAAGCGTACTTTTGGAAATATAAAGGCACATATAAATATATTGATAAGATGATATGCTGTTCGGAATTTATGAAGAACAAGATGGACACCAATCCTGTATTTGCGGGTAAAACAGTTGCCATGCACAATTTTATCACGCATGCGGATAAGGGGCCTACAAAGGATAGGGAAGCGGAAGATAACTATGTTCTCTACTTCGGAAGATATTCCGAGGAAAAGGGAATCAGAACTCTTATAGATGCATGTAAGGCGCTTCCCGAGATAAATTTTGTGTTTGCGGGAAGTGGAGAGTATGCGGAAGAAATAAATAAATTAGAAAATGGTAAAAATGTCGGTTTCAAGACAGGCGAAGACCTCGACAAACTTATAAGAAATGCAGAGTTTACTGTATATCCGTCCGAGTGGTATGAAAATTGCCCGTTTTCTGTTATGGAGAGTCAGGAGAGGCTTGTGCCCGTAGTAGGCGCCAATATAGGCGGAATTCCTGAACTTGTTGAGGATTCGGTAACGGGTAAGCTTTTTACAAGCGGAGATTCAAAAGAACTTACGGATGCAATACGGAATCTTTGGAATGATATCAAAGAATTGGATAAATACAGAGATAATCTCAAGAAAATAAAGAGACTTGATGCTGATGAATATGCTATTGAACTAATAAAAAAATACGGCGAATAATCATTCATCCGCCGTATTTACGTTATTTACCAAAGTTACATAGTCATAGTTTTTATAATAGTTTTCAAGCTCATCAAAGTATTTTATGTAGTTTTCCTTGGTGAGAAGACATTCATTGTTTTTTATGCTGCTTAATATATCACCGTTTAATTCTGAAATGTAATGATATTCGTCTTCGTATAAAGAAAGATTTGTTGTAAGATCGGTTCTGCCTGCAAAGCAGTAGAGTTTTATGTTATCACATTCAAGCAAAAGAACGGTTGCTCTTTTCATTACATTACAGACATATGGCAATTCTCCTTTAACGGCGTGATCTCTCCACCACATTATATTATATGGAGGAATAAAGAAGATAAATGTTGTTTCAGGGTGTTCACGTGCAATGGAAAGAACATTTTTTTCAAGGTTATCCGTTAGAATTTCGCTGTCACCTACTGTGAATTTTACAGTGTTATTGTCTATGGGAAGAGCTTCTCTTCCGGCAAAGCTTGCAGGAATGAATTCGCCGAACATATAGTCGTTAAATGATGTATGCCCACCGGGTTTATGTGTCAATCGTTTTCTTATCATGGGGATACAATAGTCGGTCAGAATATCAATATTAACTACGTAAGGGAAATCGTCCCACCATATGTCGTTGTAAAGATATTCCGGGTATTCTCCCAGATCTGTTCTTACATAGTCGCTGTCTTCGACGAGGTGATTTACGTCAAATGAACGAAAGACAATCTTTAAGTCGTGACCTGTGTCATAGGCTCTTTTGAATATATCTGCAGTTTCTTTAAACGTTGCACCTGAAAAAGGAAGCTTGATAGATCTTGTATCAAACATTTCATCAAATTCAGTTGTATGATAGTTTTGTGTTAGCGAGCTACCTGTGATTATCGTATCATAATCCCAAAATGTAGTTATGCCGAAGTTCTGAGATCTTTCGTTATCGAGCGAATAGTAGTAGCCCTTAAGTGGAGCGTGATAATGGAAAAACGGATCCATATATATTGTAATTGACATAATAATGCAGGTAAAAAGTAAAACACTTATAAAAAATACTGTAAGTTGCTTTTTCATACAAAAGTCTCCGTTAGAAGTTAAAGTATAAAAAGATAGATACTCTGTTAAGTGTCATAATGCATAGTACGAGAAGTGCTGCGTATATTACAGCAGAAAAGGTATTGTGCTTTCTTGTTCGCACATAGTTGTTTGGAAGTGCTATGCATATCAAAATTGAAAGTGCTATAACAAGAAGTGGTGAAACAGCGGAATCAAAATTACTGAGAAGTTCGTGGGATAATTCCGCTTTGTCAAAATGAAACATCTTTTTTACCATAAATATCCAGTCACTTATTCCTGAGGCTCTGAACAGAAGCCAAAGTACATTAACTATCATAAAGGTGCCAAACCAGCGAAATATTTTGGGGATTTTTGAGGTGATAGTCTTGGTGTATCTACCTACAAGCAAAAGGATTCCGTGTAAAAGTCCCCATAATATGAAGGTGAAATTAGCACCGTGCCAGATTCCGCTTACAAGGAATACTATTAGAGTGTTTATAACAGCCTTAAATGCACCTACCCTGTTTCCTCCCAGAGGAAAGTAGATGTATGTTGTAAGAAATCTTGTAAGGGTCATATGCCATCTTTTCCAGAAATCTCTTATTGATAGTGCTTTGTAGGGAGAATTAAAGTTCTGCGGAAGATCAAAATTAAACATCTTGGCAATTCCACATGCCATATCCGAATATCCGCTAAAATCAAAGTATATCTGGAAAGTGTATGCAAGAGATGTGATCCATATATCAAGACTTCCAAGAAGTTCGAGATTGTCAAAAGCATAGTTTACACCGTTTCCCAGGATGTCAGCGATGAATACCTTTTTGGCTAGTCCTGTGATGAACCAGGTTAAACCAATAAATAGGTTGCTGCTGTTTATACGTTTTTTATTGTCATCTTCAAACTGTGGGATTATTTCTGAATGATAACAGATAGGTCCTGCTACAAGTTGAGGGAAGTATGTGACAAAAAGTGCGTATTCAAGGAAATTATATTTAAGATTGCTGTTTTTGTAGGAATCGACGAGGAACGAGATCTGCTGTATGGTATAAAAGCTTATTCCGAGGGGAAGAACGATGGAGTTTATGGCAAAATCGGTGCCAAACAAAGTGTTTATGTTCCATTTGATGAAGTTTAAATATTTGTAATATCCTATGTTTGCAACGTTGAGGATGAGCCCCAAAATAAGAAGCGATAAACGGATTTTTTTATCAGAAGAACGTCTCATGATGTATGTAAGCAGGTAATTGACTATAATACTGGCGATTATTATAATGAGATATTCAGGAGTCTGATAGCCGTAAAACCACAGAGACATACCAAGAAGATATGCCTGTGCGAGTTTTGGATTGTATTTATTTAAGATAAAATATAATGCAATAGCAAGAGGCAGAAATATTAATATAAAAATAAAAGAATTAAACAGCATATTTCTTTTGACCCTTTTTGTTGATTTTGCTACAAAGATATTATATCACTGTTAACGCAATAACGTACAAAAGTTATTGGATATCGAAGTGGAGACTAAAATGAAGATCTTATTTCTTCCAAACTGGAGAGTGAAAAAATGCACAGAAATCCCAAAGGATAAGCAACCACCGGACTATTATGTTAAGGGACAGGACTATTGGTTCTTCAGATATTTTAAGGAAAAGCCTGAAGTTGATGTTCTGGACATTTCTTCTGCCGGGTGGATCGAGAATTTTGAGAAAAACAAGATTCGTTTCTATGTTATTCAGGCGCTCAGAGCAATACCGAAGCTCAATAAGTATGATCTTGTTGTTTCGCACGGTATGCAGAGCGGCGTTGTTGTAAGCCTCTGGAGACGCCTTTTTAAGACGAAGGCGAAACACATAGTTTTTGATATAGGGGCATTTAACAGCGCAGCAGAGAGCGGAGCTGCGCTTAAGCTCATGCAATTTGCGAGCAGATCGATTGATGGATTTATTTATCACACAAGCAGTCAGATCGAATATTATAAAAAGTGTTTCCCATGGATAGTGGACAGATCAAGATTTGTGAGATTCGGTACAGATTCGGAGTTTTTTGAAATAGAAGATGCAGGTGACACTGCAGATAATAAAAATGTGTCGGAGAAACCGTACTGCATCTGTGTCGGATATTCAAAAAGAGATTGGGATACTCTTATCAAGGCGTTTGAGCTGGCAGGGCAGGATAACCTTACACTCAAGCTTGTCGGACACGTGGACGATAAGTACAAGAGCGTTTCAAATGTTGAACAGATTGGATTTGTTTCTATAAATGAGCTGAAAAAACTTATAGCGGGCTCAAAGTTTGGGATTCTTCCGCTTAAATCATATAACTACTCATACGGCCAGATGACTCTTTTGCAGCAGATGGCTATGCACAAGTGCGTCATAACTTCCAAAGTTCCGAGCCTTGCAGACTATTTCGAAGACGGTGTGACAGCTTATTCCTATGAGCCTGAGAACGCCGAGGAACTTGCGGAAGTGATTAAGCGTGCCAATAACGATAACGCCGCCAGAGAGGCCATGGCTGCAAGAGCAGAGCAATATGTGAAGTTTGAAAACAACGAGCGTGTCATGGCTATGAAGATTGAGGAAGTGATAAAAAATATTCGATGAGATTGTTGACATCATGTCGTGCATGAAATATCATACTTAAAAACACGACATGATGGGAGAGACATATGAGAAACAAATCAAAAAATGTAGTTCGTAATGTGGCAAAGATCATTGGAATTGCAATGGCATTTTCAATGACAGCGCAGACAGCTGTGTATGCAGCTTCAGATTCTGAAGCGGAGTTGGATGAGGTGTTTCAGACAAAAGATTTCACGACTATGTCAGAAACAATCGATGCTATTGATGAGAAGGTTGATGATCTGAATTCTGACTCAAAGGATGAAGAAAAGACTGATGACAATGAGTCGGGAAAAGAAAACAATCAAGAAAAGAAGATTGATGAACTTGATCTGCAGATTGAAATTCTTGCAAAAAATTACGCTGATCTTATAGCTACAATCTACAAGTACAAAGCTGACATAATCAAAGGATTGAACAGCAGCGTCTATGCTAATGACAACATTTCGTCAGATGCATCATATACGGATATCATATCCGGAATTAACAATATTCCTGTACCTAAAACAGCATATGGAAAATATTTTGCAAAGGGAGATAACTCCGGGCTTGGTGTTGAGTTATCAGATTCTGCAACAAGAGCGGATGTGAATATTGATGGAGTAAACGAACTTAATCTTGGCGTTAATCAGTCGATAACTTTGCCGTCAGGATATTATGACAGAGATCTTGTTATTAATAATAATATATTGAATAGGGGAAGCTTAAGCTTGTCTCCCAAAGAGGGTAAAACATATACTATTCCCAGCGGTTTTTATGAAGGCGGTACGATTGATACATCAAATGTATATAATGCCGGAAAAGAAGAAGGATATAGTGCAGGAAAAGAAGAAGGATATACTGCAGGAAAGGACGCAGGATACACAGCCGGAAAAGAAGCGGGATATAGCGCAGGAAAAGATGCAGGTTACAAGGAAGGAAAAGCTGCTGCAAGTGTACCGATACCACGTTATTTCACAAATTATACTGCGACATATACAATACCAAAGACCGGATACTATTCACTTTATTGCTGCTGCTCAGGAACCGCAGGCGATACGCATAAGTTAACTGTAAGGGCTACTATGACAAGCAATGGCAGGAATCTGTTAACTGCCGAATCATCGGGTACTATGGGAAAAAACGATGGACTTTTTACATCCAATGATGATGATGTAAGACTTACCAAAGGACAGGTAATTAATATGAATGCGACAGCGGAGGGCTTTAATGCGCATCGTACCGGACAGATGTTTGTTGTCGCATATTTAAGAGATTGATAGATGTAAAAATACAACAGACAAAAGCGTGGCTTTTTGGAATGAAAAGCCACGCTTTATTTATCTTTCATGTACTCAGTAATCTTTTGGTAGTTCGAAGCCCAGGAATCGTAGCGTCTTTCGCCGCGCCTGTCGGGAAGGTTGTAGCGCTTTTTGAGATCTTTGCCCAGATAACTTGTGAACTTACATGCGCCCCAATAATTTAAGTGTGAAGCGTCGTTAAAATCGGTTTTGAAATCCAGTCCGATCTCGTCGTAAAGATCGTTTGCGTTGCAGAACTGTACGCCGTTTTGATCTGCAATATCTTTTATCCTGTCATAGAAATTCTCATATTCATCATTTGTTATATACGGAGCGACTATCAGCAGAAGCTTAATGTCATGCTTTTTGGTATACTCTATGATCTTGTTGAGATATAGCTCTGACTTTGGGCTTAATTCTCCGATACTTTGCAAATTGGGATCGGTCATTGCCTGTGGTTCTTTTTTTATGTTAGGAGTATACCCTTTAAATTCCCTTAAAGTCTTTGGGGCAGTCAAAGGATACAGATAATCTTCTTCACTAAGCTGACCTAAACGGTTGTGATAGTATACAAACGAAGGGAAATACTCGCTTATCTTCGAGGGTTCGGCACTTGCGAACAGCATCTGAAGCTTATTCAATGAAAAACGCACACCGTACAGGTTCTGCAGTAGCCAGGTGTACTGGTAATCATCTCTGTTAATTGATGTGGAGTACAAATCGAGTACTACCGCTTGGGGTTTCTGATATTTGCATAATTCTTTCAGATAATAGTAGGTGGTCCAAAGAGGCTGTTCGGCAGCGCTGTAGTCATAAGCTGCAATTCCGTATTCGTGCCACAACAGACTCGTGTCTATATCGCAATGTACGTGGCTTGAGCCGAGCATCGCAACATCTATTGAATTTCTTGGCTGATAATATAGGGCTCTTGACTGATCAATACCGTGTTCGGATTTTACGCACAGCATACCGTCCAGATACCACAATGACAGCACTGTTACCAGAATCAGTATTAATCTGGCTATTGTTTGTCTTTTCTTCATGGATTTATCCTCAATAATTCATATACATAAAGTCTGCGCTGTTGTAGCCGGGACCATAGATTCCAAAAACAAGAAGAGCTATGAGCATAAAATAGATAAGGGCATAGCGGAATATATAGTTTATGCTTAGAAGTGCATCGACCGAAGGCTTTTCGGATCTTAAGGACAATATGTCCATAAAAATTACCAGACAGATCAGCGGGAAAAGAACTGTGTCTACACCTGTTATTCCGAGCGAAAATATCTGTTGCATAAATCTTCCGGGGCCTTTTGTAAATGTAAGCATGCGGCTTATGTAGGTGAATGATGTTTTTAAATTATTTATTCCAAAGAACAGCCAGGCAAATGATACACATAGAAATGTAAGGTGTATCTCCGCAATTCTGGGAAACTTGGGCTTGCGTTCTTTTCTTTTATAAATTGCATATATGATGGAGAAGACTCCGTGCAGAGTGCCCCAAAGGATATAATGAATTCCGCATCCGTGCCACAGTCCGCAGAGAATGAATACTGCCATCAGATTAAGGCACTTGACTCCGAATCCCTTTCTGTTTCCGCCGAGCGGAATATAGACATAGTCTCTTAGCCAGAAGGACAGCGACATGTGCCACCTTCTCCAAAAGTCGGAAATATTCGCGGCGAGGTAGGGTGCGTCGAAATTTCGGGACAGTTCGAGACCGAACAATCTTCCCACGCCCCTTGCAACTGTTGTGTAGCCAAAAAAGTCGCAATATATCTGCATTGTATATGCAAGCATCCCTGCAAACAGTGTCAGACTTCCAAAGTTTTCAGGTGACTGCAATACTGCTCCTGTGTACATTCCCAGTCTGTCTGCAACAGCAACTTTTAACAGGAATCCGTAGAGCATATACAGAAAAGCTGAAGAAATCCTGTCATAATCAAGTATTTTCAAGGTTTTAAGAGCTTTGATTTTATCAAGGAATTTCTTGGGCCTTTCTATGGGGCCGCTGAGGAATTTCGGGAAAAAACACATATACAGCATAAAGTTTGCAATATTTTTTTCCGATTTAATCTTATCGCTGTAGATATCAACAAGATATGATATTGCCTGAAAGACATAATAAGAAAAACCGATGGGGATGATAAAAAAATCGGTGACATCTGCCCCTACGGGTATGACTTCCGAATATTTAAATGCTGCAAACAGCGCAATGCATAAAGCCGATACAAATATCAGCAATCCTTTTGCAATAGATTTTCTGTTTGATTGAATCAATTTCTCGAGGGCAATACCGATAAGATAGACCGTTACAGAGGTAAGCACCATCCATATACATGATCTGACGTTGTATTTGAGGATATAGGCGATGCTCGCAAGCAGCAGTATATACTTTCGAAAAATGCCGGGAAGCAGATAGAACGCGCAGGCGACAGCAAATATATATATAAATGTAAAAAGAGTAAATTGCATATTGTTCCTTCCACATAAAATTATTCAACAAAAAAACAGAATATGACGAAAAAAAGCATTGTAAAATAATGCCTACTTTTCTCATATTCTGCCGCATGCATACATTTCTTTTCACGCTCCAAAAAGCTCACTCTTATACAGAAAACGGCTAAACAGAGCAGGTTCTGTGGCGTAGTGACGAAATTCGGAGTATAAAAGCTTTGACCTGTCGGTTGTATGCTGTAACAAACACTTATAGCCGAAATTATACCATATTATTCCCCGGCAAGACAATGCAAATATTATGATGTTCGCTCAGCTTTCATTTCACGTTTGCGTTGATACATTGCTTCATCTGCACGCTTAAAGACGGATTCGTAATTGGCGTCCAATGTTTCATCGTACAGAGCGTATCCGAGGGCAGCTGATATGCGCTCCCATGGCTTGGCGTCAGCGTTATTGGATGTTTCTTCAATAGCAAAGTTGAACATAGAGGCAAGTTCTTCGTGGCTGTCGTAATCGGATCCTCTAAGGATGGCGACAAATTCGTCACCGCCTATGCGGAATACAGGCGAATGCGCATAGATCACACAGACAAGATGACACAGAGCTTTGATTGAGATATTGCCCTTGTCGTGACCGTATTCGTCATTTATTTTCTTAAGGAAATTCAGATCCACCATAACGATGCCGAACTTCTTGTCGCCTTCTTTGAGAGCGGCGACAACTTTCTCTACTTCCTTGTCGTAAGCGGTTTTGTTTCGGATGCCTGTAAGTGCATCTTTGGTCGCAAGTTCGCTCAGCTGGATTGCCTTTTCTTTACTGTTTTCAAGGTCCTGTTCCAGGTTCTTTAGCTTAGTGGCTGATTCAAGCATGTTTTCAACATACGTTTTCATTTTATGCGACATTGAGCTTAGTGTATCTGAAAGAGATTCAAGCTCGTCGGCACTGTTTAGTACAGGAAGGTTAAGAACAAGCGCGTCGGGATTTCCGACTTCGGAGCTTGTTTCGTCGAATTTACGCGCAGCACTCTCTATTGCGCTTAGAGGGGTCAGAATTCTCTTTTGGAACCAACGCATCATCAAGTACTGAATAACAGCTGTCAGCAGGATGGTCACTATGATTACGGTTATTATGTATCGTCTCATTGTATTATCAATGAAGCTCAGCGACAGACTTGCTGTCATAAGCGCAACAGGTTCTCCTTTTTCGGTAAAAAGAGAGATGCCTGCCACATAATTTCTTCCAAAGTCGTTGTTGTCTGTGGAAAAATAGATCTCATGTTTGGTGTTCAGCTCCTCGTAGTAAACAGGAATGGCGGCGGGATCAAGGAACTGTCCTATGCGGTCACCGAATTGAGGAATAGCGATTTTGCGCTGCCTCTGACCTTCTCTTTCTTCCGGTAAAAGACCCGACATAATGGAGATGACATCGTAACTGTCGCCCTCTTTGATAGGTCTTGTAAGTGTAATATAATCAAGAGAGTAGTGACGTCTTGCCTGATCGAAGAAATCTTCAAGTTCGATGAACTTTTCGCTCTTTTCTCCTGTATCGATAGTGTTTTTCAAGTCTTCAATATCTATCTGTGTCATGGTGAGATTGATGATGTCGATAAGGTGTGACCTGTATTGTTCCATCATTCTGCTTCTGAAAACAGAAAAAGTGACTGCTCCCATTGCGGCACAGATGATAAATACGAAAGTAAAGCATCCTATAAAAATACGTTTTTTCAAAGGATTCTTATATTTTTTCTCCATCATAACCACCTCAGCGAAAAATGTAAAAAGAAATATATTGACGGTTTAAAGTATATGCATAAATAGTATAACATATACTGTGCAATGGTGATATGTTTACCGCTTTACTGTTATTCTTTATGAGTTTTATAATTAAGATAATTGCAGAGGATTTGTGACGGAGGAATTGTAATGGCTCTAAATCGTAAAGATGACCTTTTTATGTTGCAAGTAAGGCTGTTCCGCCTTGCTCAGATAAGATGGGACAAAAATGTTGCAGAATGTGAGCAGATTTTCGATAAGTATGAATTGAACGATTATATAGAGACGTGTTATGAGGAATATCATGTGCAGGGAGATGAAGCCAATCTGGATGATATTGAAGGATATCTTAGACGTAAAGGGGTTGCGATATGAGGATAGAAAACGTAAAAAGATTTTATCACGGTAGTTATACCGTTGTAGAAAAACCGGATTTGGCAAAGTGCGGAAAAGGAAAAGATTTTGGGCAAGGATTTTATTTGACAACTGATATAGAGCAGGCTCGAAGGTTTGTTAGATCATCAATAGGAAAAGCAGTAAAAAATGGTGATTGCGAGAAGAATCATAAAATTGGGTATGTATCTGTTTATGAGTTTACCGATGCTGATGGAATAGAAACATATGAATTTGAATCTGCTGACAGGGAATGGCTTCATTGTGTCGCAATGCACAGACGAGACGGTTTGTTCAGAGATGATATTAACAGGTGGAAAAAGTATGATATGATAAGCGGAAAAATTGCAAATGATAATACTAACCAGGTAATCACGGCATATATAAATGGGTTATATGGAGTGGTTGGAAGTGAGATTGCAGATAGAACAGCAATAGGACTGTTGATGCCCGAGAAACTGACAGATCAGATATGCTTAAGAACAGAGAATGCATTGAAAAAGCTAAAGTACATGTCATGTGAAGAAGTTATTGTAAAAGAGAGGCGTTGATATGAGAGTCAGTAAGTATGAATATACCATGCAGCTTCTTGCGGCGATGGCATCTATGAATCTTGCAAGGGAAAAGAAGATATCAAGAACAAAGGCTTTCTTTGAATTTATGAAGTCGGAAACGGCGGACATGTTGTTTGATGAAAGAACCGACATGTGGATGAACGGTCCCGATTATATTGCAGATGAGTTTAGGAGAGAACAGAAGGCCAAGAGAAGAATTGAATAAAATGGAAGAAAATTGCTGATTATACTACTCTTTTTTGTGACAATTTGATAAAATATCCTCTGTTCGATAGATAAAATGAAAAAAATAGGGGAGATTAGTTGTTGTGAAAAAGACTGTTAAGCTCGGAATCATTACAGTAATTGCGTCCTTTATGAGTTTGTTTGGACTATCGGTTATATGGTGCTTGAGGACATGGCGGAGGCTCAGTATGGATGAGCTTATATATGAACTTTCTGCACCTTTGAGGGGAACGGGAAGCGATATGATCTCCCGTTTTATAGTAAATTGTCTTATTCCGACTGTTGTTATTGTGGCAACAGTGGTTTTCTTTGGAATCTATAAGAAAAAGTCACAGATAATGAAGTGGTGGCTCATTCTTTCTGTTGTCTTTGCTGTTTCTTCGGCAGCAGTTCTGTTCAATAAGTTAAATGCATATGAATATCTTGTAAATATGGGCGAAGAATCAACATTTATCGAGGACAACTATGTTGATCCGGGAGAAGTCAAACTGAAATTCCCTGAGAAAAAGCGAAACCTGATATATATCTTTCTTGAATCTATGGAGATTACCTTTAGCGATATAGAAAACGGGGGAGGATTTGATGAAAGTATGATTCCTGAACTTACTAAGCTTGCCGAAGATAATGAATGTTTTTCGGGGGATGACAAACTTAACGGAGCCTGCGTGACAAATTGGACTTCTTGGACAATAGGCGGGATGTTTGCACAGACATCCGGTTTGCCTTTGAAGATAAGTATTCAGGGAAATTCTATGTCGGAAGTAGATGATTTTTTCCCGGGAGTAACATGTCTTGGAGATATATTGGAAAAAGAAGGGTACAATCAAGAACTTTTGATTGGCTCGGATGCTACATTTGGTGGAAGAAATCATTTTTTTGTTGCACATGGTAAATATGACTTACATGATTATAACTATGCTTTAGATAATGGAATAATACCTAAGGGATACAATGTGTTTTGGGGATATGAAGACGAGAAGCTTTTTGAAAATGCAAAGGCAGATCTGCTTGAGCTTAGCAAGAAAGATCGACCTTTTAATCTTACTATGCTTACAGTGGATACGCATTTTCCGGACGGATATGTTTGCGGACGGTGTGAAAACCGATTTGGGAAAAATCAATACGCAAATGTTATTGCGTGCTCTGATAAACAGATTAAAGAATTTGTGGATTGGATACAGGCTCAGGACTTCTATGATGATACGACGGTAATAATATGCGGTGATCATACTACAATGAATGACACATTTTGTGATGGCATTTCCAATGAATATGAAAGGAGGACTTATACAACCATAATCAATCCTGCTACGGAGAAGAAGAGAAAAGACACAATAAAATATGCTACTATTGATATGTTCCCGACGACGCTTGCGGCTATGGGTGTAGATATAAAAGGTAACAGGCTTGGGCTTGGGACGAACTTGTTTTCTGGGGAAAAAACTCTTTTAGAGAAATACGGTTGTCCTGAAGTGAATGCAATATTTGATAAAAAGTCGGCTTTTATGGAGAAAATGTCGGGAATAACAGATTTAGAGGCAAAAAGACATAGAAAAAAGAGCCTTTTTCCCCATGCGACTGCTGATATCGATGTAACGATGTATGATAAGTTTTCGAAAAAAATAATAGTTAAAGTTGATAATATCGAAAATATTGAAATGAGTGATGATGTAACAGCTACTCTTTATGATGTGGATAAGAATGAAGTGGCTTCATATAAGATGAATTTTGGAGTTGATAGAAGCTACACTTGTGAGGTAGATATAAGCTCGCTTGAAGACAGAAATGGAACAGTAACTATAGAAACTGGAGAAGATGATGGTGCTTGGCTTGGAGAAATTTCAGGAGATTTGAGCGTTCAGGCACATGAAAATATAATTGATTATATTGATCTTTTGGAGAAAGAAGGAAACATAGCGGTACTTTTTGCTTCAAATGGTGATTTTACAAGTAATGCTCCGGAAAAAGATTTAAGCGCAATAAAGGAACTCGGAATAAATCTGAAACTTGAAGGAGAGGATGATATCGGTTTTTTTGCGGTAGTTGATTCCCCAAGTATAGTTTATGGTTCTGAATATAAAGATATATCATATGACGGAGTGTTTGTAGGGAATGATGTAGAGTATCATATAGAGAGTGATTCAAGCGGTGACTGTTGTATAGAGATTGCCGGTGAAGATTATGCAGTGAATGAAAAGGGGCTTAACTGCGTCGTATATGATTATGATCAGGGAAAAGTTATAGATTCCGCATGCTTTGATCTTGACTATGCTGGAAATATCGATATTTTGGCGAATGTTGATATGCATATAGACCAATACGAAAATGCTAAGATTATTTTGGAAAATCTTTCAGAATATGATATAGGTGATATCACTGTGCAGGTTTGGGATAAGGATAATTACAGAAAACCTCTTACCATACCAATGGAAGCTGACAGTGGAGAAAAAAATATATTTTCTGCCGAGGCTAATATAAAAAATATTGATATTAAAGATGCATTTATTGAGATAACTTGTCATGATACAAGCGGAATGCAACACAAGTTATATGATTGGAAGGGAGATTTGAATCTGCTTAAGAAGGAGCTGCCTGAGTATTTGGATTACATCAGATCAATGGATGATGTAACTATAATTATGAGCGTTAAAGATGATATGTGGCTCTCTGAAGATAAAGAAGTTGTAAATGCTCTGGGCAAGTTTGGAATATCTGAGTTTTCTGACATTAAAGAACATGAAGCTTATTATGCTATTGTAAATAACGATGGGATCACAGAAAATCACAGCGTGGATGCGCTTACTTGTGATAATGAGTATAAAAATATGAAGTATTCTGTGAGTAGCGCCGGATGGGATGCTGGATATTATTCGTTTATAAGTATAAACAATGAAGAACCTTTTATGGGGGAGAGGGGTATTAATATTGCGGTGTATGATACAAAAAATAAAAGGGTAATCGATCGAACTACATATAGATACGTACATTTAGGTGGGGAAAAGAAAATGTTTGTTAGATGAATGGATATTATAATAATTCTGGCATGAAATATTTGTTTTACATAAGATTATAATGTAAAATGTTCAAGATGGGATTATAAACTTCCATATTAAGTATTGTTATAAGCATTTATATTATTAAATTAAATGCAAGGGGATTTAATGAAGAAGTATAGGATTCAAAAAAGATATATATATAGATCATTATGTACCATATTGCTCAGTGTATTAGCAACGGCAATGTTTTTAGTGGTTTGGTTTGGTTTTGTGCACGAGAATAATCATACAGGATACTTAGAAGGCGTAGGCAATCTGGGTATGGCTACCGGAATATATCTGGTATTGTACTATTTTTTCGGAAAATCAATCAGAGCATTTAAGATAGGTGTAGACAGAAAAGCAAATCTATTGGCGTCGCAGGTTATTACGATTTTTATGATAGATTTTTTTGAGATGTTTATTTCGTGCGCCATAACAGGACAGTTCAGATTTTTCCATTTGTTTTTTGTCAGGTATATTCTTCTGGCATTTGTGCAGTGTTTTATTATATGTCTGTTGATATTGCCCATGGTGAATGTATATAGAAAGTTATTCAAGCCACAGCAAGTACTAGAGGTATATTGTGACGAGTCTGAAGAAAAAACAGAGTTCATGAATGACAGACCTGATAAGTACAAAATCAAAAAATCTGTCAATATATCAGAAGGATTGGATAAAATATGTGCTATTTTGCCGGATTATGAGGCGATACTACTTAATGATCTGCCATCAGACTTTAAAAATGATATTCTTAAGGAATGTTTCAGAATAGGCAAAAGAGTATATTTCACTCCGAAGATATCAGATATTATTGGTAAACATTCAGAGAATATAAGCCTTTTTGATACACCGCTTTATCTGTGCAGGAATTCGGCAATAACTGCAAGTCAGCGTTTTGTGAAGAGAACTTTTGATATTTTGTTGTCGGGAATAGCGCTTATACTTCTTAGTCCTGTGCTCATAATTTTTGCAATAGCAATTAAGGCTGAGGACGGAGGTCCTGTATTTTTCAAGCAGGACAGAGTTACCATAGGCGGAAGGGTTTTCAGCATACTTAAATTCAGATCAATGATAGTTGATGCAGAGAAAGACGGAAGACCTCATCCCGCTGGGGAAGATGATGACCGCATTACAAAGGTTGGACGTATTATCAGACCGACTAGAATTGATGAACTTCCTCAGCTTATCAATATCATCAAGGGAGATATGTCGATTGTTGGACCACGTCCCGAACGTGTTGAGCATGTAGAGAAGTATACAAGAGATATACCTGAATTCACCTTCAGACTTAAAGTCAAAGGTGGTCTTACAGGCGTAGCGCAGGTGTTTGGTAAATACAATACCAGTCCGCTCAGTAAGCTCAAAATGGATATGTACTATATTACAAACTATTCGCTTCTACTTGACCTTCAAATCATATTTGAAACGATAAAGATTCTTGTACAAAAAGAAAGTACTCAGGGATTTTCCAAAGAAAAACAAGAAGAGATGGAAAAAGCGGGACAGGTAGTAACAGATAAGGATAGGTGAAATTATTGGCAGGCGAATCCAAGATAATCGCATATGATCTCATTACAGCTCAGCCCTCATATGGAAGTAAATTTCATGGAGGTGGAGAATATGTAAAAGCAGTTTTTGAGGAGCTTGTAAACAGTTATCAGGGGAATGGTGCAGAAATTATTGCACTGTATTCCAAAGACAGATTTCTTGATGAATGGATAAAAGAGCTGATAGAAGAAAAGAAAGTCAGGACTGTATATATAGATAAAGATACTGATATCCCTGCAAAGATAGCAAGTGGAGAAGTGAAATGCGATGTCTTTTATTCGGCAGGAACTATAGTTTTTGACAGAAACAAACTTCCGAGTGACATTGTGAAAATCGGAACCTTTCATGATTTAAGAGATTTTGAAGAACCTGTTGATATTTATTCGCATCTTTATAGTGAGAAACTAATTGAAAAAGTTAAACAGATAGGTAAGTACATAAGACGCAATTACCTTAAGAAAAGAAATCGTGAAAGATATGTGAAATGTGCAAACGGATATGACAAGATAGTATGTATTTCCGAACATACAAAGTGCATGATGGAAACATATCTTCCTGAAGTTAAAGATAAGATTGAAGGTGTTCTTTATACTCCCAGTAAGCACTATATAGCACCTGTAGGTGATTCGGGAAATCTTGACGTTCGTGCCGGTTACATATTGATGATTAGTACAAACAGATGGATAAAGAATTCGTACAGAGCAATACAGGCGTTGGATCAGCTGTATTCAAACAATTCCATAAATACTAAGACAATACTTGTGGGTGGAATATCCGGAGATATTAAAAGTAAGATCAAGCATTTGGAAATGTTTGAGATTATTCCATATGTCGATCCGGAGCAACTTGAATATTTATATTCCAATTGCGGTTTGTTCGTTTATCCAACTTTGAATGAAGGGTTTGGAATGCCGCCTCTTGAAGCTATGAAATATGGCAAGACCTGTATTATAGCTGCATTATGTTCATTGCCTGAACTTTACGCCGGAGCGACGTATCTGGTCAATCCGTACAGTGTAGAAGAGATTGCATCGCACATATATATGGCACTGAATGCGCCAATAGATAAGAGGATAATAGAAGATAGATATAATGCAATAGTAAGGCGTCAGAACGAAGATCTTAAGAAACTGGCAGGACTGATAGTCGGGGAAGAATAAGAAGAACAGATGCTTTCAATAATAGTAGTAGATTATAATTCTATAGAGAAAACGCTTGGTTATATTTCGCATCTAAGAGAGAAGATTAGATGCAAGGGAGAAATTCATTTTATCGTCGTAGATAATTATTCAAACATTAATGATATTAATATGTTTGTATCCGGAGATAAATATGATCCGGTGGAAACATTGGATTTTGAAGGCAAACCGGTTAAAGTATACTCGTTTGCAAACAGCAAGCTTGTATATATATCATCAGGTGAGAATGCAGGTTATGCCAAGGGGAATAACCTTGGCATGAGATTTTCAAAAGAGTATTTCAGCGATGAATATTATTTGGTGTCCAATAACGATATAGAAATATCGAAGTGCTTTGACTTTGAAGAAATAAAGGACATTTTTGATAAAAATTTTGACGTTGCGGTTATTGGACCTCGTATAGTCGGTCTAGACGGAGTGCCGCAGAGTCCATGCAATAAGCCGTCTGCTTTTGGAAATCTTGTTATGTGGCATCTATCGATGGCTACGCATGATAAACTTTTTAAATGGAATGATGTTGATTATACCAAAGAGAGTAAGAAGTGTTATCGTGTAATGGGCTCGTTTATGTTTATGCGGGCAAAGGCGGCACATGAAGCAAATCTGTTTGATGAAAATACCTTCATGTATGCGGAAGAAATGATACTGAGTGAGAGATTATTAAGGCATGGCTATCATGTCTTTTTCTATGATGAACTTACTGTGATCCATGCTCACGGAGAGAGTACGGGCAAAATCGCGGATCCGACAATTCCTGTAGAATGGACCTTTAAGTCATTATGCTATTATTTTGAGAAATATCGTAATACATCTAAGGCAGTGCTATTTATTGGGAAAATTGTCAATAGGATGTATATAACGCTTTATAAAGTAAAAAAGCGTATGAGCAAAAATGATTCTTGAGGATGTATTTAGAATGTATTATGCGCCAATAATAATACCTACATTATGCAGGTATGAGCATTTCAAAAAATGTATAGAATCGCTTGATTCCAATCCATGGGCGAAACACACGGACGTGTATGTTGGCCTTGACTATCCTTCAAAGGATAGTTATAAAGAAGGGTATGCTAAAATTTGCGAGTACCTTGATACAGCAGACCTTTCTTTTGCTAATGTGCATGTTATAAAAAGGGAAGAAAATTATGGTGCAGTCAGAAATGTTGAAGACTTATTTGATATTGTAAGTCGAGAGTATGATAGATATATCCTTACTGAGGATGACAATATCTTTTCGGTTAATTTTCTTGAATATATGGATACTATGTTGGAATATATCAAGGATAAAAAAGAGTACTTTGGAGTTTGCGGATATTCCTATCCTGTGTATTGGGTTACGGACGCGTTACATACCAACATTGAACTTCAGACAGCTTTTCCGGCATGGGGATATGCGACATTCTTTTCAAACAGGAACAGAATGATCGAAGAGTATACACACGATTTTCTTGTAAAAAGTATCAGATGTGAGGATAAAGTAAAGAAAATACGTTCTTTGGGCAATATTCCGTTTAATTGGTATATTAACAGAGTGTGGGATACAGAAGTGTTGCATCACGATATAGATATGCAGATATATCAGGTGATTACAGATAAAGCAAGTATCCTCCCTTGTAAATCTCTTGTGAGAAATATGGGGTGGGATGGAACAGGGCTGAATTGTCAGACTACGGCGTTTGACTTCAGTACTCAGAATATTGACAATGAGCCTATTTCTTTTGATATAATGCCACCTTCGGATACTAATGAGAAAAACACCTGGGAGTTTATCTGCTCGCTTAATAGTATTAGCTATGTTACAGTACTGAAGACATGGATCAAATTTGTTTTATTAAGACTGGGACTTAAAAGATAATAATTTGACGTTATGAGCAAGACAAGAAATAAAGTTATTAAGAATTTTATATGGAGATTTATTGAGAGAGTCGGGGCTCAAGGAGTGTCGCTTGTTGTGTCTTGGATTCTTGCAAGGATACTCGGGCGTGAGGTGTACGGAACGCTGGCGCTTGTGCTGGTATTTACCAATATCATGCAGGTTCTTGTTGATAGCGGGCTTGGAAATGCTCTTATTCAAAAAAAAGATGCAGATCATCTGGATTTCTCATCTGTGTTTTTCTTTAATTTAGGCACTTGCGTGATCCTGTATATTATCATGTTTATTTCTGCGCCTTATATAGCGGCATTTTATAAGACAAGTGAACTCACACAGCTGATAAGAGTCGGAAGTCTTATAATAGTAATTTCAGGTATTAAGAATGTACAGCAGGCGTATGTTTCCAGAAATCTTATATTTAAAAAATTCTTTTTTGCAACTTTGGGAGGTACTCTGGGAGCGGCTGTGATTGGAATTTGGATGGCGCTTCATGGTTTCGGAGTTTGGTCATATGTGGCACAGATGCTATTCAATGCTTCGATTGATACTTTCATTCTTTGGATAACAGTTAAGTGGAGACCCAAATGGGAATTTTCATTTGAGAGAATCAAGGGACTTTTTGCTTACGGTTGGAAACTTCTGGTATCAGCTCTGCTCAATACGGGATTTGAGAATATCAGGAGTCTTGTTATCGGAAGGGTGGATTCCAAAGAGGGACTTGCGTCTTTTAATAAGGGGCAGCAGCTTCCTCAGTTTGTTATAAATAATATAAATACATCGATAAGTAGTGTTTTGCTTCCTGTAATGTCTGAGGAACAAGATGACGTATCACGTATCAAGTCTATGACCAGGCGTGCTATCAAAACAAGTACGTACTTTATTGCGCCTGCTATGTTGGGGCTGGCGGCTTGCGGAAAAGCATTTATTTTACTTACTATTGGGGAGGAATGGCTTCCAACATTGCCATTTCTTGTGATTTTTTGTATAGCTTATATTTTCTACCCTATTGCAACAGCCAATTTAAATGCTATGATGGCAATGGGAAGGAGTGATCTCTTTCTTAAGCTTGAGATAATCAAGAAGTCAGCGAACATTATTATTTTGCTTTTGACTTACAAACATGGAATCATGGCTATAGCCTACGGTTTCCTTGTTACAGAGTTTATAGGACAGGTTGTTAATATTTGGCCCAACAAGAGGCTTATCGGATATTCCTATGTGGAGCAGCTTATGGATATACTTCCTGCGGTAGCACTTGCCACTGTAATGGGGATTTGTGTATACAGTATGAATTTTCTTGGGTTAAATATGATACTGACTTTTGTTTTGCAGATATTTGTCGGAGTAGCAATATATGTACTTGGTTCTATGATGTTTAAATTTGATACGTTTTCATATGCGCTTGGAATTATAAGAGATTGGAAGAAAAAATAATATGGATAAAAAGATACTTGTAACGAGGTCGTCGATACCTCCATTTAAAGAGTATATTGATGAAATTAGCGATATATGGGAGTCGCATTGGATGACCAATATGGGTGAGAAGCATCAAAAGCTTCAGGCTGAACTTAAAGGTTACCTTGGTGCTGACAATATAGACCTTCTTGTAAACGGCCATATGGCACTTGAACTGTCGCTTCAGGCACTTGGACTTTCGGAAGGTGAGGTGATCACAACACCTTTTACTTTTGCGTCGACGACTCATGCTATAGTCAGAAATGGCCTTGAGCCGGTATTTTGCGATATTGATCCCGTTACATTTACAATCGACGCAGATAAGATAGAGGACCTTATTACAGACAAAACGGTTGCAATACTGCCTGTTCATGTATATGGTCATATATGTGATATAGAGAAAATTGAGGATATAGCAAAGAGACATAACCTTAAGGTTGTTTATGATGCGGCGCATGCATTTGGCGAAACCTATAAGGGCGTCGGAGTGGGCAACTTTGGAGATGTCAGCTGTTTCTCTTTCCATGCCACCAAAGTTTACAATACTATAGAAGGCGGGGCGGTATGCTACAGAGATAAGAAATTCGGGACTCTTATATATCAGCTCAAGAACTTTGGTATCAAGAATGAGGAAGTTGTTGACGGAATAGGTGCCAATGCCAAGATGAACGAGTTCTGCGCGGCAATGGGGCTTTGCAATCTGCGCCACCTTGATGAAGAGATAGCCAAGAGGAAAAAAGTTGTTGAGAGATACAGGCAGCACCTTGAGAATATCAAGGGACTTCAGCTTGCAGTGGCTCAGAAGGGTGTTACAACCAATTATGCTTATTTCCCTGCCGTATTTGACGAGAGTGTGTTTGGAGAAGGCAGAGATGATGTATTTAAGCGTCTTGCGGATAACGGTATCGGAGCCAGAAAGTACTTCTATCCTCTTACCAACAGCTTCGACTGCTTTGAGGGAAGGTTTGATGCTAGTAAGACTCCGGTTGCCATGCAGATCAGCAAGCGTGTGCTTACACTTCCTCTTTATGCGGATCTTGCCCTCGAGGATGTGGACAATATCTGCCGTATAATTTTGGAAGGTCATTGATGACCGGATAATCGGAGTTATATATGAAGAAAAATGTATTGATATTTCCTGCAGGGACTGAGATCGCAAGTGAGATCTTCAATGCCCTTAAATATGCCAAGGATATAAGCCTTTATGGCGGTGCCAGTACTGACGATCATGCGGAATTTATCTTTTCGAGACTTATAAAGGGGTTTCCGTATATCAACGAGGAAAGAGCCTTTGTAGATTACCTCAACACCGTAATAGCGGCTAACAAGATTGACTGCGTGTATCCTGCTCATGACAGCGTATCCGTTGTTCTTAGCAAGTATAGAGAAGAGATCGGAGCTCAGGTTATTATAGCAGATTACAGGACTACATCTGTGTGCCGTTCCAAAAAAGCTACTTATGAACTGTTCGCAGACAGAGGTTTTGTCCCTAAGACCTATGAGGATGTTGAAACTGTAGATTCCTATCCTGTATTTATCAAACCCTGTGTGGGACAGGGCTCAGTAGGTGCCAAGGTTATTAGAGATAAGCAGGAACTTCTTGTAAATTATGATGAGAACAGTGTGATATGCGAGTACCTGCAAGGGGCCGAATATACGGTAGATTGTTTTACGGACGGTAAGGGTGATCTGCTTGTTACCAAGCTAAGGACAAGAGACAGGACCAAGGCCGGAATCAGTACAAGGTCGAGAGAGCTTTCCGTTCCGGATGAGGTAAAAGAGATTGCAAATATAATTAACCATGAGCTTACCTTTAAGGGCGCATGGTTCTTTCAGTTAAAGAAGAATGCAGAAGGAAGGTATAAGCTTCTTGAGATATCGCCGAGAATCCCGGGGACAATGGGAGTATCAAGAAATATGGGGATTAATTTCCCATTACTTACGCTCTATGTGTTTTGGGGCATGGATATCTCTGTGCTTGATAATAACTATGGCATTCTCGTGGATAGGGCATTTTATAACGCATACAGAATTGACTATGATTATGAATATATATATATAGATTTTGATGACACTTTGACTATTAATGGGAAAGTTAATCCCGAAGCGATGCGGTTTCTGTATCAGGCACGCAATGGCGGAAAGAAGATAATGCTTCTTTCAAGACATGACGGAGATCTTGATGTGGATATGAAGAAAGCTGCTATTCCCAAGGAGCTTTTTGATAAGATAACAGTCATTGACAGAGGGGATAAAAAGCACAGATATATAGAAAAAAAGAACGCTATATTTATTGACGACTCTTTCAGCGAGAGACGGGATGTCCATGAAAATTGCGGAATACCCGTATTTGATGTGGATATGATCGAGGCACTTATCGAGTGGAAGGATATAGTGTAATAAAACGTGTATATATAGCGGACACGTAGGAGGGGCTAAAATGGGGAACGAACGTACAAAAAGAATTAATATTGCGGCATTGGTAATAGTAATGCTAATGATTTTTGTGACCCTGCTTATAAAGAAACAGACTGTTACATACGATCTTGTCGGTAATATTGAT
The DNA here is from genome assembly GCA_017615275.1 of Butyrivibrio sp. Taxonomy (GTDB): domain Bacteria; phylum Bacillota; class Clostridia; order Lachnospirales; family Lachnospiraceae; genus Butyrivibrio. Next base: position 75,605 of record JAGAAO010000099.1, read on the forward strand.
TCATCTATATCTTTGGGAGCGGGTGAAAATGTTTTACAGACGTATTCTCCAAATAGACGTGCGATTACCAAATTTGTTTTTAAGCTTCAAGAGGAGACTGAATTAAACGGTACGTATACATTGGTTGTAACAGAAAAGGATACTTTAAAAGAAGAGTACAAGTATTGCATTACTAATGTATACGATGGAGAGTGTGTAGATGCACTCGAGTTTGTGCTACCCGAAAAGTATGATCCTAGACCCAGTGTAAGACTTAATCTCTTCCTGAAAAGCGATGTGGGAAATAGCGAAGGGGTGGATCTTGCGTCAAGCTCAGCTTTTAGAAGTGCAACTTATTATGATGAACAAACAGAAAAGACGGTGCTTAGTGATTCGACGCTTGCTTTGAGCGTTGTGTCTGAGAAGAGTTATAAGTGGTTTTTGCTTATGAATATTCTTCTTTTGACGTTTGGTGTAACGTTTCTTTTGATGCACTTCTTTAATAATAATTTTGAAGACAATATAGCGCTGTCTGTTTTTTTATCTGTTTTTTTTACCTATTTACTTGGGATTATAGGTTTATTAAAGTTTGCACCCGCGTTTTTGTTTGTTATTTCACTTATTGGTATAGTTTTGTTTTTTGCAGACTGCAATAAAAAGGGCTTGTTATTTTACAAGTGCATGCATGGCGGAATGATTATGTGGATAGTGGTTGTTGTTGTGATACTAATATCTATTCAGCATAATATAATTGGTGATGCAGATACAGTCTTTTATATTAATAAATGCAGATATATGTTTTGGACTAACGAATTGGCGTATAGTCATGGCTATGGTTTCTTTGTTCCGGTATTGGCATACTTGTTTGAGACAATAAATGGGGTGTTTACGGAAGATTTATTTCTTATATCAATTAAAATATATGAATTTTCCCTTTTATTCACATTTATAAACTTAGTTAAGACAAAAGATTCCTCAAAAAATAGTATACTTCAATTTGTTATTCTGGATCTTTGCACAGTTTTAGCTATTGCGATTCTTCCGAACGCATATTTTACTGCGATGATGGATATTCCTTTTGCTATTACGCTTGTTTATGTTATTGAGCAGATTTATATGCGTGAATTGACAAAAGAATCATTTCTTAAAATAATATGTTCTTCGCTTGCGCTTACTATGATTAAACGTTCAGGATTACCTGTAGTTATAATCATTGCGATAATCCTGGTTGTGCATTCATTTAGATTTAATAAAACAGTTAAAAGGTATGATAGAAGATATATATTATCAGCTTTAATGATTCTTATTATTTGTATAATTGTGGGAAAAGTTATAGATATACGAGGCGATCATACAGCAGATGAAGTAACTGAGTATTCGCGTGATTATATCTATGAGCCCCCGGCTATTGTTGAGAGTGAGCAAGAAAATGAAAGCATAACTGATACTCAGCAAATTCAAACGGTTTCGAATCAGACTATAAATGAAAATCAAGGTGGTCTGTCATGGATTGAAAAAATCAAGCAGGCACTAGATATTAGAATTATTGGAATGCTTTGCTATACTTTTTTTGCTATAGAAGTATTTATTGGTTTGTCTTATGCAGAGACATTGGGAATTATTTTTCTTATAGGAGCAGTGACATGGCTTGTAAGAAAAGATGAGTATTCACTTGAATTTTTCAAAGACGTAACAGAGCTTACTTTTGCAGCATTTCTTTATTTTGGAGCAATAGCATATAAGTATCTTTTTGTAATTGAGGAATATAACAAGTATAATCTTAATGCATATGACAGATACGCAATTCATTTTATAGGTGCTGTAACGATATATGAGTTGATATATCTGATAAAAGTTGTAAATAAAAAAACAGATGAACATTATAGTGATTTTAGAATGATTCTTTTCGCTGTTGTTGTGTTTGTGATGGCTTGTTTAAAGACTGATTTTGTTGAAATTACAAATAATATGGATTCGGATGTTGTAGAGATTGAAAAAAAGACAGATGGACTTGAACGTGTTCTTGCTACATATTATGGGATGGGGCATCATATAACAGTATATACTTCGGATTCGACATTTGATCAATTAGCTTATTATGTTAAGAGAATAAATTTGGAGAATTGGGGAACAATGGCTTCATTCAATATAAGTAATATTTCATCTGAGGAAGTAAGTGATGATTATGAGAGATACCTATATTCAGATGCCGAATATCTTTATTTGATCAATTACGATACAGATTTTCTAAAATATTGTCCGGATTTGTTTGAAAATAAGGAGCAGGATATTAAGAGACATGCGTTGTATCATGTGGAAAAGAACCAGGATGGTACAGTTATGCTTGTATATTTGGGCCAGATACCTTTAGAAGATAATATACTAAGAACACCGGATGGAAAGGAAAGGCTGGGAGGATAAAGATTCAAAAAATCTAGCAAAATGAGAGATAATGTGAGAAAGTATTAGAGGCGTTTTTTCGTGAAGGGGGGGTATACATTTTTGAGGGGGCAAACTATTTATAGTAAATAGTTTTTAGAGAATTGAGGTCTATGTTTTGCTTTTCTATAGCAAAATTTTTCGAATAAGCTTTTAGGCAACATTGGTTATAGTTACCAAATGAGGTTTGCTTTCATGACTTCTTCGCATAATGAGTTGCGAATGTCACATCAAAACGAATCAAAGAAATACAGCAGTTTATAATTTCATAGCGTGGTTTAAAAAATCTATGGCTTACTATTCAAAGCTTTAGCATTATATAAATAAACTAGAAAACTGGAGAAAGGACTAATCCAAATCACTTTTCTACATGGCTGGATTATACGAGGGATAGTATAAATATGATTCCATTTAATATGCCACCTGTCGTGGGCGGGGAGGCCGAGAATATTGCGAATGTGTTGAAAACGCATAAAGTATGTGGTGATGGTAAATATACAAAATTATGTAGTGAATGGATAGAACAAAAAACCAAAACAGCAAAGGCGCTACTTACAACATCCTGTACGCATGCGACGGAGATGGCGGCATTACTTTCGGACATTCAGCCCGGAGATGAAGTTATTATGCCGTCTTATACGTTTGTTTCAACAGCAGATGCGTTTGTGTTGCGCGGTGCTACAGCGGTCTTTGTTGATGTTCGTCCGGATACAATGAATATAGATGAGACATTGATAGAGGATGCTATTACACCAAGGACAAAGGCAATAGTGCCGGTTCATTATGCCGGCGTATCATGTGAGATGGACACAATCATGGATATTGCAAAGCGTCATCATCTCAAAGTGATTGAGGATGCCGCACAGGGTATTATGAGTACCTATAAGGGGAAGGCGCTTGGGACAATCGGAGATTACGGATGCTATAGCTTCCACGAAACCAAGAATTTATCCATGGGTGAAGGCGGAGCTTTGTTAATCAAGAATCCGGAAGTCATAGAAAGGGCTGAGATTATCCGTGAGAAAGGAACCAACAGAAGTAAGTTTTTTAGAGGCGAGATAGATAAATATACATGGGTTGCACCGGGATCATCTTATTTGCCAAGCGAGCTTAATGCTGCATTTCTTTTTGCGCAAATGAATAAAGCACAGGAAATTTATGATGATCGCATGCGGAGTTGGAATAAGTATTATGAACTTCTTAAACCTTTAAAGGATGAAGGAAAAATAGAACTTCCAATAATTCCGGATGGATGCATTCATAATGCGCATATGTTCTATATTAAGGTAAAAGACGTGGATGAAAGAACAAAGATGATTGAATACCTTAAGGAGAACGACATAAATGCAGTTTTTCATTATGTCCCATTACATTCTGCGCCTGCAGGAAAACAATGTGGAAGATTTCATGGTGAGGATATATTTACGACGAAGGAAAGTGAACGACTGACAAGACTTCCTTTGTACTATGGTATAAAAGCAGGTGATGTCGAGAATGTTTGCGAGTTGATATATAAATTTTGGAAATAAGTGTGAGGTACAAAGACTGTGGCAAGGGTAATGGTTGTGGCCGGTGGAGACTGGCAGATAGAGCTTATTAAAAGAATTAAGGAGAAGGGACATTTTGTTATATGTTCCAATCTTTATGAGGATTCACCTGCATTTAAATATGCAGATGCTTGTGAAGTATCAGATGTACTCGATAAAGAAAAAAATTTGGAAATTGCGAAGAAATATAACATTGATGCATGTTTGTCTGATCAAAGTGATATTGCAGTTCCTACTGTTGCATATATAAACGAAAAGCTTGGTTTAAATGGAATTGGGACTAAATTGGCGGAATTATTTACAGACAAATCGATGCAACGAAGTTTTTGTAAAGAAAATGGAATAAAAATTCCTGATTATGTTGTGTGTGAAAATGATGATGATGCAGTTAGTTTTTTTAAAAAATATAAAAAGATTATAATCAAGCCAATTGACAGTCAATCTAGCAGAGGTGTTCATACTATAGAAAATTTGGAAGACTTAAGCAGATATTATAAAGATGCGATCAAATGGTCAAATAAAAAAAAGGCATTTTTGGCTGAAGAGTATATTGAGGGAGACGAATTTACAATTGATGGTTTGGTTGTAAATGGACATCATTATCCACTATGTATTTCTATAAAAGAAATGTATAAGAACAATACCAATATATCGAAATGTCAATCATATTCCTATTATTCGGATAAGTATGATTATGATAAGTTGCGCAGAGAGAACAAAAGACTGTTTGAGAGTGCGAATCTGAAAATGGGATTAACACATTCAGAGTATAAGGCATTTGACGGTGATTATTACTTGATAGAAGCAGGAGCTCGAGGGGGAGGAAGTAATTTGTCGGCCAAAATAGTTCCGTTTATGTCAGGAATAGATAATTATAATTTCTTAATTGAAGAAGCATTGGGATGTTATGTGGAGGAGAAAGAATTAGTTAGCCATCAATTCCCAAGCAATAGATATGTGATAATGCGATTTTTTGATTTTGGAACTGGAAAAGTAAAACATGTAAACGGCATAGAGGCTATAACGGAAAGTCCGATGTTGATTGATTATCAGTGGCAAGTGAAAGTAGGAGATTACCTTTCGACACCAGAGTATGGTCGATTGCGTCCAGGACATTTCATAATTGGTGGTGATGAAAAAAGCGCGGTCGAACAAGAAGCTGATAGAATACTTGAAAGTGTATGTGTGATTACAGAATGAATGATTCAAGAATAAAGACATATGGGGGATTTTTGCCACTGGAATTAAATAAAGGGAAAGAGTGGTTTGATGGTTTTGATAATAAAATTGCTTTTAATTCATTTAAAAGTGCAATCTGTTATTTGATTTCAAGTCGGAAGTTCAATTGCGTTTATGTGCCGTATTATTATTGTCCATCAACGATTGATGCAATAAAGAAAACAGGGTGTAAGGTTTGTTTTTACCATATAGATGAAATGTTTGATCCAATTCTTGAAAATGTGGAGCCTGGTTGTGTTGTGATTTTGGTCAATTATTTCGGGATAAAACGAACTATAAAAGAGTACAAAATGCCAGATGGTGTAATTAGGGTTTTTGATTTCGCACATTCATTTTTTGAATATCCTGTAATGGAAAAAGATACATACAATATTTATGCTCCTAAAAAATTTTTCGGAATACCTGATGGAGGATATCTAATATCAGAGAGTATTGATTTTGAAAATGAAAAAGTAGATGAGTCTTACGGTGCTGAAATGATACATTATTTGGCTGCGGCTTTTGAGGAGGGGACAGAAGCAAGTTATAACGAAAAAAAGTGTGTAGATATAAAAATATCAAATGAAAACAAGGGAATGTCAATTATATCACATGGAATTATGAGAAACGTTGATTATAATCATGTTTTGACAACGAGAACAAATAATTTTAGGTGCTTAAATGATATATTTAGGTCAAAAAATGAAATAGCAATAGATGGAATAACCCCTGCGTATGTTTTTCCTTTGTTAGTAAAACATGGTAAAGAGATAAAACAATGTTTGATTAGAAGAAAAATATTTGTTCCAACGCTTTGGAGCGGTGAAGATTTAAATGAATACGGAAATGAGTTTGAGAAGCATATCTCTGCTGACGGGATTTTTTTGCCGATTGATCAGAGGTATGGTGTAGAAGATATGCGATATTTGTCAGATTTGGTGGAGAATTTTTTGAATGAATATACTTGATACTACAGTTAGAGATGGGAGTTATGCGGTTGATTTCAAGTTTAGTTGTGATGATGTGAAAAATATTGTCGCTAAGTCAGCCAAGATAGGTATTGAATATATTGAAATTGGGCATGGTATGGGGCTAAATGCAAGCTCAGATAAAAATGGGATTTCTTTGCATACAGATATTGAGTATATGATTGCAGCAAGAGAAGCTTCGCCTACGTCCAAACTGGGATTTTTCTGCATACCAGGTATTGCCAGACTAGAAGATATACGATTATGTAGTAGCAATGGAATGCATTTTATCCGAATAGGAACAAATGTAACTGAGTACAGAGAAATTAAGCAATATGTTAGTGAAGCAAAAAAAGTAGGGGTGCATGTGGCTGTTAATTTTATGAAAAGCTATGTTGTATCTCCTGAAAAATATGCTGAGGCGGCGATGTATGCCGAGGAATGTGGAGCGGATTGTGTATATATTGTAGATTCTGCAGGGTGTATGACAAAAAATGATCTTGAAAAGTATATAGATGCAGTAAGAGAGAGAGGTTCTGTGAAGATTGGGTTTCATGGACATAATAATATTGGACTTGCTGTAAGTAATTCCATTTTTTGTGTGGAAAAAGGAATAGATTTTGTTGATTGTTCATATCAGGGACTTGGTAGAAGCTGTGGGAATGCTCCATTAGAGCAATTCGTTATGGGGTTGGAAAAAAATGGGCACAAAACATATATGGATATACCACGTGTATTGGAGTATGGGTATTCAGCCTTGAGGAATATAGTTAATCAGAATAGGCTTATCAATCCATTGGACTATGTTTGTGGATATGCTGGTTTTCATTCCAGTTACTTAAAAGATATTTATAGATGCTGTACTGAATACCAAGTTGATCCATTGCGGTTAATAATAGAATATTCGAAAGTTAATAAAGTGGATATGGATTATACAGAATTGAGCAATGTGGCATTATCTCTGCCACGAGATGTAGATATTAATCCATATAGTTTTGCTGATTACTTCTCTGGTAGGTATATTCTATGATGTTTGCGGATGAGTTTAAAAATAAAAAAAGCATTATTGTACTATTCATATATATCATAACATTTGCATTCATGTTTTCGGGGCTATTTGTTTATGGAGTCAATGATGATACCGGAATGAGATCTATGGCATTAGGGGCATATAGTGGGAGACCAGATGCGCATTTGCAATGGTTGCCTTATGTGAGCGGGTTTGTTTTAAGTCGTCTCTATATGATTTTTCCCAAAGTAGATTGGTATGGTTTTTTTCTTGTATTATTTCCAGTTTCTTCTTTAATAACAGTTTTTTCAATTTGCATTTATAGTAAAAAAATAACCACAAATACTATAGTATTTATAGGAATAGCCGCTATCAGTTTTTCTGAATTATTAAATTTTCAATGGACTACTTCAGCGGCAATTTGTGGTGCATCTGCAATTATGATATATATTTGGTCAAATGAATGCGAAAATCAGTTTGCTATGTGTATATACCTTATGCTGTGTTTTTTCATAAGAACGTATACATTTTATTGCATGTGTCTAGGGGTGTTGTGGGCAGTTTTATATAAATGCATAAGCAAAATAGATAATAACCACCAAAGTGTGTCTAAGAAGGATGTCTTAGGATTAAATATATTTAGAAGTATATTGAGTTATTTTAGAGCTATTTTAGTTTGGGCTATGCCATTATTGATAATAGTATTGCTGTCATTTTTTATAGATCATAGTAATTATAGTGCAAAAGATTGGGTGGCATATAGAGAATACTGCAATAGTAGAGCGATTTTATATGATTATACTGGGATTCCGAATTATGATGATAATGTATCTTTTTGGGATTCAAATGGATTTAATGAAGATACGGTTGATATGTTAAGAATGTATCAGATAGGTTTTCTTGATGATGTGGGGGGAAATGAGCTGGATTTAATATCTTCTTATATGAAAGCAAATAGAAGCTCATCTTTTAACTTCAAGAGCACTGTCACTACAATAAATAATAGACTGTTGCATAGTTCATACATATACATACTTGTCCCCTTTTTTTTGTGTGTTGTAATACATTTCTGCATGAAAATCCGAAAAAAAGTATTTATTGATGCAATCTACATTTTTTTTAATATTATGTTTTGGGGAGCTGTTGCATCGTATTTTATTTATAGTGGTAAATATCCAGATAGAACAGAGTTCATTGTCGTTATATGTATGATTTTGAATTTTTTTCAAACATTTACGATGGAGGAATATAGAGGAGAAGTAAATGCTATTGGAGGCTTTATTAGGAGCAAGTTTTTGATTGATGAAGTAATAATGAAGAAATGCGTGGCAATTTTAATTATAGTTATAATTTCTGTTCCTTTATCAAAGTTTTTTTATGAAAAATACGAAATACGAAAATCTCAATATGACAGAAATCTAATAGGGACAGAAATAGACAATTATTTCTATGAAAATAATAAAAACTATTATGTGATGTGTGATGCAACCGGTATCGTGGTAACAAAGAATTTTAATATCATCAATAAATCTGTCACACCGATTAATACAGTTGAGACATTAGGTTGGGGCATCAGGAATCCTCTTTGGGTGAATAAGTTGGCGTTAATGGGAGGAACATCAATAAATGAGGTTATATTTAAGGATAATGTGTATCTCTGTGCTTATGATGAAGAATTGGCTTCGAAAATAAAAAGATATATAGATAATAATATAACTCAGTGTGATATGAAAGAGATTGATTATACAGATTTTGGACTACATGTTTATAAAGTGAATGTCCGAGAGGAGAGTTAAGATGAAGAATATTATATTTGGAGTGGGAGATTTTGCTGATATTCTTTTTCAAAAACTAATTGATGTAGGGATAGAGGTTGATGCATTCTGCATTGATGAAAAATACTATAAAGATATTTCTTGTAAAACACAAAGACCGTTGGTTTTCTACGAAGATATAAAAAAACAGTGCATAGATGATGTCGGTATATACATTGGAGTTATTGGAAAAAATTGCATGTTTGAATTAAGGAAGAATGTATTTGAAAGAATTAGTAGAGATGGGTATAGAATATTAAATTTTATTGATCCTTCTGCAATAGTTAGAACATCCAATATAGGACTCGGAAATATAATTATGGAGAATGTGGTTGTAGAGGCACATTGTAGCATAGGTGATGGTAATATTATTTGGCCTAATGTTGTTATGCCGCATCACAATACAATAGGATCATTCAATAATATATCGCCTTCTGTATCATTATCTGGATATTCTTCAGTTGGTAATCAGTGTTTTATTGGTAATAATGCTTGTTTGAATAATCACATCCATGTTTTTGATAAGGGACTTGTAGGAGCGGGGGTTTTTGTTAGAACAGATTTAGAAGCTGATTCTGTATTGGTATCACCACAAAGCTATATTTTGGATGGAAGAAAGAGTTGGGAGTTTAAGTAATGAGAGAAAATAAAAAAATATCATTTATAATACCCTGTTATAATACCACAGATGCAATATTACATGTGATAGATGAAATAACTGAAAGTATGGAAACACATAAAGGTTATACGTATGAAATCATATTGGTTAATGATGCATCTCCCAATACAGAAGTTAGAGATAGGTTGGTTGATTTAGTTGATTCTAGGAAAGAAGAGATTATTCTTGTTGACTTGGCAAAAAATTCAGGACAGCCTAATGCCATTCTTGCTGGAATGCGCTACGGAACAGGAGACCTTTTTATGACGGCTGATGATGATGGGCAAACACCTATGAGTTTTGTCCCGGAATTTATAAAAGAAATTGAGAATGGAAAGGATGTGGTGTGTGCAAAATACATAAAGAGACCTCAAAAATCTATTGTGAGGAAGATGGGGACGGGAGTTAATAATATTATGGCAAAGGCATTGATAAAGCGCCCTCAAGGAATAGAAATGTCAACTATATTTATGTCAAAAAAATATGTGATAGATGAATTGATTAAGTATGATCAACCATATGCGTATATTTCTGGATTATTATTGAGAATAACACACAATATTGGAAACGTTGAGGTGGAACAAAGAGAACGTGAAATAGGAACAACAGGATATTCGGTAAAAAAGCTTATAAGATTATGGGTTAATGGTGCAACTTCCTTTTCGGTTAGACCATTAAGAATAGCTGATGCAGTGGGAATAATTGTGGCTATTATTGGCTTTTTTATGGCTATAACTGTATCGATTAGAAAACTTATCTATGTTGATTATCAGCCTGGGTGGAGTTCTTTGATTTCAGTGATGCTGATATTGGCAGGTGTTATGTTCTTGATTTTGGGTGTTATGGGGGAGTATATCGGAAGAATTTATTTGGTGCTTAACAAAACACCGCAATCTGTTGTTAAATCAGTATATATTAAATCTTTATCTGAACGAACGGATATTAAACAAGGAGATGACAAAGATGTTTTTAAAAAAGACTAGTATATATGTTATTTTGTTGTTTGCTGTTTTCTTTAGCAGTTTTTCAAGTGTGCTTTCTAAAATGGCATCTAAATATGATGTTCCATCATGGCAATTTTTCCTTTTATATGGAGCGGCATTGAGTGTACTTGTTATTTACAGCATTATATGGCAATTGTGTTTAGAACAAATATCACTTACAAAAGCGTACATGCTAAGGGGGGTATTGTTCATTTTTGTAACAATGTGGTCTGTATTTATTTTTGGTGAAGATATATCGAAGATTCAGTTTATAGGAGTTTTGCTGATTGCTTTAGGAGTAGGGGTAAGTCAAATTGAGACAAAGTAGTATTATTATTGCATTTAGCGCTGTTTTTCTAGCCTCGGTTGCGCAGATAATATTAAAGAAAACAGCGATTAATCATAGCAAGGAGGGGCTTATAAGTAAATTTTTGAATATTGGTATTGTGACAGCTTATAGTATGACATTAGGGAGTTCTCTGCTTAATACATATGCACTTAGAAGTATGCCATTAAAAATGACTACTGTATCTGAAGCTTCAGGATATTTTTGGGTTCCGGTGTTAAGTTTTCTTTTGCTCGATGAAAAGTTGGGAAAATTCAAACTTTTTGGCGGAATAATAATATTGATAGGAATGGTTATATTTTCATTTGGATAAAACAGATTGGCGAGGAGGGCTTTATGAATTATAGAAATCAACGTAAATTATTTAATGAAATGGTATTTGCAAGTCTGATAAGACAATTAAAATATCATTATGGATCTGAGCAATATCGAGATAAAGTTAGAAATAATAACCTGCGAAAATGTATATCAGCAGCGTATGAGATACCTTTTTATAAAAAGCGGTTTGATGATGCGGGCATAACTCCTGATGATATAAAGTGCAGAAAGGATCTTGTAAAACTACCTGTTTTGACTAAGGATGAGTTCAGAGCGTGGATGGAAGAGGAAATACAAAAGGAAGATAATAAGCTTTGCATGATAGCGGCGACATCCGGTTCAACTGGAAGACCATTGAAAGTTATTAATACACCTTTTGAATATGCATGTGATATTAGTACAGTGATTTGTGCGTGGATGATGTGTGGATATAACCCGTTTATTGGAAAGACTTTGACAGAATATGATGATACATCAGAAGATGTAGGATATAAATCTTTTATACAGAAAATGGGAATATTACGTAGAGATGTAGTTAATGCAGATGGTGAAATAGGTGAGATTATTACAAAAATAAATGATTATAAACCGGACCTTATTAGAATGTATAAGTCAGAGCTCACTAGAGTAGCATTGTATTGTCAAAAAAACGGTGTGGCATTACATATTCCTAAGTATTACTGTGTCATAGGGGAAAGCGTGGATCCTGTTTCGGAGCGAATTTTACAAGAAACCTTTGGGGATTCCATGATTAATCTTTATGGGTGTGTTGAGGCAGGAACTTTCGGGGTAAAAAGACCTGGGGGAAAAGGATATGATTTGTTAGATGATATGACTACTGTGAATATATATGATAGCCAAAATCGTTTAACAGATGATATTGGTCGAATAATTTTTACAACAGTATATAAAAACAGATTTCCTCTTATTAATTATGATATTCGTGATAGAGCTAAAATGATTGAAGATAAAAGAGGATTGCATTTTGATATCTTAACCGGAAGAGATAGTGACAATATCCTTTATGCGGATGGTGATATGACACCATGGGTTGTTTTTTGGAATATAGCAGCAAAGAATGAAGAAATACTACAAATGCGAATTATTCAAAATTCATATAAAGACATTGACATAGAGATTATTCCAAAAGACAGTAATCTTATAGATAGTATAGAAAAAACAATACGGAAAGAATTGGAGCCTATAGTAAAGGGACGACTCATGGTGAACTTTAGGTGGGTTAATGAAATTGAATCGGGAGGAAAAGGAAAGATAAGAATGGTTGTAAACAATATTAATGACCATGAAAGTATATAGTTTTAGTAAAAAATGATATAGGATACGATTTATTATGAATGGCAAGTAGGTAAAAAATGAGTAACAATGATGAAATATTTCAAAAAATAATAAAAGGAATTCGAAAGATTATTTGTAATGCAAAAATAAGAACTAATAAAATTGTTACTAGCAGTGTTATTGAATATGTTTTCTTTTTAGGATGCATGCTATCAGCTGGACTTATGGTTTATAGGCTCTTTTTTGGAACAGAGTTCACAGATGAAGCATATACTGTTTCAGATGTGCTTGCTGTGATGCATGGGAATATACCGTATACAGATGATACTGTGATTGCAGCAGGGCAAGTGTTTGTCCCACTGTTCTTGTATAGAATTTATGAGATTATTATTCCAAGTTTGGAGGGAATTTTTTTATTTTCTCGCATTACATTTACGTTATTTAGATTCTGCGTGATTGTAATTATCTGCAGATATTTAATAGACAAGATAGAGAGAAAATGGCGGTTACTCATAGTAGGAATACTAATTGTTTATTCTGGCACTATACCAAATTGGGGTTATAATGGTACTTCAATGGTGTTGGTCTTGCTAACGGAATTTTTATTGTATTATGTTTTACACAAAGCGAATAAAGGCATTTCTCTTTATTTTGGAATTGCGATGTGTGGATTTATTAGTGGATTAACTGTTTTTACACATCCAGCTTATGCGACTATGGTGATTGCAAATGTTATTATAATATTTATTGTCTCAAATAATAGAATGAAATGTGTTTTGTTTTATTGTGTGGGGGGGATAGTAAATATTGTTGTATGTATTGTTCCTATAATTATTAAATCTGGAATAGGAAGATTTATCTATGGATTGGAATCTTGTTTTATAACTGCACCGGATAATTTTATTAAAACTACAGTTATAGATAGGACAAAAGAAGTTATTGCTATAGGAATTCAATGGTGGGGGCTTATATTAGTATTATCTACTGTTTTATTTTATCTAGCCACTAGGTATATGCGAATAGATGAGCATAAATTGTCTAAAAGGGAGTATTGGCTTTTATCAGTAAGTGTATCTGTTCTAGTGTGTTCTGTTCTTGCTGTATATAAGGGATTTGATTTTTCTCAGGTAGCAGGTGTTTTGTGTGTTATGGCATTTTTGCTTTTGATTCCTACATATGAGGGAGCAGGATCTTTAGCTTGGTTTTTTGGTATATACAACATAATGTTTATCGTTGTGTTAATAATTTCCAGCCAAACTGGTAATAGATTTTATTATTGTATTCCGATGGTAATACCTATTCTTATAGATTTATTCAAAACAGAACATAGATTATTTCATGAGATAGGTGCAGTACTTGCCATTTTATTGATTGTACTAATAGGAAGATATGACTTTAAATATATTTACCGCGATGATTCATTCAGAAATTTGACGGCGCGGGTGGAATCGGGAGTATATAAAGGAATTTATACAACTCCGGACAGAGCAAATGATGTTGTTGAATTGGAAAAGTATATTAATGATAATATTTCCTCTGATGAGGTGGTTTCTTTCAGAGATAATGCTCCTGTGGCGTACCTAATGCGCAATAAGAATATTTGCGATGTAAGGACATGGGACATCATGCAATATTCTTATGGGTGCAATGATCCGACTTTAATGTACAGATATTATAAGAATAAGAAGCAGATTCCGGATGTGATTGCATATATTGATTTTGGAAGGGATGAAATTCTTAGCATAGAAAAATCTGAGGACGATTTTCAATTCAATAAATTTGTGAATGATTATTACTATTTGGATAAGGACGATTTTAGTAATAACACTTTTAGGGTCCTTATTTACAGGAATAATGGGAAATTTGACGACGATTTTGATGGACTTTTGGATTCGGTTGTAAATTGATAAAAAAGAGGTGAGCTATATATAATGCAGTTTACTGATATGGCTTTTGTGCTAATCTTCTTGCCAATAACACTGGGGCTGTTTCATATTTCAAATGCAAATATTAAGCCATATGTGTTGTTTGCCTTCAGCTTATTGTTTTATGCACTTGCCCAGAGAGACATGTTGTTGGGGATTGTAATACTGACAGCTGCAAATGTGATTGTATGTTGTACGTTGTGCTGTACAGTGGCAGCAATTGTTAGGCGTTTGTTCCTTTTTGCATCGATAGCTGTTAATCTGAGTATTCTGCTATATTTTAAGTACATAAGTACTATGTTTCCTATCGGTTTATCATTCTATGTATTTAAGTCTTTGAGTTTAATTATTGATGTATATAGAAAAAAAGTAACGATATGTAAGCCTATTGATTTGATAAATCATCTTGTTTTTTTTGGACAAATACAATCTGGACCTATTACGAAGTATTCAACTGAATGGGATGGAAATTGTTCATTTGATGATTTTTCATTAGGATTATCAAGATTTATGATGGGATTTTCCAAGAAGGTACTTCTTGCTGATGTACTTGTTAAGGTGACCTCGGAAATATTTGCATATGATAATCCCTCTACACCATATGCTTGGCTTGGGGCAATTTGTTATAGCCTGCAATTGTATTACGATTTTTCGGGATACTCAGATATGGCAATAGGTATTAGTAGAATGTTTGGGGTTAAATGCGATGAAAACTTCAATTATCCGTATACTGCAAGTACAGTATCTGATTTTTGGAGAAGGTGGCATATGACTCTGGGAGGCTGGTTTAGAGATTATGTATATATTCCGCTAGGCGGATCGCGAGTAGCAAAAGGACGTGTAATTGTTAATCTGGCAATTGTGTGGCTGTTGACGGGGGTGTGGCATGGGCAGAGCGATGGATTTATTTTTTGGGGAATAAGTTACTTCGTTATTATTGCAATTGAGAGAATTTCACAAATTAATGAATGGATTTCTGAAAATAGGTTGGTTGCAGTTTTGTATAGAATTGTTACGCTCGTAATAGTAAATTTCCTGTGGGTTGTGTTTTATTACGGGAAGTTGGACAGCTCCATACAATTCATAATGAATATGGTTATACCTCAGGGATATGGAAGTTCTGTGGATAGATTTTTTTTCCTGATAATGAACTATAGATGTTTTATCTTGGCTGCTATCTTTTTTTCAACGCCACTTTGCAAGTATGTTGGCGATTATATGCAGGATAAGTTTTTTGAAAAGTGGTATAACATAGCAAGACTATCCATAAATGGGATTTTGTTTGTGTTTGCAGTTTCTATGGTTACTGCTGGTGCAAATAATCCTTTCCTTTATGTTGGATTCTGAGGTTAAAGATGAATAAAAGCGCTATTTGCACAGAAAACAGAATATTTGCTGTTATAGTAATAATTTGCCTCGGGATGCTTTGCATTTTGGTTGATGGAATTAGTGGATTTAATAGGATGATAGATGCGGTGCTTGGTGATGATGAGAGCATTGAGGATTATTCATATCGCATAAAGAATATTTCTGACGGAGTAAATGAAAATATACCGGTCAGAAATGAATTGATTGATATGAGCGGTTTGTTCCTTAAAGCAACGGGGATAAGAGACTATTATGAGGATGAATATGGAATCAGCTTCACAGAGGATGGTTATATAGTCAGCTATAAAGATTATGCCAGTACCGATTATGAGATTGAACAAATGGTGTTGCTGAAGGAGTATTTGGACGAAAAAGGGATAAGGCTTCTGTACGTGAATGAGCCTGCAAAATACATAGACGATTCCGTATATTTGGAACAGTTTGGAAAAGAAAGCTATTTAAATAGCAATATGGATCGATTTTTACAGAAGTTGGATGAAAATAATATTGAATATATAGACCTGCGTGATGAGATAAGGAAAGATAATCTATACAGTTTTGATATGTTTTATAGAACAGATCATCACTGGACAGTTCCGGCGAGTAGATGGGCTGCTTCAAAAATAATGGAAAGATTAAATACTGATTATGGTTATAATGCAAAGATGAGTTTGTTTGATGAATCATCATTTTTGTATACAAATTTTGATAAGTGTTGGCTGGGAGAACAGGGTAGACTTCTGGCTGAGACTTATACAGGACTTGATGATTTCACGCTAGTCAAACCAATTTTTCCAACGTGCTTTAAAAGGGATTATTTCGGAACTGTTGTTCAGGGAGATTTTGATATTTTTATAGATTATAAATGTTATCAAGATAGTTTTGACGCAAAGGGAAAAGTAATTCCTGCAAAAATGAATGGATGGCATTATAGTTATGATGATTCAGGAAGAATTCAAAATTGTAATGCAGAATATGGAAATGTTCTTGTTCTTGGAGACTCTTACTGTAGGACACTTGTACCGTTTCTATCGCTTGGGATAAGAAACATTTATGAAATTCAACCAAGGTATATGGTGGAAGGGCAAGTGATTGATGAGATAGAAGCAGGGGGCTATGATACTGTAATTGTTGCATATGCACAGTTTATGCTAGGGGCACATGACGATGAAAAAATTCTAATTATCGACAGTTTTCCTTTTTTGGCTGAAGGAATCAGGATGGGCGCATTACCTGAAAAATGGTCTTGATTAATCTATAGTTCTTTATCAACTTTTATAACTACGCTTTAACAGGCACCTTTGCATGGCAAGATATTTAAGAGCTTGCAACAATCATTCATAATCTTGGATGCTCCTGTGGTCAGCAGCTTAGTGGTATATACCTGCATTTCTGATTGCGGAGGATTATAAACATTGATACTGGATTGTATTTGCTGGCTAAAGTTTGTTATGCATCATCTTAAGGATGACGCATGCTATAAATCTGACAAGGTGTTCCCTACTTTCAAGATAGTCTAGGTTTTCTTTAACATGATTTTTGCAGAGACTCATCATCTCCGAAATATGGCTCGCAAATAAAATGTCATTCCGATATACAGGGAGGATGAAAGAAACTAATTATGGAAACTACGAAAGATAGTGGAAGGGACCGTTGGGTAGATGCACTAAAATTTATAGGAATGTTTTGTATATATTATGGGCATTCTGCGGATGTTTCGGTAGGGGGAGACTAAGTAGTTTTGTGTGGACATTTCATGTTCCGTTATTCTTTTTTATGGGGGATGGTATTATGTTTCATCAGCTAGCATTGATGATTGGATTAAATTGGTTAAGAAGGCATTTGTCAGAATTATTATTCCGTATTGTATTTTTTTAATATTATCAACAGTTGTGATTAGTTTAAGATATAATTATGACAAGACGTGGATAAGTGAATATATTAAGAGAATATTTTGGGGGGCAACGGGGGAATGTAGTAGCAAGTGCATTATGGTTTTTGACATGCTACTTTAGTGTAGTTGTATTCTATTCTTTAATGTGTTTAATTCTTGGAAATAAAGTCGCAGTTATTGATGCTGCAGTATCTATCTTGGGGTTAACATTAGTGCTATCGAATCCTCTCAATTCTGCAGTATATGTTTTAATATGTTTTTTGGGTATAGATTTCAGCGTAATCAGAGACATTATGAGGTTTTATCCAATTATTAAGGGGAAACTTGACTTTTTGAACCCAAAAGAACAAGTTTAAGTATGAAGGAGAATTATATATGATCAGCTTTGTAATTCCATGCTACAGATCGAGTCATACAATAAGGAAAGTGGTTGAAGAAATTCGAGAAACGATGAGGGATAGGGAATTTGAGATTATCCTTGTAAATGATGATTCTCCGGATGAGACTTTTGGAACCATAAATAAGTTGTGTGATGAAGATCATAGAATTGTAGGCGTAGATCTGAATGAAAATTTTGGGCAGCACGCAGCGCTTATGGCGGGATTTCGCTATGTGCGGGGGGATGTGATTGTCTGCCTTGATGACGATGGACAGACACCGGCGGATGAAGTGGATAAATTACTGGAACAGATTTACAAGGGGCATGATGTTGTTTATGCAAAATATCCTGATAAAAAGCATGGCGCATTTAGAAATTTTGGAAGTAAAGTAAACGATGTTATGCTTAGGCAGATGCTAAACAAGCCGAAAACTTTAAGAATATCCAGCTATTTTGCAATGAAAAGGTTGATTTTGGATGAAATTGTCAGATATAAAAACCCATATCCGTATGTAATGGGATTGGTACTTCGCTCTACGAAAAATATAGTAAATGTAGAAGTGAATCATAGGGAAAGAACAGAAGGGGAGTCAGGGTACAGTATGGCGAAGCTTCTTTCTCTATGGATGAACGGGTTTACTGCATTTAGCGTAAAGCCATTAAGAATAGCAACAGCTATAGGGGCGATAATGGCGGTGGGCAGTTTTATATACGGAATTGCAACAATCATTATGAAGGTGGTGGGCATTAATTATATTCTCGGTTTCAGTGCACTGATGACGGTTCAGACATTTATCGGTGGCGTAACACTTTTGATGCTGGGAATAATTGGTGAATATATCGGAAGGATTTATATTTCTCTCAACAACTCACCACAATATATTATCAGACAGGACGTGGATAGAAGGGAATAAAGCCACAGGCTGTTTATGACATATCAGACCACTGAAATGGCGAAGAAGGCTTTTCAGTGGTTTTTGAATTTTTATAGCAATGTTATCGAAATGCAGTAAGTTGCCCATCATGTGCATTCAAGGTATAATAAAATAGTTTTTGAATATGTTTATATTTGTATATATAAATAATTTCATAGTTCAGATATAAGGAAATATCCGGGATGAATAAAAAGATTCTTGTAATTGCTCAATATTTCTATCCTGAGCAGTTTAGAATAAATGATATTTGTACTGAGTGGGTAAAAAGAGGATATGACGTAACTGTACTTACGGGAATCCCCAATTACCCGCAAGGTAAATTTTATAAAGGATACGGATTTTTTAAAAAGAGAAAGGAAATATGGAATGAAGTAAAGATCATAAGAATTCCTCTTATTCCAAGGGGACATTCACCGATTGGTCTTGTGCTTAATTATTTCTCATTTCCTATTTCGGGCTTTTTTTGGAATCTGTTTACAAAAATAAAAGCTGATTATGTATTTATGTTTGAAACATCGCCTATGACACAGTGCAAGATTGGTGTCAGGTATGCAAAGAAGCATAAGGTTCCACTGTACTTATATGTTCAGGATTTGTGGCCTGAAAATGTTGAAATTGTTACAGGGATACATAATCCGTTGATCATAAAGCCTATAGATAGAATGGTTGATAAGATTTATAAGGCCTGTGATGAGATTTTTGTTACTAGTCCAAGTTTTGTTGAGGCAGTCGTTAATCGAAAAGTATCCGTACCAAGAGAAAAAGTTCATTATTGGCCGCAGTACGCAGAAGATTTCTATAAACCGGTAGATATAGATACTGCTATCAAGGAACTATCGGATGTTGCTGATGATGATATTAGGCGTCTTATAGATGATAGGATATCGCTTAAGATAGCTTTTACAGGTAATATTGGATATGCACAGGGACTTCAGGTGTTGCCGCAAACAGCAAAACTACTTGAAGATTCAGATGTTAAGTTTGTTATTGTAGGTGATGGAAGATACAAGAACAAACTTATTTCTGAAATTGAAGATCTTAATGTCAGAGATAAATTCATAATGATAGACAGGCAACCGGCTGAGAGAATCCCTTTATTTCTCAGTCTTTGTGATGCGGCTTTTATTTCCTTTATGGATACGCAGTTGTTTACGTGGACTATTCCTGCCAAATTACAATCTTATATGGCGTGCGGAATGCCTATAATTGCTTCTGCAAAAGGTGAAACAGAGAGAGTAATAAGAGAAGCAGATTGTGGAGAGTGCGTTGATATAGGAAATGCGGAGCAACTTGCAAGCGTGATAAAGGAGCTTCCCGCTTCGTATAAAAATAAATATGGATTAAAGGCAAGAGAATATTTCGAAGCGAATTTTACAAAGAAAAAGCTTATAGATGAATTTGAACAGTACTATAGATAGAGGAGTTTTATGTAATAATGCGGACATATCAGCGATGTACAAGATGTGTTATGGACACTACGGATTCCAAAATTGTTTTTGACGAGAATGGAGTATGCGATCATTGTCGGAATTTTGATAAGAATATAGCTCCGTTTTGGAAACCAAAAGAAAATAGAATGGATGAACTCATGGAACTTGCTTCGAGGATAAAGAAAGCAGGTAGAAACAGTGAGTACGATTGCATATTGGGATTATCCGGAGGGGCTGACAGCTCGTATCTTGCTTATATAGCAAAAGAAGTTATGGGACTCAGACCTCTGGCGTTTGTAGTTGATACAGGCTGGAATTTGAATGTTGCTGTAGATAATATCGAGAAGGTAGTCAAAGGCCTTGACATCGATATGTATACAGAAGTTATAAATTGGAAAGAAATGGCTGATCTGCAACTTTCTTTTTTTAAATCCGGGATATCCTCCCAGGATTTTCCGCAGGATCATGCTATATTTTCTGCGTTGTATAATTACGCTGTAAAACATAAGATACATTACGTTCTTACCGGTTCTAACAATGCAACGGAATTCATACGTCCACCGGTAGAATGGATATATATGAATGATCTGACTATGGCGAAAGATATTCATAAGAAATATGGGCAGCGCGAATTGAAGACATATCCCACATGCGGAATGTTGAAATATAAAGTTTATTATAGGTATTTCAAGCGGATGCACAGAGTATATCCGCTTGATTATGTTGTCTATAACAAAGCTGAAGCGGAAGAACTTTTGCATGAGAAATATGGCTGGAATAAGTATGAAAATAAGCATTATGAGAATGTATTTACCAGATTCTTTGAAGGATATTACCTTCCGCATAAGTTTGGGTTTGATACACGAAAGAATGTAATGTCAAATGAGATATTGGCAGGGACACTCACAAGAGAAGAAGCATTAAAGCGATTGGAACAATCTCCGTACGATCCGGAGCAGATGCTTCAGGATAAAGAATATATAGCCAAAAAGCTCGGTGTGACAGTTGAGGAGTTTGATGCAATAATTGAAGGTCCCAACAAGACTCCTGCCGATTATAAAAATTCTATGTGGATGATACGTTTGGGCGTGTTTATCAATAAGATTTTAGGTATGGAGCGTAGAAATATCAGAGTATAAAACATAAGAGTGGTAATGAAATGATAGGAATTATAGATTATGGATTGGGGAATCTTGGATCCATTAAGAACATGTTGAAAGTAATAGGAGAGAAATCTGTTATATCTTCTGATGCTGAAGAGCTTGATAAATGTAACAAGCTGATATTGCCGGGAGTCGGATCATTTGACGCCGGAATGAGCAAGCTAAATGATAGTAAATTGGCTGATTATATTAAGACGGTTACAGAGAAGGAAAAAAAACCAATTCTTGGAATATGTCTTGGAATGCAACTACTTGGGAAAAGTAGTGAGGAAGGGATATTGCCGGGGCTTGGACTTATTCCGTTTTGCAGCAAAAGGTTTCAGATTGAGGACAAAAGGTTAAAGGTTCCGCATATGGGGTGGGATATCGTGAAGATAGAAAAGGATATACCGCTTACCCATAACCTTTTGGATAAAAGGCAGCGTTACTATTTTGTGCATTCATATCATGCTGTTTGTGAGTCGCAGGAAAATGTGCTCATGACTTGTGATTATGGTTATGATTTTGCTGCAGCTGTTGTAAAAGATAATGTAATGGGAGTGCAATTCCATCCTGAGAAGAGCCATAGCTTTGGAATGGCACTACTTACCAATTTTGTAGAAATGTGAATAAGAGAATAGTATGTATAACAGACCTAGAATAATCCCGGTACTTCTTGTTGATGACAGGGATTTGATCAAAACAAAACAATTTAATGAAAGAACATATCTTGGTGATCCTGTAAATGCTGTCAAGATATTTAATATCAAGGGTGTAGACGAGTTATCTATCTTGGATATCGGAGTTACCAAGAATCATAAAGAGCCGGATTTTCAATTATTAAGTGATATTGCGAGTGAGGCATTTATGCCGCTTAGCTATGGCGGTGGAATTAATAATATAGAGCAAGTTAGGAAATTGCTTGCTATAGGCTATGAGAAAGTTGTTATGAATACGGCACTCTTTGAGAAACCTGAACTTATACGGGAAGCTGTAAGACTTTACGGTAGTCAGAGTATTGTAGCGTCAATAGATGCAAAAAAAACAGCAAGTGGCTATGAGTGCATGATAGAAGATGGTGGTCGCAAAACGGGAGTGACACCTGTTGATATGGCAAAAAAAGCGCTCGAACTTGGTGTTGGAGAAATAATAATAAACTCGATTGATAATGACGGAATGATGCAGGGATACGATATAGAACTTGTCAGAAGTATAGCGGATTCTGTGGATATTCCGGTTACAGCAATTGGGGGTGCCGGTGGAATAGACGACCTTAAGAAAGTATTGGATGAAGGTCATGCACATGCGGCAGCAGGTGGAAGTATGTTTGTATTTTACGGAAGACTTCGTGCGGTTCTTATTACAGCACCAAGAGAAGAAGAGCTTATTAAAAAAGGTATATATGATTCGGAAGGATAATCACATGAGTGAAGTAGTAATAAAAAGTAAGTATAACAAGCCTTATCAGATATGCAAATGTTGTGTTATGGATACAACGGATGAAGATATATCATTTGATTCAAATGGCGTTTGCATGAGATGCAATGAGTATAAAGATAGAATAGAGCCTGAATGGAATCATGGCAAAGGTCACGAAAAGGAGTTGCAGGATCTAATTGATGCTATAAAGAAGAGCGGAGAAGGAAAGCAGTATGACTGCATTCTTGGTTTGTCAGGAGGACTTGACAGTTCATATATGCTTCATCTTGCTGTGAAAGAGTGGGGACTCAAACCCTTTGTGTTCCATATTGATGCAGGATGGAATCTTCCTGTAGCGGAGAAAAATATAAAGAAGCTTACAGATAAGCTTGGAGTGACACTTCATACTGAGAAGATGGACTGGGATGAGATGCGTGAAATGCAACTTGCATGGTTCAGAACAGGTTTGGAGATGCTAGATGCGCCTCAGGATCATGCATTTATTTCACTTATTGACAAGTACTCATGTGAGCTTGGAGTTAAGTATATTCTCAATGGATATAACATATGTACTGAGATAATAGCGGATCCGGCATCATGGGAGCGAGGATCCGGCCCTACGGGCGATAGTACTTATTTAAAAGATGTCATTCGTAAATATTGTAAGATACCGATTAAGAAATATACATTTACTAATGGATTCAAGCATAAATTCTGGATTCCTTATGTTTTAGGTGTTAAGACACTTAAGCCACTCAATTATGTAGAGTTTACCAAAGAGCAGATGCTGGATACATTGAAGAAAGAATATGATTATGAACCATATTCTCAGAAGCATTTTGAAGATTTGATAACCAAATTCCTTGAAGGATATTGGCAACCTACAAGATTCGGGCATGACATTAGAAGAGCACAGTTATCCAGCCTTGTAGTTACAGGGCAGATTACAAGAGATGAGGCGCTTAAGATACTTGAGAAACCTCTGCTTTCTGAAGAGGAAAGTAAAGAGTTGTTTGCTGAAGTTGCTAGAAAGCTTGAGATATCCGAAGAAGAACTTATGAAATATCATGAGATGCCTGAATGTACGGATAAATTTAAAAGCCAGGAGAAGTTCTATAATCTTGGAATCAAGCTTTATGAGAAACTTGGACTTGAAAAGAGAATTAGGAAATAAGTTAGGAGACAGGATGAGGACATTGTTAATTGATGTCAATTGCAAAGGCAGTAGTACAGGTAAGATAGTATATGATCTGTACTCTGCACTCAATTCCGGTTCAGACGTTGTGGGAATTTGCTATGGAAGAGGGGTTCCTGTTAAGGAACCCAATATTTTTAAGTTTGGATTGGATTGGGAAACAGCACTTCACGCCGGGCTTTCAAGGATTACCGGATACAATGGTGGTTTCTCTTTTTTTTCCACAAAACGGCTTATAGATTATATTGAAAAATTCAAACCGGATATTATCCATATTCATGAATTACATGCTTATTTTGTTAATATCAAACCGCTTATTGAGTACATAAAGAAGAAAAAGATACCTGTAGTTTGGACGTTCCACTGTGAGTATATGTATACAGGAAAATGTGGGTATGCATATGAGTGCGATGGATGGAAAAAAAGTTGTGGTAATTGCCCTGCAGTTAGGGAGTACCCTAAGAGCATGTTTTTCGATCATACAAGATATATGTTTAGAAAAAAAAAGAATATACTCAATGGTTTGGATTTTACAATAGTTACTCCTTCATCATGGCTGGCAGACAGAGTGAAGCAGTCTTTTCTTAAAGACAGAGTTGTAAACGTGATTCATAATGGTATAGATACTGAATCAATTTTTTATCCCAGATCGAAAGCTGAAACAGATACTTTGAAGAGCAGATATATGTTAAACGGGCGAAAAATTGTGCTTGCTGTTGCGCCTAACATTATGGAAGAGAGAAAAGGTGGCAGGTTGGTTTTGAAAATTGCGGAGAAGATGAAAAATCTGCAATTTGTTTTAGTTGGTTCGGATGAAGATGCAAAATACAGCGATAATGTTTTGATGATAAAGAGAACTAAGAATCAAGATGAATTGGCAAAATGGTATTCTTTGGCGAATCTGTTTTTAATATGTAGTAATAAAGAAAATTTTCCGACTACATGTTTAGAGGCATTGGCGTGTGGAACGCCTATAGTGGGCATTGACGCAGGAGGAACAAAAGAAACAGCGCCAAATCCTTACGGAAGATTTGTTGGTGCTACGGAAGAGGAATTGCAGAAAGCAATCTCAGAGCAATTGAATCTTGATAATTCGAGTGAAGAAATTCGAAGTGTGGCAGAAAAGCTGTATTCCAAGCAGGTAATGTGTGAGGCATATAAGAGGCTTTATACGGAAGTCTGCGGATTGTAAAAAGTAATTAGTATGGAGAAGTGTTGAATGAAAGTATTACACATTGGAATAGCAAGTCATTTTACTGATAAAATGCTTTATCAGGATAATATCCTGTCAGATTTTAATGCAAAAGCAGGGCATGATGTGACGTATATTAGTGATTGCTATTTATATAGAGACGGAGCTTTGACTGAAACTGAAGAGTGCGATTGTGTTCTTGATAATGGAGTCAGGTTGATAAGGGTAAGGTATGACCGAGTTTTAAATGGTTTTATTACCCGGAAAATTCAGAAGGCAAAAAAAATAGTAGAATTGCTTAATGAAATTAGTCCTGACACAATTTTATACCATGGTGTTTGCGGCTATGAATTGATGGATGTTGCAAAATATGTAAAAGAGAAAGGAATTCCATTTTATATAGATTCACATGAGAGTTTTCAGAACACTGCAATGACTCCAATCTCTAAGTTTGCATATAAATATATACATGGCTTTTTTGTAAGAAAAGCATTGCCTGTTGCAAGGAAGATACTGTATGTTGGCGATGCTGAAAGAGAATATCTAGAGGAAATGTATAATATTTCTGATGATATGCTTGAGTATTATCCATTGGGTGGGATTCTTCTTGATGAAGAGAAACAGAAAAAATATAGAAAAAGATTTATACAAGACATGCATTTTCCGGAAAATGTAATTGTTTGTACACATTCTGGTAAAATGGATAAAGGAAAAAAAACAGAGGAAGTTATCAAAGCATTTAGCAAAGTTGATGATAATAGGTTGCGCCTTTTGATTTACGGTAGAATACCGGATGAAATGAAAGATACTTTGTATCCATTAATTGAAGCTGATGAAAGAATTAGTTTTCTTGGATGGAAGAACGCGAGCGAACAAGAAGAGATTCTTGGTGCGACAGATATTTATATACAACCGGGGACGTATTCTGCTACTGCACAGATTGCATTATGTGATGGATGTGCTGTTATTTTGAATCGCGGATATATGCGTGCAATGGAGGATGCGGCTTTTTATGAAGAAGATGCTGAGGGGATTGAGAAAGTTATAAGGACTATAACTGAAGATGATAATAAATTGCTTATAGCAAAACAAAAATGTGCAGAATTGGCGGCACGAAGATTTGATTATAAAAAAATGTCAGACAGGTATTTGAAATGAGTCAGTTTAAGATACGGAATATGTCAAAAGATTTTATATTGAATCTGATGGCATCATTTATTACTACAGCAGCATTGCAATTAATCATATATCCTAAGCTAAAGATACAATTAGATAGTGTAATATATGGTATTGTTTTGACGATTATAGGGTTGGCCAACACATTTGCTGCGACGATAGGTTCCAGTCTTAACAATACTCGTTTGTTATTGAACGAGAGTTACGATGACAG
This sequence comes from Butyrivibrio sp., assembly GCA_017615275.1. Lineage (GTDB taxonomy): Bacteria > Bacillota > Clostridia > Lachnospirales > Lachnospiraceae > Butyrivibrio. The sequence continues at coordinate 102,449 of JAGAAO010000099.1, forward strand.
TGGATATAAGGGGGATTATTTACCAATCCTCTTAGCGTCAAATTTTATTTCAGCTATTATTTTATTTGTCTTATTGCAAAAATTTGAAGTTGATTTGATGACAAAGATAATACTGGTTGTTTATATGGTGGCGAATTCCACTAGAACATATGGAGCTGTTGCATACAGGATTATAATAAATTATACCAAAAATCTGATTTGCAATATTTTGGTTGCTGTAGGGGATTTGCTTGGATTATTTGTGTTGTTTATGACAAATAGCACAAAAACTGCATGGCCCATTTGCTTTTTGACAGGTGAATTGTTTGCAATCATATATATTTTTTGTTCTTCTGAGATTTATGCTGAAGGCTTTAAGAAAACTCCTTTTTTTGTCAGAACTGTAAAAAAAGATATCGTACTTATGATTACAGGCTTGACGGCGAATATTCTATTGTATCTTGATAGAATTTTTCTTTTACCGATTTTAGGAGGTGAAGCTGTAACAATATATACGGTTGCTTCGATTTTTGGTAAAAGCATAGGGATACTCATGACACCGTTAGCGGGAGTTTTATTAAGCTACTTTTCGCAAAAAGAATTTAGAATGGATAAAAAAGGCTTCCGTGTGTTTAATTTGGTTAATATTTGTGTCGCTGTTGTCTTTATGATTGTAAGTCATTTTATTAGTGGTTGGTTTACGGGACTGCTCTATCCGGATGTGATTGCTGATGCAAAAGCATATCTTGATATTGCCAACGCGGCAGCAATTGTCACAGTTTTAGGAAATATGACATTACCTACTGTTCTTAGATATGCACCTTCATATTGGTTACTGATCATACAATTATCGTATCTTGTGACATATCTGAGCGGAGGAATACTTGTGGTTGGAAAGTACGGGTTGTTGGGATTTAGTTATGTATCAGTTGCGACTGCGTGTTTGAAAGTTTTGATGCAGCTTTGGGCCGGTAGAATGTACGTTGGAGATAAAAAACAGTGATATTTAAAAAGAGTATGCAATGGATTAGCAAAATTATGTATAACAAATCAGGTATGTTTTGTTTATTGAAGATTTGCTATGACTTCATTTATTTGTTTTACATAACAAAAATATATGATTATTCCGGTAGTATTGCTGACGTAAATATTTGGAAACTTGTATTAAGTTGGATATTATTACTTCCTTGCCTTGTTCTGTATATCAAGATAAAGGAATGCGATTTGAAATTATGCATGAGTTTGCTTATGACTTTGTCAGTGATTCCTACATTAAGTGTATTTTGGATAGGTAACAAATCAATTGTTGCAATGGCAGAGATAACAATTTATTGGATCCTTTTTGAAATCATGATGATCAATTGCTCTAGAAGAGCATATAGATTGGATCGCGAAAGACCTATGGTCGGTGATAAACTAAACAACAATTATATCATTAGTTTTATTTGGATACTGACGATAATTGCTACAGTATATTTTTCTTATAAATATGGAAAATTTCGTATGATGGTTCGCTTTGAAGATGTATATGATTTTAGATTGGATGAATCCAACTATATGAGTACGATTGAAGGATATTTATTTAGTTGGACATCTTCATTGATCATTCCGCTATGTTTGGCGGTGCATGCAGCAAATAAGAAATGGATAGCTGTCATAGTGGATCTTATACTTGGAATGATGAGTTATGCTATCTATGGAAATAAATCGATTTTTTTTCAACTGATCGTTGTATTTGGACTTCTTATTCTAAAATACTATAATGTTGAAAAAAGCACAGGAAATATGGTTTTGGCGTTTTGCCTGATTGCATCGTTGTTGGCTGCTTTCACTGAAGATGTGCTGCATAGAAGGATGCCGATAGCACTTTGCCAACGAATGTTTTTTATTCCGGCAGAAGCGCATTTTTATTATTTTGATTTTTTTCAGACCAATCCTTTTTTGTTGTTGAGGCAAAGCTTTTTAAGGTTCTTTTTTAGTGATCCGTTGCCGGATATTGCATCAGTTTTAATCGGCAGTGATATAAAGTATAATTTATCGGGGAATTATAACAATCTTAATAATGGTCTTTTTTCGGATGCATATCAAAATTTTGGGTTTATAGGAGTTTTGATTTATCCATTTGTTATTGTTTGGTTACTTGATATTTTGTGTAAGAAGATAAGGGATTTTGACCCTGTTATAAAGTATAGTTTGATTATTGGATCTATATTATATTTATTAAGCGCATACCTGTTTTCTTGGTTGCTGACAGGTGGATTTTTATTAACACTGATTTTGGTATACATTTTAAAACATTATGGTAGATATATATACGGAGGTAAGGAATAGTATGAAGTACGCATTGATTGGTTGTGGAAGAATCAGTCCAAATCATATTGAGGCTGCGAAGAACAATAACCTTGAATTTGTGGCAATGTGTGACATTAGTCCGGAGGTAATGAAAGAAAAGTCGGATAAATTTGGATTGCAACATGTAAAAAAATATACCGATTATAAAGAAATGCTTAAAGAAGAAAAACCTGAACTTGTAGCAATTGCCACGGAATCAGGTAAACATGCATCTATAGCCCTTGATTGTATAGAAGCAGGATGTAATCTAATTATTGAAAAACCAATTGCGCTTTCGATTGAAGATGCAGATGCTGTAATTAAGGCAGGTAGAGAAAAAGGAGTAGTAGTTTGCGCAAATCATCAAAATAGATTTAATAAATCCATTCAGAAGATCAGGGATGCTCTTGAAAGAGGCAGATTCGGAAAAATGTTTTACGGTACGGCTCATATAAGATGGTGTCGTGATTATGAATATTATTCAAGAGCAGATTGGAGAGGCACTTGGGAGCAGGATGGTGGTGCTCTTATGAATCAATGTATTCATAATATAGATCTTCTCAGATGGATGATGGGAAATGAGATAGATACTGTTATGGGAATGACAGATAAGCTTAATCATGAATATATTGAAGCAGAAGATCTGGGAATAGCAATTATCAAATTCAAGAATGGGTCTTATGGTATTGTCGAGGGAACTACAGATATTTATCCCAAAAATTTAGAGGAGACATTATATCTATTTGGGCAGAAAGGTACAATTAAAGCGGGAGGTGCATCCGTTAATAAAATAGAGGAATGGAGATTTTCAGATTTGTTGGATGATCCGAATGCTGTAATGGCTGAGTTTGGAGAGAATCCGCCCAATGTATATGGCTTTGGACATACACCTCTTTATGCAGATGTAATTGATGCCATAAAGAATCATAGAGATCCATATGTTACAGCCGAAGATGGTAAGAGAGCATTGGAACTTGTACTTGCTATATATAAATCAGCAGCTGAAGGAAAACCGGTAAAGCTACCGCTTACGTCTTGTTCAACAATGGATTTCAAAGGAAGATTTGGCGAGAGAAAGAGAATGAGATAGAAATTTAAATGTTTGGAGGTAGACACTGTTGGTAAAGGGTGATTTTTTTGTACATCCCACTAGCGTTTTGGATGATAATGTTGAAATAGGAGAAGGTACAAAAGTATGGCATTTTAGCCATATTCAGTCAGGAGCGAGGATAGGTAAAAATTGTTCGTTCGGGCAAAATGTAAATGTCTCAAATAATGTTAAGATAGGCGATGGAGTAAAGGTTCAGAATAATGTTTCAATATATGAAGGGGTAGAATTGGAAGATTATGTTTTCTGTGGACCAAGTTGTGTTTTTACCAATGATCTTACTCCAAGAGCAAGATATCCAAAGGGACATGAAGGATATAAAAGAACTCTTATCAAACATGATGCTACACTTGGTGCAAACAGCACGGTGGTTTGTGGGCATACTGTTGGTGAATATGCCCTGATTGCATCCGGAGCGGTGGTTACAAAGAATGTTGAACCTCATGCAGTTATGGCAGGAGTTCCTGCAAAAAGAATCGGATGGGCATGTGAGTGCGGGCAAATTTTAGATAGTGATTTTTGCTGTAAAGATTGTGGGAAGCATTATGAGATTAAAGATGGAAAATTGTCTGAATCAAAAATGTGATATGTTGTTTGAGTTTATTTGGAGGATTTTTGGTGGAAATAGAATTTAGGGATTTAAAGAGACAGTATAAAAATATAAAAAAAGAAGTAGATGAGCAGATTAATTCTGTTATAGAATCATCTCATTTTATTTCAGGATCGCAGGTTAAAGAGTTAGAACTGGAACTTGCTGAATATGTCGGAAGAAAACATTGCATTACTTGTGCAAACGGAACAGATGCTATCAGTATTGCGTTAATGGCGGCAGGCATAGGAGAGCAAGGTGGTGGAAGTAAGGAAGATGTTGTATTTGTTCCTGATTTTACTTTTTTTTCGTCAGGAGAATGTCCGGCTACTGTTGGCGCGACTCCGGTATTTGTAGATGTTTATAAGAATACATATAATATGGACGTTCAAAAGTTGGAATGTGCTGTTGAAAAAGTAATATCGGAAGGTAAATATACACCTAAAGCAGTTATTGCAGTAGATCTTTTTGGTCAACCGTTTGAATATGAAGCTGTAAGAGCTCTATGTGATAAGTATGATATGTTATTGCTTGAGGACGCCGCACAGGGGTTTGGTGGTGAATATACTTTAAATGATGGAAGAAAAAAGCGAGCAGGAAGCTTGGGAAATATTTCTACTACATCATTTTTCCCTGCAAAGCCACTTGGATGTTATGGTGACGGTGGTGCGATTTTTACAGACGATGATAAGCTTGCTACACTTTGCAGATCTATTGCTGTTCATGGAAAAGATATGGAGCATCCGGATGATCCAAATGCAAAGTATAACAATATAAGGTTAGGAATGAATAGCCGATTGGATACTATTCAAGCGGGAATACTTTTGGCTAAGTTAAAGGTATTTAAGGAAACAGAGCTTATAGCAGTCAATCATGTGGCTGAGAGATATACAAAGAATTTGTCTGATATACCCGGGGTTATACTTCCTATTATCGGAGACAAGTTTTACTCATCATGGGCTCAATTTACATTACAGCTTCCTGCCGGAACGAAGCGCTCAGAAATTCAGAAGACACTTAAAGCGGAAGGTATTCCTACAAATATTTACTATATAAAGCCTATGCATAAACAAGGGGCATTTGTAGGAACGAGAAGTTCAGAAGCAGATTGTACTGTTACAGAGGAGTTATGTGATTCAGTTCTTTGTTTGCCTATTCATCCTTATTTGAAGGACGATGAGATAGATTTTGTTTGTCAAAAGTTTAAAGAAGCAATTAAGTGATTTTTTTGAGGATGGTTAACGGAAATGAATATTTATGAGAATTTAAAGAATAAAAAGGGAAAGCTTGCACTTGTAGGACTTGGATATGTTGGTATGCCAATTGCAATTGAGTTTGCCAAGAGAGGAATAGATGTAATTGGATTTGATTTTAACGCCAAGAAAATAGAGCTTTATAAGCAGGGAATTGATCCTACAAATGAAGTAGGTAATGATGTAATAAAGAATTCCACAGTGGAATTTACAGCAGATCCGAAGTCTCTTTCGGATGCAAGCTTTATTATTGTTGCTGTTCCTACACCGGTCAACGATGATCATACACCGGATCTTTCACCTGTTGAAGGGGCTTCAAGATTTGTGGGTCAGAATATAAAGAAAGGTACAATAGTTGTTTTCGAGTCAACGGTATATCCGGGAGTAACTGAGGAAACATGTATTCCCATCATTGAAAAAGAATCCGGGCTTAAGTGTGGTGTAGATTGGAAAATAGGATATAGTCCGGAGAGAATTAATCCGGGCGATAAGGTGCATAGATTGAATACTATTACAAAGATAGTATCAGGAATGGATGCAGAGACGCTTGAAGAAGTGGCAAAGGTTTATGAGATTGTTGTAGATGCGGGAGTCTATAAGGCAGAGAGCATTAAGGTTGCCGAGGCTGCCAAAGTTATTGAAAATAGTCAGCGTGATATTAATATTGCTTTTATGAATGAGCTTTCAATAATATTCCATAAGATGGGAATTGATACAAAATCTGTTCTTGAAGCTGCGGGAACCAAGTGGAATTTCCTTAATTTTCAACCCGGACTTGTTGGAGGACATTGCATTGGTATAGATCCATATTATTTGACGTATCGTGCAGAACAGTTTGGCTATCATAGTCAGATTATTCTTTCGGGAAGAAGAATAAATGATGATATGGGTAAATACTGCGCAGAAAGCATTGTGAAAATGCTTATATCAAATGACATTCCTGTAAAAAATGCAAAAGTTGCTATATTTGGATTTACCTTTAAGGAAAATTGTCCGGATACAAGGAATACTAAGGTTATAGATATTATAAATGAACTAAAAGAATACGGAATAGAACCGATTGTTGTAGATCCTGAAGGTGATGCAGATGAGGCTAAACGACTTTATGGAATAGATTTTTGCGATATGAGTGATGCAAAAAATATGGATGCAATAGTTGTTGCAGTCAAGCATAAAGAATTTGAAAACCTTTCACCGGCTGATTTGGCTCAATATTATAACATAGAGCATAATAGAAAGATTTTGGTTGATCTGAAAGGCATGTTTAATAAATCAGATTATGCGGAAGAGTGGGATTATTGGAGATTATAAGAAAAGAAGGAGCAATATACGATGCATAATATGTCAATTGCAGAATCGTTTAAAGATAAAACATTAGTTATCACCGGAGGAACAGGATCATTTGGTTCAACTGTACTCAAGCATTTCTTGACATCGGATATTGGTGAGATTCGTATTATTTCTCGTGATGAAAAGAAGCAGGATATGATGAGACATATTTTGCAGGCAAGATATCCAGAGCAGTTCTCAAAGGTACAGTTTTATATCGGAGATGTGAGGAATATTGATTCTGTTCGCGATGTTATGTATGGCGCCAATTATGTATTCCATGCGGCTGCACTTAAGGAAGTTCCGTCATGCGAATTTTTCCCGATGGAGGCAGTAAAGACAAATATTATCGGAACGGATAATGTTATAACAGCCGCTGTAGAGAACAGAGTTGAGAGAGTTGTATTCCTTAGCACGGACAAGGCTGCTTATCCTATTAATTCAATGGGAATGTCCAAAGCTCTTGGTGAGAAGGTTGTTGCGGCAAGAGCACAGAAAGCTTTTGAGAGAGGTGGTACAGTTCTTTCCTGCACAAGATACGGTAACGTTATGTGCAGCAGGGGATCGGTTATTCCTCTTTTCATAGATCAGATTAAAGCAGGACGTCCTATTACAATAACAGATCCGGAGATGACCAGATTCCTTATGAATCTTGATGAAGCGGTTGATCTGGTTGCTTTTGCATTTGAACATGCTGAGCCGGGAGATTTGTTCATTCAGAAGGCTGATGCCAGTACAATAGGAGACCTTGCCAAGGGTGTCATGAAGGTATTTGGAGAAACCGAATGCAAGGTTATCGGTACAAGACACGGTGAGAAGCTGTTTGAAACTCTAATGACAAGAGAGGAAAGGCTTCGTGCTACTGACATGGGAGACTATTTCAGAATCGCTCCTGACGGAAGAAGTCTTAATTATGATCAGTTCTATGTAGAAGGTCAGGTTATGACTCAGGGGGATGAGGCATATACAAGCCATAATACAAACAGGCTTGATGTGGATGGTGTCGTAGCAAAGATTATGGGCACTGATTATGTTAAGGAAGAACTTGAAGGAAGACCACACGCTGTGGAGGCATAAGATATGAGAATATTGGTTACGGGATCCAACGGATTTGTTGGACGTAATCTTGTATGGAATCTCAGAAACATACGAGATGGAAGAAATAATACAAGACCTGACCTGTTGATTACAGAGATATATGGATATGATATAGGAACAAGTGACGAGGAACTTGAACTTGCATGTGAGAGAGCGGATTTTGTCTTTAATCTTGCGGGAGTTAACAGACCCAAGGATGAAGCGGAATTCATGGAAGGCAATTACGGATTTGCATCAAAGCTTCTGGACGTGCTTAAAAAGCACAACAACACATGTCCTGTAATGCTCTCAAGTTCAATACAGGCTTCGCTTATTGGAAGATATGCGGGATCAGAGTATGGAAAGAGTAAGCTTGCCGGTGAAGAGCTCTTTATGAAATATCAGGAAGAAACAGGAAGCAAGGTACTTGTATACAGGTTCCCAAATCTTTTTGGTAAGTGGTGTAAGCCTAATTACAATTCGGCAGTTGCTACATTTTGCAATGCATTTGCAAATGATCTGGAATATACGGTTAATGACCGAAATACGGAATTGGAGCTTGTGTACATTGATGACCTGATCGAAGAGATGCTCGATGCTCTTGAAGGTAAAGAACATAGATGCGATTTTGATCCTGCATCGGGAAGTACCAAGCCTGTTCAAAATGAAAACGGAAAATACTGTTATGTTCCAGTTTCTCATAATGTAACTCTCGGTGAGATAGTAGACCTTCTCGAGTCGTTTAAGTCAGCACCTAAGACTCTTATGGTGCCGTCTATTCCTGAAGGTTCATTTGCAAAGAAACTGTACAGCACATATCTGTCTTATTTACCTGCAGATAAGATGTGCTACAGGTTTAAATCCAATGTGGATAACAGAGGAACATTTACAGAACTTATAAGGACATTGGATCATGGGCAGGTTAGTATAAATGTTGCCAAACCGGGAATTGTCAGGGGAGAACATTGGCATAACAGTAAGTGGGAGACATTTATAGTTGTTTCAGGACATGGCTTGATACAGCTTCGAAGAATCGGTATAGATCCTGAGACGGAGAAGGGCTATCCTGTTATAGAGTTTGAAGTAACCGGAGAGCAGATGAAGGCAATACAGATGATTCCGGGATATACTCATAATATAAAGAATCTCTCAAAAACTCATGATCTTGTAACTGTTATGTGGGCAAATGAGACTTTTGATCCGGGACATCCCGATACATTTTATGAGATAGTCGATAGGGACGGTGATGAGAAGATCAATCCGGAGAAAGGCAATGTATAAAAGTAGGTGAATTTGATGGATACATATAGTTGGAAGAATAACGGCAAGATCAAACTTGCAATAATAGTAGGAACCAGACCTGAGATAATCAGGCTTGCGGCAGTGATAGATAAATGCCGTAAGTATTTTGATACGCTTCTTGTTCATACCGGGCAGAACTATGATTACAATTTAAACGGTGTCTTTTTCAAGGATCTGGGACTTGATGATCCTGAAGTTTATCTTGAGGCTGTAGGTGCGGATCTTGGGGAGACTATGGGAAATATAATTGCAAAATCATATCAGTTCTTTGCAGAAGCTAAACCCGATGCTGTTCTTGTGCTGGGAGATACGAATTCATGTCTTTCTGTGATCGGAGCAAAGCGCCTTCATATACCAATCTTTCATATGGAAGCTGGTAACAGGTGCAAGGATGAGTGCCTGCCTGAAGAGACTAATAGAAGAATTGTAGATATTATATCTGATGTTAATCTTGCATATTCAGAGCATGCGCGTCGTTATCTTGCTGATTGTGGGTTACCTAAAGAGAGGACATATGTAACGGGAAGTCCTATGGCAGAAGTGCTGTCGAATAATCTTGATAAGATCAAGGCTTCCGACATTCATTCAAGACTTGGGCTTGAAAAAGGTAAGTACATTCTATTATCTGCACATAGAGAAGAGAATATCGATACGGAAGAGAATTTCCTCAGCCTGTTCAACGCGATAAATGCGATTGCAGTTAAGTATGATATACCTATTCTGTATTCATGCCATCCAAGGTCGAGAAAACGCTTAGAGCAGATGAAAACTGCCGGAAAGTTTGAACTCGATTCTCGTGTAATACAGCATGAGCCTCTTGGATTCCATGATTATAACTGCCTTCAGATGAATGCTTTTGCTGTTGTATCTGACTCAGGTACATTACCTGAGGAATCATCTTTTTATACATCAATCGGACATCCTATTCCGGCGGTATGCATAAGAACATCTACTGAGCGTCCGGAAGCTGTGGATAAGGGATGCTTTGTTATTTCAGGTATCGATGAGCAAGGGCTTAAACAGTCTGTAGAACTTGCTGTTGATATGGTCAAAAATAATGATAACGGAATACCAGTGCCTGATTATGTTGATACGAATGTCAGCACAAAGGTGGTTAAGATTATCCAGTCTTATGTAGGAATTGTAGATAAGATGGTTTGGAGAAAGAAGTAAATCAATTGAAAATTTTGGCCTAAAAGCCCGGGAAATTCAGCATTTCTGTTGGATTTCCCGGGCTTTTTTTGAAAAACATTCTCGAAAAAAAGGTATATTAAAAATGTTTTAACGTGAAGAGGCCATATGGCATGGCAAGGAGAAACGAGGATATATATTATTACTATTGAATTAACGTAAAGATTAGTGTATGCTTAAAATGAGCGTTAAATAATAAAAATTATTTAACAACAACAATGTTATGATATTGCGTTGATTGATGGTGTAAATATTTTAGGGAGAAAAGAAGCTTGTAATGGATTATAAGGAAAATTTATATATAAATGTTATTGACCTTTCAAAGAGTGTTTTAAAACATTGGAAGGCAATGGTTACTTGCGCGGTTATTGGAGCTACTGCTTTGGGAATGTATGGATATGTCGGCTCCGGAGTTACAATTGATTCTGAGACGGGAGAGCCTTATACAGAAGTTGGAGTTTCAGAATATGTTTCCCTAAGGGAGGCTCTTTCAGAAGAAGATGCTGTTCTTGCAGAGGAGACAGCGTATCAGTATTTGAATTATGCAAAGGAATATGCAAGAGTATTAGAATATGGAGAAAGTTCGATTGCATTAAAGATTGATTCACGTAATGTTCCGGAGGTTAAGACTTCTTATTCCATAAAAGAGAATATGACGAAATCGACTATTGATGCGAATGCAGATTCTACAGATAGGATTATGCAAGACGGATTGATGATAAAGAGCGATGTATCTAATATAGCAAGTGCATATGCTTTGGCGCTTAAGGATGATAGTGTAATAGAGGAAATAAAGAATGAATCCGGGATTGATGCGGATAACAGTGCAATTAGCGAGCTCATATCTGTAGGAACAAGTGGCAGCAGCATATTAACAGTGTCGGTTATTGGTACAGATAAAGGGATGTGTGAAGCTATTATGCCGGTTCTTGAAAAGAAAATAGAAGAAACGACAGAAAAGATAAAGAATAATTATGATTATGAGATTTCTAAGATAGACACCTATTACACGATTGGTAATAATTCTACAGTGGATTCTCTTCAAAGAGAATATAACGGTTATTTATACAATATAAGAAGCAGTATGAATGGTTTGGCATCTGTATTGACACCTGAACAAAAGGAATATTATACAGCTCTTATTGCGCATGTTAATGTTGAGAAATTGAAAAAGAACGAAGGTGACATTACCATTACAACAGATTTGGTGCCCCTGTCTGATTCGCCGCAGGAGCCTGTAAACACAGAAATTAAGCGAAGTGTTAATCTAAAGTATATTGGTTTGGGAGCTTTTGGAGGAGCATTTATTGTAGCAGCAATTTTTGCGGCATTTTATATTTTATCCGGAAAACTTCATACGGCAGAGGATCTTAGAAATGCTTTTGAGCTTTCTGTTATTGGGGATATTTCGGGTACTGAAGATAAAAAAATTGGTGTTATTACATCAGAGATTGGTTTGGCAGCTTCAAACATAGAAGCGTCAAAAATATGTATAATTGGAGCGGCTATAGATGATGCGGTTTCAAAACTAAGAGAAACTATTGCTAATGATATTCGTTCGAAAAACAGTATCAAAAGCTGTGAAGCATGCAATGACGTGATCAATTCTATCGCAGACATGGAGACAATGTCGGAATCTGATGCGGTTGTTCTTGTTGAGAAGAAAAACAGTTCGAGATATGAAGACATTGCAAAGGAACTTGAACTTTGTAACAAGTATGGAGTTAAGGTTTTGGGCGCGGTTATTATGGATTGAAATTAATAAGAAAATAAAAAAGGACGATGTTGGCAATTTGACATCGTCCTTTTACAATGGCTTGGTTTTATTCTACAACAACTGCGCCGAGGATTTTTACACCGAAGTTATTGCAACGTTCGATCTCTTTTGCGATATCTTCGTATTTGGAATGGCCGATTCTTTCGAACAGGATAACGCCGTCTGAGTTTACGATTGAATCAAGTACGTCGGGATCATCGAGCATATAGTCGCTTGTTCTGACTGACATGTCTTTTCTTGGGAACATGTCACTTACTTCCTGTTTGTATTCAGCTGTGTTTGCGTCGATTGCCGAACCGAGAATACATACCTTTTGTACATCAGCTTTTTTGGCACATGCATACATGCTGTTATATACGTATTCAAGAGCGTCCGCATCTCCGGGGTGGAAACTGCTTATAATTGGTAGTTTGAAGGCGTTACGAAGATCGTCTTCTGTCTTGAGCACCGGACTGAGAATGTATTTTGTTGCAGTTATTATTATGACAAGTGCGGCACCTGCGAGTGCAGCGAGTACGATTAGTTTTACAGATACTTCATTTTGGCCACTGCCTGCAGAAAAATCGGCATTTATTTTTCCTGAAAAAGGTTTGCTTACAGTGCCGCCTTCACCTTCGAAAAGAGCGGTGTAGTACAATTGCTGATCGGGAGTGAAGCTTTTTTTTATTTCAAGGACCTGTTGTGTGGCTTTTACAAGTTCGACTCCTGTTTCAGGGGTATCAATTTCGTCATAGAGTTTTTCACATTCTATATATGCATTGTAGGCAAGCTCTACATCTCTGGCTTCTTTAGAAGTGAGCTTTCCCTTTAATTCTTCTTTTAAATCATCTAAAGTAATCTTTTTTGGTTCTGAATAAGCTGATGGGAGCTGGCTGCCTGTGGCTAAGCCGTATCCGATGGCGAGAAGAGCAAATATTATTGCGCTTATGAGAATCAGCTTCCATTTTCTTAGGATTTTTGATGATAGGTCTTTGATGTCGATTTCTAAAGCATCTTTGTATGAATCCATTAGTCTTCCCTTCCTAATTATATGATTTTGTTTTCTCGATATATTTTAACATAAAACCTTTTATTCACAAGACGGTATTATCTTTCGAAGTTGTCCACAAAAATAAAAGCATATTTGACGGTATTTTTTTTTAACGATATACTAACATCGGTTATAAGGTCTATGTAAACTTCATATTTGCTGGGGAGGAGAAATGTTAGTTCGATTACTATGCCCATTGGCATATTCTTTGATTCTTGGAGGAGTATGGAGCGCATGCTTCAAGAAGAAATTCTCAAATTCACTTGCACCTGCATATATGCTTCACATTCTGCTTGTTCTTATAAGCGGGATGTTATTTAAGCGTCTGTCATATGGAATATACGGAGGTTTGGCAATTGCAGGTGTCATAGGAGCATTTCTGCTTATAAAGAACAGGAAGGCTTTTTCAAGACAGGGTACATATGAATATTTTAAGAAAATGTGGAATGAAGGAGGATTTATTTTCCTAACATTCTATGTTTTTTGTTTTGTGATTAATTTTAAGAAATGCTTTATGGATTGGGATGAGTTTTCTCATTGGGGATTTTTCTTAAAGGAAAGTTTAAGGCTTGATAGTCTTTATTGTATGTCTCCGATTTGGTTCTCGCATAAAGACTATGTTCCTGCAATAACCTTGTTTGAAACAATCTGGTGCAGATTAAGCGGGAGATTTACTGAACCTGATGCATACAGAGGTATACAGATTTTCATGTTTTCAATGTTAATGCCGATATTTGAGCGTATCAGTGAGCATGTAGCTGAGAAGACCGAAAAATGTGCAGATAAGGTGGTATTAGTGAAATGCAGGCTGTTTCAGCTGAGTGTGGTTCTTATAGTTCTGCTGATTCCATTATTGTTTGATACGAAAAACGGTTTCTGTTTCTATCATTCTGTCTATTGTGATATAGCGGTTGGAATAGTCTTTTATTGGTGTGTGTTCGAAGCTTACAAAATGCGTGATGATATTTGTTATATGCTTTTTGAATTGGCTGTCGGAATGTCTGTGTTAGTATTGGCTAAGATGATGGCCATGGCTTTGATGCCGCTTGTGGTTGCAGTTATATTTGTTCAGATTTTTCTTTTATCAAAAGGAAAGAAAAGTGTTAAGTTATGGGGGCTTTTTAGTTCATCATTAATAGTTCCTGTTGCATTATGGTTTCTTTTTAATAAATTTGTTGATAAGTATGTAGGCAATACCGGCGGCGGACAAAGCTATGACGGAATGAAGCTGTCATCACTTAAGGAAGTATTCACAAGTCCTGAAAACAGTGCCATACCTTATTTGATACAGGTCAAAAATACCTATATAGATGCACTGATTCATTGGGATATTCTGATTCATGGTTCTTATGTGGTTGTTATTTTATTTGCCGCGATCGGATTTTGGGTTTTGGCACATTTTTGTGATGAAGAACCTGGAAAAAAGAAGATGGTGCTTGCCGGAATATGGACATTGGGCGCCGGCGTTTTTTACGCGCTTCTTATGTACTTTTTGTATTGTACTGCTTTTAGTGAATATGAAGCAGTCAGGTTGGCGAGTTATGAAAGGTACATGAATTCTTTTGTTATAGCTGTATTATTTTTGCTTCTGGCTGTTTATTTTGATTCAGGTGTTTGGAAACGGTATTTGAAGGAATATTATCTGCTGGTTATTCTTCTTTCTGCTGATCTTGCTTTTTTTAATGTGGATGTATTTGATCAGGTTCTTCCGGGAACGATTACTCATGATGAAGAGGAACTAAGCAGGTATACGATAGGGGCGGCTGCAATTTTAAATGATACCGGGGAAGATGATAGTGTATACATTATAAGAAGAGGAGATGACGGAGGATTTGTATGTCGTCAGCAATATTATTGTTGCCCGAGAACAATAGGCGGTGGAAGTGTAGGCCCTGCAGTAGATGAGGATGATGTTTGGTCAAGAGATTTATCGGCGGAAGAATTTGTTGAAACTTTGAAGGGATATGATTACATATATTTCAGCAGGCTTGATGAAACGTTTATAGGGAAATACTCAGGCATATTTGATGATCCGGCGCAGGTAGTTGAAGGTAATATATACAGGATTATAGATTCCGGCTCAAAAATAGGCTTGGAAAAGACTGAGTAAATCGGTGGAGGAAAATTGGTTGTTAAAAAAAATCAGGTTAAAAAATGAAGATAAGATCAATTGTTTGTTGTTTCTGACGTTTGTGTTTGGTCTTTTATCTGTATATTTTAACTATTTATATCACGTCGGGGAAATGGAAGACGGCCTAAGGATGATATTTCTTGTCGGAGATGTGACGTTTGTATCTGCGTTTATTTTGCTTAATAAGAGTAAGTTGGATGATTCTTATAGAAAAAGTGTGCGCAGACAGATTGTCGGAGTTTGCTGTATAGGGCTCCTTAGCAGTATTGCTGTGATCAGGGAAAGCGGAGCGCTGATCGCTGATCGTGTTATATATTATTTATTGTTTGCCGGTAGTGTGGCTTTAATAAGTCTTTTGGTGGTGATGTGGGATCTTGCTAAGAAAGATGGCGCGATCAGAAGCAGGATAGTAGCAATAAGAGAAAATAAGCATATTCTGATCATGCTTATCATTTTGTTGGCGATGACATATCATAGAAAGACATATTTTTTATGGGATTGTCATAATATGTTTTCACATATGGACAATATTGATGATATTTATTCATTGTGGGATATTAATGATTGGATTTTTTTTGGACATATTTCTTATTCGTATGTGATAGGGGCAATTATTCATAAATTCATTTATGGAACAGCTTTACTTGGACAGATTATGTATGCCAAGCTGCTTTTTTTGATCGGTGCATTTGGTTTTTGGAAATTGATCAATTATATGTACAAAGGTCGTTCTGTTGTTGAGTATTTGGCTGTGACGGCAGCATATGCTTGTTCGCCGTTTATGTTGGGAATGGTTGGGTACAGTTACAATGATTATGCCACGTGGTGTGTATTACCCATTATGCTGTATTTTCTTTGGGCGAATCAGGATATCTACGCTTTTTTAGCCGGGATGTATTTTGTTTTTTGTAAAGAGACAGATGTAGTTGTATATGCATTTATAATATTGGGAATGCAGTTAGTTGACATTGTAAGCAAGCGAAAATTGTTTTATAACTACAAAAGATATTTGGTGCTGTATGTTCCATGTTTTATCTGGCTTTTTTCGTATGAGACCATAGGCCACTGGACGGGCGGCGGAGAAATGGTATTTAATAAGGGCTATGCATTAGGCAAATTGAAATCGTTTTTCTTTGTAAATTTCAATTGGGCGGTTTTGGCTCTTGCAATAGTTGCGCTGGTTAGCTGCGCAGTGGTAAAAGAGTATCGAAATTATATGAAATACTTTTTTCCTGTGTCTTTTTCTTCAATCATATATCTGGTGATTTCTGTGATAATTAATACGGGAGTGTTGCATCCAAGATATATTGATGCGTTATATGCAAGCATATATATTATGGCTTCGTTTGTCCCGATGATTCTTTTGAAGAAAAAGATGATCAAGAATGTGGTGCTCACAGGAAGCATCGCAGTATTGTTTATTTCATGTTTCTTCACTGTCGATCCTATCAGTAGGATATGCTTTTCAAATATAAATGTTGGAAAAAGGTCAGTTATATGCACAGCAGAACCGATGAGTGATGGATTTGTATATAATGATCAGCATCAGAATTATGGTTATGTTATGGATATGGCACTTGATGGTGTTTGTGATGCCGATAATGTAATCTTCATGCCTGTATATAACAATGATTCATGGCACTTTGATTCTATGGGACATTACCGGACTTTAAGTGAAGGTGAGAATGAAATAGTAGTATCAGAGAATTGGAATGACAAATTGAAGACTCGAATGGTTGATGATGACTATGAAGGGAATATATCATTTGATGTTCATAATATAACAGATGAGTATTGCTTTGAGCTGCATGAAGGGCAAAGAGGCATATATTATTATACGGAATATGTCGGTTTGGATATTGCTAATAAGATTGAAAAGAGCATGCAAATTATAAGTAAAGACAGTTTTGAAAAAGGTGGCTGGATTGTATATAGGTTAATATTTGAATAATGAGTATATAGGAAATAAGAATAATGAATAACATCAACCCTATTACAAAACTTGATTATCCGGATCCGGAAGTGATAAGAGTTGAGGATACTTACTATATGGTGAGTACCACGATGTACTTCATGCCGGGCTGCGAAATACTTCGCTCTTACGACCTTGTGAACTGGGAGCATGCCGCATACGTATATGATACGTTGGATGGCACCGCTGCTCAGAAGTTAGAGGGAAAAGAAAATGTATACGGCTGCGGTATGTGGGCTGCAAGCCTTAGTTATTATAAAGACGTATATTATGTATGCTTTGTGGCCAATGACACACATAAGACATATATATATCAGGCAAAAGACATATATGGTCCATGGGAAAAGTATACACTTGAGGATTTTTATCATGACAATTCTATTTTATTTGATGATGACGGTAAGATATACATCGTTTATGGAAATACTGATATATATCTAAAAGAACTTAAATTTGATGCAGCCATGCATCTTACAGATGTCGGAACAGAGCCTGCCAAATTGATCTTATCTGATAAGAATGAAGTATATCTTGGATATGAAGGCTCTCATTTTTACAAAATAAATGGTAAATACTATATTTTTTTAATTCATATGCCAAAGAGCACGGGAAAAAGAACTGAGGCTGTTTTTGTGGCAGATAAGCCTGAAGGGCCGTACTATGGCAAAGATGTTATGGATGATGACAGAGGTTACAGAAATTCAGGAGTAGCTCAGGGCAGTATTGTTGATAGTCCGTCAGGAAAGTGGTACGGCATCCTCTTTCAGGATAGCGGCGCAGTGGGAAGAATCCCATGCCTTATGCCGGTGACATGGGGGAAGAGAACAATTGGTGAAGGCAAAGATGTTGATTTCCCCGTTTTGGGTGAAGCAGGAAAAATACCTGAAGAATTCGAAATTGAAGATTTAAATCCCGGATACAAATATGCCCCATTGGTAGCAAGCGATGATTTCAAAGCGGATTATAACGGGACTCCATCTTCGAGTTATGGATTCAAGCCCTGCTGGCAGTTTAATCACGAGCCTGATCTTTCGCTTGTAAAAAGAGATTTGGAAAATGGCAATGTTACTGTCACAACAGATAAGATAAGCAGTAACCTGGTTCAGGCCAAAAACACTTTGACGCAGAGAACTCTTTTCCCCGGGTGCGAAGCAGACGTCACTGTTGATGCGAACGGCATTAAAGACGGAGACTATGCGGGATTGAGCCTGCTCGAGAGTAACTACGGATTTATCGCGGTAACAAAAAGAGACACATCTTATTATCTTGTAATGGGAAAAAGAGAACTTGAAAACAAAGATATCTGGGGCGAAAGAAATGATGATGAACCTTTTGAGGAAGTGGAGTGCGTTTTGCTTGATAGCCCGGTTGTAACACTTCACGCCGCAGTCTGCTTCGATAACAAAACAATCAGGAGAAGCAAGCAGCCAAGCCTTATTCCGGATTCCGATGACACAGTATCCTTCTTCTATAAATCTGATTCTGAGCATCTGAAGAAACTTGGAAGCGATCACAAGTTGGAATTCAAACTCGATCATTTCACCGGTGTGCGATTTGGACTTTTTATCTATAGCACAAAAGAAATCGGTGGCAGCGCGAGTTTTTCTGATTTTATTTATGTTTAAATAAAACGTTGTCGCGCGACAACGTTTTGTTGATGGTTATCAAAAAGCCCGTATTTTAAAATAATTCTATGGCAAATATTTAACGATGATTACCGGCATATGGCAGGATCACAAAAATGCCGGATAATAAGGAGGTTTCAATGAAATATAAGGGACTTTTTGAACCAATCAAAATTGGCAAATTGGAAATCAAGAACCGCTATGCTATGGCTCCCATGGGACCGCTTGGTCTCGGAGACTGTGAAGGCGGATGGAATGACAGAGGTATCGACTATTACACCAGACGTGCTCAGGGTGGTATTGGTCTTATTATTACGGGTGTTACTTTCTCTGATACAGAGGTTGAAAAGCCTTCATTCCCAAACACACCCAATTCTACGTACAATCCGGTTCAATTCGTAAGAACCAGCCGTGAGATGACAGAGCGTGTTCATGCTTACGGATCAAAGATCTTTTTACAGATGAGCGGTGGATTCGGACGAGTTACAATTCCTACAAACTTAGGTGAATTCCCGCCTGTATCTGCATCAGCTATTCCTCACAGATGGCTTGATAAGACTTGCCGCCCGCTTACAGTTGAAGAGATTCACGGAATCGTGGAAAGCTTCGGAAAAGGCGCATATAACGCTAAGCGCGCAGGCTTTGACGGTGTTGAGATTCACGCCGTTCATGAAGGCTATCTTATCGATCAGTTTGCTATTTCTTTCTTCAACCAGCGTACAGATGAATATGGCGGATCACTTGAAAACAGACTTAGATTTGCTAAGGAAATCCGTGAAGAGATTGCTAAGACTTGCGGATGGGATTTCCCCGTTGCATTGAGATTCTCATTAAAGAGCATGGTTAAGGATTTCCGCGAAGGTGCACTTCCCGGAGAAGAATTCGAGGAGAAGGGCCGTGATATCGAGGAAGGTATCGAGGCTGCCAAGCTTCTTGAGAAATACGGCTATGATGCTCTTGATGTTGATGCCGGAACATATGATGCGTGGTGGTGGAATCATCCCCCGATGTACATGGAGAAGGCTCCTTACAAAGAGTTTGCAAGAATTACAAAAGAAAATGTAAATATCCCTGTTATCATGGCTGGACGAGTTGATAACCCAGATACAGCTCTTGAGTGTCTTGAAAACAATATTTGCGACATGATATCTCTCGGACGTCCGACCCTTGCCGATCCTGATATTGTAAACAAGATTCGCAGAAACAATTTGAGCCGGATCCGTCCTTGTATCAGTTGCCAGGAAGGTTGTATGGGACGTATCCAGAGCTATTCGCTTATAAATTGTGCTGTTAACCCTCAGGCAGGAAAAGAGAGATTGAACAGATACAATCCTATTGTTAAAAAGAAAAAGGTGCTTGTAGTAGGCGGTGGTGTTGCCGGACTTGAGGCTGCACGAGTACTTGCAGAGAGAGGCCACGAGCCTGTTCTTTATGAGGCAACAGGAAGACTCGGCGGAAATCTTATCCCCGGAGGCGCACCTTCATTTAAGGAAGACGATATAGCTCTTGCAAAGTGGTATGAAGATGAAATGACACGCCTCGGAGTTGAGGTTCATCTTAATACTAAGGCAGATGAGAAAGAAATTCTTGACCAGCAGTTTGATGCTGTTATCCTTGCAACAGGTTCTCGCCCGAAGATGTTCTCACTTGGAGATGACGAGAAGGTATATTCAGCAGAGCAGGTACTTCTCGGTCAGAAGGAAACAGGTGATAACGTGGCTGTAGTTGGTGGCGGACTTGTCGGATGTGAGCTTGCACTTGACCTTGCAATGAAGGGCAAGAAGGTTACTATCGTTGAAGCTCTTGATAAGATTTTGGCAGTTAACGGACCTCTTTGTTCAGCAAATAAGGAAATGCTTGAGAAGCTTATTCCTTTCAACGGAATTGAAGTTGTAACAGGAGCTAAAGTTACAGAGTATAAGAATGGCGTTCTTAAGGCTGAAGTTGCAGACAGCATTAAGGAACTTGCTGCAGACAGCGTTGTTTTATGCGTTGGATATTCCAGTGAAAATACTCTTTATAACAAGTATAAGAACGATGTGGATGAAATCTATCTCCTTGGAGATGCCAGACAGGTATCTAACATAATGTACGGTATCTGGGATGCGTTTGAAGTTGCAAACAATATCTGATAGAAAAGAAAAATCAGTAGCATAATGAATATAAAACGACGAATGGCTTATATAATGAGTCATTCGTCGTTTTTTAGTGAAGCTTGTTAGAGCATTGTTCCAAAAACCTCTTTGCCAACTCCGCATCGGGTGAGTTTTCCAGATAAATTCCGTACACATCCCAAGTATAGGTGTCGGTTATCGGGATGGCTTTGACGTCATTGTCATCCTTGAAAAATCTGGGAGCAATTCCAATACCGATCCCATTTTTTACAAGGCGGTAAATAGAATCTCCTTCGCCAACCTTAGCAACAATTTCGGGATTGAAATCGTTCATATGGCAGGCGTTTATGAAATCGTGATAAATGTGATATTTTTCATTCATGGAGATAATAGGTTCATCTTTGATCTCCGCAATGCCGATCTGCTGTTTGTTCCTGAGTCTGTGATCTTTGTGGACATAGAGGACAATATCTACCGATTTGATAAGCTCTGACATAAGCCCCGGAACTTGCGGTTTTCCTACCACAAGACCGCAGTTTATCTCATCGTTCAATACACGTTTCAGGATAGTTTTGTTTTCCTGTTCATCCCAGCTTGCAATAATTTCCGGATTCGATTTCATAAAAGAATGCACGGAAGGGATATCGACAGCTCGCAGTGTACCTGCCGCAAATCCAATCCTGAAGCGCTTTTCTCTGTCGTTCACGGCTCTGATCTCCGTAAACATTTCATTCATTTTTTTAATTATGGCTTTGGATTTTTCATAGAAAATCTTTCCGCTTTCCGTGGGTATAAAGCCATCTTTAGTTCGTGAAAAAAGCTGAGTGCCGCATTCCTCTTCGAGGTTTTTTATGATCTTGCTGAGTCCTTGAGGTGATAGAAACAGCTTGTTTGCAGCTACCTGGAGGTTTCGTTCTTCATATATGATTTGAAAACATTTTAGATTCCTTGTATTCATAAAAAAATAATAGCAAGGTGGAAAGAATATGCAATAGATATTTAAAATATGCTAAAATATTTACGAAAAGCTGATAATACCTTCTTTTGGCATTTTGTCTTTTTTGGAGGGATAGCGGGTGAAAATCGCTTTGAAACGAACAGGTCATTACAGATTGTTACGAGTGACCGCGATTTTTAGCGGAATCATAATAAATGTAATACTGGCTTTTTTTACAAGTAAGTATGGGCTTCCGGTTTATCTCGATACTGTGGGAACTATGCTTGTTGCCATGGTTGGAGGATTATTCCCGGGTATAGTGACTGCTGTTCTGACAAATGTAGTATGTACGGTTTTTAACAATGAGGCGATATACTTTGGTTTCATCAATGCGCTTGTTGCCATTTATACAGCGTGGTATGCAAGAGAAAAGAAGCTTGATGGGATAAAGAAAGTACTGATATATGTTCTGACAATAGGAATCATGAGCGGAATGCTCAGCTCTGTTATTCAATGGGGAGCTATGGGCAAACCCCAGAATCAAACAGTTAACGCCTTGGATGAGGCGTTGTCACTACAGTTCAATCTTAATGAATCTGTATCCTTTTTTATCATCAATAATATACTGACTGTTCTGGACAGAGGAATTTCAATAGTTATAGCGTTGCTCATTGTGTATTTTATTCCCAAGAGCACATGTAAAAAAATAAGAGACAGCGGATGGAAGCAGCGACCGCTTACACTTGGTGAAGTAAAAGAAATCGGTTCGCTGAGTTCTTCAATTGCACATTCTTTGAGAATAAGAATTACCGCTATGCTTCTGGAATGTTCAATAGCACTGACTGTGATATTGGGTATTGTCGGAGTGACACTGTATTTTAAAAGAGTCGGAATTGATAAGGCTAAGACGGCTCAAAATGCAGCTCGCTATGTTTCAGAGTCAATTGATCCGGATATTATAGATGAGTGCGTCAATAGGGGAAGGTATGCACGAATATATGATGACACAGAGATTGCGCTCAACAGGATAAGATCGGGATTTTCATCCATCGATCGTCTTCACATATACCAGATAAGCAGTGACGGATGGAACGTTGCATTTGATATTGCTCCGGGAGAGGAATACAGACATTCTCCGGGCGAGAAAGTTCCTTTTGATAAAAATCTGGAACCATATATCGGAGCACTGTTTAAAGGTGAAGTTATAGAGCCGGTGGAAAGTGGCGGAGTCAGAGGAAGGGTAGTGACTGCATATTATCCGATCATAGATAAAAGCGGAATCTGCACGGGATATGCTGCGGCAGAAGTTTCGCTTGCGTATGTTTCGGGTTTTATGTGGGATTTTATATTGCGTGTTCTATTTATAATGGCAGCGTTTTTTATCTTGATAATTGCGTTTGGTCTGTGGTCATCGGGAACAGGAATGGTTTACCCGATCAACAGCATAGAGAGAAGTGTTGAAAACTTTATCGGTGCAGGGGATGACCAGGTAAAACTTGATGAAGCAGTGAGAAATATGAGAGCGCTGGATATCAGGACCGGTGATGAGATTGAAAAGATGTACAGGATAATCTGCGATATGGCGCTTAATCAGACTGAGAAGATCCGTAGTGTCAGAAGATTTTCCGAGTCAACGCTTAAGATGCAGGATGGACTTATCATCACAATGGCGGATCTTGTAGAAAACAGAGATTCCGACACGGGTGCGCATGTCCAGAAGACCTCCGAATATGTAAAGATTATTGTGGAAGGACTTGAAAAGAAAGGGTATTATCCGGAAAAGATCAGTGCCAAGTTTAAGTCAGATGTGGTTCGAAGTGCACCGCTTCATGATGTCGGCAAGATAAACATATCCGATAAGATTCTCAATAAA
Source organism: Butyrivibrio sp. (assembly GCA_017615275.1). Lineage (GTDB taxonomy): Bacteria > Bacillota > Clostridia > Lachnospirales > Lachnospiraceae > Butyrivibrio. Next base: position 126,067 of record JAGAAO010000099.1, read on the forward strand.
CCCGGAAAGCTTACGGATGAAGAATTCGAGATTATGAAAACTCATACGACCGCGGGAAGAGAGATTATTGAGAAGGCAATAAGTAGAGTGAAAGGTGAGGTTTATCTAAAAGAGGCGAGAAATATGGCGGCTTATCACCATGAGCGTTGGGACGGAAAAGGTTATCCGGAGGGACTTCACGGAGAAGTTATACCGCTGTCTGCAAGAATAATGGCTGTCGCAGATGTTTTTGATGCGCTCTCTTCTCCACGTGTTTATAAGCCTGCTTTTCCTTTGGAAGAGGCGTTGGCAATTATAGGTGAAGGTTCGGGAACCCAGTTCGATCCTAAGTGTGTAGAAGTATTTTTGGACTCACTTCCTGAGATAAAGGTAATCCTTAGTAAATATAATCAGAATGTTTAAATGGAGGTTGCCTGTGAAAAGAGAATTTAAAAAGATAGCTTTTCTGGCTATCGTAACAGGCTGCATGATGCTGATGATGCATATAACTGCATATGCTGAGAATGATACCGAAGACGGTGATCGTTCGTATTTCGGCGGTGGATATGCTGTGACAGGGCAGATTCCCGACATTTCTTATTCTGCCGAGATATACGATGCTTCTAACGGACTTCCGACTTCTGATGCTATGTTTATCTTGGGTGCAAGCAACGGTTATATGTGGATTGGTGGATATAGCGGAGTTTTTCATTACGATGGTTCAACATTTGATAGGGTTGATTCTCCTTCTTATCTTACAAGCGCAAGGGGATTTTATGAGGATAGCAGAGGAAGGATATGGGTTGGAACCAATGATAACGGCGTGGTAGTTCTTGACGGAGCGGAAAGCAGGCATTTTTCATACAAAGATGGTCTGCCATCATCTTCCATTCGTATCTTTGCGGAAGACAGAAATGGCAATGTTTTTATCGGTACGACTGCGGGAGTGTGCTATGTCGATCCTGCCGGAACGGTGAAGGTATTTCGTGATGTCAGGATAGCCGAGGAGCGTGTTCTTAAGCTCGACAGAGATTCGACGGGAAGAATATACGGGCAGACGACAAACGGTATAATCTTTGCGATAGACGATTGCAGGATCACGGAATTGTATGAGAGCTCCGAGCTGGGAATAGAAAAGATAACAACAATCATGGCAGATCCGGATAATCCCGGAAAAGTTTATCTTGGAACAAACGGAAGTGTTATCTATTACGGAGATTTTGGCGCAAGTGCCGATGAGATGGAAGAGATATCTGTTGAGCCTCTTGAAAATGTCCATTGGCTTAATTATGACTGTAACAGGGTGTGGGTGTCATCAACAAGTGTGATAGGTTATGTTGATACCGACAGATCTTTTAAGGTTCTTAAAAATACATCTTTTGAGAGCGGAATAGAGATGGTTACATCCGATTATCAGGGAAATCTGTGGGTCGCATCATCAACGCTCGGTGTTATGAAGGTTGTTGCAAACAATTTTGTTGATGTAACAGATCTCGCAGATGTTGACGCAGGAGTAACAAACGCTGTCACTTTGTACAACAAAGATCTGTACATCGGAACAGAGGACGGGCTTGATATAATTGGGGAAGATGGTACGGAACTTGAAAATGAACTTACCGAATATCTTGGTGATGCGAGGATCAGGAGCATTGCGGAAGATCATGACGGAAATCTCTGGGTCAGCACATACACTCACGATCTTGGTCTTGTATGCTGCGCAAATGACGGAACGATAACATCATTTACGACCGAAAACGGAATGCCAAGTAATCAGGTACGAACAGTAACTGTAACAGATGACGGAAGAGTGCTCGTTGCTACGAACGGCGGACTGGTTATTATTGAAGACGGCGAGATTACACGGACGGTAGGCTCTTCTGACGGAATAAAAAACACTGTTTTCCTTACGGTGGTTGAGACAAGTGAGGGCGTTATCCTTGCGGGAACAGATGGTGACGGAATATATGCCATAGAAAAAGATCGCGTCAGAAAGATCGGAAGAGATAATGGTCTTACAAGCGATGTTGTTATGAGAATCAGAAATGATGAAAAAAGAGGAATTGAGTGGATTGTTACATCAAATTCCATCGAATATATGAAGAACGGATTGGTAACGCAGGTTACGTCTTTTCCGTATAACAACAACTACGATATATATTTTGACGATGACGGAAATGCATGGATCTTGTCATCTTACGGTGTTTATGTTGTAAATGCGGATGAGATGGAAAAAGATGAGATATCAGACTTTAGGATATACACGATAGCCAACGGACTGCCTTATGCGATAACCAGTAATTCATTTGGATGTAAGGATGATGAGGGCGTTTTGTATATGCCGGGTAGAAACGGTGTGATCAAAGTAAACACCGAAAACTTTAATGATGAGAATGCTGAAGTATTGATGGATATAAAGTCCATTTACTGTGACAATGAGAAAGTTTCCATGGATGAGAACGGCGTTTATCAGATACCAGCATCAGACGGACGTATACAGATCACAGCGTCGGTAATGGATTATTCGCTGATGAATCCCAATGTACACCTCTTCCTTGAAAACGGGCCCGATAATGGAATTACTACTCAGAGAAACAAGCTGTCTTCCCTTGAATATACAGCACTTCCGTACGGAAACTACAAAATGCATGTGCAGGTACTGAGCGGTTCGGGAAAAGAAATATTGCAGGACGCGGTATTTAACGTCAGAAAGGCACCGCGACTTTTGGAGCTGTTCATTGTAAGGATGCTGCTCCTACTCGTTGTGGCTTCTTGCGCAGGATTTGTTGTGTGGCAGGTAATGCGACTTACGATCATAAGAAGACAGTATGATGAGATAAAGAAATCCAAGGAAGAGGCAGAAAGCGCCAATACCGCAAAATCCAGATTCCTTGCAAACATATCCCATGAGATCAGAACGCCTATCAACACGATCATGGGAATGAATGAGATGATAATGAGAGAAGATCCGACAAATGTTCCAAAGGGATACTTTATGTCGGTTATGAATTATGCTTTCGATATTCGTAACGCATCGGAATCACTACTTGGCCTTATCAACGATCTTCTCGATATATCCAAGATAGAGTCGGGTAAGATGCACCTTGTGGAGCATGAGTATGACATGCAGGAGATGCTGCGATCCATTGTTTCGATGATCCGAATAAGAAGTACGGAGAAAAAACTAAGTTTTGACGTGAGTGTCGACGAACTTCTTCCGAAGAGATTGTATGGAGATGCGGAAAAGATAAAACAGGTTGTGTTGAACCTTCTTACCAATGCCGTGAAATATACCGCAGTAGGAGGTTTCCTGCTCAATGTATCAATGGAAGAGCGACGTGATAAAGAGGCTGTTATCCGTGTTTCCGTAAAAGACACCGGAATGGGCATAAAAAAAGAAGATATGGACAAACTCTTTACTGCCTATGAACGTCTTGATGAAGAACAGAACAGTGCCATACAGGGAACCGGTCTTGGACTTGATATTTCGATGAAATTTGCGGAGCTTATGGGCGGTAAGCTTTATTGTGAAAGCGTCTACGGAGAAGGCTCGGAGTTCTTTTTCATATTCTCGCAGAAAATAGTGGATGAGACACCTGTAGGAATGTTTGTTGAACATGATGAGAGTAAGGCAAGCGGTCCGTATGTTCCTAAGTTTATTGCTCCGGATGCAGATATTCTGGTTGTTGATGATAACCCGATGAATTTAAGTGTTATAAAGGGACTACTCAAAGCGACCAAGGTATTTGTTACTACCTCCGAAAGCGGCGCGGATGCGGTTGATAAGATTAGAGACAACGATTATGACGTAGTTCTTTTGGATCACATGATGCCGGGACTCGACGGAATAGAAACACTTGCGCTGATAAGAGAGCTTAAGCCGGATCTGCCGGTATATGCGCTTACGGCAAATTCGGTTTCCGGTGAAGAATTCTATAAGTCAAAAGGCTTTAACGGATATCTTTCAAAGCCTGTTGATACAGAAACTCTTGAGAATACGCTTATCAAACATATTCCAGAATATAAGATGGAAAAGGCAAGTGAGGAAGATGCTGTTCAGGAACTTACGGAATTGCCGGAGGATATGCTTTGGATACATGACGTAGAAGATATATCGTATGAAAACGGAGTAAAGAATTCGGGAGGTATCTCATCTTATCTGTTCGGACTGGATCTTTTCTATGACACTATTGATGAGAACTCCAGAGTAATAAACGATGCATATGCGGAAGGAAATATAAGACTGTTCACCATCAAAGTGCATGCTCTTAAGAGCTCGGCGCGAATCATAGGTGCGATGGGGCTTGCGGAACTCGCAGAGAAGATGGAAGCAGCCGGCAATAATAACGATATGGAATATATTGACGGCAATAAAGAAAAGCTGATGAATGAATATGTTTCCTTTAAGGAAAAACTTGGAAGACTTAAGAAGATGACTGCATCGGATTCCTCTAAGGACATGATACCTGAGGATGAGTTAAAAGATGCATACAACGCACTGGCAGAGCTGATACCACAGATGGATTACGATTCTGTTGAAATGGTCTTGGGAAAGATATCGGAGTATTCGCTTCCCGATAAGGATGCAGAGTTTTTCAAAGAACTGGGTAAGCTTTTTAAACTGTTTGATTGGGACGGAATGGAAGAACTTATTAATTCTTCCAAGTAAAGGAGCCAAATGGGAAAGATTATATCGGGGAAAAAAATCATATTTACCGGAGAAAAAGAAACATTCATTTTGCGAGCTATAATCGAGAAAGTCAGAGCTTTGGGATTGGAGTGTGTCTTTGTTCCGTTTACGGTGGACAGCCTAAATGTGCCTGATGAAGACATACCGCTGTTTGTTCTTTATATGGACGAAGAATTGAATCTCAGAGAAGATGCGCTCCACTTCCTTGTCGACAAGATGGAAGAGAAGGGAAGCAAATTAGTGCTGATAGGAGAGCAGATCGATCTTAACAATGTTATGAATCATTTTCGGAGCGATCTGATATTTAAGACTTTTTACAGACCCATCAACAATGATGAGTTTGTTAAGTCTATCAAAGAGTTCTTTGATAAATCCGAGGCCGGAGAATACAGAAAGAGCATACTTATAGTTGATGACGATCCTCAGTATCTTGCACTTGTCAGGCAGTGGCTGAAGGACACCTACAGGGTATTTATGGCAAACTCAGGTCTTCAGGCAATAAAGTATCTGGGTAAGAGTAAAGTCGATCTTATTCTTCTGGATCATGAGATGCCCGTAACAAGCGGACCGCAGGTTCTTGAGATGTTGAGAAGCGATCCCGAGACATCGTCGATACCCGTCATTTTCCTTACAGGAAAGAGTGACAAGGAAAGCGTTATGGCTGTTGTGGCGCTTAGACCCGAAGGATATTTTTTGAAAGACATAAAGAAAGAGGAGCTTTTAGAAAAGCTGAGAGAATTTTTTGTTCTGCATAACGCATAATGGCAAGGAGCAGGTGGAATGTTTGATTTTATAAGAACATATCAATTGGATATTATGCTGGGACTTTCCACTGCGTGTATGGCATTTGCATTTCTGTTATTTTTCACGCAGTTTCTGTCAATGAAAAGAAAATGGATACTTATTCTTATGGAATTTGTGGCGACTTTTCTTCTTTACTTTGACCGCTTGGCATATATGTATTCCGGAGATACAAGTCAAAAGGGATATGTAATTGTCAGAGTGAGCAACTTTTTTGTCTTTGCACTTACTGCGATGATTGTCTTTGCGTTTAACATGTACATTGTGGATCTTATCTCGGTTGAGGCGAATGTAAAAAAGATTCCCAAGAGACTTATTTTTACAGGTACCGCAGCTGTGATTGAGATTATCCTTGTAGTGATATCACAGTTTACAGGGATGTATTATTATTTTGATGAAAACAATACATATCACCGAGGACCGCTTTTCCTGGTGTGTTACATAATTCCTGTTGTCTGCCCGCTTATCCAGTATTCGGTTGTGAGGTGGTACAGGGCATCAATCAGCAGACTGGTTTACTTCTCGATTGTTGCGTACATTTTTGTTCCGATCATTGCGGGTATAATTCAGATTTTTGAATATGGTATATCTATTGTAAACATGGCAATGGTGCTGGTTTCCATCACTATGTATGTTTCGATTTATCTTGATATCAATAAGACTGTTATGCGTGCGCATAAGATTGAAGTCGGCGAGCTGAAAGAAGGCGAACAACGCATGAAGCGTCTTTTTGATCAGACTACGTCGGCGTTTGTAAAGGCGATAGAGAATAAAGACGAGTATGCAAAGGGACATTCCAAGAGAGTTGCCGATGTTGCCAGAGCAATTGCAGAGGCGGCGGGAAAAGATGAGGAGAAGTGCAATGAAGTATATTATGCAGCGCTTCTTCACGATATAGGTATGGTTGGTATACCCGACAGTATAATTCAGAAACATTCGGAGCTTACGGAAGAAGAACACAAGATATGGCAAAAGAAACCGATCATAAGCGGCGAGCTTCTGGCTGATATCACAGAATATCCCTACCTGAAAGACGGAGGGCTTTACAGTAACGAGAGATATGACGGAAGCGGATATCCCGAAGGATTGAAGGGAGAGGAGATTCCTGATGTTGCAAGGATAATTGCAGTCGCGGATGCCTATGTTTCTATGACGTCCAATAAAAGATATCGTGAGTCGCTTCCCTATATTATGATAAGGCAGGAATTTGTGGAATTGTCGGGAACGCAGTTTGATCCCGAATATTCCAAGATAATGATCCAAATAATGGATAAGGAGAATGCGAATAAAAAAGATGAAAGAGTTATGGAATCCGAGCTACTGTGTAAGGAGTATAAGGACGTGGTATCACTTGGAGTTCATGTGACTGATTCTTTTACCAAAGTATTTTTTGAAGCCGAAGAAGCGAAGACGAATGATGGTGATTATTCGTCGCCATCCATAATACTTTTTGATTCATATGACAGACGTTTTCACAGAAGCGCCAAATCTATAGAGGCATTCAGATATCTGGAGTACGGGGAACTATGGCCTGACGGACATTATGTTTATACCGAGGCTCAGAACATGAAAGTCGAAGTAGAAGAGCAGGTTGACGAAGAGGGCAAAGCCGTAGCCGATAATAAAGGCCTTGAGAAATATGAAATATGCGCGGCAAAATATGACGATCACATTACGCTTGAGATGAAAAACAGGATTCATAAGGTTAAAGCGATAATCGCACTTTCTGACAAAACAAAGGACGTATATATAGGAATTACAGGTGAGCGCTGCCATATAAAAAATATTACGGTGAATGAAACCGATATTAAGATCGGCGAAGGAGATATTGAGAGAATTTCTGATGTTATCAGCTATACAGACCGCATCGAGTCTGATCTTCCGAATGTTCAGATAGACAGGAAGAGGTCTGCTTCAACTGACGGAATCAAGGTGGAGGAAGAACTTAGGCTGTATTTCCATTCGATGAGTCTTCCTGTTGCAAATCTCGTGTGGCACTGTCCGTATATTGTCATTTTCTATTCCGAAGACGGCAAAGTCGGAGGCAAGGACTATCGTGAGTATGCGCTGATAAAGATCAACGGAGAAGTAACCGGAGATGAATCATGTTCCGAGAACAAGGTTTTCATGAAGAGAAAAGAGTCTTTTCAAGGCTGGGAAAACTGGAAAGAAGCGACGAAGAACGGCATAGAATGTTTTGCACTGTTTGAGCGCAAAGCAAATAAGATTACGACAACAACGGAGAATCTTGGAATCGAGATAGAAAATACGACTATTATTCACGATGAACATCAGGATGTCTATGTTGCGCTTACGGGAGATGAAGTTGCGCTCACGGACATTCGAATTATGAAATAAAGCTGACTGATGAGGTAAAGATATGCCTAAAGAAAAACCGAAAATGGAATTTCGCTTTTACAATATTCCGAAAGGCGATTATGTTCTTGCAAAGCTCGGAAAGGGCTGGGAGCAGGAGTATGGTATCGGATATGGCAGAATGCTTCACTTTCACAATTATCTGGAAGTGGGCTATTGCTATCGCGGACGAGGCGAACTCCTTATAGAAGACAGAACATACATCTACGGAAACAAAATGTTTACCATAATTCCGGAGAACATTCCGCATACAACAATTTCAGCACCGGGAAACATTTGTAAATGGGAATTTTTGTTTATTGACATTAAGAATTTCATCCGTACGGAAATGAATTCGGAAGAAATGTCTGTTGAGGAGATGATAAAAATAGTGAACAGGCGCGGAACGCTTAAGACAGCCGTAAATCATCCGACACTCAACACACTTATACTAAAGATTATTGAGGAATCCAGAAAAGAACAATTGTATTACAGAGAAAGCATCAAAGGCTACCTGCGAGCTTTTGTGATAGAAGTGCTCCGACTCGATGAAGAAAGAGAGCGTGCCGGCGGCAATAGGATAAGTGATTTTGTTCGCAATGCCATTGAGTTTATCAATGTTCATTACGCAGAAGATCTGAAAATATCCGATGTTGCGAGAAGCTGTGATGTAAGCGAAAGTCACTTCCGCAGGATGTTTGAAAACAGTATGCATATGAAACCCATGGACTACATCAACATGGTCAGGGTTGACGAAGCATGTCGACTGATAAGACGCAGGGAAAATTCCCTTGAGCAGATCGGAATTTCTGTGGGTTACGATACTGCTTCAACTTTTATCAGAAACTTCAAAAAGCTCACAGATATGACGCCCAGGCAGTGGCGGGATGTTCAGGCACAGGGAGGAATAGTCCGCAGCGGATACCATATTTCCGCACAAAAAGGATGGGAAGCTGACTGAATAGTCGAATTTGCAAAAAAGAGAGTTTTTTATAATAACTATCATCAAAATTTAAGTGCTATGCTAAATTTATCCAGTGAAACCTTACAGCATAAAAGATGCTGTTTAAGCACAAAGGAGGTATTTATGAAGAAGAAGTTATTAACAATGACGTTGACTCTCACAATGGTTGCAGGCATGCTTAGTGCGTGTAACGGATCTGCAAATACTCCCGCAGATAATTCGGGAAATGCAGAAGCTTCAGACGCTACAGGTGCTACAGACGGTGCTGCACCCACTGAAGAAGGAAGTACCGATCTCGGTGGAGTATCTGATGATGCCAACACTCTTACAGTTGCCGCTTGGGATCCTAATTTCAACATTCCCGCTCTTCAGGCAGCAGAGGCAGCTTTCCAGAAAAAGAACCCTGATTTCAAACTTGTGATCAATACAGTATCAGGTTCTCAGGATGTGGAGAATGCCGTAACAAATGCAGCTTCTGCAGGCGATTACAGCACACTTCCCGATATTGTTCTTTTCCAGGATCATTATATTCAGCAGTACGTTACAAACTATCCGGATGCATGGCAGGATCTTTCCGGTGCATCAATTAAATGGGATGATTTCGGTGCTGAGAAGCTTTCATACAGCACAATAGAAGGAAAGCATTACGGAGTTCCCGTTGATAACGGTACTGCAATATTTGCATATAGAACAGATATTCTTGAGCAGTGCGGATATACCATTGATGATGTTACAGGTATCACATGGGATCGTTGGCTTGAGATCGGACGTGAAGTTAAGGAGAAAACCGGAAAGTATCTCCTTTCAATGGATCATTCCGGAGATGACCTTCCTTATATGTTCATGCAGGCAGAGGGACTTTCTCAGTGGAAAGACGGCAAGCCTGACATCGTAGGTAACGACACATACCAGAAGCTTCTTCAGGTTATCGTTACAGGAGCAGACGACGGTGTTATTCTTCTTTGCAACAGCTGGTCAGAATACACTGATGAATCAATCGTTGGCGATCAGGTTGCCGGTGTTATGAACGGAAACTGGATTATTCCTACTATCAAGCAGGTTAAAGAGAACAGTGGAAAATGGGCACTTACAACTATTCCTACACTTTCCGGCAAGGAAGGTTATGCAGCAAACGGTGGTTCTTCACTCTATGTAACATCCAATTGCCAGAAGGTTGATCTTGCACAGGAATTCCTCGCTTATACATTAGGTGGCGGCGAAGGAGCAACTGAGACATATGACAATGCACTTAAGAACGGCGGTGTTATCACATGCTGCATCAGCGCAGGTAAGTCATCTGTTTATCAGGAGCCTGATGAGTACTTCAACGGACAGGCAATCTATGCTGACATCGTTAAGATGGGCGCAAGTGTTCCCGTAGTTGAGCAGAACGATTTCCATTACAATCTTCGTACAGCAATCGGCACAGCAATCACAAATGCTACAAAAGCCGGCGGCGGAGCAGATTTGACAACAGAAATACAGTCAGCAGCACAGGATATTGATCGTCAGATGAGCCTCTGATAATCAGATATAACATCGATTTTTAGTTGAATTATCGCAGGGAATCGGATCTTCCGGTTCCCTGTTTGTAAAAGGAGAACAATGAGTAGCAATATAAATAAACCCAGCGTGGTAAGAAAAAAACAGCTGCGGGCAGGATGGCTATTCCTTACCCCGGCTTCTATACTGATTTTTATCATGAGTTTCTATCCGATGATAATGGCTTTCATTACTTCATTAAAGACAGGATCCGGAGCAAAACTCAAATGGGGCGACCCGCTTTTTGTCAATTATTTTAAGAACATTCCCGCGGACGCGACATTTTTACGTTCCATGGGAAATACGTTTCTGTATCTGATCATAGAAGTTCCGATAATGCTTGTTTTTGCGATTCTTCTGGCACAGATACTTAACAATAAGGATATCAAATTCAGAGGTCTGTTCAGAACCATGGTATTCATGCCCTGTGCAGTATCGCTGGTTTCATATTCACTTATATTCAGATCCCTGTTCGCAAGGGAAGGCCTTATAAACTCTGTGCTTTCCGGATTGGGTCTGATATCCGAGAATATCAACTGGCTTGGTACGACTGGAACCGCAAGAGCGGTTATCATCATAGGTCTTATTTGGAGATGGACCGGTTATAACATGGTATTTTATCTGGCAGGACTTCAGAATATCGAATACTCGGTATATGAGGCAGCAAAGATAGACGGATCAAGCGGTTGGAATACATTCTGGTATATTACGGTACCGTTGCTTAAGCCCGTCATTGTTATGACTGCGATCATGTCAATAAACGGAACTCTGCAGTTGTTTGATGAGTCGGTCAACCTTACAAACGGAGGTCCCGCAAATACATCGATTACAATGTCCCATTATATATGGAATGAGGCGTTTGGTCAGGGTGTAGGCCACTTCGGTTACGCATCCGCAATGTCCTTTATTATCTTTATCTTGGTTGCGATACTGGCTGCAATCAATTTGAAAGTAGGTGATACACGTGACTAGGAAGAGAAGAAGAAGAAAAAGAAGAAGTAATAATCCATCATCAATACAGAGAAGACTGATACCGTGCTATATATTCCTTATTATTGTCAGCTTCTTCTCAGTATTTCCGATATTCTGGATGGTAACCGCAGCAACCAACAGCACTGTGGATATTGCACGAGGACGTATATGGTTTGGTAATCAGGCGCTTGTTAATTTCAAGGCACTGATCGAGGCTGCTTCGTCTCAAGGAGCAGGGACTTCCTTGGGCGGCTTCCTTAAGAATTCTTTCGTGTATGCGATCACACAGACGTTATTGTGTATTTTCCTGTGTTCGCTTGCAGGATATGGATTTGAGTTGTATCATGACAAATTAAAAGACAAACTTTTCGGTGTACTTCTTATGGCAATGATGGTGCCGCAGGTAGCAACACTTATCCCGTTATTTACGATGATGTCGAAGCTCGGATTTCTTAATACCATTGCGGGCTTCATGCTTCCGGCAATTTCTACGCCATTTATGATCATGATGTTCAGGCAGAATTCGCGTAATTTTCCTGTTGATATTTTGGAGGCGGCACGTATAGACGGATTGCGAGAAGGGTCAATTTTCTTCCGTATGTTCATGCCGATAATGAAATCAACATATGCTGCAGCAGCGGTTATAACATTCATGAATGCATGGAATGCTTATATGTGGCCGCGTGCGGTTATGACCAAGAATAGTTCGCAGACAATGCAGATACTTCTTACCAATTTGTCGAACGGATATGTTGTCGATTACGGACTTTTGATGATGGCGGTATTATTCTGTTCGGCTCCGACAATGATCATATTCTTTGTTATGCAGAAACAGTTTGCGGAAGGAATCACAGGAGCAGTTAAATGAATACTTTTGATTATTCTATCGTACAAGACCCGACTAAATTTGAACAAAACAGAATTCCCGCCCACTCCGATCATGAGTGGTATCGTGGAACAGACTCGGCAGCATCGGGCGGGTTATCGGATTACAAATATCTTTTGAATGGAATCTGGTGGTTTAGCCATGCCGTAAATTATGAATCGGCTGTAAAGGATTTCTACAAAACGGACTATGACTGTCGCAGATGGGAGCAGATCAGAGTTCCGGCGCATATACAGACTGAAGGGTACGGGGTTCCCCAGTATGCAAATACGCAGTATCCGTGGGATGGAATAGATGAGATCGAACCGGGACAGATACCGCAGTATTTCAATCCGGTTGCAAGCTATGTAAAGTATTTCAATGTTCCCGACGGTTTTGATAAAAGACCTGTGTATATTTCGTTTCAGGGAGCGGAAAGCGGAATTGCTGTATGGCTTAACGGCAATTATGTGGGATATTCGGAGGACAGTTTTACTCCGTCGGATTTTGATCTCACTCCGTATATTGACTATGAAGGCGAAAACAAGCTGGCTGTCATGGTGTTCCGTTTCACTGCGGGAAGCTGGTGTGAGGACCAGGACTTTATAAGATTTTCAGGACTCTTCAGGGATGTATGGCTCTATACTTTTCCTGAGGTGCACATTAAAGATATGCGTGTACGCACGCATCTTTCTCCCGATTTTAAATCGGGAAAGCTTGAGCTTGTACTGGCAGCTACACAAGGCGGACGAATCCGTGTTGTTCTTTCTGATGGGGTTAGAAACATAATTGATAAGTCAGAAGATCTTGATACGGAAACAAAGTTGGAATACGAAGTTGATTCGCCGGATCTGTGGAGTGCAGAGAAACCGAATCTGTACGATCTTCTGATAGAAGTCTATGACTCCGCCAAGAAACTTACAGAAGTTGTCAGGGAGCGCGTTGGTTTCAGGACGATCGCTATAGGAGATGACGGAGTTATGAGGATCAACGGAAAACGCATAGTTTTCAGGGGCGTTAACCGTCATGAATTCTCAAGCACTTCAGGACGTGTCATTACGAAAGATATAATAGTGACCGATCTCGTGAACATGAAAAGGAACAATATCAACGCCATTCGTACAAGCCATTATCCCAATACTACAGAGTTCTACAGATTGTGTGACGAATACGGTCTGTATGTTATCGACGAGACAAATCTCGAAACACACGGAACTTGGGATACGATAAGGTTTGGCTTGAATGACATTGAATATGCGGTACCGGGAAACAGACCTGAGTATCAGGAGCTTGTTCTTGATCGTGCCAACAATATGTATCAGCGTGATAAGAACCACGCTTGTATTGTAATATGGTCACTCGGAAATGAGTCATTTGGCGGAAAAGATATGTTTGAAATGCATGAGATGCTCAAAAAGCTCGATCCGACAAGACCCATTCATTATGAAGGAGTGTACTGGGATAACAGATATCCGGACACAACCGATATCATCAGCTCCATGTATGTGACTGTTGAGGATATCAAGGAATATCTGGCGGTTAACCGCAAAAAGCCGTATATCAGCTGCGAATATTCCCATGCAATGGGTAATTCCAACGGTGCGATAATTAAGTACACAGACTATGTTGAAGAAGAAGAGCTTTATCAGGGCGGATTCATATGGGATTATATCGATCAGTCCATGACTCTCAGAGACCGCTACGGAAACACTTTCGAAGGATACGGCGGAGATTTCGGTGATGTTCCGAATGACGGAAACTTCAGCGGAAACGGTATAGCATACGGCGGAGAAAAGCGTGCTTCGTCTCCGAAGATGCAAGAGGTTAAATACGTATATCAGAATTTCCGCATCGATATTGAAAAGAGCAGTGTCCGCATCAAGAACATGAATCTCTTTACCGATGCCAACGAGTTTGACAGTGTAATAAGTGTTGAACATGAAGGTAATGTCATAGAAACAAAAACAGGAAGGTTGGAGGTTCCGCCTCTGTCGGAAACAACCGTTCCGCTTCCGATCAGTATTCCGGACGCTCCGGGAGAATATATTGTTACAGTTTCTATGCGTACCGTATCGGATTGCATCTGGGCTAAAGCGGGACATGAAGTCGCATGGGGACAGGCTGTCTTTGGCAGCAGAGTTCCGACAAAGCATGTTAAGTGTCCTTATCGTACAGCGCTTGGTTATTGGAACGCCGGAATGTACGCAGATGACTTTTCGGTAATGTTTTCACAGCTTCAGAACGGATTAACTTTATATTCGGTAGATGGAAAGAATCTTATTGCATCCATCCCGCGCCCTAATTTCTGGCGTGCGATAACGGATAATGACAGAGCTAATCTGATGCCGTTTAGAAGCGGACAGTGGAAGCTTGCAAGTATGTATGCGACAAATAAAACAAAGCACGGAAGAGACGGAACTCCGAGTATTATTAGCAAAACGGATGATGGCATCAGGGTGGAATCTACATATTATCTTCCCACGATTCCTACTTCGGAATGTCGTTTGATATACGATGTTCATTCTGACGGAATCATCGATGTTGAGCTTACAATGGACAAGTCATCCGATGTTGGTGAATTACCCGAATTCTCAGTGATCTTTGCCATGGATCCCGATTATGACAATCTGACATGGTACGGAAAAGGTCCTGAAGAAACCTATATGGACAGAGATCATGCCAAGATTGGTCTGTACAAAAGCAAAGTATCTGAGCTTGAGGCGGCTTATCTTGTTCCGCAGGAAAGCGGCATGAGAACGGGCGTGCGATTTGCAACGATCACAGATAGGAGAGGACGTGGATTACGTATTGAAGGTGATAACCTCTATCTGTCGGTGAGCAACCATTCACCGCACGAGCTTGAATGCGTGACTCATCCCAACGAGTTGGCTCCGGTATTCAGAACATATATCAGAGTCGGACTTGCACAAATGGGTGTTGCCGGAGATGATACATGGGGCGCGTTGCCTTATCCGGAGCATATGATTGATAACAGTAAACCGTTGTCACTCAAGTTTTCGATGAAAGCTATATAAAAGAATAATGAGCTAATGTTTTTTGCGCCTGCCGATATTGATTCGGCAGGCGCTTTTGATTTTTTAGCGGAAAAAACTGTTGACTCCGACGTTACGTCATGGTTTAAGCTATAGTTACACGTGAAGGAGATGAAAGCCATGAAGACAGTAAATGAAGTAAGTAAACTGACAGGAGTGAGTATACGCACCTTGCGGTATTACGACAAAATAGGACTCTTAAAGCCGGCGGAATATACGGAGTCCGGCTACAGGCTGTATGACGATGCGGCACTGGAGAAATTACAACAGATTTTGCTGTTCAAAGAGCTTGAGTTTCCGCTAAAGGATATAAAAGAAATAATAAACAGATCTGATTTTGACAAAACAAAGGCACTGGAGCAGCAGATTGAACTCTTGGAACTTAAGAAGGAGCATATTGAGAATCTGCTTAACCTCTGCAAATTCCTTAAAGTGAGAGGAGTGAGAAAATTGGATTTTACGGCATTTGATAGCAGTAAGCTTGATGAATACTCAAGAAAAGCAAAGGAACAGTGGGGACAGACTCCCGCATATAAAGAATATGAGGAAAAAAGTAAGAACTGGACCAAAGAATACGAAAGTGGCCTTATGGCTGATTTCACAAAGCTTTTTGAGGAGTTTGGAACCATGAAAGAGATGGATCCTGCATCGAAGGAAGTTCAGTCTCAGGTAAAAAAAGTGCAGGATTTCATCACAGATAACATGTATACTTGTACCAAAGATATTCTTTACGGTTTGGGAACATGGTATGTAGGTGGCGGTGAGATCACCGAAAACCTGGAAAAGATGGGAGGAAAGGGAACGGCTGAGTTTATCTTCAGTGCTATAAAGATTTATTGCGGAAGGTAAATTGTGATGCAAGGTTTTTCCTTTGGTAAAATGGCTAAAATGAATTCATTTATAAGACTTACGGATTATAAGAAAAGTGAATTATTGGAAATCTTTGAAATTGCTGATTCTATAGAGCAGTATGATGGCTTTTTAAAGGGAAAGACCGTGGTCATGTTTTTTCCGTCTTCGAGCATAAGAACCAGAGTGGCTTTTGAAAAAGGCATCTATCTTCTGGGCGGGCAATCTGTATTATTTGAACCCGCAACTTTGGATAAAAAAGAAGATATCAGGGATGTGTGCGGGTATCTGCAGAATTGGGCGGATGCAGTCATAGTGCGCTATCCTGACATTACTATGCTCGATGGAATGGCAGAAGCCATGAAAATACCTGTTATAAATGCGCTTACAGATGAGAACCATCCTTGTGAAATGATGTCTGATCTATATACGCTTTCAAAGATCAGGTCTGATTATCTGAAGGATAAGTATCTGTTTGTTGGCGTAGACGGAAACATAGGTAGAGCCTGGAAGGAAGCATCGGACGCATTCGGATTTGAATTGACACAGAGTGCTCCCGCGAAGTATAAGATCGCGGGAGTACCTTGTAATGAAAATTTGAAGGATGCAATCGCAGGAAAAGATATTATTTGCACAGATTCCATCCCTTCAGATATGCCGGATGATTTCAAGGATTACCGGATTTCCGGGAGCGTTATGGAATCAGCAAATAAAGGTGCCGTCCTGAATCCGTGTCCACCATTTTACAGAGGCGAAGAAGTAACAGAAGATGTAATTGATTCTGATTATTTTGTGGGATATGAGTTCAAAAAGAGTCTGCTAAAGGTTCAGCAGGCGATATTGATTTACTGCTTGTCTAAGGAATGCTGATTTGATCAGCGTTCCTTTTTCTCTAAATAACCGTAGCAAAAGTTATATACATTAAGTGCATTCAGACTGGGATTTACAAACGGCCTTATGAGTGAGAGTATGATTATATGGTTTTTAATAGTTCTTTTGGGAATAGGCATAGAAAAAGAATATTATTACTGATAATGTTGATCGTCATTATTGACGGTCTGTTTTTACTTGCCCGTGAAACGGTAGATTTTTCTGACCATATTGGCATTGTAGAGATTTCTAATCCGAGGTCGCAGAGCATACCTCTGAGAAACAATGTCATGAAAAAATCTCACGATTCTTATATTATATCTGTGGCGGAAGTCGGAGATGTCAACTCTGTGATTGAAGTTATCAAGAAGCTTGAAAAGACTTCCGGCACAAAGAGAATTGTCATACTGACTCTCTTTTTATGCATTCTAATGTCTGAGGGAGTGCAGGTAAAAACTGTTCTTCCTTCAATCTTTCCATGGACGGATATCATCTTGTCCAGAAGCAGAGTCATCCGCTATATACAAAGGCAGGATGGGGCTAAATAATCTTTTTATCTTCCAACAATATAACTGAAAAAAATGCATTGAGCTGCAGATATGCGGCAAAAAAAGGAGATAGAAATGGTTGCGAATGTGATAGCTATATTTTGCACGGTCCTTATGGTCGGTGCTCTTATTTGGGTTGCCATAAGTGAGGCCAAGACGCCAAAAGATACAGAAGAAAAAGATGAGGATAATGACGACAAAATCCTGTAAACTATAATATATTAGTTGTATTGGGGCACGGAAACATGCCCCAATACAATGAAAGGTGCAAGATATAACATTGATTTTTGAAAGTGGGAAACGATGGAGGCAGATCTTATGGGGAATCCATGGGAGGAAATTAGTTTAGATGATTACGAGAAGCATATGAGTCTTGATTCTGTAAAGCAGCTTCAGGCTATGAATTCGATAATGAAGGCGCAGTTTGAAGCATATCCGGTTAACACGGCGATGGTACTTGGAGTTGCCGGAGGAAATGGCTTGGAACATGTAAGCCGTGAGAAGTATAAGACTGTTTATGGAGTAGATATCAATGGCGAGTATCTTCGGAAAGTTTCGGAACGGTATACTAATCTGGCTGATATATTGAAATGCCTGAAGATAGATTTGATAAAGGAATACGAACAACTTCCGAATGCACAACTGTTGATAGCCAATCTTCTTATTGAGTACATTGGCTATAATACTTTTCGAAAAGTAATCCATAAAGTTGATTCTCAATTTGTTTCATGTGTGATTCAGATCAACACTGATGATAAGCAGTGGGTATCGGATTCTCCGTATCTACATGCGTTTGACAGGTTGGATGAGGTACATCATCAGATGGAAGAGGATTCTCTTTCGACTTTAATGACGGAAGCAGGGTACAAAGAGGTTCTTCGGACAAGAGAACCGCTTCCAAATGGCAAGGCTTTAGTGAGAATCGATTTCAAGAAGGGGTAAGTATGGAACAATACAACGTAACAGGAATGAGCTGCGTTGCATGCCAAGCCAGAGTTGAGAAGGCTGTAAATGCTATAGATGGTGTTACGAGTTGTGCTGTAAGTCTTCTTACAAACTCTATGGGCGTGGAGGGAAGTGCATCTCCCGAGGAAATAATTAAGGCTGTAGAGTCAGCAGGCTATGGCGCTAGTTTAAAGAATGCCACTAAAAACGGTGCAATTTCTGACAACGACGAGGATTCTCTGAAAGATACAGAGACACCGTTGCTGAAAAAGAGGCTGATAGCGTCGGTTATTCTGTTGGTTCCTCTTATGTATGTTTCCATGGGGCATATGCTATGGAACTGGCCACTTCCGCCGTTTCTTGACGGCAATCATGTGGCAATGGGATTGTATCAGCTACTGATAGCAGGATTTATCATGGTGATAAATCAGAAGTTCTTTATCAGTGGATTCAAGGGACTTGTTCACAGGTCGCCAAACATGGATACGCTGGTAGCCCTTGGGGCAACAGCTTCCTATGTTTACAGCGTATATGCTCTTTTTGCCATGACAGGTGCTGTTATGGATGGAAACACAGACCGGGTCATGTACTACATGGATCAATTCTATTTTGAGTCTGCCGCAACGATCCTGACGTTGATTACAGTTGGAAAAACTCTTGAGGCGAGATCAAAAGGAAAAACCACAGACGCATTGAAATCGTTTATGAAGCTTGCTCCAAAGACTGCCGTAATTTTGGATGGTGATACAGAGAAAACGGTGTCGATAGATGAGGTAAAGGTTGGAGACAGATTTGTTGTAAGACCCGGTGACAGTATACCCGTAGACGGAATTGTAAAAGAGGGTCAGAGTGCTGTTAACGAGTCTGCACTTACGGGAGAAAGCGTTCCCGTAGAAAAGGAGATAGGCGACAAGGTTTCAGCTGCAACCATCAATACTTCAGGATATATGGTGTGCGAAGCTACAAGAGTCGGTGAGGATACCACTCTTGCCGGAATCATACGAATGGTCAGTGATGCTGCGGCAACCAAGGCACCCATCGCCAAGATTGCTGACAAGGTATCAGGGGTATTTGTACCGACGGTCATCAGTATTTCTTTTATCACATTTATTGTGTGGTTACTGGTTGGACAAACTTTCGGATATGCAATTGCCAGGGCTGTATCGGTATTGGTTATCAGCTGTCCGTGCGCGCTGGGGCTTGCAACTCCTGTTGCGATAATGGTTGGAAACGGAATCGGCGCAAAGAGCGGAATTTTGTTTAAGACTGCAGCAGTGCAGGAACTTACAGGAAAAATTCAGATAGTCGCCCTTGATAAAACAGGAACTATAACTACAGGAATCATGCGTGTTACAGATGTAATTCCTGCAGACGGCTCCGATGAAAATGAACTACTGACAGCTGCTTTTGCACTGGAATCCAAAAGTGAGCATCCTATCTCAAAAGCAATCATTGAATATGCAAAAGAGCATGATATAGAGCTTAGGGAAACGACTGAGTTTGAAGTACTCTCCGGAAACGGACTAAAGGGAAAGCTTGATGGTGTTCGCGTAGCAGGCGGAAATGCGAGATTCATCGCAGATGTTTTGGAAAGTTCTGATGCTATAAGCAGTGAAGCCATGGATGAGCTGTCTGCGCAGGGCAAGACACCGGTTCTTTTCACAAAGGCAGGCAAGCTGATCGGAATAATTGCGGTTGCTGATACCATAAAAGATGATACTCCTCAGGCTGTTGACGAGCTAAAGAAAATGGGCATTCATGTGGTGATGCTGACCGGTGATAATGAAGTCACAGCCGGAGCGATTGCGAAGCAGGCAGGTGCCATCGAAGTGGTAGCCGGTGTACTTCCCGATGGAAAAGAAGCCGTTATCAGAAAGCTCATGGAAAAAGGCAAAGTCGCCATGGTTGGCGATGGAATAAATGATGCTCCGGCTCTTACAAGGGCGGATGTCGGAATTGCTATCGGAGCAGGGACAGATATTGCTATAGATGCGGCAGACGTTGTGCTTATGAAGAGCAGTATTCGCGATGTTGCAGCTGCTATCAGAATCTCAAGGGCTACACTTAAGAATATTCATGAGAATCTGTTTTGGGCATTTTTTTACAATATCATTGGCATTCCTCTTGCGGCAGGTTGCTTCGTGGCGGCTTTTGGCTGGACACTCAATCCGATGTTTGGAGCTGCGGCTATGGGACTTTCAAGCTTCTGCGTAGTATCCAATGCTTTGAGGCTTAATCTGCTAAAAGTCTATGACAATAAGAAAGACAAAGCGATAAAAAATAATGTTACAGAAAATAATTTAATTACAAAGGAGAGAACAGAGATGAAAATTAAGGTGAACGGAATGATGTGCGCACACTGTGAGGCTCATGTAAAAAAAGCGTTGGAGGCAATTGACGGAATCGAATCAGCAGTAGCTTCTCATGAGGAAAATCTTGTGACTATCACAAACTCTAAAGATGTGGATGAGAATCTTATCAAAGCTGCAGTTACAGAAGCAGGCTATGAGTATGCAGGACTTGTATAAAAAGGCGGATTTACTGCATACTACATTAAAAATCACGAGAGAGGGCTTGGCGGAATGAAGAAAGCATTGGTCATTAATTGTAGTCCGGTTAGAAACGGCGCTACTGCTGAAATTGTGAGTGTTGTATCGGCGGAATTATCAGGCAGGTATGATGTAAAAAGTATTTGTATTGATGACTACAGCTTCAGTTTTTGCAAAGGTTGTCGCTCGTGCCATAATACAGCCAAATGCGTGATGGAGGATGACGTTCCGGCAATCATGAATGAGTTTGATTCGGCAGATATTATAGTTTCTGTAGCCCCGTCATATTGGGCTGATATACCGGGGCAGTACAAAGCTTTCATTGACAGATGCACGCCTTGGTGTAATACGCATGAACCTCATGCCACTATAAAAGAAGGAAAGAAAGGCTACTCCATAGCACTAAGGACAGGGCCAAGCATGCCGGAATGTGAGAGAATTATTCATAGCATTGAGCATTTCTACGGCCATCTTGAGATTGAAGCTGTTAAGAGCATGGGACTGTGTTCGGTGGAATATAAAGAAAACGTAGAGCCCAGAAAGCAGGAAATAATAGAGTTTTGTAAGGAAATATAATGAGGAGTTGACCGCAGAGAATATGCAGCATTGAAGGAATAAATGAAAAAATTGTTGAAGGTGTTGTGAAAAAGTATGCATCTTCTATGAAAGAAGGATAATAAATGAATATACAGATTTTTGGCACAAAGAAGTGCAATGATACAAAGAAAGCAGAACGTTTCTTTAAGGAGCGTGGTATTAAATATCAGTTTATTGATATGAAAGAAAAGGGCATGAGCAAGGGAGAATTTACTTCTGTAGCTCAGGCTAACGGTGGCATTGAGAATATGATAAATCCTGATGCCAAGGATAAAGACACATTGGCATTGATAAAATATATTGCTGATGAAGATAAGATGGAAAAGATCCTGGAGAATCAGCAGGTAATCAAGACGCCTGTTGTCAGAAACGGAAAGCTGTCCACACTTGGTTATCAGCCGGATGTTTGGAAAAAATGGGAGTAATCAAGGACAGATGAAGAATTGCATTATCAGAAAAGCCTCCATAAACGATATAGAAGCGCTTCGGGAATTGTATTTGGCATTAGAAGAAGATGCAGTCAGATATCAGCCGGAACATTTTATGATTGGTGAGAGAACTGATGAGTTTTTTCAATATATTTTCGATAGTGACAACCAAGATATTATTGTGGCGGATATTGACGGAAAAGCTGTAGGATTTGTGCATGTTATGATTCTTCAGCAAAAGAGGGTGTCCTGCCTGAAGCCTCAGAGTGTGATTTATTTGCAGGATTTTTGTGTGCGTGAGGATGCGAGAAGTAATGGCATTGGCACAAAGCTTATACGTGCTGCGAAAGACTATGGCAAAGAGAGAAAAGTTGATTTTATCCGAACGCAGATATTTCCGGGGAATGTTGACGGAATGCGTTTTTATGAGCGCAATGGATTCTGTGAAATGATGAAGACAATAGAGTGTCAATCATTGGATTGAAAGTAGGATAAAGAGGAAATAATGAAGAATGTGATATTTCTGGATGTAGATGGAGTCCTTAATTCAAAGTTTTGGGATGATGAGCATCAACGTGAAATAAGTGAGGGAAAATATGTTGACATTGACGCGGTTAAGCTTTTTTCCAAACTGGTAAAAAAGACAGATGCGAAGGTAATTCTTCATTCCGGATGGAGATTTTGGTTTGATGATGAGATGAAACCAAAGAGATCAGAGGCGGAATTCTTTGCTGAAGCAATGGCAAAAGAAGGAATTATTATTTCCGGAGTGACACCGGATCTGACTACAGAAGAAATTAAAAAAACTAAGAAATTCAGTCTTGTTAAGGCAGATGAGATTCTTCAGTGGCTAAAAGAGAATCCTGCTGACAAGTGGCTTGTTATTGATGACTTGGATCTTCATAATAGCGAGGTTGAAAGGCACCAGGTTATGCCTGATGCGGAGGTAGGGCTTACTGAAGCAGATGTTGAGAGGGCATACGAAATACTTGGTATCTGAAATACATGATAAAATGGTAATTACAAAAACGAGGTGAATTGCAATGCTTGAAAAAATGAATGATTTTTTTACTGCTCGTGTTGACGGATATGACGAGCATATGAAAAGTAATATAGAAGGAGCGGCGACGTTCTATAAATACACAGCGTCGCTTTTGCCAACAGAGAAGGCGGTTAATGTTTTAGATCTTGGATGCGGAACAGGTCTTGAGTTGGAAGAGTTTTTTTCTGTAAATCCGCTTGCCAAAGTTACAGGAATAGATCTTACGGAAGCTATGTTGGAAGCGCTTAAGGAGAAGTTTTCCGATAAGGAGATCACAACGATCTGTGGTTCGTATTTTGATGTGCCATTCGGAGAAGAGGTATTTGATGCGGCTGTTTCTGTGGAATCTTTACATCATTTTACAAAAGAGGAAAAGATACCTCTGTATATTAAACTGAGAAAATCGCTTAAGGCCGGAGGATACTTCATTCTCACAGATTATTTTGCAGAGGATGATGGACAGGAAGATTATTTTAGGCAGGAGCTTCTTAAGATAAGAAAAGAGCAGAATCTGGCGGATGATGTGTTTTACCATTATGACACTCCGCTTACGGTTGAGCATGAAAAAGAAGCTCTCATAGCCGCTGGTTTTACGCAGGTGGAAGAGCTTGATCATTGGGAAGTAACTCATACTTTAAAGGCGATAAAGTGAAAGAATATGTCGAAGAGCTGATAGAGATTATATAAGTCTTTATCAGCTTTTTGTTATAATAAACATGACATATAGTTGTCGTGTTTTGGATGATATGATGATAACGGAGTGAAAGAAAATGAAGATAGACAGATTGATGCAATGAGAAAAAACTACGAGAGGAGTCTGTAATATGAAGTACCCATGGATTGAAGAGTATCTTATGGAAAAACCGGGAGTTACAAAGGATTTACAGAAAGATTGGAACTGGATTCGTTTTCAGCTCGGAGGAAAAATGTTTGCAGCAATCTGCAGGGATGATGATGACATGCCATATTACATCACACTCAAATTGGAGCCGATGGAAGGAGATTTTTGGCGCAAGCAATATGAAGACATAATTCCGGGATATTACATGAATAAAGTTCATTGGAATTCCGTGAAAGCAGACGGAGCGGTTCCTGATGATATTTTGAAAGATCTGCTGGATCATGCATATCAGATAGTACTGGAAAGCCTTAGTAAGAAGAAACAGAAGGAGATTTTGGGAGATGGCTTTTGATTTTAAGAAGGAATATAAAGAATTCTATATGCCGAAAAATAAGCCCGGTATCGTGACGGTTCCGAGTATGAATTTTATTGCAGTGCGAGGCGCGGGAGATCCGAACCGCGAAGACGGAGAGTATAAGCAGGCTATAGGATTGCTATACGGGATAGCCTTTACGATAAAGATGAGTAAAAAAAGCGACTACCGAATTGAAGGCTATTTTGATTATGTGGTTCCTCCTCTGGAAGGCTTTTGGTGGCAGGATGGAATAGACGGGATTGACTATGCGCATAAGGAGAACTTTCGGTGGATTTCCGTAATTCGCCTTCCGGATTTTGTTACAAAAGAAGATTTTGATTGGGCAGTGTCCGAGGCAACACGTAAAAAGAAAACAGATTTTTCCAAGGTGGAATTTATGACCGTTGAGGAAGGACTTTGCGTACAATGTATGCATATCGGTTCCTATGATGATGAGCCTGCGACAGTCATGATGATGCATGATTTTGTGAAGCAGCAGGGGTATGCCACGGATATTACCGATAAACGTCTTCATCATGAAATATATCTTAGTGACGCCAGAAAAGTAGCACCAGATAAACTTAGAACAGTGATAAGACATCCCATAAAGCCAATGAAGTAGTGAGCATGGATTCTTAAAGATGCAGAGTAGGGTAAAGAAAGATTCGGAAAAATAAAAAGAGGCACCATCTTCATGTTAGGATTAGATTTTCGACACAAATAATCCAATGAAGGTGGTGCTTTTATGTACAACAGTATATTACAGTTTATTCAGAATGATATCAAGG
>JAGAAO010000010.1 GCA_017615275.1 Butyrivibrio sp.
AGAAGGAGCTTCTATTCCAAACAAATCCTATGATATGACCGTCTGTGAAAAGTGGCGGGGAAAACTTGAATCAGAAGCAGAGGGATATCAGACGGAAATAAACCGTCAGCATACTATATGTCTTAATGATATCGCTAAACTTTTGGCGGACATCCAAAGTATAATCGAGAGATTAAACGAAATGATTGAAGAATACGAAGAAAGGATATCGGATTTAGAGGCAGAACTTGCGTCGCTTCCGGATAATGAGTAAAAGGTATTTAAATGGGGTATAGAAACAATTTACAAGACGCCGGTGAGTGGGATTTAAATAGCTCTTCGGCATTGTCATACGATGCAGAAAAAGTTGCAGATTTTATTGATGATCTGCGATATGTAAATGAAAAATACAATGATAAAATAGGCATGCTTGGTACAGAGTATGATCATTACCGTGACAATCAGACTTTTGTAGGAAGAGCGGCAGATGCTTCAAAGTATGCAATAGAAAGTAAGCAGAAGGGGTACCTTCACGAGGGTGTTTATAATATCGAAAAAGCTATCTATGACAAATACTGTAGCTTGGACGATATGTTTAAGGCAATGGTTGATCCGTCACCTAAAGCCAGAATAGATACAGATGTAATAGAAAATATAAAATGTGATTATGTAAGACAGGCTGAAACCTCTGATATTGTAGGGCGCGTACTTGAGAACAGCTCAAGATATCTTGAACATGAATTTGGAGATCTTGGTCAAGTTACGCAGATAAACTATAATGGCGTAAGGGCTATATACGACGAGTTTAACGGCAACGGTGGGATGCTGGATAAATGCGTTAAGCGGATGGAGGATTATGAAACTGAAGCATTGGCGAGTGTTGATAATTCGCAGCTTGATTATCAGGTTTCTGATCTTCAGGGTGCCATCACAAGGGCTGCAGGTGGCCTTAATGATATGAAAACATATGATCCGAGCATGCCGAATAACACAATCAGCCTTGTTGCGCTTGGTGCAAATATGGGCGGAATAAATTCATTTAACCCTACAGCGTTGGCAGCATGCGGACAGGTAACGACTTTGAATCAGATAGATGAAGCTACAATACGAGAAATTCAAGCAATAGCAAGAGAGTTTTTGATTGCAAAAGATTATGCTATGGCTGAGATTGATCAAATTCTTTTAGAATTACCTAGGATTTTAGCTGAAGCAGATGGTCCTTATCCAGTAGGAGATTTAATTGCTATAGGTCTTCTTGTATTCGATGCAATTTTGTTATCTATACTTATAGCAAAACATCTTGCTGAAAAACATATACATTTCAGCAAACCGAAAGGGAAAAGTAAAAGCAAGGATAAGTCAAAAGATAAAAATAAAGATAAAGAAAAGGATGAAAAGCCTCACAGAAAAAACAAAGATGGCGAGCCACTTGGAAAAGATGGACCTGAGATTCGATCAAAAACAATATTTCAACGAGGAAAAACGGAAAGGGTCGACGTTGAAAATCAAAATCCAGGTGATGGAAATGGAAATGTTCATTATCATGATGCAAAAGATGCAAAATATGTATTTGACCCTGTCGATGGAAAATTATATTCTGATATACCACCTTATGAGGTGGCACCACCTTGTATTCAAAGAGTATTAGAAGATCCATTGATTCAAAAAGCAATAGATAAAGCATTGAAATATTTAAGCGAACCACCATTTTTTAATAAATAACAAGGAGCAGAAAAAATGATTATAATGAACAAACTTATGCAGGATGAACTTTTAAAAATCAAAGATATCGATAATACTTTTGATTTTACAGGTAAATTATCAGTAATTAATCCTGAAATGTATAAGGTACATGATTGTGTTCTTATGAGATTTAATGACAATCCAAGAGTTACTGAAGAAGAAATTGAAGCTGCTATGCGATATAAAAATTTTAATTACGATTATGAGCATAGTGAAATTCGTATTGGGAGCTATTTTGAAGGCATAACTTATGAACAAAGTCTACGATTAGCCTTGGATATAGTAGAAATGTGGGGGTATAAATTACATGCGTTATTCCCAGGGGATGAATTTCACATTGTAATGTCTGTTGACATCGATAGCGAGTATCAAAATGTCGTACTAAATTATTATAAGTACAGAGGAGAAGAAAATTTTCATTTCGATTTAGATGAATTGGATAAATATATTTATGAAGCGATTTTGGTAAACGTTGTTGAAGCGGATGAAGAATATTACGAAGATGACGATGAAGACGACGTTGACAGTGATGCAATAGAGGCCGACGGTGAAACATAAGTGTAATATATTTTTTAAGATGCTACTACTAACACCTGCTATATTCATAGCAATATTGATTCTTTTAATGTATATTTCTGGACCAATAAATGATCGTGTTGTAGCTGATTTTGTAAAAGAATTAAAGAAAAAACCTCTTCCTGATAATACTGTTATAGTCGAGGAAAATGCGATAGCTGACAGAATTTGCGGAAATGGAGATGGTGTGCAATATTGCGGGGCGCTTTTACTGAAAAGTGATCTGTCTTTGGAGGAGTTAAAGGAATACTATCTATCTCAGTTTAACGATAACGAAGATTACAATATCGTAGAATATAAAACTATCGATGAATCATATTTGGAAGAGAGAAGTGCTTTTCATTTTAACGCCGAAAAAGAGGATAATTACTATATTTTGTATGCCTGGAGTAATTACGATAGTATTTTTACGTATTTGGATTGGCGTGGAATTAATTAGGTTTTATGTAATATTTGGGAGTATAAGAAATGAGACGAAGAGAAGCTATTCGTTCAGAGATAAAATGTTTAGATGATAAGATTGAAGAGTACAATGGCAAGATTTACAAGTTGGAGGAGCACTATAAGATCATTAAAATGAATTATGACAAGATTGTTAGAGATGTATATGAGCCTGAAAAAGCTTGTGATCTTACGCCGTTTAGGATGTGTGGAGAAGAGGAATACAGACAGGCTGAGGTATATCGGAAAAGAGTAATAGATGAATTGGATAAAAGTCTTGGTGATACGTTGAGATTTTTATCAAGTATTCAAGATGCGATAAAAAACATTTCCGGACTTATTAAGGAATGTGAGATTAAGAAGAGGGTTCTTGAAGCAGAATTGGACAACTTTTTGCCGATGAAATATAGGAGCTAAAAGTGGACACAAATTCAATTGATATTATTGGAAAAAGAGTTGATGGTGGAATTGATTTAGTTATTATAGTGCCTGATGAGGTGGAAAATTCTGAAGATATACAAACTCAGTTGCTGGATAAGATTGAAAACTATTTAAAATATGCAAATAGTGAGGAGTTTAAAAAGGATTTTCCGGATGTTATTTCTGGAAAAGTGACACTTAAGTTGAGATTGGGAAAAACTCCATCAGAAAGATTATTGAAATGGGTGGATGAAATTGGTAGTTGGGTTAAATCTAGCGGAGTTAAGTTTTCAGTATAATCTTTTACAATTCTGTTTTTAGAAAAAGCAATCTTCTGTTTGGGTATGTTGAGACCGTTCATAGAAGATTGCTATTTTTTAATCCTTTTTGTAAAAAGGTGTTATATAACCGTCTGCTCTTAGCAAGATATCTGGAAACCAGGATGGATTTTTTGCCATAGCAGCGCATATCTCGGTAAGAGGAGTATCTTCTGTACACTCGATAAGAAGCTCGTCATGGATATGTCCGCAGATAAATGCTCCGGGAAGATTCATCATGGCATTCATGAGAAGGTCCCGTGAAACAGCTTGTACGATGTTCTCGACGAACTTTGGACCGTAGCTTTCAAGCCTTTCCCATTTCTTAGTAGCTCCGATGCCTTCATAGGTGACGCTTTCACCGCCAAACTTGTTCTCACCGATCCTGGGCTTTATATAAGTGAGCTTACGTCCGGATGGGAGAGTGATGAAGAGCATGCCGCTTCGCCAAGTAAAAATAATTCCATGAGTTTCTGTGCTGCTGTGCATTTTAACAGCATTCTTTACAGCACTATCGACGTCCCACCATAAAGCAACAATATTTGGATTGGCCTCTCTCCAAGCATCAACAAGGGGCTGAAGTTCTTCTTCAGAAAGGCCCATATCTATAGCGCCCATTGCTTTTAAGGCTCCGACTGATCCACCATATCCTAAGGCGAGTTCAGCGATCTTTCCTTTTTGACGAAGATGGCCGTTAACACCATGTTTTTCAACTGGACAGTTAAACATCTTTGAAGCACTGGCACAGTAGATATCAAGCCCGTCTCTAAAGGCTTTCTGGCGCCATGTCTCTTTTGCAATAGTAGCAATAACCCTTGCTTCAATAGCAGCAAAGTCTGCAACATAGAACATATACCCGGGACGAGCAATAAATGCTGTTCTTATGAGCTGGGAGAGAGTATCAGGGATATCATCATATAACATTGTTAGAGCTTCGTAATCACCGAGCCTAACAAGCTCACGGGCCTGCTTTAAGTCATTCATATGGTTCTGTGGAAGGTTCTGCAGTTGAATAAGCCGTCCTGCCCATCTGCCGGTTCTGTTTGCTCCGTAGAACTGGAACATCCCTCTTGCGCGCATATCTTCACATGCAGCATTCTCCATAGCCTGATATTTTTTGACAGAGCTTTTAGCAAGTTGCTGACGGAGCTTAAGTACATCTGCAACGTCTGAAGGAACAGTCTTTATAAGGTCAGAGATAGCTTTTTTATCTAAGGTATCAGTTTCTATTCCATTTGCTTCTAGCCAGTCCCTCATCTGTAATACAGAGTTTGGGTTATCGAGTTTTGTCTTTTCTTTAAGTGCAGATATAAGAGCGTCCTTACTTAATGCGTCAAAATCTATTGCGTTCTTTACTAGAGACATATCAAGTAGGATGCCTCTGTCGTTTATTTCTTGATCTTTATGATATTCATTCCAGATTGAATCCGGAACAGGAAAGCGTGAGAGCTTTTTCTGTATTGCCTGTTCAACTTCAACGTCTCTGATATTGTATTTCTTAAAAGTATCCCATCTTTCTTTATCGTGGAAATACATATTTCTTGAACGTCCGCCATTTGTTTTAGTAGGAGCGCAGGGCGTGCAGAAGTATTTGATTAAAGCTTTACCTTCCTTCATTTTCTGCTGCTCAAGTCCAAGAACAGCACCTACTCCTTCAAGGGAGAGAGGAAGACCAAGATAAGCGGACCATACCATACTGCATCTCCAAGAGATGGGATTAAGAAATGTACCTGTAGTGTCATCAGGTGCACCGTAGCCAGTAAAGTATTCAGGATAGTTTTCTCTTATATATTTGCTAAGGCAGATACGCTCAAAAGTAGCGTTAAATGCCCACTTTATAACATCTGTA
The DNA here is from genome assembly GCA_017615275.1 of Butyrivibrio sp. Lineage (GTDB taxonomy): Bacteria > Bacillota > Clostridia > Lachnospirales > Lachnospiraceae > Butyrivibrio. Next base: position 5,326 of record JAGAAO010000010.1, read on the forward strand.
GATACGATGGCTCCTATTAGCCATGACGGAAGAGTTTCTCCTTGCGCAAGGTCAATGCTCTCTACATCTGAGCCATCTATAGAGTAGGAGAATAGAAGAATTTCAAAGTTTGGAGAGTCCGCGTATTTGTATACTCCGGCTTTTTTTATGTCTATATCTGAAAATGTTTCAATGTCGATTGATATTGAAGTTATATGCTCTGGTTTTGTCATGATAAACACCTTGTTTATATTGAGTTTTAATTTGGATTGAATAAACTATTTGTTTATAAAAGGCAGCCAGGTTGCCCCGGCCACCCTTAGGATAGGAGTGAAAATTAAGAAAGAAAATCGTCATCATCCTCTGTAGCAAAATCTGATGCAGCGCTTGCTTTACCGCCAAGTGGCTCACCGTCACGGAGCTTTTGAAGGTTATTAAGTCCGCAGGCAATACCGCGATTACCGTTTGAGTTAAAAGCATAGAGGCTTATAGATGCTCTTCCATAAACGCCGCTATATACTTCATTGCGATTAAGGATTGGAGCTGTACTTGCATCAACTATTTCAGGAGCTGAGGTGGAGTTTGCGTTGATGAAGTAGCTGTTTGCGTATGCATCATCATCTGGACGCTCGATATCACCATCACGAAGAGGCGTCTTTATTGCTGAAAGAGGAGGAACAGATTTTCCGTTTCCTTTAAGTCTTCCTTCACCTTCTTCATATGCTGCCTGAATCGCAGCTTTGATCTTGTTCACTGTTACAGTATCTGACTTTGGAATGATGAGTGATACGCTGTATTTTGGAGTGCCTCCGTTGATTGAAACAGGTTCCCATACGTTTGCATAAGACCATCTTGTGTTTACTCCTGTGATTACTTTTGTTGGGTTTAATACTTTGTTTGACATGTTCATTTCCTCCGTTATTCGTTTTTAAAATCATCTGCAGCTGTGCTCATAGCTTGTCTTTTATCAGACTCAGGTACAAGCGTTGGTTTCCCAGGCGCCTTGTATATAAGGTCACCAAGTAGTTCTTCAAAGTTTTGTTTTCCAAGAAGGGTACTCATAGCGGTAATGCTATAGAGCTTCTTGTCATATGGATCGTATCCAGCTTCTTTAACTCTTTTAGCAACAGCATCTTCATCTGTGTATTTACGAGTGCTTCTTCCTTCAACGAGCTTAAAGCCGTCAAAGTGTGTACCTGTTTTGGCTTTTGATAGAGCATATTCTTTTACGTCGCCGCCCCAAGATATGAGCTGATCGATACGGGGCAGGATAGCAGCTATCTCTGTATTTCCAAGTGATGAAGGCATCTTAAAGTCGTATTGTGCAAGCTCTAAGTTCTTTTCAGCTCTTTTCCTGCAGGTTGCTCTTACTTTACAAAACTTACAGTGTTCGCCTGCATTGAACTCGCCTTTACCTTCATAGGCAAGCTCTGCAGTAGGCTTTAATACTTCCTCGGCCCATTTAATAAGTTCCTGCTTGGTAATGCTCCATGTAGAGATATTTGCCCTTCTTGGCTGGAAGATTGTCATTTCGATTCGGTCTATATCATATAAGTCATCAAATGCTTCCAAAGCTCCTAAGGCATAGCACATCATCTGAGTATTTCCTTTGCTTTCAACAAGGACTCCAAGACCATGTTTATAGTCGATTATATGGAGCACTTCATCTGCAATGATCACGCAGTCACCTGTTCCAAAGCCGTCCTTTACATAGCGGGAGAAGTCAAGGCGCTGTTCAATAAATATGAGCGGATCAGGGCAGTATTCTTTTGCCTTTTCATATTGTTCAAGAACGTAGTCTCTATAGCTCTCTGCAAAGAACTGCATCTCTGTATTGTAGTAGGTAAGGTTTTCACGTGGATCAGATACCTTTTTACCTAGAGCTTTTTCTACAAGGAATGCGCACAGCTCATGGCAATCTGTGCCTTCCTGAGCAAAGGCTGATGGTTCATCACTTATTCCTGCGCAGAGCTTTGCTGAAGGAGGGCAGTTAAGCCATCTGTGTGAAGCGGATGCTGATAAAAATGCGTGATTAGGCATTAAGCATTTCCTCCGCTTCAGCTACTAATGATGGAAAGTCTTCTTCCTTAACTTCGCTCAGTCTATTTACACCAAACTTATCAAGGATTGCTTTTGCTTCAGCTTTCTTTCCATTGCCTGCAAGACTTGCCATGATTCCTCGTACTTCCTGGAAGGTATACGTTTTTGCAGCTGGTTCTGATTTTGCTTCTTCAGTTATTGATGGAGCGGCTTCCTTTGTTTTCTTAGACGGAGCCTTTTTTACAGCTTTCTTTTCATCATCAGCAATGCTCTTTTTTAGTTCATTTGCTGCGTTTGCAAGGTTCTTAGCAGCTGCGATCATTTCATAGAGCGCTGCGTCCATTGCTTTTAATAATTCTGTGTCTTTATCCATTTTCTTTTTCCCTTCTTTCATTAGATTGTCTTACTTTGTTTGCCAGTTTCTTTGCTACGACGCTGATCGCGATAAGAGTATCTATGAGCTCTTCATCAGCGCCGTGCTCTGGGCAGGCAGATTTCTTTTTGTTGCCCATCTTTTTAACCTCGCTTTCCGATTGGCTTTTTGCCTTTCTAACTTCCTAAGGGAACCCCAAAAGTAAAAATCCGGGATTTTGGAAAAATATTTAAAAAAATTTTTTTTTTGAGACTTTTTTCTAAAAACGTCGGATTTTTGTTTTGCCATCTCCCTTAGGAGGTTGAAGGGGATAAGTCCTCTATCTTTTACGAAAGGAGAAAGGCAATGAGGTTTTATGGATTCAACCACGAAGGTTACAGTGACCCGACAGCTTTAGAGGCAATAAGCAATGTAACCAGATGGGAAAAGAAGCGTCGCTTAAGAAAAGGGCAAAGAGCACCTGATGCAGGTGACATGAAAGAAAACTACAAAGAAAAGACAAAGGAGAATAACTAATGAAATTTACAATCTATACGGCAAATTGCACAGGTGTGCCATCAAACAAGAATTATCCAAACAAAGTAGAAGTTACAAGTAAAGAAGTATTACAGGAGGCAGTAAAGAGAGATCATGTCTGCGCTTCCTATAAAGGAAACCAAAGGAGCAACGAAAACTTTATCTCATCAAATGTGATCGTCATGGACATAGACAACGATCATGCAGATAAGCCATCAGAGTTTATTACGGAAAGAAAGCTTGATGAGCTATTTCCGGACATCGATTATTGCTTGGTTCCAAGTAGACATCACATGCTTCCTAAAGGAACACATCCTGCGGCTCCAAG
>JAGAAO010000001.1 GCA_017615275.1 Butyrivibrio sp.
GAAGATGAGCGTAATTCAAATAAAGCAACTGTAGATTGGCAATTCAAAACATCTGATGCAAGAATCAAACTCAAATCGCTGTACCCTGTCCTTTAAGGCAGGGAGCGACTTTGATTAATTGTCAACGTGTCAGTACACTAGAATTGTATAATTCAGTCAAATATTCCAATACACGTTCGTCTTCGTTGCACTCTTTCTTAAAGGCCTCTACAAGCCGTGAATAATCATTCACAATCTGTGATAGCTCAATTTCCTTGCCCGTCTCAAGATTAACGTTAAATATTCTCGAACCAAAGTTTGGATGTGCTCCACCATCCGAATACTCATCCAGTACAATCGTAACAAAATGCTCATCAACTCTTGAAAAACTAGCAGATAAATATGAACTATCGTGCAGTCCCAAACAGCGTCTTCCATCTTCATCTTTGTACCCACCCAAACAGCGCCTGTCACCTTCATCTTTTTTGCCATGATTCCCGAGATATTCATATGTCTCATCCTTATATTTTGTATTGAAAGCCTCTATGTATTTCGCAAATTTAGGGTGTTTATTTTTTTCTTCATCGCATAAGATGATTTCAGGGTAACATCCCCGCTCCTCGATATCTATCGGGCAATAGATATCATGATGCAATACCAGGATTGGCTTATCCCAAGTATATGCAGCAAGATCAAAATGCGTTACCGTCTTTATATTAAGGCCTATATCAGTCAATACGGTATTTTCACCCTCTTTATCAATTCGGAACCATTTTTCTTGTTCTTCTGCGGCATCCTTAATGAAGATATGGTCTCCACAGACACGTAAATCCCCCACACTAATATCACATGCTAATTCAGGAGGCATATCTGTTTTTACATTTGTTTGGGTAAGAACAGATACAGTATTACTCTCTACATCATAAGCATAGTAAGTTTTCGTAAACCATATATCTGTGCTTTTTTCTTGCTCTGATATGCTACTCCAATACAATTTGCCGTTTTCCAAGGTATAAAAAGTACTATTTTCTAATGTCGCCCCGGAAATCTCATTTTCCTCCATGGTACCAAGCTTTATACAATATACTTTTGAAGTGCTAAGATCATAGTAATCATAGCACTCCTTATAAATTATTCCGTTTTTGTCATAACACATCAGACCATGCTGCTCACCATCAAGTTGTGGAAGCGCTGTGACCGTTCCATCTTTTTTTACCATCACATAGCCGTTCTTTGATGAATCGGAATCGTACGCAATAACATATCCCACGTCATCCAAAATTTGCGTGATCGAAATGTTTTCTTTATAAAACTTCCCTATTGTTTTGTCACTGATTTTATCAAAAAGGTCTCCTAAATCTGCCTTTTTTACATCATATTCAAGATTGTCTTTTATAGAACAAATCAGCTCCTTATCATCATAAGTAAAATAAAAGTCTCCCTTGTAATAATCCACATCGAAATCGCAGACCTGACCGGGAATCTTTTTTAACTCTGTGCTTCTACCCGACCTTTCATTCACGGCATATAAACTACATTCATCTAATTTTGAATTCCAATATCGACATATAGCAATCTTATCGGAGTAGGTAAGCACTCTTACATCGTCGTCTTTATCATCCAATCCGAGAATCTCTTTTATTTTGTCATCATGGAACTCTCCAACTTTTTCACCTTTCTCATTTATTGAATAAACTGTGTCACCGGCGTCAAGGGAATAAAATTCTACCATATCTGATTTTTCTTCAGCACCGGACTTATCGGTAATGCCAGACTTAGCATCTAAACTCTTACCCTGACTGCATCCTGCGATTATCAATAAAATCAGCAAAGTAATACAAATGGCTGTTATGTTTTTCTTTTTCATGCTATTTCCTGTCATATTTTATGTCTGTTTATCTATCCTCAGAGTAGAAGTTTCAAATGTTAAGATCAGTATCTAACTGTGTAAAGTAGATTCTTATTGCAACGCAGTCCTGTAATACACAGCTTCCATATCTTCGCTGTCTTTCTTAACCACTCTAATATATACATTTTTTAACAGATCCGTATTGCTTGTATCTTTTTCGTCTATCTTTCCTTCGGGATAGATTGCATACTCTAAATCATAATCATCATATTCACATAGATATGAACCATTTGCTGTTTCAGTGATTTTACTTGGCCATACTTGCGGAAAACCATCTCCGATAATCATTCCGCCTATATCAATCTTTATATCACTAAGAGCCTTTCCCCCTCCATATACGGAATTTGACTCATCCGTAGCCTTATATGTGCCTGCAAACTCAGACAGATCGCCATTGAGCACAAGATCGAGAGCTCCTCCTGGTTTTTTTGTATATTCTTCCCAACTATCGCCTTCTTTAACCTTTAGAACATCGCCATCAAGTATATACTCATGTATCTGAATCTCTCCGCACGGTTCCACATATAGTTTTCCATCTGCCCATCTAATTGGAAAACAAATATCATTTCTCACAAGCCCCGTTCCATCTCCACGGAAACAATAGATAAACTCTCGTTCTAACAAGTCATTACCCTCATAATTCTTCCTTCTGCAGATTCTGGAATATACACCATCGGGATCTTCATCCTGTACGCTGTCGCTCTCTATCATTTCCACACTTACTTCTGTGCTCACATTATCAACACTTTCTTCAGCCTCAGCCATAACACTATTGCCCTTAGCACATCCTGTCAGCATAAGCGCCATAGCCATACAGCAAACAGTCCTTCTTTTCATACAAAATACTCTCCTTCCTATTATGCACAATACTCACTAATATCAGCCCCATATCCTACAATATCTTTTGATTCTCATATTATAATGCCTTGAGAAACTCTCTAATTTCCTTTACTACCCTGTTCAGCTCGTCCATGTATACATAATGTCCACAGTCAAGTTTTATAAGCTTGCCGTCTACAGATGCATCAACCAGTGCCTGATGTCCGCCTATCCAGCCTTCAGGATCCATTTCCGCAAGCTCTTTGGATATGATTTGAATCGTAGGTGCAGTTGGAAGAGGCATGCTGTCAATCTCGTCGCAGACCTTTCCCGCACTCTTATTCTCACTGAGAACGTTTTTATTCATCTCTTTCTTTTCTATGAGGGCATAAAGCATTTTGTCCTCTTCGGTTTCAAGGTCCGCTCCTTCAAGTCTTGTAATTCCTAGCCCTCTGCACACTCTATAGATTGGATAAAATATGCAATTTGCATCTTCAACGTAGCTTTCTCTCCAACTGGTAACAGACATATCCATTCCAACAATACCTTCTACTTCTTCCGGATACTTCTGCGCCCAAAGAGTTGCTTCAAACCCTGAATATGAATGAGGACAAAGTACAAAAGGTCCCTCTATCCCAAGCTTCCGAAGGGCTTCTCTGTCATTTTCGATAATAGTGTCAAAATCTCTCTTGCCGGGTACTACATCACTAAAACCATATCCGAATTTCTCTATGATAACGATCTTATTCTCATCTGATAAATCCTTTGCCATAGGTAGAAAGTTCGTGTAAGGGCTAATATCTGCCCACCCCGACATAAATACCAGAGTATGCTCACCCTGACCTTCTAAATATACGTGCATCTTGTGACCGTCAACTTCCACCATCTGTCCGGGAACATTCTTCAAATATACTTTCTCTTGGCTTATTTTAATCCTGTGATATACAAACACACCCGCCAATATAATAAGGATCATTACAAGTAATCCTAATATAATATTTCTAAGTACTCTTAACACTTTTCTCATTTTATATTATTCTCCCTTTTCCGTTAGAATTTTGTAATCTGCTCATTATTTAGTTTTCGACAGTCAAAATTTATTCAACATGGTAGAAAGTTTCATTTTTAATCATAACTACCAACTATTAAAAAATCCTTAAACCATTAACACACTGTATGAATATATTTTAGGGTAATTTATTCGATTCAGCTAAAGTGTCATACTGATTTCAGATTTTTGATACAATAGATGCGTATCAATTCTTGTCCATCGCGGTATGGATGTTAAAAGCATTCAGAAATGGTAGAACTGAGATAAAAAAATAAGGGTTTGCAAATCTGCAAACCCTTGAAAATACTGAATCGGGGCGACAGGATTCGAACCTGCGACCTCTGCGTCCCGAACGCAGCGCTCTACCAAACTGAGCCACGCCCCGATATGCAGCTGTTACCTGTATAGAGTAACAGCAACGTTGATTATATCATTCATGCTCTTTTTTTACAATATCTATTTGATCTACAGCAAGGTCCTCGAGCGTGATTTTCATCATATCTTCATTTGAAGGATTCTCAAGTTTCGAAACCCTTCCCGCCTGATTGGTTATGATCTCTTCAAAAAGATTTCTGACTTCTCTTGCATTGGCGAAATTGTCGTTGTTCTTGAGCTTCTTTGCTGTAATAAGCGCTCTCACCTGATGTTTTACGTCTTCGTCCACCTTGTAATCATACTTATCACAATTCATATAGAATATCTTCTCAAGCTCATCGATAGAATAGTCAGGGAATTCAATGTACTTATTGAATCTCGACTTAAGACCGGGATTGCTTTCTATGAACTTCTTCATAGGCTCCGTGTAACCCGCAACAATAACGACAAAATCTTTTCTGTTATCTTCCATAGCCTTGAGTATAGTGTCTATGGCTTCCTGACCGAAGGCATCATCCTTCTGTGAAAGAGCATATGCTTCATCAATAAAGAGCACTCCGCCCATAGCCTTCTTGATCTGCTCTGTTGTCTTGATCGCGGTCTGTCCCACATATCCCGCAACAAGTCCTGATCTGTCCACCTCAACGAGCTGTCCCTTTGAAAGAACTCCGATCTGCTTGTATATCTTGGCAATTATTCTCGCAACCGAAGTCTTACCTGTTCCGGGATTGCCCGTAAATACCAGGTGAAGGGAAACAGGTACAGATTTAAGCCCCTGCTCTTCTCTTGCTTTCTGAACTTTTACAAAGGCAGTCAGTTCTTTGACATCATCCTTTATGGTATCGAGACCTATGAGCTTATCAAGCGCCTCCATAGGATCTTCTTCAGGCTCTTCCTCTTTGTTTTCTTCAGAAGAATTAAGATTACTGTCTGCGGCAAAAAGAGCTTTAGCTTCATCAAGCGCATTCTGTGCGTTCTTGACTGCATCTTCCTTTCCTTCCGCGGATTTTTCTTCCTCGTTCCCGATTACTTTCTTACTCTCCGAAGAAGTTTTTTCCACCGAAGGCTTAGACGGCTGTGAAGAAAAGAAATCTCCGTACAGACCTCCGAGAAGGTCTTTCTGCATGCTAGTAATCTTATTTAATGTCTCAAGTTGCTTGTCTCTTGACTTATCCATTCTTTAACTCCTGTTATCTAACTTAAATCAAAGAGCCGCATAAACTTACCTTATTATAGGAAACGGCACATCCTTAGGATGTGCCGTCTTATCATCAGTCGTTCAAAAACCAACCGTTTCTGCTCCTGAAAGTTCTGTTTGCTACCATTGCATCTACATCCTCTCCGATTATCTGGGATGCTTTTGCCTTATAAGTTCCGGCTTCTTTTGTGTCCATGTATTTGTATGCATCATAGGACTGTTTCTTGCTTCCGTCAAGATTCTTAAGTCCCTGAGCTATATGGCTCTCCATCTCATGTGCATCATCAGTCTCTCTAAAGAGAATGAAGCTTGTAATGTAAGGATTGCTCTTAGCCATTGTATACGCATACACGATCGATGCAAGCTGAGCGTCCTCTCCAAAACTGGAAGTATAACCAATCTCTGAAAGTGAGATCTGTCTTACCTTTCCTGCGGGATTAAGGAACTCTGCACTACACATATAATCTGTAAGAAGATATATGTTCTCAATCGTTATGTAAGGTGTGGCAAGCGATGTATTAACATACTGCGCCTGCTGTTTCCAAGCGTAAGGATCGAACAAAGGAGCATTGTAAGGATGTACTGAAAGTGACCAGTCAACATTTCCTTCTCTTCTCATATAGTAGTTAAATCTGTCGAGATACTCCTTTGCAAGGAAGCATCCGGGATTTGACTTTCTGTTCCACTCCTGATCGATAGAGTTATAAACTCTTGCGTTTGCATTTACGCTCTTGATTCCGTTATAGAATATTCTAAATGCCTTAACATACTCGCTTACATTGAGTTCAAGGTTGGTTGAATCCATGTAATACCACTCTGTTCTGGCATTTACTTCGTTTCCGATTACCCAGTTATCAACAGTTCCGAACTGTCCGCCTGAGTATCTCTGTGCAAGGAATGCTGCGATAGCCTTGAGATGCTGTGTTCCGCCATTCTCTTTGGTATTCATCGCATATCCGGGGCAAACATGTGCATCTCTTGAAAGAGGATGTATAAGATCTGCTCCCGCTGCTGTCTTGTTGTTCAAAATAGTAAGTGTAAGCTGGAAATTATTGAGCGAACACCATCTTACAAAACCGTCATACTGCTGAAGTGCCGCAGTATTGAACTGATATGTCTTACCGTCATAGTTAAACTCTGTTGTAGGATAAGCTGCATTTGTTGAAGGTCCTACGATATCGCCCATGTAAAGGTTATAAACCATCTGAGCAACTCCGAGATCCTTGAATGTTGCAGCATCTGCATTATTCGGAAGGATTCCCTTCATACCGTGATCGTTTCTTCCTACTGTATGGCTGGCCACTGCCTCAGGATTTATAATGTAATGCTCGTTACTTACCTGATACATTGATCCGCCGCTCTTAACTGCTACAAGGAACTTCTTTGAAAGATTTGAATCTTCTGTTCCAAGTCCGAGTTTAAATGTGAAAGTTGCGTCTTTTGCTCTTTCCGTTGTCGCAACAACTTTACCTGTTACGCCATCCTGGTATACTTCATCTGCGTAAAGATAATATTTTCCATCATCTGAACCGGGTAAACTACTTGCAGAAACGTTTACTACTACGTTATCTCCGGAAATAGTACATGAGTTGATATTTACAACTCTGTCGACAGCTTCTGCAACACTGCCCTTTCCATCATTGATCGCATCATACGATGAAACTGCGCAAAATACGGTAGCGGTTGTCATTACGATGCCAATAATCTTCTTAAAAGTATTACTTCTTATCACAACTTTCCTCCACACATTACGTTTCTATATTTAATTTACTTTTTGAGTTTATACTTAAAACCGTGAATTTGCAACAGCGTCGGCAAATTGCTCAACAGCCTCAGCATCGCCCGCTGACAAAGCACTCTTGATTGTAAGCTTCTGTTCAAGTATCTGAACATTTTTAAGTGTCTGAAGTTTATCTGTCATAAGCTTAACTGTAACAGGTGCCCATGTTCCGTTCTCTCCCAGAGCAAATATCCTGTTCTGCACTCCCAAAGCGATCATATCGTTAATAAACGCTTCCATCGGAGGATAGAGTCCGCCATTGTATGTAGGGCAGATAAGTACAATCTTGGCACATCTCCACACTTCACCGATAAGGTAGGATACGTCTGTTCCGGATACATCATATACCTTCACATTTTTTCCTGTCTTTGCTCTCAAAGAAGCGGCAACCGATTCTGCAGCGCTTGCGGTATGTCCGTAAAGACTTCCGTAAACAACCGCGATATCATCTGTCTCAGCGGTATATGTACTCCACTTCTGGTATTTATCAAGGATCCATGCTATGTTCTCTCTCCAGATCGGTCCGTGAAGAGGAAGGATCATATTGATCTCAAGTCCTGCCGCCTTCTTTAAAACAGTCTGAACCGGCATTCCGTATTTTCCAACGATATTTGCATAATATCTTCTTGCTGAATCAAGAAAATCTCTCTCAAAATCGTACTCATCCGCAAAAAGTCCACCGTCGAGCGCACCGAATGTTCCGAATGCATCTGCGGCAAAAAGAGCCTTTGAAGTAACATCATAAGCCATCATTACCTCAGGCCAGTGCACCATGGGCGCCGCTACAAACTTAAATGTGTGCTTACCTGTTGAAAGCTCATCGCCTTCCTTTATCTCAAGTTTATTGAAATTAGCTGCTTCGGGGAAAAACTGTTCCATGAATGCGAAAGTCTTATTCGCTCCTACTACTGTAACTTCGGGGAACATCTTAACCACTGTACCTATAAGTGCGCAGTGATCGGGCTCCATGTGAAGCACAACAAGATAATCAAGCTTCTTTCCTGCCAGAACAGTCTTTAGATTCTCAAGATACTGATCTGATATTGTTATATCCGCAGTGTCGAATACTGCTTTCTTCTCATCATCGATAAAATAGCTGTTGTATGAAACTCCTTCCGGAATCGGGAAAATATTCTCAAATAGCGCAAGTCTTCTGTCGCTTCCGCCGATCCAGAAGATATCATCGGTAACTCTCTTTTCACCGTTCATATTTGTCTCTCCTTCTCATAGTTATAGGGAATGCCCCTGCATTCCCTATTTTCTCATATTTTCAGGTCTTTTTAAACTCCATTATTGTTTTTTCAACTACTCTTATATCAATAGGCTTTGATATATGAGCATTCATTCCCGCATCATAAGTTTTTTGTATATCGTCTGCGTATGCGTTTGCAGTCATAGCAAGGATAGGTATCTCCTGAGCCCACTTAGTCTTAAGACTTCTTATAAGTATCGCTGCTTCATATCCGTTCATTACAGGCATCTGGATATCCATCAGGATCATGTCAAAGTCGCCTTCTTCAGACTCCTTAAACTTCTCGACCACATCCTGACCGTTTACGCACCTTGTGACCGTCGCCCCTTCCATCTCCATAAGTTCTATGAGAATATCAGCATTTATGTCATTGTCTTCCGCAGCAAGGAACTTCATTCCCTTAAGAGGATTCTCCTCAGCTTCGTGGCTACTCTCTGTTACTCTCTTTGCTATATCTTCAACCGACTGCTTTAAACTGGAAATGAACAGCGGCTTCTGCAAAAGATCGTTCGCCCCCGCTTCTTTTACAGGCTCTTCCATAACTTCAAATTCATCCGCCATAACGATGATAAGTGTCGTCAACGATTTGTCTTTTGCCCTGATATTTCTTACAATCTCAGGTGCCGTCATAGTCTGTACCTTCTGATCAATAAGTATCAGATCTACAGGCTTATCTTCCGCACGGCATACATCGATAAGGTGCATGCCTCCGAATCCCGTAGGCGACTCCATTACATCAACGCCGTCGATATTAAGCTTTTCGCTAAGCTGCTCGCATTCCTTGTGATCGCTGTTTATGAAAAGAATCCTTCGTATTCCGTGTTTCTTCCAGAAATCAACATCTGCGGCGTCCACAGCCTGAAGTCTTAATATAACAGTAAATGTACTGCCCTTTCCTTCCTCTGTGTCAACTCTGATTATTCCGCCCATAAGCTCAACAAGGCTCTTGGTAATTGCCATTCCAAGTCCTGTTCCCTGTATTTCCTTATTGGCAAGCCGCTCCTCTCTTGAGAAAGCTTCAAATATCTTTTCCTTGTACTCGGGCTTCATTCCTATACCGTTATCTTTAACGGCAAAAGTAAGATCACTGAATCCCTCCGAGGCTGACTTCGACTCTGTTATCGTAAACTCAATCCTGCCGCCCTCTTTCGTATACTTGATCGCATTACTAAGGATATTCAAAAGAATCTCACTTATCCTCTGCTTATCGCCCATGAATACATCGTGCTCAAGCCTCTCTGCTCTTACTATATATTCCTGATTCTTCGCCTTTGCCTGATATGCGATAACGGAATTGATCTCTTCAAGAAGTATTCCTATTGCCATCTCTTTTATGGCAAGTGTCGTTCTTCCGCTCTCGATCTTACTCATATCAAGAACTTCGTTAAGAAGTGAAAGCAGACTTCTTGATGCAAGGCTTATCTTACGCGTGTATTCTCTTACCTTATCAGGTTCTTCCGAATGCTTCTCAATAAGGAGGTTAAATCCGGTTATGGCGTTCATAGGTGTTCTGAAATCATGCGACATATTTGCAAGGAAGTTCGTCTTTGCCTTATTTGCCGCCTCCGCCGCATTAAACGCTTCCTGAAGCTGGTGATTTCTCTTTATTTCCTGTGTCCTGTCATAAAGAGCTATCGCAAGCCTTCTTCCGCTGTCATCAATCGTGCATACAACGGCTCCTCTGTAGTACAGATCGGTTCCCGTTGACAGATTTTGGAGCTTTATCTCCTCTACAACTTCTATCTTTCCTGTCTGTGCACACCTCTCAAATACTGTGCTGAGTCTCTCTTCGCCGGCTTTCTGCGCAATGTCTATATTTCTTATGTCCTTGATCATCTCTTTAGCGGGAATACCAAGGATTTCCGTCGTATTTGCCGTGAGGAACTCAACCGCAAAGCTCTTTGCATTTACGATCGCGAGGATATCGTTGTTTTTTTCCACCACGAAATCAAACAACCAGTCTCTGTAATGGATGTCGTTCTCTTTGAGAATAAGCTCACGCTCATTTCTTCTTTTTATCTCATCAACCATGGTCTTTAGCTGAGATGCCATGTCGACCATAGAATTATAGAGGCGTCCGATCTCATCTTTGCCGTCATCGACTATCGCTACTTCAAAGTCACCTCTCTTGATATCTTCAGCAATGATATTAAGCCTCTCGATCCGGGTACAGAAACGGTTCGCCATCTGCGACGCGATAAGGAAGCCAAGCGCCAGTATTGTTATCGCAATTATCAGATCTCCCAAGAGGATCGTGATCTCATCCGCAAGCATCTCTCTACTGTCTACGTAATAGTAGAGCTGCCAGCCGTTGTTCATATCATTGGACTTAATGATGAGATAGTCATCCGTCGATTTAAATCCATTCAGATCGGTATACTTGCCTTCGAGAATATCCTCTTTGACCTTCTCATCAAGGATATCGCTGTTTAGGTCTTTTTTGGCAACTATCATATTGGACGAATCAACTATTGCAAGTCCGTTGTCCAGATATCCCGAACTTGTGGTGGCAGAAAAGAACTCATCTTTATTGATCTTCAAGGTAGCCATACCGATCATCTTTGACGTGGTCGCCGCATCCAGCAAAGACTTGATGATATAAACTTCACCTTCCGCATTTATAACCCAGATACTGTCATTTTCAGTCTTGCACTTCTCATACCACTCTTTTATCTCGTCATCCTGCGGTGCGCTTAAGAAATCTCCTATTCGCTCCTTTGACAGTCTGTCGGAATATATATGGATTTCTTCGATGTTGCTGTCATTGCCAATGTAGTACCATATCAAAGGCTCGATTGTGTTCGTCATCTCCTCGGAAAGCGTATACGGATCAGAATCTGCGTGTTCAAGCGCTCTTCTGAAATTCTCTTCATGTGAAAAGAATTTGATGACATCGGTTTCTCTTTTAACACTCATATCGACACCGTATGATATGACCTCAGCGCTTCCCATCATGGATGCTCTTGTAAGCTCGGTAACGTTGCTTTTTGATACTACAAACGCATATACACCGATGATAATGATAGGAAGAACCACAAGCATTGCAAAAATGGCTCTGAGCTGATGCTTTATGCTTTTCAATTTAAAATGATCCAGTAAGCTATCCATTCTTTTTCCTCGCGGCATCAATTGCCTTCTACTATCGACTTAGCTTTACTATCCAACTTTATAAGCGCAGTATCCAAGGCTTCTCTTCCAAGAAGCACCTGTTGAAGCTCGTTTTCAAGCGCAAGAGAAATCTCTCTGCTGTAATATCCCCATCCCCTGTAGAGAGTATATAAATTGTTTTCCAGTACATCTTGTAAATTATCGAATTCTTTTGGAGGTTCAAAGAAAACATTATTAAGATACGTCTTACTTCCGGGAGAATCCTTCCAAATGGCTCTCTGTCCCATAAGCGTCGAAAGTGACCTCACGACTTCGAGAGCTTCTTTTACATTTACATCATTGTTTACTACGGCAAAACCATACTCGCATCCGCCGGTGATGAGCTGGGTTCCGTCATCTTTGCCTCCAAAGGCAATGGCCGTAAGCCTCATTTCGGGATTGGCTTTTAAGATCTGATTATAATCCTCAGGTCCTCCGGATAAAAAAACCGTTTTCCCTGAAGCAAATTCTTCTATCGCCGCCTTCTTGTCCATAAGACACATATCCGGCGTAAAAATCCCTTTTTCAATAAACTGGTACCACAGCTGCATATAAGGATACAGTTCCTCGTAAAAAGAGGCTCTTCCATACTCAAGTCTTGCTCCGAATGACCTTCCCTTCGGCGTCTGAAAGTATGATGACTGCATTACCGTCATCGCGCTGTTTGCAAGCCCCTCTTTATCCTTAAGTCCAGCGGATAAGGGCTTTACTCCGTGCTCCATCGCAGTCATACACATATCGGTAAAATCCGAATATATTGAAGGTGGCTCAAATCCAAACTCATCAAAATAGTCCAAATTTACGTAGAAACACTCATATGTACTGACACTGGGCACCGCATAGTATTTGTTCAGAAACTTGAATCTATCAAGTGCATCGGTAGAAAAAGCTCCTACCATGCTGTTAAGCGGAACCAGATATTTACCTCTTGCGTATCTTTCCGCCATATTCTCCGTAACACAGATAATATCTGCCGTCGCAACATTTGAAATCTGCGAATCAATTACAGACTCATAATTGGCTCGCTGAATATATACGTATTCAAAATCATATTCAGGAAATTCATTTGCCAGAAAGGCACTGATATTCGTAATGTAAGAATCTTCATACCACGCCGCAATTCGTATAACCTTGCGCGGTTCTTCTTCACTGGGCATAGAAATAACTTGCTGCATATCTTCCGATGCACAGCCGCTTAAAAAGGACATTATTATCGCACTGCAAGTTAATATACTAAAAAGGAACTTAGACCTTTTAAAGTTAAACATATATTCCTCGTAAGATAGCCCGACTTATTATCTCAGCAAAATTTTTTTCACCTCACCAATGTACATGATGTGGTAATTCTCATCTTTATATATGTCTTCGATTATGCCCATATCAATAAAACAGCTCTTGTCAAAAGGCTGCGAATATATCACTTTACACGTTATTACTTCTCCGGCTTCGTCTATAAAAGGGATTCCGTCATCATAATTGACGGTAAGTCTGGAACCGGCAATCTTATCTTCGTCTCGTCCCGATACCAGATCAAGATACTTGAGAGCCCCACGATAAGTCTCCTGATTCATAAAACTTATCGAATACTCACCTGAATTATCTAGGCACTCTCTTGTATATCTGTTCGAACGAACAAATATCATAGTCACCCTTTTATCCCACACATATCCGACTCCGCCCCATTTTGCGGATACTGCGTTTACTTTGTCGCCGTTTTTACAGGTAATTATTATTCTCTGTCCAACAAAACTATAAGCTCCATTCTCAATATCTTCCGGGTTTACCGGCTGAAATACGTGCATAATACCTCCATTTCGGAAATACTACTCAGAAATCCCTTATTTTATCGTTGTCAGTTAATCCTGTATTTTCTATTTTTGTTATCGTTACACCGTAACTATATTCTTCGCTTACTTTAATAGTAACATGGTCTCCTACTTTATGTCCAAGTAATTGTTTTCCAAGCGGAGACTCGATACTGATAAGTCCCTTTAAAGAATTCTGGCGCATTGTTGTAACTATTTTGTACGTTTCTTCAGTCTTATCTTCATCCAAAAGAACTGTAACAGATTTATTCATTCCAACCTGATCTTCCTTGCTGTCATCGTCAATGACTTTTGCGGTCTTGATCATTCTCTCAAGGAACCTGATCCTGCTCTCATTCTGATTTTTAGCCTTCTTGGCAGCATAGTATTCAAAATTTTCGGAAAGATCGCCCTGTGCACGCGCTTCCTTTACATGCTCCAAGAGTTCCTTTCTCACTACAACTTTGCGGTGCTCAATCTCCGCTTCCATGTCTGCTATGTCTTTTCTTGTAAGTTCGTTATGCATAATTTACCTCGCAAAATGAACGAGACGAAGCCGGTTTGACTTCGCCTCGCTGATTTTTATAAATTGGAACAAGTCGATCAAGCCTTTCCAACTGATCCGAAGAGCTCCATCTTCTCCTTAACTGTAGCCTTGATAGCATCACAGCCGGGAGCAAGAAGCTTACGGGGATCAAATCCCTTACCTTCAAGATCCTTACCTGCCTCAACATATTTACGTGTAGCGTCTGCGAATGAAAGCTGGCACTCTGTGTTTACGTTGATCTTTGATACACCGAGTGTGATTGCCTTCTTGATCATGTCAGCAGGAATTCCTGTGCCGCCGTGAAGAACGAGAGGCATGATTCCTGTCTTCTGCTGAATAGCATCAAGAACGTCGAATCTAAGTCCCGGCCATCCCTCAGGATATTTACCGTGGATGTTACCGATACCTGCTGCGAGCATATCTACACCGAGATCTGCAATTCTCTTGCACTCATCGGGATCTGCACACTCACCCATTCCAACTACACCGTCTTCTTCTCCACCGATAGAACCAACTTCTGCCTCGATAGAAAGTCCCAACTGATGAGATACGTTTACAAGCTCAGATGTCTTTGCAACGTTCTCTTCGATGCTGTAGTGTGAACCGTCAAACATGATTGAAGTAAATCCTGCCTGAATACACTTATAGCATCCGTCATAAGTACCATGGTCAAGATGAAGAGCTACGGGAACTGTAATTCCGAGGTTCTTATCCATCTCTCTAACCATTGCAGCTACTGTGCTGAATCCGGTCATATATTTTCCTGCGCCCTCAGATACACCAAGGATTACAGGGGACTTGAGTTCTTCTGCTGTTAAAAGAATCGACTTAGTCCACTCGAGGTTGTTAATATTAAACTGACCTACTGCATAATGACCTTCTTTTGCTTTTACAAGCATGTCTTTTGCTGATACTAACATTTGCGTTTCTCCCTTACATTATATTTTTTAGGCGCTCATCAATTGCACTACGCCTATAATTAACGACTAAAACTATTATATACTTAAGTTAATCGTTTCACAATCATTCAAAGCTGATAAAGTTATCGGCCCAGAATTTTTCTGTTCCCGAAACAGCGTTGCTGTCGTATCTCAGAACCACGCCCGATTTTCTCGAAAGCGTCACCGTAAGGATTCCGTTCTTGACTCTCAGACCTCCCGGAGTGTCGATAAATCCCGTTCCGTCCGTTAGAATAAGCTGATTGAGAAGCGCCTCTTTCGGTATACCTATTGGCATTACATCGATCTCTTTTGTCACTTCATATTCATTATTGTTTATCGCTACAACAGATGCCGCAGTCCTGTTAAAGCGTCCGTATGCGATGAAATTGTAATCTGCGTACAGCTCACGGATCGAACCTTCGGTGAATTCCTTGTACCTCTTGTGAATTTTTATCATTTTCCTATGAAAATCAAACATATCAAAGTCTTCATGTCCCCAAGGGAAGGTTCTTCTGTTGTCCGGATCCGTAAATCCGCACAGTCCGACCTCATCGCCGTAGTAGATGGTAGGCGCACCGGGCCAGGTCATCTGTATCATTACGGCTTCTCTCATGACAGGCTTGCTGATTCCGGTATTTGCAGATGAAGCCATAAGCGTACTGCTCCTTCCGACCTTCTGGCTCGTTCTTGTAAGGAACCTTGAATGGTCATGATTGGATAGCTCATTCATTGATGTGTATAAAGAAGGCATGGTGAAATTCTCACCGCCTACATAAAGCATCGTGTCAAAAAACTCTCTTGCATTTCCGATACGCGTCGGCTTAAATTCATCGCTGTGTTTATCCATTCCCGTAAGGAACCAAGTGACGGGTTCCATGAACGCATCATAGTTCATGACAGTATCCCATTCATCGCCCCTGAGCCAGCTCGCTGCGGGACCGTACTGCTCTGCAAGGATGATGGCTCCCGGATTTGCGTCCTTTACTTCTTCTCTGAATCTCTTCCAGAAATAGTGATTGTATTCCTGCGAATGTCCCAGATCTGCCGCAACGTCAAGTCTCCAGCCATCCGCGTTGTACGGCGGCGAAACCCACTTTCTGCCGATCCTGAGTATATATTCCTCAAGCTCTTTTGATCCCTCGTAATTCAGCTTCGGGAGCGTATCATATCCCCACCAACCGTCATACTGCGGATTATAAGGCCAATTTCCTCCGTTAAACGCAAAGAAATCATGATAAGGACTGCGTTCGGAAACATAAGCTCCCGGCTCATAGTCCTTGCTCTTTTCATAGAGCCTCTCCCTGTCCATCCACTTATTAAACGAACCACAGTGGTTGAAAACTCCGTCCAATATAACCTTTATTCCGCGCTTATGCGCTTCGCTTACGAGCTCCGCAAAAAACGCATCGCTTGCTTCGAGGTTCTTTAAATTGGTAACTCTCTTTATATATTTGGTTGCGCCCGAATTGTCGTGATCACCTTTTTTGAGCGGGCTTCCGCCATCCTCAACGATCTTGCCGAAATGAGGATCTATATGATCATAGTCCTGGGTATCATACTTGTGACATGATGGCGATACAAACAAGGGGTTAAAATAGATCGCATCTATCCCAAGCTCCTTGAGATAGTCCAGCTTATCCATTACTCCCTGCAGGTCGCCTCCGTAGAATTCTCCGAAGTCAAACTCCGGATCGGGATATTGCTCCCACTTATCGACCTTTACTACGTGTCTTCCGTAGTAAGAATATTCTCCGGAGACCACATCATTGTCCTTGTCTCCGTTACAGAATCTCTCCACGAATATCTGATATATCACCGCTCCCTTTGCCCACTTGGGTGTTGAGAGACCGGGATATATCTTGAAATTCATGCTTTCCATTATATTTGTTACAGTGCCTCTCTTATCATAGTAAAAGAAGCTTCCGTCCAAACCTTCTATTTCAAAATAATAACTTGCAGGCTCTTCTCCGGCATTTACCGCAGCGTCATAGTAGTCAAACTCTCCCGATGTCTCAACATGAGCCATTGGATGTCGCTCACCTTTCCACACGAGAATTATTTCAGATGCCTCTGCTCTCCTGCATCTGAATCTTATATTGACCTTTCTGTTCTTGTCAGGTTCCGCCGGCCTTAGATAATCTAAGGTCATGTCGTGGAAAAAAGCTCTCTCGTTCATAGTTATCCCCACTGTTTTCTACACAATGCAAAAAAGACAGCCGCGCTGTCTTTTTCAGAGAAGGTATTTCTTTCTTATGGGGTATAGCAAAAAACTATATAATGTATTGGGGGGTTACGCATATTATACTAGCACCCACCCAAACCCGCGTAAAGACTAATACTTCACAAATTTGTCAAAAACAGCTTTTAGTTTTTGTGCAATTTTCACAATCAAATATTCACTTCGAAATCGACTTCAACATTATGACCTTCAAATAATGCTTCAAATTCTTCTCTTCCGATTTTCTCCTTTTCTATGAGTAATTCCGAACTCTTGTGCAGAATATCCTCATAATTGAGAATGATTTCTTTTGCCTTTGCGTAGCACTTATCTATTATTGCCTTTACTTCTTTGTCTATTTCACCCGACATAAGCTCACTGTGCTTCTTGGAGTGAGATATATCATAACCGATGAATACGTCTTCGCCGTTCTCATCGTAGTTTACAACACCGATATTTCCTGACATTCCGTACTTGGTAACCATGCTTCTGGCTTCCTGAGTAGCTTTTCTTATATCGCTTGAAGCTCCTGTCGTTATATCACCGAATATAACTTCCTCAGCAATCCTTCCACCCATTGATACCATGATATCCTGAAGCATTCTGCTCTTTGTAAGGAACATGTCATCATTCTCGGGAAGAGGCATTGTATAGCCCGCTGCTCCAAGTCCCGTAGGAATAATTGAGATTGTATGTACAGGTCCGACATCGGGAAGAACATGGAACAAAATCGCATGTCCCGTCTCGTGATAAGCAGTTATCTTCTTTTCCTTATCGGAGATGATCTTGCTGTGTTTCTCTGTTCCGATTCCAACCTGAGTAAACGCTTTACTTATATCATCGGGAGTAATGAACTTTCTGCTGTCGATTGCTGCATTTATGGCTGCTTCGTTCAAAAGGTTCTCAAGATCTGCTCCCGTAAATCCGGCAGTTGTCTGCGCAAGCTGCTTAAGATCAACATCGCTTCCAAGAGGCTTATTGTGCGCGTGAACTTTGAGAATTGCCTCTCTTTCTCCGATATCAGGTCTTGTAACCGTGATCTTTCTGTCAAATCTTCCCGGTCTTAAGATCGCGGGATCAAGGATGTCTACTCTGTTTGTGGCAGCCATTACGATGATTCCCTCGTTTACGCCAAAGCCGTCCATCTCGACAAGCATCTGGTTGAGAGTCTGCTCTCTCTCGTCATGTCCGCCGCCCATTCCGGTACCGCGTCGTCTTGCGACCGCATCGATCTCATCAATAAATATTATACAAGGTGCGTTCTTTTTGGCCTCTGCGAAGAGGTCTCTTACTCTTGATGCACCTACACCTACGAACATTTCTACAAAATCCGAACCGGAAATACTAAAGAACGGTACTCCCGCTTCTCCTGCAACAGCTCTTGCAAGGAGTGTCTTACCTGTTCCGGGTGCGCCTTCAAGAAGAACGCCCTTGGGGATTCTTGCTCCTACAGCTGTGAACTTTCCGGGATCTTTGAGGAACTCGATTATCTCTGCGAGCTGCTCTTTTTCTTCCTTCAGTCCGGCAACATCATTAAGCTTAACTTTGTTGTCGTCTCCCGTTGAAAGCTTAGCTCTGCTCTTTCCGAAATTCATCATTCGAGTGTTTCCCGAATTTCCCGCCTGCATATTACTAAACAGCGAGAAAACAAATACCATGACTATCAGTCCGACAATTACCGGGATAATTCCGTTAATGAGAATATTCTCGGACGGAATGTCTTTTACCTCGGTCGGTATGGATTTGGCTGTAACCAGGTCTTCTACTTTGGTCACATCCGTTGTATAGAAGATGATGTCGTCTTTGTCTGCATTAAAGGTGACTCTTACGGAGCCCGTCGGCATCTCGGCGTTCGGCATGATAACTACAAACCGGACCGCCCCTTCTTTTACGTCCTGCTCAAATTCATTCATCGAATAAGGACCTGACTGGCTTGAAATGAAATTCTTGCCATACTCCATAAACACAATGATAACAAGCAGTACTACTACGATTACAAAAATTGAATTATAACTTCTATTACGGTTCAAGACCTTCTGTTCCCCCTTCGGAAGCTTTTTTAATTAAATTCTACTACGCCTATATACGGAAGATTACGATATCTCTGATCATAATCAAGGCCGTATCCCACAACAAACTCATCGGGAATCTCAAATCCCGTATAATCAACTTTTACATCCGTAACTCTGCGCTCGGGCTTATCAAGTAATGTACAAAGCTTGATGCTTGCAGGTTCTCTGTCTCCGAGCATCTTGATAAGATATGACAGTGTTCTTCCCGAATCCACGATATCCTCAACTATAAGCACATGTCTGTCTTTTAAGGGCTCATCAAGATCCTTGACTATCTTGACCACACCGCTTGATTTTGTGGAACTTCCGTAACTTGATGCGGACATAAAATCCATAGTAACAGGGATTGTGATACGCTTTGCAAGCTCACACATAAAGAATACTCCACCTTTTAACACGCATACAAGATGTACAGTCTCTCCCTGATAATCTTTGCTGATTTTTTCTCCCAATTCTTTTATTCTCTTGTCTACTTCCTCTTCAGTCAGTAAAACGCGAACCGATTCAGCCACCGTTCTGTCCTCCGTCAATAATATTTATAGCCAAAATACTCTTAGTATCTTCACTCACCTTAGTCCTTGCACTGATCCTGTATCCCGGGATCCACAGAACATGGTCTCCGTCAGCCAGCACATATATCTTGTCTCTTTTTTCTATAGGAATCTTAGTATCTGTCATGTACTTTGAAAGTTTTTTCTTGTGAACACCGCTTTCTGTCTCTATATAGATATAGTCATCCGATCTTCTGCATCTAAAAACGGCTGCTTGTATTCTATCACAATCAAACCATTTAGTATACGTGTCACTCGGAATGTTCTCGCCCGAACAATACTGTTTTACGGTAGCTTCCATCCTTCCCGTTCCCGGAATGTCTTCGCAGGCGCTGCCTTCTCTTTTTACCCGGTCAAAAAAATCTATAACACGCGTATTGTCAAAGGCTTCCGCTTCTTTCTTTGCAAGAGTCAGGACTCCGTACTCCCGCCTTGCGACAAGCCCGTACGGAAGATCCACGGATGCGGTTCCGCTCTCCGACTCAGTGAGCTCTATTACGGAATCAACATGATTTGCCGTGATGTCTTTTCTGCTTGGTGTCAGCTTTTCAAAGCACTTTAAAAGGACATTCTTTTGTATAAAGACATCTTCGCTCTTTAATTCATTTAACTCTATTCTGACACTTTTTTTGTCATACGTACACGCTTTATCAAAAAGCTTTTGCGAGATCTTGCCGATATAGTCGTCCGCAAGCGCAAAATCCGCCGCTGCTCTGCACAGATGCTTTACAGCCTCCGTGTTTATATTCTCAGTCATATAAGGAATAAGCTCATTTCTCACCTTGTTCCTTGTATGTATGTTTTCATCATTGGTAGCATCATGGCAAAAAGATATCTCTTCTTCCGCCAGATATTCTTCAATTTCCTGCCTCGAAACGCACAAAAGAGGCCGTATAACGTTGTCTCTTACAGGTCTTATCGCTCCTGCTCCGTGAAGCCCGGTTCCTCGCAGGAGGTTCAAAAGAAGTGTCTCCGCAACATCATTTCTGTGATGCGCCACTGCTATCTTTGCGGCACCTTCTCTTTTTGCAATATCAAGAAACGCTTCATAGCGCACATTTCGTCCCGCTTCTTCTTCAGTTAGCTTATTTTCTTTTGCAATCTTTGGAACATCTTCTTCGATAAGGAAAAAATCTATATCCCTCTCCTTACAGAAATTGCTTGTAAAAGCGGCATCTTCTCCCGCTTCCTCTCTTATGCCGTGATTGACATGAACAGCTGCAAGCTTGATGCCAAGCAGCTTCTTTAACCTGTAAAGAACGGTAATAAGTGCGACAGAATCCGCACCTCCGGAAAATCCCACAAGAACTTTCTCTCCGGAAGTCAGCATTTTATTGACTCTGATATAGTTAAGTACTGTGTTTTCAAATTTATTCATCTGCTTAAAAAAAGCGCAGACCTCATACGTACCCGTATCGCTGTCTGCGCTATACTCCGCAAAGTATTACTTTTCCTCTTTCTTAAAAATAGTCTCTCCGGGATAAACCAAACCAAGTTTCTCCGTTGCTATCTTTTCTCTATATTTGCGTGTTTGCGTTTCTTTCTCAAATTCAGCTATTTCTTGACCTCTTGCCTCTTCCATATCGATCTGAGACTGAAGCGCTGCTTCTTTTGCTTCATATTCTCTGACTTTGCTCATCAAACTGACGCTCTTTATCGATATAACGGCAAATAGGATCAAAACAACGACACCGACCAATGCGATGCCTTCTGTGTTTTGGAAACGACGCCTTTTGTAGCGTGCTCTTGTTGCCATAATATACCCCGCTCATAACTTCTTTATAATTCTATTCTAATACATGCCGCAAAACACTGTCAAATGTAGCGATACAACTCTGTCACGTCTTCTTTGTGTATTGTTTCCCGAACATCCAGGACTTCAACATTTACATCTTTGTTTCCAAAGCCGATGGTTATCTTATCTCCGACCTTTACATCAGCCGAAGCCTTGGCAGGCTTGCCGTTTATCTGCACTCTGCCTGCATCACACGCTTCGTTTGCAACAGTGCGTCTCTTTATCAGTCTGGTTACTTTTAAATACTTATCAAGTCTCATCTAAATCCTCTCCTGATGCGGTGCTCGCCGCAGATTCTTTTTCTTTTGGCGGGTTAGCCTCCGGCGGGGTAGTGTCATTCTTGGGCTTTCCCTTACCTGAAGTTGATGCACCCGCGCTTGTTTCTTTATTGTCTTCATCGGATGTTCCGGCTGTGCTTCCTTCTTCACCTTCCTTGGTAACGGTTGACGCCGATGCTGCAAAAGGCGCTTCCGAAGCTTCCTCGGTGGTTACAGACGATGAAGAATTATTTACAGATTTGTCCTTAGCTGCATCCGAAGGCTTTTCGTCCTTATCCTCCTCGGACTCATGCTTCTCTTTTATCATCTCAGGGAACTCATAATTTACATCAACCTCGTCGGAATCTATGTTGACGCGATAGCTCTTCGTTCTGTAGTCATCCTTCTTGAGTATGATCTCATGCGATCCCGAGATCTTTGTAAAGCTCGTCGGTATCACGCCTATATAATTGCCGTCGAAGTAAAGCTCTGCACCGGAAGGCTCATTTACATAGACCTTATAGCCCTCTATTACTTTATTCTTGCGTACTGCGTCTTTATTCTTATCTGCCGCAGTAGAAGCCGATGCCGCCGAAGCGCTCTTTTCAGGAAGCGTTGCCACAGATACCGCACTTGATGACTTATTTGTCTTTCCAAGTGAAGCATCATAATTCGAACTGTATGAAGAACTGCTTGCAGAGCTGTCTGCGTCTGTATCCTTTTCAAGTTCGATCTTTACCACAGAATCCGGTGTTCCCACTTTAAGATACTTATTCTGTGTAATATAGCCTTCAGCCATTATCTTAAGGTTATGATAGCCGTAGCGTATAGACTGCGGCGTATCCGTCAGAACCTTTTCGTCATCAACGAATACTTCTGCTGTATCCGGCGTTATCTCAAAGGTGACAAGTCCCTCTTTGGGCTTGGTTATCTTTACATTCGTGGTATCTACAACAGTCTCTTTGTTCCTGCTGATATTGACCTTAGAACTGTAATTTGCACCGTTTCCAATAATCTGAAGATTGTAATCGCCCTCAGGTGCACTCAGAAGCATATTGGGAGATATCTTGTAGATCACGTCATTATCAAGCTCAATCCACGCTCCTACAAGGCTCTGATCGTCGACCGTATCGGATGACAGGCTCACATAGCCGTGTCCGCTTGTAACTACAATACTGTATATCTCTCTGTCTATTCCATATGCTTTAATATTGTCTGTTGTAAGAATATCCTCTGCAATAGCCGGAGCTCCGTCTGCCATTATAAGCGTTCTGGCATCAAGCTTATACAGGTCGCCCTTAATCTTGGCGGTTCCGTCGCCCCTTACAAGCTCATGATTTCTGGTCTCTTCTATTGTCCACGCTTTATCCGACACCTTCAGCGACGTCACGTGCTTGGTACTCTTAAGGAAATTAACGTCCACGATCTGTCCGACTTCGAGAAGCCTCGGGGACATCGGTACTCCCATAAGATCGTACATAAGGCTTGTGTTGTCATACGTAAGAGTATAATTCTTTCCCGTGGAATGATTTCTGAATCTTATTATCTTATTGTCCGTGTCGATCTCGCGTATAGCTGCCGTGTCCGACGAATCGTATTTTCCCAAAAGAGATACTGTCACTTTTCCTTCCGAATTCGTCGCACCGACATTCAAACTGTAGGAACTTACAGTTACAGCCGCCATAAATACAGCTGTAAATACCTTGATCGGTTTTACAAATCTTCCCATGTCATCCCCTCATATATGTAAAACTATTCAGTGGTAAAACGCTCTAATTGCTCCTTACCCAGCAGATATTCTTTATTATTGTGCGAAGGCTCGTCTATGACGTCTTCAAGCATTGCACCCAGTATCGCTCCGATCTGCTTTCCGGGACTTATCCCGAGAGCGATAAGGTCCTTGCCGTTGACTGCAAGCGTTTTCAGGCTTACGCACTCGCCTTCTTTTTTTATTTCTTCATAAAGAGCTCTTGAGTCCTCTATGTTTTCTAGCTTCTCTTTTCGGTAATAGTCGCTCTGCGCCATGGTGTCTGCATATTTCACATCAAGAAGATTAAGAAATTCGTCCTCTCCGACTCTGTTCATATATCTTCGAACGTGCCTGGCATCTGCAGGGAATCTGTCGTCATGATATTTTATAAGATTGCAGACCCTGTCCATGGTATTTCTGTCAAATTTAAGCCTTCTGAAAATGTCATACGCCATTTTCTCACCGCGCTGCGCGTGTCCGTGAAAATGATTAAGGCCATCTTCGTCCACTGTGATCGTAACAGGCTTGGCTATATCATGCAGCAACATGGTAAGTCGCAGAACCTTGTCATTCTTCACATATCCGAGCGACTTTATTATATGCTCGCCGACACCGTACATATGGTGCGGATTGTTCTGCGCTGTTTCCATACATGCGTCAAATTCGGGAAGTATGACCTTAGTGATGCCAAGTTCATACATAAGTCCCGTCTTTTCCGGATGATCGGAAACAAGGAGCTTCACAAGTTCTGTCTGTATTCTCTCGGCACTTATCTTGGAAAGAGTAGGCGCAAGCTCTATTATAGCCTCTTTTGTCTTCTCTTCTATATCATAGTCAAGCTGCGCGGAAAATCTTACTGCCCTCATGATCCTGAGCGCATCTTCCGAGAACCTCTCCGACGGCTCTCCCACGCATCTTATAAGCTTGTTTTCAAGATCCTGAACTCCGCCAAACCTGTCTATAAGCCCTTCTTCCTCGTTGTAAGCCATAGCATTTATAGTAAAGTCGCGGCGTTTCATATCCTCTGTAAGGCTCTTTGTAAAAGTCACCTCGCTTGGATGCCTTCCATCCTCGTACTTTCCGTCTATTCTGTAGGTTGTGACCTCATAACCTTCTTTATCCATCAGAACGGTGACTGTTCCGTGCTCTATTCCAGTGTCTATCGTTCTTCTAAAAAGCTTTTTTATATCAGCGGGTAATGCATTTGTAGTTATGTCCCAGTCTCCCGGCTCCCTTGAAAGAAGCGCATCTCTTACGCAACCTCCGACCACATACGCCTCAAACCCGGCTTCATGCATGGTATCCAATATCTTCTTTGCATTTTGCGGTAATCTAATAATCATACCTTCATAATATCCCAAAGACTATCAAAAGTGAATAATTGTCTAGGAATTTTCTCCTTATAGATATATACTTAATATAGGATTTTATGAGGATGAGAGAATGAAACTTAGAATCAACAGTAACTTGATAGCAGTAGCTTCCCTACTGCTGATCTTGGTGGGAATTTACTTTCTGCTGGACAGAATAAATTCTCCGTATCAATATACGGATTTATTTACGCTGGATGACGGATGGACCGTTTCATTAAACGGTAAGAAAATCGCTGAAACCCAGAGCCTTAAATCTGTTCAGATACCTGTTTTGAATAAACACGATCAATTAGTCTTAACAAGAGTTCTTCCCAACTTAGATACATATAATGCTCCCTGCCTATATTTTTACTCAAGGCACAGCATCGTTGATGTTTACCTGGAAACAGAAAAAGAAACCGAAATACCCAAAGGAAACAATCAGGTAGATATCAAAACCGAATCAAGTACTATTCTTATATATACATATGGGCGCGATCTTGAAGGCAAGACTTCCGAAGCCCCCAACAAATACAACAACGTTTCTTTGGAAGGATCCAGAGATAAGATAAATAAGCTTTCTTTTGCAAAAAACGGAAACAAAGAAAAAGTAATCAAAAAAACCCAGACTCTTAAGGTTGTACTAACCGCCACAGGCGATGCAGCCTTTTCTTCGGTGTCGCCATATATTATCGGCAGCCGTGTTACTGTTCTTTCATATCATCTCATCAACAATGCAATACATCTTTTCGCCGGAGTATTTCTCGTTATTTTGGGATTTGTTCTTATAATCATCTCGCCTTACATGTTCTTATACCACAACAAAGAGGCAAGACTTTTCTTCAGCGGATTTATTTCTCTCTTACTGGGCATCTTCATTCTGGCTCAGTTCGATCTCATTGATATGCTCATAAATAACCCGCTGGTTGATTCATTCTGCGAATATGCTTCACTTACATGTATACCTATTGCGATCCTTGGCTATTTCGCTTCGATATTCAGAGGCAGAATAAAATCATTCCTGAATTTCCTTATGCTTTTGGACATTCTTCTTTTCTCGGGAATGACATTGCTCCATGTCCTGTCGATAATGCGATTCTCAAGAATGACGTCGTTTATTCAGGTATACATAATATCTGAAACTTTATTGGTCTTTGGTATCTTGATCGTAAACAGAAAGCAGTTCAAGGAAAGCGAGAACAGGAACCTCAATTCCGACCTGTTCTTCCTTATCGGTGCAATTACTTTCCTTATATTCTCTATAACCGATATCATAGCTTACGACGTCCACAAATATTCAAGCAACCGCGGTTACTTCAAGGGATACGGCAACGGATTTACTTTCGGTTCCGTTATATTTGTTTCATGCATGCTTATCAGTTATATGTTCTACAGTATTTACAGTAGCAACATCACTTCTTTGCAGGAGCGAATGGCTGACCTTGCATACACCGATCCTCTGACAGGTCTTTCAAACAGAGCCCGTTGCGAGCAGATCATGGGTATTATTTCTCATGAGAGAAGCATCTACTCTATCATCAGTATCGACCTTAACAAGCTGAAAAAGGTCAACGATACTTACGGACATCACGAAGGAGACCGCTTGATCACAGGATTTGCAACAATTTTGACCGAATGTTTCTGGGATGCAAACCTTATCGGACGTATGGGCGGAGACGAATTTATTGTTATCCTGCTCGGCGATCACGCTAATAGCTGTACCAAGAGGCTTCACGAGCTCTATTCCATTCTTTCCGATTGGAACCGCAAGGAGCAGGTATTCCAGTACAGTGCTTCCTACGGCTATGCTTACAGCTACGAAGTACCCAACAGTTCAGCAAGTGAAGTATACATGCTTGCCGACTCACGTATGTACGAAATGAAGAAAGAACATCACGGACGTAAAGAAATGGAGGAAAAGGCCAATGCGTAAATTCTTATCCTTCATTTCCATATCATTTATATTTATTGCGATCACAGCCTTTATCTTCCACTTCACCTTCGGACAGACGGAGCGTAAATTTCCTCTGTTCAAATTGGAAAAAGGCTGGGTCATCACCTACAGAAACCAGCAGTATAGAAATACGAACGTAACCCGCTTGAGCGAACAGCTTGGCATTACTTTTTCAAGAGGCGACAAAATAACGCTGAGTCTGCCGCGTCAGCTTCAGGGTAATAGTCTGCCGTTCCCTTATCTTGTATTTAAGACCAAGAACTGCGCTTACGAAGTATTACTTGACGGTTATCCTATAAAGGAAGAAAACAAATCATATATTAAGAACGGAATTTTTATAGGAAGCGGTTACAACATTGTTCCCCTGGGAAAAGATTATGCCGGCAAGAAGTTATCAATTGTCCTCTACGTATCTGAAAATGATACTAAGGTCAACCTCATAACTCCGCTACTCGGCGACTTTGACGACATTTACAGAAGCCTGTTAAGGAGTGCTGCTTTCCCGCTTCTGACCGGAATGTTCCTTATCGTATTCGGATGTATATTCCTGTTAATCTCACTCGTACTGTATATGAAATCATCCGGAGTATTTACCCAGGTAGTTTGCTCGATCATAGTAATTCTTCTTGGAATATGGCTTATCACAACATTTGACTGCACTGCTTTCCTATTTGATAAACCAACGACCACATTTTTAAATTATGTTTCGCTGTACCTGTTTGTGCCATTTAGTTATATCCTCGTATTTAACCTGCACAAACACACCAATATATCCGTTATCGCAGTACTTGGTATATCTTCTATAATATTCAGCATATTGTTCATGACCATGCATGTATTGAACAAAGTGCATATACACCACTTCCTGATGCCGTACTATCTGCTTTCACTGCTTGCGTTCTTTACACTTATCATGTACGACATTAAGGACCTTAGGAGCAAGACCAAGAACCCGTCCACACAAATACTTATGTTTGGACTTACACTTGTCTGCATAACCCTTATTTTGACGGCATTTATTGATGTATTACAAAGAAATGTCGATTGCAGAGACAGCTTTCTTATGTCGGTATGTGTTCCGTCCGCATCATTGTTCTTTGTAATAACGCAGCTGCTTAACCACTTCGTATTCATGACGAAGTTCTACGCTCAGAGAAAAGAGTATGCATCCCTTACTCAGATAGCTTTCGAGGATTCGCTTACTCATCTTCCCAACAGAGCAAGCTGCGATCAGAAGTTGTCAGAGCTTGATAAGTCTAAAAAAGACTTCTGTATCGTCAGTCTCGACCTTAACGGTCTAAAAGAAGTTAACGATAACGACGGACATCCCGCCGGTGATAAGCTTATTCAGGGCTTTGCCGATGCGCTGTATGATGTGGTTGAGGATAAAGGAACCTGTTACAGAATAGGTGGTGACGAATTCCTTGCCATATTCGACAAGATTGAAGCATCCGCTCTGGATGACCTGTTAAAACAACTTGATGATAAGCTTCTTGAGCTTGATGCAAAAGATCCTGACGTAAACCACAGTGTATCTTACGGCTATGCATTCCGCTCCGAAACAACCGAACAAGATGTTCACTCGGTAGTTATGCTTGCGGATAAGAAGATGTACGAAAGTAAGCGTAAACACTACGCAGCGATCAACAAGCACAGATAATGACCACGTATATGAAGTGGCTTTGAGATTTGATTCTCGGAGCCACTTTACAACACAGAAATTCATATCTCTATAATCACATATTTCACACTCTGCCCGGGCGCAAAGCGAGTATTTAGAAATGCTTGTTCTGCGCCCAAGCTGTCTGAAAATACTCAATACAGTATATAAATTTCCTTTTTTTTCTTTAATACTTTAGTTGAATGATTGACAGATGTATCTTACCATGTTATAACTGTATTAATTCAACTAGTACAGATAGTGCTGTGCCATTATCTTTGTGTTAATAGGGAGGATTAGACTATGAAGAAAAGAACTACGACAGCAATTTTATTAGCAACAACAATGATGTTCGCACTTGTGGGATGCGGAAAGAGTTACGAAATATCTTCCGATGACTCGACGCCCGCAGCAGAAGACAGCAAGGATAAAGGCAATGCTGAAAATGAACCAAAAGCCCCTGTTGATCCCACTACTATTGCGGAATCTTCGATTGAATATAAAGGCGAGACGTTCTCTCCCTTTGAAGATCTCCAAGATTCACTTGATAAGGCAGCCTCAGTTGGTGAACTTTCCTCTGATTCTCCTGTACAGATCGGTGAAGGTAGCTGCAACTACACATATTATTACGATGTAATAGATGCAGAAAACAGCGAAAGTGGTCTTTCTATCCACACGACAGATGATAATAATGACAAACAGATCATTATGCAGGTGTCAAGTTTTGATCCCAACGCAAAAACCACTAAAGGCATTCATCCCGGAAGCACAAAAGATGAGCTTTTTGCAGCATACGGCGAACAGAAGCCTGATGAATACGGCTTTTGTTCCTATGATTTCGATACTTACGGTCTCGTATTCAAAATATCGGATGACAAAGTGACAATGATTGCTTCAGAAACGATGAATTACCTTAACTAATAAAAGGAGGGAATGACTATGAAGAAAAGAACAACGACAGCAATTTTACTCGCAACTACAATGATGTTCGCACTTATGGGATGTGGTGCGGCTTCTACAGATACAGATTCTTCATCGGATGCTGCTTCCGTAGCGGAAGTTGATACTGATACAGAATCAAATACATCAGAAGAGACAGCTGACACAGGCTCAGACAGCGCTTCTGCAGACTCTTCAGATGCAGCCGACACTGCTACTGCCTCTGCTGACGATTCATTTACATATAAGGGTGAAACATTCTCTGTTCTGGATGATTTCCAAACTACTCTGGATAAGATAAACGCTGTGGGAACTCCTGCCCCAAAGACACCTGTAGAATATGATGATGGCTCGAAATTATACGATTATGATGTGACCGAAGATTCTTGTAACTTTTATATGGAAACAGCTATTAATAACGGGACAGAAACTGTTGGTCATATCGGCATTATGGATCCTGACTCAAAAACAGCTAAAGGAATAAGTGTCGGAAGTACAGTAGAAGAACTTACTTCTGCCTACGGTGAACCAACCGAAAAAAAAGGCAATGGCTCTATCTATGCGTATAAGTTTGATAAATCCAGCATTTATTTTGTCACAGACAACGGAAAAGTTATCGGAATTGATTACTTTACCTCAGATTTTGTTAATGCCAGAAGTTGATACTTATTTGAATAAATTAAGGAGGAAATGACTATGAAAAAGAAAACAACGACAGCAATCATACTCGCAACTACAATGATGTTCGCACTTATGGGATGTGGTGCGGCTTCTACAGATACAGATTCTTCATCGGATGCTGCTTCCGTAGCGGAAGTTGATACAGATACAAACTCAGATACAGAAAGCACCGAAACAACGGACGACACAAGCTCAGACAGTGCTTCTGCAGACTCTTCAGACGCAGCCGACACTGCTACTGCTTCTGCTGACGATTCATTTACATATAAGGGTGAAACATTTTCAATTCTTGATGATCTGCAAACTACGGTGAATAAGATTGATGCCGTAGGAAAGCCTTCTCCCAACTCCCCTATAGAATGTGAGGGCGGCACAAAAATATACAGCTATGATGAAACAAAATGCGATTCCGACTTTTTTATGGACACATTTATTAATAACGGAACGTTAACTGTATCGCAGATCTCCCTTATGGGCTCAAATGTAAAAACATCCAAAGGAATCGGCATTGGAAGCACAGTGGAAGAACTTACTTCTGCCTACGGTGAACCAACTGTCAAAGCAGACTCATTCTATAATTATGAGTTTGATAATTGTGCCCTCAGTTTCGACACCAAAGACGGCAAAGTATTTGTAATCTATTACTTTAACTTGGATTTTTACAATGCCCGAGTTAAATAATACAAGTTCCCCTGAAATTCTCGCCTCACAATTATGGAGGAACATTGCATGATAAAAAACATTTTACTTAATAAAAAAACTATCTGCTCCATACTTACCTTTACCCTTCTTGCCACTGCTATTACAGGCTGTGGCAAGAGTAAAGATACTTCAAAGAAAATCGACGATCCTCTAAATCCTGACGTATCCACTATGCTAAGTAACTCTAAGACTATGTCTAAGGACTATATCTTTAAACAGACCGATTATGAAGGCATTCTCAAAAAAGGTGACTATGTTCAGTCCCTTGAATATATCGGAGGCAAAGCAAGAGCCATAGTTTTGGGCAAAGACAACATATACAGATGTATCTCTGTTAACACAGATGGTTCCGATGCACAGTCTTTTGATCTTCCGATCGACGGAAAAGAAATTTCGCAAATCTTGTGCAATTCGGATACAGACGGAAATATTTACGCATTTTACTACACGGATACTTCTTGTTTTAAAAAGTTTGATAATACAGGCAATGAAGTTCTTAGTAAGACACTCGATTTTGATATCTACGATATGACTTGGAGCGAAAAATACGGACTTGTCCTTAATACTTCAAGAGGAATCGAAACATATAACGATCAGAGCGGATCTTCAGTTGTAATAGATATAAAAAAGATTCAGAGTACATTTGATTCGGATTACTTTATGCTCCATAAAAGCTCAGATGATCAGTTTTTTATAGATGTGACAAATTCTGATGGAGTACCTGTGTTAGCTTCGGTTGATCTTGATAATAAATCGTTTGGTAAAACAAGTAAGACCTGCTCGGAAAGAGGCTACAGCTTTCAAAGCGGTGAAGGATATGATCTTTATGCAGGGGACTATGACGGAATATGCGGCTATGACTATGAATCGGACAAAATGACCAAACTGCTTGATCTTGATGATTCGTGTATAGACAGATACTGCTTTTTGGACTGGGTTGCAATAAGCGATAAGGAATTATTTGCTGTAACCAGTGATTTTGATTCCAACCTGTTTTTTTCCTCTTTTACAAAAGTAGATCCCGCAGATGTTCCGGACAGAACAATGCTTACGCTTGGCGGCGCATGTTTCACTGTAGATGTAACGCAGGCTGCAAACATTTTTAATAAATCAAATGATAAGTACAAGATAAAAGTAATTGATTATGCAGATTCTTACCCTGACAGTGACATCGATGAGATTTTACAGGCATTTAACCAGGATATTCTTACAGGAAACACTCCGGATATCCTATGTTTCTCAAATTATTTTGCACCGAACCTTGAAAGTTATGCAAACAAAGGGGTATTGTTGGATCTTTCATCTTCGTTTGAAAAAGGCGGTGCGCTTGGCGATGTAGAAATCCTTCCAAATATTTACGAGATGATGAAAACAGGTGACAAAGTATATTCTGTTATTCCTTCATTTGTATACAGTACTCTTCTGATGAAGGAAAGCGTTGCCGGCGGCAAAACATCTCTTACATTACAAGATTATGAAGACCTGAAACTCAAAGAGACAATGGATGCAAATACATTTATTGACAACAGTATTCAAGCCGCAGGTGATAAATTCATTGATTGGAAAAATAAGAAATGTAATCTTAATTGTCCTGAATTTGTGGAAATTCTTGAGTTTGCCAAAAGGTTAAACGGGGACAAAAAGCCATCCGACAAATCGGAAAATGAAGGCGTTGAAGTCGCGGATGAACTTCCGGAAATTAATAGTAACGGTATAGTCTGCGATCAGGATATATATGGATTTATCTCTTTTGCAGATATTGAACAAAGTGAGTTTAAGGATAAAGCTGCTATAATGGGCTTCCCTAATAATTACGGCGAAACCACTACAATAATCACACCTTACAACCAGTTGTGTGTAAGCAGTACGTCCAAAGCACCCGAAGGGGCACTTGAATTTTTAAAGTGCTATTGCACGAATACATCCATAAATAGTGGCTCAACTTTCCCTTCAGATAAGAATCTTTTTGAATCATATATGAAGAAAATAACAGAGCCTCCGGCTTCGGAAGATGATGCTACCGTTTATACCAATTTCCACGAGGTAAGATTGGATCCTCTTCCTGCGGATGAAGCTCAGAAGCTCTACGACAGCATTCTTTCATGCAAAGCAATGCATAGGCTGGATTCACAGCTTAACGTTTTCATTGAGGAAGAAACCGCCGCTCTCTTCTCAGGCCAGAAGTCAGCCGAAGAAATTGCGGAGATACTTGATAACAGAATACGCACATATCTTAATGAACAGAACTAGACAATATTTAAACAACAAGGAGATGCCTATGAAAAAGAAAACAACAGCAGCAATTTTACTCGCAACTGCTTTGATGTTCGCACTTGTGGGATGCGGCGCAGCATCAGATGAATCCGCAAATGAAACGGTCGAAATTACAACAAAAGAATCCGATAAGGACACAAATGCAGAAAATGAAACTACAGATGCAGACACTGATGCCGATTCTAAGGACACGCAGGAATCATCCGATACTCCCGCTTCTGTAAGCGATGCGGAAATTACATATAAGGGAGCATCATATTCTCCTCTTGAGGATCTTCAAACCGCCCTTGATAAGATAAATTCCGTAACTAAGCCCGACCCGGATTCTCCGCTTGAAATGGACGAAAAAAACTGTGCATACTATTATGATTCCCAAAAATTCTGTATTTTCACTTTTAATTATAATGACACAGAAACAATTTCAACAATTTATTCTGAGGATCCCGAAACAAAAACCTCCAAAGGAATCGGTCCCGGAAGTTCAAAGGATGAACTCATCGCTGCATACGGCGAACCGACCAAAGTGATTGATGACAGTTATCTTTATAAATTTGATGGTTACTATCTGAATTTCATGTTAGAAGGCGATAAAATACGCGGTCTATCTACAAACCATGCTGCCTTTGATACTTGTGAACTGTATGAATAACTTCTAATCGGTATTTATATAATGGAGATCTGACTATGCTAAAGAAAAAGTTTTTTACCAAAAAAGCTGTAAGCACCGTACTTTCATTTTCAATCCTTGCCACAACTGTAACAGGTTGTGGTAAAGGCAATGCGGGCAAAACCGGTAATATAGCACAGGACAATAATTCTACCGATGCCAATGTTCTTTTGGATAATGCACAGAAAATGTCCAAAGACTACGTTTTTAAACAGACCGTTTACGACGGAGTCTTTGAAAAGGGTGATTATCTGAAATTTCTTAACTACATCGGAGACAAAGGAACAGCCGTTGCCATTTCTGAAGAAGGAAAGCTAAAATGTATATCATTTAATAAAGACGGCTCGGATATAAAGTCTTTTGATATTCCGCTTGATGAAAACGCTGTAGCAGGAGCTTCTTTTGCAATGGACAAAGACGGAAACCTCTATGTATCTGATGCTACTCACTTAAGCAAATATGATGCCGAAGGAAAAGAGCTTCTAAGCAAAGATACAGGCGCTATTATCAACAATATGACATGGTCCGAGAAATATGGTCTTGTACTCAATACTGCCGATGGAATCGGAACCTA
Organism: Butyrivibrio sp.; assembly: GCA_017615275.1. Taxonomy (GTDB): domain Bacteria; phylum Bacillota; class Clostridia; order Lachnospirales; family Lachnospiraceae; genus Butyrivibrio. The sequence goes on from JAGAAO010000001.1 coordinate 34,250, forward strand.
TGACGAGCAGAACGGTTTCAACAAGATCATCGACAGCAAAAGTGTTCAGGATAAGCTTGGTAATGATACGATCTGTATTTGCAAAGGATCAGGCGATCAGTTTTTCCTTTATACAGACTCCTATGACAATCCGACGAATCTGGTAAAGATTGATCTTGATAATAAATCGGTTGGCGAACTGAGTGGAGCAATTAAAGATCTTCAATTTGATTTCTTCGGCGGCGAAGGCTACGATCTTTACGCAAGAGACGGCTACGCACTTTACGGATATGACAGCGCATCAGATAAATTTACTATGCTGCTTGATTACCAGGATTCCGATCTGAATCCTTTTGATGTAAGAAACCCTGTAGCAGTAAGCGATAAGGAATTTTTTGCAATATCTATGGATAACGATCTTAACTGCAGCCTTACTTCTCTTGCGAAAGTAAATCCCGAAGATGTTCCTGACAAAACACTTATAACCATGGGTGGTGCTCAGTTTACTATAGACGTATTTATTAACACTGCAAATTTCAATAAATCAAATGATAAGTACAAAATAAAGATTGTTGATTTCACAAGTACTTATCCTGATGCCAAAACCATGCCGGATATGATACAGGCATTTAATCTTGATATTGTATCCGGAAAAGTGCCGGATATTCTGTGCCTTTCAAGTTGGTTCAATCCGAACATTGAAAATTACGCAAATAAGGGAATCCTGCTTGATCTTTCTCCTCAATTTGAAAAAGGCGGAGCTTTTGAAAATCTGGACATCCTTCCGAATGTATACGAGATGATGAAGACAGGCGACAAAGTTTATTCCGTTGTCCCGTCATTTGTAATCGATACCGTTGTAATGCGAGAAAGCATCGCCAAAGGTAACACATCTCTTACAATAAAGGATTGTGATGAACTGATAAAAAGTAAGAATGTCGATTACAATGATGCTTTTGGATTGCTCGATAGAACGCTATTTATTGAAAAAGCAATTACATACAACGGTAACAAGTTTATAGACAGGCAAAATAAAAAATGTGACTTAAACAATCCCGAATTCATTGAAATATTAAACTTTGCAAAGAATCTTCCCGAGGAAAAAGAGTATTCCGACGATTTTGAAACATTATACGTCGATAACAAATCTCTCTTTTATGATATCGGTATCGGAAATTTTAATGAATTCAAACGCCTAAAAAATGTTGTGTTTAATGAAAACCTTGCACTGTTAGGATTTCCTAATAACAATGGCGACAATAAAGGATTCTTATGTCCCGAAACTCAATTTTGTGTAAGTAGTAAGATTGCTGCTCCCGAAGGCGCGTATGAATTCATAAATTACATGTTCAAACTGGGATCAGAAAATAGTAAATATACTTTTCCTTCAGAAAAAACAGCATTTGAAAGTGTTGTAAAGAAAGCTTCCGAGCCACCTGCATCAGATGATCCGTTGGCAAAACTGGATCCTCTTTCACCTGAGGAAATTAAGACATTTTCTGATTACATTCTTTCATGTACAGTGACGAGTGCATCCGATCCGACACTTAATAACATTCTGTCTGAGGAAACTTCGGCATTTTTTGCAGGTCAGAAATCTGCAGAAGAAGTCGCCGATGTGCTAAATAACAGAATAACCACGTATTTGAATGAATAAAAAATATGCTTTTGCCATAAAATACGGGCGTGAGAAATGTTTTCTCACGCCCGTATTGTCATCTTTTATATCAATATGCTCTTCCCCAGTAAACCATCTTCTTGGCGGGTTTGCCGCAGATAGGGCAAACATCTGAGATGTTCTCCTGCTCGAAAGGCATACAACGGCTTGTTACGTTGAACTCTTCTTTTATCTTGTCTTCGCACTCGCGATCTCCGCACCACATAGCCTTTACGAAGCCCTTTGTTTCCTTGAAGTTCTCAGCAAACTCTTCTTTGTTGTGAGCAACAAAAGTATGCTCTTCAAGGTGCTTCTTAGCTCTGGCGTACATATCTTTCTGGATCTGCTCAAGGAGCTCTCCTACTTTAGCAGAAACATCTGCGATAGCGCACTCGATCTTTTCTCTTGTATCTCTTCTTACAAGAACACACTTACCAGCCTCGAGGTCCTTAGGTCCGATCTCGACACGTACAGGGATTCCTCTCATCTCCTGTTCCGCGAACTTGAATCCGGGTGTTCTGTCTGTATCGTCTGTCTTTACTCTGTAATCTGAAAGGCTATTTGCAATGCCGTAAGCAGCATCAAGAACGCCTTCTTTCTTCTGCTGGATAGGAATAACAACAACCTGGATAGGAGCGATCTTAGGAGGAACAACGAGTCCTGAATTGTCTCCGTGAACCATAATCATAGCTCCGATAGTACGTGTTGTAAGTCCCCATGAAGTCTGATTTACATAGTGAAGTTTGTTGTCTTTTCCCGCATACTGAATCTCGAATGCCTTGGCAAAACCATCACCGAAGTTGTGGCTGGTTGCGCTCTGAAGAGCTCTTCCGTCATGCATAAGAGCTTCTACTGTGTATGTAGCTTCTGCCCCTGCAAATTTTTCTTTATCAGTCTTCTGTCCCTTTATAACGGGAATAGCCATATCATTCTCAAGGAAGTCAGCGTATACGTTGAGCATCTGCTGTGTACGCTCCTCAGCCTCTTCAAATGTAGCATGTGCTGTATGTCCTTCCTGCCACAAGAACTCTCTGCTTCTAAGGAAAGGTCTTGTCTCTTTTTCCCAGCGAACAACGCTGCACCACTGGTTGAGAACCTGAGGAAGGTCTTTGTATGAGTGAATCTCTCCCTTGTAGTAATCACAGAAAAGTGTCTCCGATGTAGGACGAACACAATATCTCTCTGTAAGTGGCTCAAGTCCGCCGTGTGTTACCCACGCTACTTCCGGTGCAAATCCCTCTACGTGATCCTTTTCCTTCTGAAGAAGTGACTCAGGAATAAACATAGGAAGGTATGCATTCTGAACGCCTGTTGCCTTGAATCTTGCGTCAAGGTGCTTCTGAATAAGCTCCCAGATTGCGTATCCTGCAGGCTTTATTACCATGCATCCCTTGATGTTGGAATAGCTTACGAGGTCAGCCTTGATACATACGTCTGTGTACCATTGTGTGAAATCTTCATCCATGGATGTGATCTCTGAAACGAGTTTCTTGTTGTCAGCCATTTTTTGTTCTCCTTTTTTGCAATTAAGTGTTTCCGGGAACTTTGAGAAACTATTTTTCTTCAAAAAGAAAAGAATCCTCAAATCCCCTAACAGGGACCGAAGATTCTCGGCGGTACCACCCTATTTAAACCACGCAGACTCTGCTGTGGTCTCACTCAATTTAACCCTTAACGCGGGGGACGTCGTATTTTCATACGAAGCTCCAAGGTAGGTTCGCTGTTTATACGTAAAAGCCTCGCACCAACGGCTCTCTCTCTGAAACGCTTACGCAGTTACTGATCCTCTTCATCGCCTTATTATTTTAAAAATGATTTTATTAACATTTGCGCGCCTTGTCAAGGGCAGCTTCTTACAATGAGACGTCAAAGCCGCCTGCCGGCGCTTCGGGCATGGGCACTACAGGTGCAATGCCGGGATCATCCGCCTTAAAGACTATGGTTTCGCCGGATGTTCTGCCTATACTCGCGGTCTCGTCTGCCTTTGCTTTCTCGTGCTCAAATACCCCTTTGAGATATTCTTTATCCGCTTCGGCAATTTCCTTCATCTCTTTGGTTCGGTGTTTGATCTTAAGTATTTTAAATTCACTTTCCGACATATGCGGGTTTGGTGCACACATGGTTTCCGCAAGATCTGTAAGGTCAAGCTCCTCAATCATGCTCATCATCTCTTGTGTAAGTTCCTCCATCATATCTGTCATGGAGTCATCATTGGCTTCCATCAAGCTTGCATACTGATACGCAGACATACTTTCGTATGCTGCATCTTCTATATACATTTCATCTTCATATTCTTCTTCCGACAGAGCCTCGTCTTCCTGCTCCGAGCCTTCCGTAAGTTCTTCCTCCGGCTCTTCCTCTTCGTTCAGTTCACTCTTGTCATCAGGTTCCTCAATCTCATATTCTAAGGTTCCCGAACCTCTCTCTATCATTTCTTCCTGTTCTAAGTGATGAACCTTCTTCTTGGCAACTTTTTCCATGGACTTGGCATGGTCTATCGCAAGCTGAAGCTCCTCCGCATCATACTTGTCGCTTCCTTTTAGGCGATTAAGACGCAAGACTTCGTGCCTTGCAGCCTGAACTGCTTTTCTGGCACTCATGGAATTTTTACTTCTTATGATGAGGGAGGATATCTTTTTAAAATTGTATTGAACTCTTTTTTTATCAAGGGATGTTGCTTTGGATTTATTTCTGGACGCACAAAGTTTCTCAGCATAGCGCATACTCTGTTCCACCACGCTCTGTTCTCTCTCTGCTTTTCGCATCTCGTATTCCATTTTTTCCAGGGATTCTTCGGACTTAGGCACGGGATCACATTTTCTGTTATCCCGCATACTGCTAGAATATTCTGCAAGCATTTTTTCATATTTCTCGTATGAAAAATATTCTCTTCTCATGATTTCGATAGGCATACGCATCCTCCTTGACGCTCTTTGGCAAATCCGTTTGTCAAAACTATCTCATATCATATATCGGCATTTTATTTATAAAATTTATAGTTTTTTTATCTTAATGTCTTAAGATATTCTTTGTGCTCATCTGTAACTCTGAAGCTCTCAACAGCCTTCTGAATGGCCTTTTTATGAACCCATTTATCAAGCTTTCGCTCTTCAATGTATTTAACGCTCGCATCGTACTGTTTTGCAAGCGCTGTCGCAAAATACCACGCGACCATCATTTTAAGGTAATAGTCCTCTCCTCTTTTGGACGCAACGAGATCAAGATATTCTTCCTTGAAATCTTCTCCAAGGTATTCGTTCATAAGCATACGCATGCCAAAACGCGCAGTATAGACGTGGTCTGACGCAATCCACTTTTTAATATATGGAAGGAGTTTATCATGATTTTTCTTAAAGCATTTGGGCGAAGCCTGGTCTGAAACCGGCCAGCAATCCACATACGGAAGGAACTTATCCACAGCTGCAACGCACTCATCAAAATCCTTGATAAGCGCGATCACAAAGAAGTGAACAAGATTCTCCTCATAGTATTTATGAGGAATCTCATTTAGGAATTCATCCCTTATGTCACTCTTAAAGACTTTCCCTGCAACTTCGCGCATCTTGGGCGTTCTGACCCCGATAATATTTTCGGGCGGTATATTGGGAACAAGCTTTGCCTGGAATTCTTTGTATTTATCATCTTTTACTTTTAAAAGCATCTCATATACAGTCATAGGCACTCTCTTTTCGCGTATTTGGATTTATACCCATTATACCTCGTTATGTGCACCGTTCACATCCTCTACTACACAAAAAAAAGACCGGTGGGCCCAATGTCATTTAGTTAAGGCGGCAAAAATCAAATCAATAGGGAAGTAATGATTATAATTCTACAATTATCATTACTTCCTTTTTGTTTTGATATTTTTGAGTATGCTAAAAAGACAGATTGTTTATCTGCCTTAATAAAC
>JAGAAO010000011.1 GCA_017615275.1 Butyrivibrio sp.
TGACTTAAAAATAGCCGGGATCCTGCTCACAATGGTAGATGGACGGACAAATTATTCCAAAGAGATAATGAAGCTTATAGAAAAAGGATACGGAACGATAGTACCTATATTTAAGAAAGAGATCCCAATGTCTATCCGTGTAGCTGAATGCTCAGCTTTAGGGATAAGCATATTTAAGAATGATCCGAAAGGAAAAGCAACGAAAGCATACGAATCGCTCACCATGGAAATAATGGAAAGTTGTGAGAACGGGGGTGAGCAGGTATGAACAGATCTTTGGAAGGAAAGATTAAGATAAACACTTTCGCTGACATAGTAGGCGGTGAGGAAGATACCGTAACAGAGATTGAACTTACAGAGCTTCATCCCTTCAAAAATCATCCGTTTAAGGTCGTAGATGATGACCGCATGATGGAAATGGCAGAAAGTATAAGAAAAGATAAGGTATGGGAACCGGGGCTTGTAAGACCGCTGGCTGAAGGCGGATACGAGATAATAGCAGGACATCGCAGAAAACGTGCCTGTGAGCTTGCCGGACGCAAGACAATGCCCGTAATAATAAGGGAAATGGACGATGACGACGCCACAATGGCCATGATCGATACCAACCTTAGAATACGTGAAGAGCTTCTTCCCAGTGAAAAAGCCTATGCGTACAAGATGAAGCTGGAGGTAATATCTCATCAGGGTAAGGCAACTTCTCGCCAAGTTGGCGAGAAGTTGGGATCAGCAGAAAAGCTTGGAAAGAACTCGGGTGACAGCGAACGTCAGGTACACCGTTATATTCGCCTTACAGAACTTAAAAAGGAATTGCTTGATATAGTAGACGCTAAGAAACTGAAGTTTAATCCTGCTGTAGAACTTTCGTACCTTACAGGAAAACAGCAGGAGATACTTCAGAAGGTTATGAAGGAAGATTCAGTGCTTCCGTCTCTTGCACAGGCACAGCAGTTAAGACAGCTTGCCCAGGACGGAACTTACACAAGGGAATCTGTACATGCGATTTTGGCTGTTGCACCTATAAAGGAGAGAAGATTTACTATCGGTCAGGATGTGATATACAGGTATTTTGATCCAGATACAAGCGATGAGGATATAGAGAAAACAATATGTTCGCTTTTAGATGAATGGCAGAGAAATGGAGGTAAGCTGTGAGTGACGCATTAAGGTTTGATTACTTTTATGGCATAGAAGCAGATCAGTACAAGCATTACCGCATTCCTAAACTTCTTGTAAAACATCCCCGCTTTAAATCATTAAGCAGTGACGCCAAGCTTGCATATGGTCTAATGCTTGACAGAATGTCATTATCAATAAAAAACCGATGGTTGGATGATAAAAAACGCGCATATATAATATACACTCTTGAGGAGATAGCAGATGAACTTGGATGCAGCCAGGATAAGGCAACACGTGTTCTTGCAGCTTTAGACTCAAAGCAGGGTATTGGTCTCATAGAAAGAGTCAGAAGGGGACTAGGGAAACCCGACATAATATATGTAAAGAACTTTATGGCGGTATCCGGTTTGGATGAAGATGAGTACCTTGAGGAAGAGATGAATGTCCCGAAAAGTGAAAATGAAGTGGGTGAAGAAGACGAAAAAGAGCCTGCAAACCCTTGTAGTTCCACTGACTCCGCAAAATGCGGATTCAAGAAACCGCAAAATAAGGATTCAAGAATCCGTGAAATGCGGATTCAAGAAACCGCAGATTACGGATTCAGTAATCCGCAAAAAACGGATTCAGGACTCCGCAAAAAACGGATTCAAGAATCCGCAGAATGCGGGCCTAATAATACTAATAATAACTATACTGATATGAGTTATACTGACTCTAATCATATCGATCTGTCATGGGGTGGCAGGACAAGCCTCAAGGAGAAGCTAACCGAGAAAAAAGGACAGATAGACAGGATGGATGATATAAAATCCATTCAGGCACTCATCAGAAAAAACATAGACTATGATGAGCATATGAAGTATGACACTTATGATGACAGGGAGATATATGACGAGATGTATCAGCTTATCTGCGATACGGTATGCGTCAAGAGAGATACGGTCAAGATTGGAGGACAGGAATATCCATTTGAGCTTGTAAAATCACGCTTCCTGAAGCTTGATCATTTTCATCTCGAATATGTCAGGGAGAGGATGAGACAGACAACTTCCGACATAGGGAACATAAAAAATTATCTTCTTACAGCGCTGTATAATGCTCCAGCAACGATAAATCATTATTATCAGCAGGCAGTCCAGCATGATTTGTATGGAGGAGGTATAGGATGACAACAATATATACACTCCCAAAGCTTAAAAGCTTACGACAGGGAGCACGCATAGCTTTCATAAGGCAGTACCGTCAGATGACACTACAGGTATTTGGAGAAAAAATAGGCATGTCTCGAAAAAATGCAAGGACAATGATGACGAGATATGAAATTAATGATAGGGACATAAAACCTGACAGACTGAAGAAAATGGCGCAGGTACTTAATGTCAATATCCACATGATCGAGCGATGGAATTTCAGGGATCCCGAACAGCTCTTTTACGCATTATTGTGGATTGATGAGCTTTGTCCCAATATTGTAATAAGAAACTGCCTAAAAGGCGCCACCAAAAATGCAACAACAGAAGCCCTGAATAAGAAATACGACGAATGGCGGGATATGAGAAAAAAATATCTGCGAAAATACATCACATACAGGAAATACCTTGACTGGAAGCTTGGCAGTTACACAGAACCGGAGGAAAAACAGAATGGCAAGAAACGTTATGATTAAAATAATACTTCCGCTGATTGGAATAGCATTGTGGCTGGCGGCCTGCATCCCCATAGCCACCAGATCCGAGGGTTTTAACTACTTCATGTTCTGGATCATAGCTGGGATTCCGTTTGGCATCCGCTATATGTTCTTTAAGCTAATGCCAAAGGGTTATGGCATATCGGGAACAGTAGGAGCCTTTGCACTTAACATAATAATCGGAGGCATAATCGGTGGTCTAATGCTGATGACAAGAATAGTTCAGGTTTTTGTAGATGCAGTCAGAATGATCATCGGCAAAGCGTAAAAAGTAAATAGAATAACAAAGCGTTGAGCGCAGGACAGAGAAGAATCTTTATCCTGCGCTTATTTTTTCGAAAGGAGCACCATATGGAAGAAGAAGTAAATCAGCGGGTCGTTTCAGTATCCTTCAGTACCGGAAAAATGACTGCAGACGTAGTAGCCAGGGCAATGGCTAGCTTTATTGCTGCGGAACATCAGAGGCTGAATCAGCATGCTGCAGAAAGAAGCAATCAGCCGAAGCACGGGAAGATGACACTTCAACAGCTCATGGATAAAGATGCCGGAGCTGAAAAAGTCGAGATAGAAAACAGCGGCTTAAAGAAATTCGACAGGATAGCTAGGAAATATCACATTGATTATGCGATAAAGAAGGACAGCGGAGGGGATCCTCCAAAATACTACCTGTTCTTTAAGGCCAGGGACAAGGATGTCATGGGAATGGCTTTTAAGGAATATATGGACTCTGTAAAGAAACAGAAAGATAAGGAGACCATGAAGGAAAAGATCCAGAGAAATAAGGAAAAGAGCAAACAGCTTGATATGAAGAGGTCGAAAGATAAGAACCGCCACAAGGAGCGGAGCTTATGAAA
>JAGAAO010000012.1 GCA_017615275.1 Butyrivibrio sp.
CGGAATCTTCACTTGATGACTCCTGTTGAATACCATGAGAACTATTATGCGGCTGCATAAGAATACCGCCAGCCGATTACGCGACTGGCGGTACGAAACTTTTTAATTATTCACTGTCCTCTTGACGGGTAGCACACCAGACTATCCGATGCTGTTATTTTTATCTGCTAACTTGGGTCTCAATATAGCTTGTTACAAAATGAAATAATGTTGATATTTTTTCTTGGTCTCCCGAATATCGAGTACCATACCGAGTACCATTTTTTCTATAAATTATAATAATTTATAACAAGTTACATGTGAGAACAAATTACCACGAACCCAGTAAATATGCGGTTTCATAGAGTTTTATGACTCTTTATGGAGATTCATGAAACAGGAGTTCATATAACGATTCCTAGTTTCATGTTTTTCTCCTATATCCCACTAATACTGGGTTTCTTAAAAATTTTTTTATCGATTTTTGTACCAATTGTACCAGAAATCCTAAGTTTTGATTATTAATTTTATCCCCAAGCATTTTCGTTAAAAAAAATTTAAGACTCATACTGCAGCCTCAAATGTCTTCATCGCAAGCTCAAGAGATTCATCTGTCACATGTACATATGTGTCCATTGTGGTGGACAGCTGTGCATGACCTAAGATTTTCTGTAGAGATTTAGGATTAACTCCTCTCTCAATACATCTGGTAGCAAATGTGTGCCTTAGTACGTGCATACAGAAGGGTTTTATCCCTGCCTTATCACATACCTTGTATATGTCGTTGTCATAGGTTGAATTTTTCATCGGCTTACCGGTTCTCCAGTTGATGAAAATCAGATCTCTCAAACAAACCTCGCGTTCATTGCCGCTGCGCGGATCAACAAACGTCAAAACCTGTGAAAGACTTTCATCTTCTTTGCGATCCTTACGTCCTTTGTAAAGCTCCATCAATATATCATAAGCTTCGTCCGTAAGGGGAATCTTCCGAAATCCTGACATTGTCTTTGGAGGACCAGCACGCCATGATTTCCATTCGTGCCTATACTCTAATGACTTATCAACAGTAAGTATGCGGTTCTTCCTGTCAAAATTGTCCCATGTAAGTCCAATTAGTTCTCCGGTCCGTAGTCCTGTGTTTAACAGCAGCCTAAACTGCTTAGACATGCGAGTCTTCTTTGCATACTCCAAAAACTTTTCCTGCTCTTCGATAGTAAGTGCCCTGACCTGCTTTTTCTTAAGTCTCTTGAACTTAAGCTCCACGCAGTCAAGCGGGTGCTTTTCTATCAATTCGTTCTTAAGAGCGCATTTAAACATGGCGCCGAGGCAAATATACGTCTGATATACTGTTCCTCTGGCATATACAGCCTGAATATCATTTAAGATTTTCTGGCAATGCACTCCCTTAACATCCGCAAGTAGCATTTTGCCTATCTGCTGTCTGCAATCGTTGTTATAGCGTTCTCTGTAGTTTCGAACTGTATTAGGAGATAAATCCTTCTTAAAGTTCTTGATCCAGTACTCAAACCACTCATCAACAGTCATGGAATACTGCATAGCGACATGATCTTCGCTCATATCCTCATATTTAGCAGTTAAAATCCACTTCCTTGCATCAGCAACATTATCAAAGTACTTAACGACTCGTTTTCCACAAGAGTTCGTAAACCGGGCTAAGAAATAACCGTCACTTCTCTGACTGATTCCTTCACCTATTTCGCGACCTTTCAAGTCTTTACCCATAAGATAAGCCTCCTTCCATTAATTATGAAAAGAAGCATTCCTACGCCGAGTATTAAAATACCACAGAAATGCGATATTATCAAGCATAGCTCCGCTTTCAGGCTCTTCCTATAACGCCTCTATATCACGAAGATATTTATCGAATGCTTCTCTCTTAATAAGTATTTTTCTACCTACCTGAAACGTAAAATTATTACGTGGGACTTTGCATAATTCCCTGATACGATTTACCCCTATATTGGTATATGCAGCAGCCTCATCCACCGTCAGAGAAGCTTTATGCCATATAGGGACTTCACTGGACTCTGAAGCTCTGTCAGGAGCTTCCTTCCTGGTATCTGTTCTATTATCAGCTTTAAGTCCCAATTGAATGCCTAAGGTCTTATCTATCTTTGTTGCCATGAAATGGTCTGAAAGGCTTCCTATGTACCTCACCAGCTTGTCTCGGCTGATTGTAGTTATCTGTTCAGCCATGGATGCTGATTCCTCATCTAAGCCTCCCATATGGTCCAGAATGGCATGTGTAGGAAATCCTTTGCTCCTATGTATTTTGGTTGTGGTGGGTATCACTGTTATGGTTGGAGAAAATCTATTGCCCTTATTATTCTGAACGACTATCACAGGCCGCTCCCCTCTTTGAACCGATCCTACATTTTGTCCAAGGTCAGCTAAATAGATATCTCCCCTCTTTATCTCTCTCATATGTTTTTTTCTCCTATATGGATGTAAAAAGAAGGCTGCCCACCGCCAGTACACGATAGTTCAATACTGCCTGCTCTTTCTCAAGTCCTTCAAGGTAGCCTCTTGGATCATGGCAACGATACTCACGCCTTTCATGCTTTGAATCATTGCGATGATACTCTTTGAAAACCTCAGCCTGTGCTGTACTGATAAGAAGTAGCGGCTTATACGCCTCTAACTCCGTTCCATACTGAGCAAAAAGCTCATCATAAGATAAATCAGTAGCAACTGCCCATCTGCATCCACCCTGGATTCCCGGATACTCTACTTCTAAATTGATAAGTTCATAATCTTTGTTATCCATATTTGACCTCCGATTTTGAAAAAGTGAATAGTTTCAAAACCGGCAGTCATGGATATCTGCCTACGTACGTTTCCCATTCATGCACTACTTCTCACTCTCAGAGCGCAGAAGAAAGCACAAAAAGAAAAAGGCGAAGCAAAACAGAGTATCTTTCGATACTTTCTTCTGTTTTGCTCCGCCTTCCAACGATTCTTAGCCGTTCATAGCCGTTAACAAACTCTTGCTGCCAACTGGCAAACCTTCCGGTCCCTACACCGAATACAATGCCAGCTTACAGGTAGCTCATGTCATTTAGTTGTAATCACCCCTCTGGAAGCTGAATCTCCAGAACAATATGTGTACTTAAGTCCTCGCGCTCCACATCAATATTGGAACCGCAATTGGGACAGTCCATTTCCAGATCAAAGTTGCTGCCTCGAAATAACCTGTGCCCGCACTTAGGACAAAAAATCTTATATCTCTGTTTTTTCACTTTCTCCACCGCATAAATATCCTCCTCACAAAGTTTATTTCCCCCTCAACAAAGCGTACGTTTTATAGGCTTTATGATAACACGCATGAATACTGGATATTCCATCAACATGTAATCAAAAGACTTCAGCCACAAGTTCACTCTTCATTAGAGGTATATCCTCCGGTGATTTTCTTTTTCCCATACCTTTCTCCTTTCGCTGACATTATTCCCACTCAAACTCTACACTCTCACCTGACTCGTAGCTTTCCATGATCTTGGAATAAAGCTCCTCACGAAATTCCTTGGTTATCGGAAATGCAATATCTTTGAAAATCGGATTCCCCTCCTCATCAACTGTTTTAGTTTTGAAGCTCGGCATAGAGACAAACTTGCCTCCTTTTTTATTTTCAACGATGGAGATATTTCGCACCGCAAAGGAATCTCCAAAGGTAACTGTACAAAGTCCCTGCACATTATTTGAACTTGCTTCCAACTTATTTGACTTAACCCGTCGTAACTATGCCCATTCTCATACGCCCTATAAAGTTCCCCAAGATTCAGATTCACACCAAGAGCCCCATCCTCAATCTTAATAGAAAGGGCATCATAGTTTTCGTTTGTCTTTTCTACCGTACGTGACAGCACCTCATAAGATTTTTCGTTTCTACTCTCAAGCTCTCTTTTCACGTCTTCTGTAACCTTGTCTTTGAATTCTTCGTAGTTCATCGCCTACCTCTTTCTGAAAGTGAATTGTTGCCGCCAAAAAGGCATAGAAAAAGAGCAGGTACCTCTTTTGAGATAACTGCTCTATGTAATGATCACTTTCCGAACTCAGTGCGTTCGTTTTATATCCCCAATGATATTTTAAATTTCTGCCTGAACAATATGTCCGAAGTTCAATTCATCCTTATACAAATCATAGACATATGCTGAACTCTCACGGTATAGCCCCGTTTCTATATCCTGAAGCTTATCAAAAACTTCTGATTCATAAAAGAAATTCATTGCTTCGTCATATTCCAAATGCTGATCTTTGGAAATCATTTCAACAATATCCTGGATAACATACTCAATAAGTTGTTTTTTCTCATTCATGGCTAATTTTCCTCAATAATGAAACAGCAGCAAACGTATGAAATGAATACTGCGATGACGTCTTTTTATAAATCATGCCTTTAAGCAATGTATCAAAGTCTATAACCTCTTCTTCATATTGTCTAAACAGCATTGCCATATTATCATCTGCAACTGGACCTATTACAATATCATATTTAGAATCCAAATTACATAATGGATTTGAAAAGTCCTCAAAGTCCTTATTTCTGTTATTCATCACAAAACGAGCCCAATCTTCTGATGTTTCTTCTCCAAAGTTCTTGATTCTGAGGTTTGAAGAATTCAAAAAAGAATCATCTATCTCATATATGTTTAGCACAGGCTCTCCACCATAAATTCTGGCAACTCTCTCAGCCATACGCTCAGCCTGCTCAGGAATATCGGTTAAATAAAATCCTCTTCCAAAATCCTTATATGGTCTACAAGCTGATAGACTGATATTTTGTATATCAACATTACTGCCATGATAAAGAATCATATGGCTCCTCCATTTCTTCGGCAAAGAGCTTGCAGATCCTCAACCACATTATCAAATGATAATAGATGCTCTTCCTCATAAAAGTCTTTAAGAAACTCTATTCCTTTGAAATCTCTCAGATATCTATATGCCTCTTTTACATTCATGTTAAAAGTTTCAGCAAAAACATTAACACATGCCACTGTATAATTAATTAATCTTCTCTGATAACTCATTTTATTTCCCTCATTTTTACATACTTCTATTTTAATAATACCATTACACACTGTATTTATCTACTTGTTTGGAGCATCATGCCCCAATAAAAAAGACAGCTATCTCTTTCGAAATAACTGCCCTCAAATTCAAAAACCCCGGTGAAACTATCACCTCTAGTTTCAGCTGCGTGATGATGCCCAATTGTTAGTTTTCACACCAGGAAATCTCCACTTCCACACCAATCGGCATTTTTTTATGTGATTTTATGTGACGAAACGTGAAATTGCAGATTGGAGAAAATGGCGAAATTACTGGGTTATGTAACGAAATGTGATGAAACGTGAAATCAGCAGGTTCTCCCAAAAGCATATTTTCAACAATAAAGTTAATGCATTATTTATACCTCCCTTCTTGGTACAAAAAAGCAGCTACCTCCTTTTTGAGATAACTGCTCTATTTCATATTGTTTTTAAATTCGTACTACATAACTAATGCGCTGATCAATTATCAAAACCCAGCTTATAAAAGTCACCCTCTGAAGAAGATAATGAGGCCTCAAGTTTTGCTTTATCCGCGGAAACTAACTTCACCCTATTCTTGCCCTGTTCCAAATCTAAAGTCTGAGTACCTGAACATTCTCCTTTTTCTGTAGCCTCAGCAATTACAGTTACCTGATTATCAGCATTTATGAAAACAAGCTTAGCCTTACCATTTTCCACCTTGATATCATAAGCCAACTCTGCTGTAGCTTTTGTATCGGCGTCAATCGCCCAAAGAGTGTCCATTCCCTCCATACTTCCCACAGTTGCATGGAATTTTCCGTCTTCGATTTCCTGCTCATAATTTTCTAAATTATATGAGTTTCCCTCACCTGCAATACGCTTATCATCATTATAAACATTCATTGAAAATGGAAACACGTTTCCACATGCTGTTAGTAAAATACCTGAAATAAGTACAACAAAAGCTGTTTTCTTTTTCAATACTTTTCTTCTCCCTTTTCTACATAATTATAGATATCTGTTATCCGAAAAACATTATAACATAATAAGCAAACATTCATTTGACCTTATCATACAAATACGCTCCAATTGCCGCGACACAGGGAACCGTACCTATAATACCCACAGAACCCGCTATGGCTCTGATCATTTCTATGGCTACAAAATCTGTATTAACAAGCTGGATAAAAGAAACTCCGTAAGAATAAATGAGTATCATCATATTCAGCGCACCGCCGACATATGCAAGGACAAGGGTATTTGCCATGATATCTGCAATAGTTATAGGCAGATCATCTGCCCTAGGATGACCTAAACTGATGGTCAGCGATCCCTGCGAGTCCATATCTACCAAAAGTACCTTCTTGCCCTCTGCCGCAAGCCCTATTCCAAGATTCTCGGTACTCTGTGTTTCTCCTGTTCCGCCCTTCTGGTTTACGAGGGCTATTACAACCGGTTTACTCATTATTCCCTCCTGTTAATCTATTCGCCATATCGTGATTCACCATAGCTTTGTAATGTCCGTCCATAGTCATTGGTGCGTTATACAAAAACCTTCTTTGAAACGTTCATAATCCATATTCAGTTTTCTCCTTTTCTTTTTGCATTTTGTTTAATAGAAACACCGGTGCGCGCTTACCGGTTTCGGACAACAAAAAAAGCGCCATGCATGACCTTTGAGGGTTGGTCATACAAGACGCTTCTATCTGCTTCCTATTCTTCTGCAAAAAAAAACAAGTAGGAGGCTTTTGTTTACCTCTCACTTGTCTATGATAATAATAGCACCGCTAAATCCTAAAGAAAAGTGCTAATGTCGGTCATGATAAGACTAAACGAGTCAAAACGAGACAATATCGGACTTATCCTATAAATTCTTTCAGAATCTTAACAACTTCATCTTTCTTAAGAACCTTACCATAAGAAACCACTTTACCATCTACAACCAATGCAGGTGTAGTCATCACTCCATAGGCTGCAATCTTTTCATATTCCTTTACATGGTCGATGGTCGTATCCATACCAAGTTCTGATAACGCATCTATAGTTGCAGCTTCAAGCTGGTTACATTTTGCACAGCCACCACCAAGAATCTTTACTCCTATTGAATTCTTTTCCTTTTCTGCAGCCTGCATGTTTTCAGGAGTGCAGGTACTTCCACAACAGCATGAAGACTTTTTCTCCTCTTCTTTTTTCTTTCCGAAATTAAATAACGCCATTTTATTTTCCTCCTACAGAATCATCCCCTGCATAATATTAAACAGGTATCCTACGATTATGATTCCAACCACGCATATCGCAATGAATAAAACCAACAGTTTTGTTTTGATTGCCTTCTTTAACATAATCAACGAAGGCAGGGAAAGGGTTGTCACTCCCAACATAAATGCCAAAACAGTTCCGAGCTGAGCACCCTTATATAACAATGCTTCAGCAATAGATATGGTTCCAAAAGTATCAGCATACAGCGGAGTTCCAATTACAGTGGCAAGGATTACACCAAAAGGATTTTTAATTCCAAGTATTCCTTCAACAAAGCTTTGAGGAATCCAGTTATGTATGAATGCTCCAATTCCTACGCCTATAACAATGTATGGAAAAACCTTTTTGAACGTCTCCACAACCTGGTCTTTTGCATAGACAAGCCTTTCTTTTTGCGAAAGAGAAGGTGAATCAATATCAACTGCGTTCGCTTTTCTAATAAACTCTTCTACCTGATCTTCCATATGGATCTTTTCTATTAATGTTCCACCAATAACTGCAACCACTAATCCAAGAACCACATAAATAATAGCCACCTTAGTTCCAAAGATACTCATGAGAAGAATCAAACTTCCTATATCAACCATTGGCGAAGAAATCAGAAATGAAAACGTCACACCAAGCGGAAGTCCTGCGCTGGTAAATCCTATAAAAAGCGGAATTGATGAACATGAGCAAAACGGTGTCACTGTTCCTAACAATGCTGCAATACAGTTTGCCCAGATACCATGAAACCTTCCCAAGATTTTCTTACTTCTCTCTGGTGGAAAATAACTCTGAATGTAAGAAATCATATAGATAAGAACACAAAGGAGTATCGTTATCTTTATTACATCATACAAAAAGAACTGTATTCCGCCTCCTAGACTTGATTCCAAATCAACGCCTATAGCCGAAAGGAAGCCACCTATTAATTCATTCAGCCACTTCATACCAAGTATCTGTTTTATTATAAAATCACCTATCACTTGCAACACCCACAACTTTCTTCACTCGAAGACTTACTTCCAAGTTTTTCAATATATTTTTTAAATGAACTAAATGTTTGGGTGTTCAAAGAATAATAATGCCACTTTCCCTCCTTACGGTCGTTTACCATACCGGCCTCTACGAGTATTTTCATATGATGAGAAAGCGTCGGCTGGGTAATCTCAAATCTTTCAAGTAGTTTGCAACCACATTTTTCGCCTTCTGAAAGCATCTGCACGATTTCTAATCTATTTGAATCAGAAAGTGCTTTACATATCAGTGCTACATCAATCTTATTCATACCATTCACCTCATATAGATAATCATCTATGTATATATTTATCACATACATAGATGATTGTCAATGTATTGTTTAAAAAAATTGCTGCCATGCTGGGTTACAGCAATAACAGCAATTTCTATAAAGCATTTAGAGAATACTTTGGTACATCGCCAAGACAACTTTAATTCATCTTCTTTTCAAATCGAAACACTCCATCAGCTCATCTGTTTCCAGATATTCAAGAGGCGCCTTGCAAATCAAACATTCTTCTTTCATAGAAATCTCCATAGGCTTATGAGACTCTATACTCCATCAAGGTTGTATTCTGCCATTCCCCGAATTTATCTTTAGCAATTCTTTCTCGATATCCAATTTCTCTAAAACCACATTTCTTATGCAATCCAATACTTGCTTTGTTAATCGAAATAATAGCAGAATAAATACTCCAAAATCCAACTCTCTCAGATTGCGTAATTAGCTCTTTAACAAGTGCTGTTCCCACTCCATGTCCACGATAGTTTTGGTCAACATAAACGCTCATTTCCGCGCAGCCTTTATAAACGCATCTGCTGGATGTAGGACTTATCGCAACCCAGCCAATCACATTTCCATCTTCTTCATAAACGAATCTACATTCCTTAATATGCCCTTTATCCCATTCTTCAAAGCTAGGACATTCTGTATTAAAGGTTGCAGTTCCGCCTTCCATTCCCTGCTTGTAAATCTCAGAAACTCTCTCCCAGTCGTTATCTACCATTGGTCTAATCACAACATTTACCCTCCTCTTTTTCACAGGCTTCATTATATATTTGTAATGCTTCGAGAACTTGTCCCTGCTTATCCTTTGGGATTCTAGCAAACACCTTCTTGAACTTCTCGTACATATCATTCTCAATCTTGTTGAATCGGGCTTCGCCTTCTTGCGTCAAAGTAAGAACTACACATCTACGATCCGCTTTTGATGGTTCCCTAACTACAAATCCTTTTTGCACTAACTCTTCAACCGCTCTACTTACAGCACTTTTATCCAGCTTAAGTACGTTCGCCAGTTCTTTCACGCATATTCCTGGGTTACGACCTATCTCCACTACAAGAAAACACTGGGAAGTAGTTACGGAACACTGACAACAATCAGAGCGATTCATATTTTCAAGATTACGCTCAAGTTCTCTGGTATATTCCCGAAACATTTTTACCTTATCCATAAAAAGTCCTCCATTTGAACATAAATGATAATTGCATTAGTTGTATTTGTCAACTAATTTTATATAAAAACAAAATAGGCCACTGTCTTACATCCTCGTGCAAAACAGCAGCCTAAAGCTCGTTTGAATCAATCATTTGCTTTTTCTTACCCTTCTATTAAATTTTTGCCAAAAGATCCTTCAAATTCAACAATCCAACCTCTCCCCAAATGGTTAATGCTTGAGGGATTATAACAAGAAGAATGCCTCCAATTAGGAACTGCCATCCTGAAGTAGCTGATCCTGTACTACTAATAAACTCATGCAATCCACAGATTACTCCAAGGGTTCCAATGATTTCAAACAATGTGCATGTAAGACTACCAACAAATGCCATTGCTTGTAAAAACTCAATTAATAACGTTGCGGTGGTGCCCGGGCACCATTTCGGGCACCACGAAGGCACCATTTTTTTTATAAATCCCAGATAAAAACTATGACTTGTAGCGCTTTTATCTGGGGGTCTGCGAGACTTTTCGTGTAATATCTCCTTAAATTTCCAGATAAATTGCATAACTTTCAGCGCTTTTATCTGGAATCATCACAATTTATTACTCAAAATTTCTTTAAAATCCCAGATAAATCACATCATATTCGGTAATTTAATCTGTATTCATCGCAATTATCATGCCTTATTTTCCTGCTCCAACAAACAAAGAGTCAATCACGGCTCTTTCGCGCTAGCGGTATTACGAAGCAATTATATACCATTACGCGAGCTGCACATCCATAGCGGAGCGATTTTTCGGCACCCACATTTTCAGTCCGCCACACTGGCAAAACATTTCATTATTTCCTCATCTATCTCCGTAAGCACATCTTCAATATTTATAGGTCTGCACTTCTGAGCATCGCAACTTACATTATACATATACGGACGCCCTTCATAAAACTTATTGACGGTATGAACTATTCATATCCTGTACGCTGTTAAAGCCACGTACTTTATATATGTATTCCCTGTCATGGTTAAAATGCGTATCAGCTATAAAAAATGTTTCCATATAGCTCAGATTCTCCTTAAATACAATTTGTGCATGATATTCTGTATAACAGCGTATCATGCACAATAATGTTTTTCAATTTATCATGTTTTTACTTCTTCTTAATAGGAATCCACAGCTCGCAGAATATTTCCGGTCTGGTTCCGTCATAATAAAGTTCGTAGTCCGTCTCCTCAGATGCCTCATAGCCCATCTGCGGCAGAAACTCTTTGTAGAACTTCACCCAAGTCTTCGCGATACAGTCGCCGTCGTCTCCAACACAGTCAAATACCACATACGTACCGGGATTGACATCCCAGATTCGAAAACCTTTATTCTCCAGATCCGCCTGATCAAACTCTGCCGTGTCCTCGTCAACAATGATGCCGATGCCGTATTCGAAGGTGTCTTTTCCTTCTTTTGTCGGACTGCAAAGACCATAGAGATCTCGCTTTCCGTCCTCTCTCAGCATATGAATCGGAGAAAGCATCTGTTTACTGTTGCACTCTCCCCAGAAGTCCGCCACTTCGTGGTTGGCTTCGTCGTTGATGATCCCGTTACTGAACTCCCTTACCAGTGCGATAAACTTCTTTTCTTTTGTTTGAACGATACGATAATCCATACTTTTACCACCTTTCACAGATATAGTAATAGTAAGCGGATTGAAAAGCACAAGTTTGCCGGCTTCTTCTCTGGCTATTTTCGGCGCCACACCATGAAACCTTGTAAATGCTTTGGTAAAACTTTCCGGTGTCTCGTACCCATACTTCATCGCCAGATCAGTGATCTTCGCATCGGTCTCCACAAGCTCTTTTCCCGCCAGAGACAATCGGCGGTTTCGGATATACGCGTTGGCTGTCAAGCCCGTCACGAAACTGAAAGCCCTGTGAAACTCATAGCTCGACGTGTGCACCTGCCTTGCTACGTCTTCATAGTTGATCTCCTCGAGAAGATGCTCTTCCATATACGTGATGGCTTTTTGTAATGCTTCGATCCATTCCATGCTTTCGCCCTCCTTCTTACATGTCCATTATGGACGTGCTACGGAAAAGATACATTTCCCCGTTTGCGAAGATTTGTCAGGTATTTATTTTATGATACACTATACAAACACAGAGCTACCTTTGTTTCAAGTAATCATTTCCGTACTCTCTCAAACTCCCCAAGTACCTTCAGCATATCTGCATCAAGCCTTGCACACGTCTCCTTCTTCATATCCTCAGGAATGCCGTAAAAAGCTTCCGCCATTCCGCCTGCTATGCATGTAAGAGTGTCGCAGTCGCCACCGAGTGAGACCGCAGTCCTGATCACATCTTCAAAGTTTTCGCCTTCAAGAAACGCTGTGATTGCCTCCGGCACTGTCCTTTGGCAGGACTCATCATGGTGATATCCGGGTCTTATCTCATCACAGCTGCGGCTGAGATCATATCCAAACTCCCTGATCACATAGTCCTTTATTTCTTCCTTTGAAGCGCCGGTTCGTGCCATAAATATAACCGAAGCCGTTGCCTCAGCTCCCTTTATTCCTTCGGGATGATTGTGTGTCACTTCAGCAGTCCACCTTGCCACTTCCCTTGTCTTTTCAATGGTGTCATAGAGCCATCCGACGCTTGAGACCCTCATAGCCGACCCGTTACCATAACTTCCGTAAGGCTCCGGTTCCCTGCTGCCGAGCCAGAAGACAAATCTTCCGCCATATCCCGCGTCGGGATAACGCCTTCCCCAGCCCTGCATCTTTTTTACCAGCGCATCCTTGATCTCTTTTTCCCCGGAATCTACACCGGCGGTTATAACCGCATCTGCAACCGCAATCGTCATAACCGAATCATCAGTGAAACGCACTCTCCTGTTCCACATCTCGAAATCCTTACTCTTATTTCCCATATCAAATTCGTAAGGTGCTCCAACCATATCTCCAAGAATTGCTCCGTACATATCTGCCTCCTGTCCGCTTTCGCTTGCTTTTTGTTATGTGATAAGTATAGAAAAAAGAAAAGAAGAAGCGGTCACTTGGCAGGTGACTTTTCACTTCTTCCCGTAAATGCCCTACTGTATTGCTCCTATGCACTCTTGCTCATTCTTAAAAAGAGTCAGATTTATTTCCATCATGTCATAAATCCCATGCCTTATGTAGTATCCGACAATGAGATCAAATTTATTGCTCGGTGACAACGCGATTCCCGCTCTTTGCAAAAGATCTTCCGCCTCATCGATTGTCAGCTCAAGCGCTATTGCAAATGCTACAGCCGTCTTTTTGCTTGGCTTGTAATTCTTTTTAGTCTTAATATCGGAAAAGACCTTTTTAGATATATTGGCTTTCTTGTAAACCGCCACATCATCAAGCCCGCTCTTGTCTATAAGCCAAAAAAGCTTCTCCTGAAAACTCTCTGCGGGAGAATCCAAGAGCTTATCAAGACTTACCCCCTCCTTTTCCAAAGACTCAGGGGTGAGGTTCTCCGTAGGGACATGCCATAATTCTCTTCTTCCGTGCATGCTGTATTCCCTTTGATAGCTCTTTTCCACATAGTTCTCATCAATATATCCCTGAACATCGGAAAAAACCTTACCTGAAAGCTCAAACGCTTTTTGGTCGAACACCACCAGGATAACCGTCATTTCATTTTCAAAAAGAAACTGCCAAATAACGGAAGTTGCGATCTGAAGCGCTTTATCTTTGGGAAAGCCGTACGCTCCCGTAGCGATAAGCGGAAAGGCAATGCTCTCACAGCCATTTTCAAGTGCAAGTTTAAGAGCCCTTTCATAGCACTTCTTCAGAATATCAAACTCTCCGTGATTTCCACCGTTCCACAACGGACCGCTGACATGAATGACATATTTTGCATCAAGATTAAAAGCCGGCGTGATTTCCACTTCTCCTGGCGCCAAAAAGCCAATCTTCCGGCGTTCAGCCAAAAGCTCCGCTTCACCTGCTGCCTTATATATCGCAGAATCAACACCGCCTCCGACAGCAACCTCCGGATTCGCCGTGTTCACTATGGCATCTGCTTTTACTTTTGTAATATCATTCCTGATAATCTGAAATGGCATAGTAAACTCCTCATCCCTCTAAATGCTGCCTCTTCCATATGAGCAGATTCTTTATCCTTCTCCACCCAATGATTTGCTGCTGATTCATAATCCATTTCCCACATGTTATTTCCCCCTCCTCGTATATGTTATACCTGCATACTTGCAGAATCAGTTCCATTTTCCAAATACAATATTTTCTTATTATGCATCTTGGCATATTCAATTTCTGAACGTGTACTGTCTCCTATATACCCTCCGACGTTGATGACATATATTGAATCAGCCATGTCTATCTTACGTTTATGCATATCATCAAGCATTTCTTTGGTTTTGGTCAACGTACCCTCATCCATATTATCCCAAACTTCGCGATCTCCCGAATGCCCAAAGAGTCCAACGCTGATAACAATATTACCTTCCAACGTTAGTCTTTTTTGAGCTTCCATAAACTCATTCTTAAAACGCGTACTTCCACAAAGAGTCACGACAGGATATCCCGCTTTTAGCTTTCTGAAATTCTCCAGCAAAAGAGGAATTCCACAACATATCCAGAACTCGCCGCAAATGCCTCCGGATGACATCCCACCATGAGCAAACCTCTCAACATACACCATTGAATTGTATGCTAATGGTTCGCCCACAGCTTTTTCATAATACTCACATATTCGTCCAGCTAAATCCCTCTCGCTTATATCCAGAGATTCTCCTTCAAAAGTCTCTCGCATCTCATCCCAAAGATATGGATCACCTCGCAGCCCCCATTGCTTTGGTTTTCTTTCAAAAATCAAAGATAAATCCTTTGCCATACCATTATCCTGCCTTAAACTAATTCATTCATATATGTCACCGGCAGGTTACTGCCGGTGACATTTAGCCTCAAAGATAAAATGCTTCAATTGCTTCTCCGATATACTTTGCTGCTCCGTCTCCATATACGGAATCAACACCTTTAGAAAGCTCCTCATTCTCACGATATCCTTTTGCAATATCAAGCAAAAGAGCTTTCGGGTTGTCCATCTGATAGAGCTGCTTTGCAACAAAATCGTATTCACCAACCAAGCTTCGAACCTCAAAAGAATTTACATCTGTACCCATCTTATCGGCAAGTCTCTTTTGAATATCTCCGATTCTCTTTTGATAAGATGTAAAAACCTCTGATTCCGGTGAACTCTTCACAGCTTCTTTTACCGCATCCTTACTTCCGTACCACTCGACCATCTTCGCGTAGTTCTGCTGCACTTTCTCATCGGAAGCTCTTTCAATTAAATGCTTTTCCCACTCTTCGACACTTCCGTAACGGTCGATAAAAATCTGCTTCTGCGAATCGTTCATATTCTCAAGCATGTCGTCAAACATAACCTGAAGCTCAGTTTCATCAAATACTGTAAAGTCCATATTATCCCCTTTCAACATTTCGTCTATTCCGGCGATAATGCGCTCAATCCTTTGTTTCTTCAAACACAGCATTTTGCGCTGCTTCGCCAACACACTGCTACTGTCAAGATCAGGATTGTCCATAATTAGCTTAATATCGGCAAGAGGAAGATCGAGTTCTTTAAACACAAGAATCTGTCCGAGCTTATCTATGGCCTTATCGTCATAAAGCCTGTATCCTGCATCATTCACTTCGGTCGGTTTAAAAAGACCAATCTCATCATAATAATGCAACGTGCGCACTGAAATACCCGTAAGCTCAGATACTTCCTTCACTGTTTTCATTATGCCGTCCTCCTGTTTTCTTGATACACTCATCGTAGCTTATGACGGAACGTGAGGGTCAATACCTATTTTGAAACTTTTTCTATTCTTAGCCATGTAAGGCATCAATCATCCTTATCAATTCTTATTTTAAATCAATCTTACATTTTTTCATGCGAAAAAAACAAGAACCCGATCAAATCGCAAACAAAAATTTCAAAATTCCGCAAAGTTTTGTTCAAAATATTCCATTGATTTCTTTTTTACAATACAGTAATATATTGATTGCAATTTAGATATTGTTACATGTGCATAACAATATCTGTGGTTTTAGTTCTTGGAAAGGAATAAAATATGATTTGTAAAAATTGTGGAGAAGTAATTGATAACAATGCGACCGTATGCCCTAAATGTGGCGCTTCTCAGGTCGATAATGCTATTCCCCCCGTTGCTCCCGAAGGTAGCGGATTTGGATGGGGTGTTTTGGGATTTTTAATTCCACTTGTCGGCATTATTCTATTTTTCGTATGGAAAGATACCAAGCCTAATTCTGCACGCGCAAGCTTAATCGGTGCAGTAATCTCAATTGTCATCGGTGTATTGCTCCGTCTTATGATGTAAGACCAAGCTATTATGAGAGATAAATAACATCGCCAAAGGTGCTGTCGCATTTTAATGTGGCAGCGCCTTTTCACTCTACCAATTCAATCTTTTCTGCTGTTACTTCCGATACAGGTTCCTCCATTCGCACTCCAAGGTCCCCGATATCAGTCTCAAGCTCAAAAAACTATTTCCTGTTCACAACATATATTCCCAGACTGACAAGAAGAAGCGCCACTACATAACGCAGGTTGAGCTTATCCCATTCAGCAAGGAAAAAAGCTGACAACAACGCACCAAATATAGGATTGGAGAAACCGTAGATCGTAACCGACGATACAGGATTGTGTTTGAGTAAGATTCCCCATATTGAGTAAGCGACCGACGAGATCAGCGCCATATATATAATAAGCAGGATTCCGATAGGTTCTGTCAGATGAATCCTGCCACCTGCCGCAAAGCCAACAATCATCATGACCAATCCGCCTATAAGGAACTGGTATCCGCTCAGCGTCACCGGATTCTCTTTTACAGAGTATTCCTTGATAAGCACCGATGATATTGCGTACGATACCGCCGCGATCAGGATGAAGCCTTCACCGTTAAGCGCAAATCCAGCACCAATGCTACCTCCCGAGAGGCTCACGATGATCACTCCCGCTGTTCCAAGGATGCATCCGATCATCTTATCCGAAGACAGATGCTCCTGTTTCCTCACAAGGCAAGCCAGAAGTATCGCGAAGAACGTTGTCATCCCGTTGATTATTGACGATTTCACTCCCGAAGCATGCGCCAATCCTATATAGAAGAAAAAGTACTGGAGCATCGTCTGAAAAACGCTGAGTGTGCAGACCATTTTCCACGACGTTTTCTTTGGAAAAAGAACTTTTCTCTGAATGAAACTACCGAAAACAATCGTTAGTACTCCCGCCAAAAAGAATCTTATTCCGGCGAAAAGGATCTGCGACACGCTGTCCTGTGCGTCAATCTCAAACAACTCATATCCCGCCTTTATGCTTGGAAACGCGCTTCCCCACAAAAGGCAGCAAAATACTGCCAGAATACATACCACTAATTTATTTTGAAGTAAACTTTTATCTGAATTCACAATGCAATCTGTTACCTTTCCGGTGTACTGCGCCGCAGCTTTTCCGCCTATGTCATTTGTTCATATCATTCACGATCTGCGCGGGCTTTGCCGTCATCTCAACCCACGCAGGCGCAAAGCCGCTTCTTATCGCATTCTTCGCAGACCTGATATTCGACCACGCACAACAATAGAACGGAACCTTCCCGCGACTAAGGATTTCTTTTGCAAGCTTATTTGTAAGAGCTGACGCAATACCGCCACGCCTATACTCGTGAAGAACGTCCACTCCTATCTGCCACATATCGTCGCAGTCCGCAGAACTTCCCACAAATCCGACAAGCTTATCCCCGTCGTACGCTCCGACTCCAAGCACATCGAGTTCTTTTCTGTCACTGCAAAGCGCATTGCTCCACTGAGGCAGATACAGCTCCTTGAAATCCTCCGGTCCCAGAATCCGAGTCTCATATGCACACTCAAGCTCCGGCATTCTGTCAATATTAGGCAAAAAATATTCCGCCATAAAGCAAACTCTGTGACCAAGCTTTTCAAGCCTCTCGTTAAGCCAATGCATATTCGGCGTCTCAAAGCAGTGATAAAACTCAAACTTCTCAATATATTCTCTTGCAATTTCAGCCGTGTTCTCCGATGTAGCCGCAACCACGTTGCTACCGTACGATATGAAATTGCACGTTATCGGCTCCTTGTAGTACTTGCGCGCACTTTTGCCAAGCCTGAAAGGAACAACCACATTTTTATCCGATAAAAAATCTTCCGCACGGCACCCGTTATCTTCCGCCGACTGCCGCATCGCTGTTTCCAGTATCTCTTTGTTAGTCATTTTTTGTCCTTATCCTTATCTTTTGCCAAAAGAGTTTCCAAAGCCTTTGCCAATTGCTCCGCAGAAACCGCAGATATCTTCTCCGCATACTTATTCTGCTTGAGCTCGATTTCCTTCAGTTTCTTATCTTGGTTCTTTTTATCCATGCTTATCACCCTTTAACAAACGTCGCAAGTTCCCTACCGCAGACAACACCGAAAATGCAGCACACAAAACTAAGTGTTACGTATGCTCCACCTGCGCAATACTGTTTCTTTTCAAAAAGATTCACCGCCTCAAGCGAGAATGTAGAAAACGTCGTAAAGCCGCCGCATACTCCTGTTTTCCAGAAAAGAACGGCATTTTCCGATATTTCCTCATGATTATCGACAAGTCCAACGATAAATCCGATCAAGACTGCACCAAGAATATTCGTGACAAGCGTCAATACCGGAAAGCCTGTCTTAACCGAAATAAGGCTTATCGCATACCGAAGCATTGCCCCAAAAGCTCCTCCAAGAGCTACAAATAAAAAGTTCATACACACCTCTTTTTTCCAAAAAAATATAATCTCTGTCAATCGCCCGGACACTCCGCTCCTGCCGCCTTCATCTCCAGAAGTTCCTTTTCGTAATCCATCAGTCCATAAATCCAGTCACTAAGCTCAGAGAACTCAAATCCCAATGCACTCGCTTTTCGCGTATCAAAACTCATGTCACTCTCAAGCCCGTTGTAAGGAGCCTCGTCACCATCTTTACTGTAAACCGCGGCCTTTCCGGTTTTCTTTTCAATATAACCGATAAGCTCAGAAATCTTGATAATCCCCTTAGAGCAGCCATTTATTGGCCCGTACACATCAGCACCTACAAGAAACGCGATAAACTCGCCCGCTTCTTTTTCATGGATAAAAGAAATCCCATAATCAAGATCATCCACGTGCATCGGAGCCTCATTCATGACATGCTCCACATAGAACCGAAACCTCCCGGTATAGTCGTTCTCGCCCATCACAATAGGATATCTGACAAACACGCATTTCCCGGCGTCCATGAACTCATAAGCCGCTCTTTCCGCCTGCCGCTTGGACTCGTCATAATCCTCTGTTCTGTCCGCCCATACCAGCGGATACTTAGCGGCATCAAACTCCTCTTCTCCGATAAGTAGCGCATCTTTCTTATAAACCGAGCACGTCGACATCTGAATATACCTATCGCACTTGATATTAGGCAAAAGAGCTCTCACATCATTTGAGCTGTACGCAACTTTGTCGATCACCACGTCGAAACTCTCGCCTTTGACAGCTCTTTTGACACTAGCCGCATCAGTTCTGTCCATTATTATATGCTTAACGCTTCCGCCAAAACCAAGCGCATTATTCCCACGCGTCGCAACTGTCACATCATGTCCAGCATCTATGAGCGCATTCACCATCGGAATACCAAAAAATCTCGTCCCACCAACAACTAAAATCTTCATAATTCATCACGCTCCTGCCGCCCTATACGATACATCAGGCGTGCGTTATCGCCTGAAACATAAACTCATCTTCACCGGTTTCGTCGAAGAACTTACCTCTTACAAAAAGATGTGTATCTTCCTCGACAACCTCGCTTTTATCATACCCCGTTGAATCATTCGGTGTAAATGCGAGAATGACTTTCTTAATTTCTTTTCCAAAAGCATGTATTACACGGTCCATCGTGCCACTCCCGATAACGGCATGAAGAATCAAAGTATCGTCCTCAATCTCTGCAATCGCATAACTGTCACAATCCTCGATATAAAAAGTATTTTCCCGCATGAACTGAGACAGGTAAAACATGTACAGCCCAGCGTTGGAAACCATATACACCTTGGCATTTTGCTCGGTTTGATTAAGAATCTGCACCATATTGTCCCAATCGCTCTTTTCCGCCATCGGTACAAGCTGTGCAGTCCGCTCTGTATCAATCTTCACAGCCTTGCTAAACTGATACTCCCTGCTCTTACGAAAGCCAAACTTGGGATAGAAATCAACGACAGAATCGTTTGCAAAAAGATAAATTCCATCAACTTTGTTTTCGTAGTCTTCAATAATCTTCTCCATCAGCATCCTTGCGTATCCCCTGCCCCTGTAATCAGGATCGGTCATTACCGTACCAAGCTGGATGAGTCTTACAACTCTGCCATTATAGTTCATATCACAAGCATTCACCGAAACATTCGCCACAACTTTTCCATCGATAACGATCGAATACGGAATGTAATTATCTTTCCAAAAGCCGTTACGATACCAGTCTTCAAAGTTCAGTCCGCCAAATACTTTGCCCGCAAGCTCATTGAAGGAATCCCTAAGCGATTCATTATCTCTGTAATTCTTTTCTATTGTCATATTCTATAATTCCTTTATTTTCTGATTTTCAAAATAATATATGTTCTCTCTTTTATACCCATACTTAGAACCGGCGACACTGATATGTGGTTCAAAAGTAAAAAATTGTACATCTCCAAGTTTTGTATTATTGCCCTTTTCTATATAGATCCTATCCTCTTTCCTTCTAACTATTGAATGCCCCAGATTCCCCATGAAGTCCAGATTTATATAGCCACATTCCTTGATAAAATCATTCATTTGATAATACAAATCTTCAAAAGATATTTCGGGAGTTGCAATTTCTTTTAACCTGGCATGAAGTCGTTTCTCCATTGCAATTCCCATACGCCATTCATCATTAACTATTTTCTCATCTTCAGACACTGCTTTTCCATTCTCAAGTATAACTGTCCTGGCATAATCGCCCCATGTATCGCCAACCTGAGGGCTAAGATCAATTGTCACAATATCATCGTCAGCAATTTTTCTATCTGATGTCACATATTCTTTACCCGAAACCGAAACTGCCGTCTCGTCCCCTGCAAAAACAAAAGCTCCGATATCCCAATACCAGAAAGAATCCGCACCAAGTGAAAGCATCTTTTCCTCGCATAAATTCCGCACTTCTTTCAAATTCATCCCGGACTGTATCTGCGTCTTAATGTACTCAACTGTGTCCTTTGCAATCTTCTGCACTTCGCGATATTCCATTGGTTCTTTTCCCCTTCTGATTTCGTAGTCTTTAATGTTTTTCTCCATCAGCAACATTATAGGTAAAGTGCACGCAGAGCCGCCGCGCACGCCGTCATGCTTCACAGCACCAGCAACATATATACAACTTCCTGATACCCGCTTATTCTCGAATTAAACCCTCTGGGATTGCGGCCATACTCCACAAATCCCATCTTCTTGTATAATGCCACCGCTCTTTCATTCTCTGCAACAGCATTTAATTCCAGCTGCGTATAGCCTGCGTTTTTAGCACATTCGATGCAAGCCTCCATGAGAGCCTTGCCAAGGCCAAGTCCCCAGTATTCTTTCAAAATAGAAATTCCAAGCTCCGCGCGGTGCTTTAGCTTGTACTTTGATCCAACCGCTTCTATCCCCGCTGTTCCGGCGACCACACCGTCTACAACCGCAACCAACTCGATCTCATTTGAGCTCTCCGTTTTCTTCCTAAGGAACTCCGCCTCCTGCTCCGCATCATAACTATTTTCATCAGGATAGGATAAAAGGTAATCCGTCTCCGCGTGCGTCTCATTAAAATTCACAAAAACAGCCTCTCCGTCAGCAAAATCGCCATTTCGAAGAAGTGCCTCTTTTCCGTTTTTCAAAGTAATAATCTTGTTGTATTTCATTTTGTATCTTCCTTTCCGTCTTCAAGCCCTTACATAATTTAACTGCGCATCGGCCACATCCACAGCAGAGCGTTTGTCTTGAAATTTTCCCCAAAACAAAAAGCCTACTTTGCATACACAAAATAGACTCACACAAACAAACCCACATCACATATAGGCCAAACATGCATGATAATCTAGATTAAGCGCACACAAAACAGCCGCCGTAAGCAGCCTCATCATCTCTGATAGTGTTCACCTAAACTGAATTATCTTCTGTACATATCCTCACCTAAACGCTAAGCGTTCTTTCTTTATAGTTTTTACCTTTATATACTAGCATTGATAAGTGCACGATGCAAGCGTTTCTTCTACGGTCAACTAATCACACTTCTACGTTTGACCTACACGCAAAATCCCCCTGCCTTCTCAGGCAGGGGGATTTTGCGTCATTACATTTTACTTATAATATAATCATCTATAAAGAGATTGTAATAATTGTTTGCCGAACGTCTTTCGAAAAATCTGTTGAACGTCGCATCCATCAGTAGCGTAAGTGCGAGGGCAAGGAGCCTGTACACGATATACTCCTGAAACGTTCCGTACTCCAAAAACTTCAAAAAAATAATCCCGTTGTCGACCAAATACATATTGAATACGAATTCGACAATTACAATAGTCGCATGTTTAACAGATGAGGAAGATTTGAGCTTGATCAGTTCGCTCAAAAAAGCATTTCTCTTTTCGCCATCAACAAAAGCTCGACTTAAAGCATTATCCCAAGCTTTTTGTCTCTTGGCGTTCTTGTCGTTCTGACCGTTCAATGGTGCTATAAACCTATATTTCAGAAGCATCAGAGCTGCTGAGATCAAGAACAAAAACACACTAATACGGTATAATCTTGTCAGCTTATCCAAGTTGTCATACACAAAACTGTTCTTGATAATCTCTTTTGTTACTGCTGAAACTATGGCCTCACCTGCGACTATCACAAATCCAAAGATGAGAAACAGTCCAATAATTGCATCAATAATTTTCTCTTTTTTGGGGCGTTTATTTGCTCCGCCACCGGACTCATTGCGAAATGTGTCGTCATAAATCGTCTTTACCGCTTCCCAACGTCTTTGGGTCTTATCCATATTCTTTTTACCTCCTTTTAGTCTAACAAAAAAGAACCAGAAATTATGATATCAAAAGAATTTTCAAAACCTATGGATAAAACCTAATAAAATCGCACTTGTGTCGCTATCTATCACATAAATAAACCCAAGGCGTCGCTTTGAACGACCGCCTCGGGCTCAACTTATATTTTATAAACAAAACAATGCTCTTACAGCTTGAAGCGCTCCGTAGTATTCTGGAGATTCAGGATGCTGTCCATAACATCCTTTGTTTCTCCGGATACATTCGCGCTAGACTCCGTGATGGTCTGCATGTTGTTTGAAATATCACGCACCGCATCGCCAAGCTCCATCTGAACGGAGTTTATTCTCTCAAGTACGTTGTTGATATCGGCAACAGATGAGCTTACTTCTTTTGCTCCCTTACCGAGTCCCTTACTGATATCGCTGTAGTAATTCGCATCTTCCATATAGTTATTGGCAAGTGTTTCCAGATTGTCATAATCTTTAAGAACTCTGTCTGTCAGGAATGTAATGATCTGGTTACTTACTCTCGAAAGCTCGTTTACATTGGCTGTAACTTCGTTTGTAAGAGCATTTACCTTATCGATCTCATTTCCTGTGGTGGTACTGAGACTGTTGATCTCATCCGCAACAACCGCAAAACCTTTTCCGGCTTCTCCCGCTCTTGCTGCCTCTATGGAAGCATTGAGAGCAAGAAGGTTTGTCTGGCTTGCTATATCCTGTATCGCGCTTGCCACGTTTACAATCTGCTCGATTACCTGAATACCCTTAAGTGCCTCTTCAAGCTCTT
This sequence comes from Butyrivibrio sp., assembly GCA_017615275.1. Classification (GTDB taxonomy): domain Bacteria; phylum Bacillota; class Clostridia; order Lachnospirales; family Lachnospiraceae; genus Butyrivibrio. Next base: position 23,614 of record JAGAAO010000012.1, read on the forward strand.
CTTTGGCACGATTTGTCATTTCTACCGCATGATTCTTATTGGCAAGAATCTCAGGAACCATTCCTTTAACTCTTCCGATGATCTCATCGGTCTTCTCGCTCATATTCTTAGTATCGGTAGCAAAAGTCTCCGTTGCAGTCATAACATCGCTGCATATCTTATCTATGTTCTGGATACTCTCGGTCTGGCTCTCAATTCCGCCCTCGGTACGCTGCATTACTTCATTGATCTCAGATATGCTGTCATTGATGCCGCTTATCTTGTCGGATGCAAGAGTCATCTTATCTCTGATAAGCTGTGACTCATCCTTTGTCTTATGTATCGTATCAATAACGCGATCTTCAAGTTCTGTCAAAAGATATCTGATCTCTTCAACTTCAGAACCGGTAGACTTAACATTCTCGGAACCGATAACTTTTTCTTTTACAAACGCCTTCATATCTTCCATCGGCGCAAGCTGTTTACTGATGAGCTTCGTCATAACGATAATTACAACAACTATGGCGATTATTGTAATGATAACGCTCGTCGCAATGAGCTGATAAATGGTACCGTTCACATTTTTACTCGGCATTGCAAGTCCCAAAGACCAGCCGCATCCTTCTATCACACCCGTTGCAATATAGTTTCTCTCACCATCATAATCTTTGGTAACTACTACTTCCGAACCCGGATTGGTAATTATCGAAGTAATGCCCGGCATAACCGAAAGAACAGATGTTGCAGTTTCTTCTCCCGGCAGGTACGCTACGTTCTCATGCATTATATAATTGCCGCTTGCATCCACCAAAAAGCCGTACTCACCTTTTTCATAAGGAATGCTGTTAACTATATCGGTAATATAATCAAGCGTAAAATCCGCTCCGAGAACGCCCGCAAGCTGACCGTTTCTGTATACAGGCGTTGCGATCGTGATACACATACCTCCGATAAGAACGTCCATATAAGGATCGGTCACAATGGTCGTCCCCGCTTCTTTTGCAGCCTTATACCAGCCTCTGGCAGTGGGATCGTACCCTTCCGGCGGCTTTGCATTGGGATCCATCTGCAAATGAGTCTTATCCTCCATACCATAATAGAGGTTAAGAAGCTCAGAATGTCCCGATGCCAGCGTTGTGACCATGTTCTGAATATGGGCTATGTCATAGGACTTATCGGGAAGCGCCGCAAAAGCTGAAGCACCCGCATTATTAAGACCTTTCTCCATCTCTATCCAGCTGTTGATGGAATTTGCATACTTATCAGCATTGATCTGGAGCTGATCGGTAAGCTGTCCGGTAAGTTTTCCTCCGGATGTTCCGACAATAACCGCAGTGGATATAAGCATCGCCACTGTAACAATGAGAATTACTACTAAAGTCAGCTTTTCTTTGATAGTACCTTTCATAAACAACTTTCCTCCTGCTTACACAAAAACGCTCAGAACATTTATTAACTGATATTAACTTGTATACTTCTGCAGATCGTTGATCTTGGAAATAATACCATCCATTGATTTCTTGAACTTTTCGACAAGTTCAACGTTTTTCGCACTTGTTTTGGATGCTTCTGCAGAACTTGCACTTATCTCTTCGCTTGTAGCAGACAACGTACTTGCACTGTCGACAATCTCATCGTTGGCGCTGCTAAGAGATGCTATCTCACCACTGATATCATTGATCGCCGTTGCGAGCTCATTGAGCTTATCCTTGATAAATCCAAACTGCTCGGACGCGTTCTGAGCATATTCAGTCTCACGATTGGCTGACTGAGAACTGATCGTGGCACAATCCGCAACAGTATCTGCATTTGCCGTAAGAATCTCAATAATATGAGTGATATTCTCGGTTTCGCTTCTGGTCTGTTCCGCAAGACTTCTTATCTCATCGGCAACAACCGCAAATCCCTTTCCTACCTCACCTGCTCTTGCCGCCTCAATCGAAGCATTAAGCGCAAGGAGATTTGTCTGAGATGATATTGAAAAGATAATGCTGGTAATTCCGCTTACATCATTTGTATTTGCTCTAAGTTCATCAGCCGCAGTCTGAAGATCATCTCCCGCTTTCTTAGCCTTCTCAACTTCTTCGAACAGCGAATCCATGACGCTTAGTCCTTCATGGAGTGCATTTACCGCCTCTGCATTGATATCTTGAACAGTCTCAGCACTCTTCTTTGTATCGTCAATAATGTCTTGAATATCGTGGGTCTGAACCGACTGATTGGTAACCGCTTCCGCAGCGTTCTGAGTTCCCGACATGATATTATTCATGGATTCATCAAGAAGAACCGCCGAATCGCTGATTGTTTCAAGAGCTTCACTCATCGCTACCGCATCATTTACTATACTGTCGGCAACTTCCGTAATCTTACCTGTGATTGCCTTGTTTTTATCGGAAACTGTAGTAACCTCATCGATTGATTCATCAAAAAATCTGGTAACAAGATTGAATCCTTTATGAGCCGATACAGACACAAGAATCGTGATGATCGTCTCGATCATTATAAGTTCGATATCATCCTGAATATTCTGCGTGCCGGTAATCATCAGAACGACTCTGACCAGATTGGAAATCGCAAATCCAATGATTCCGATCCTGACACTAAGCTTATCAAGTGATAATAGGAATATAATGAGAAACGGGACCATATACGGATACGACGTATTTGTGGTTCCCGAATTAAGCATGGAAAAATAAACAATGGAATATGTGATCGCGACCAATCTTATGTAATTGATTCCCCCCTTACTGATGAGATAATAAATAAGATCTGCGATAAAGACTACAATTACTATGATCAAAGGGATTATTCCTCTGATCGGAGCCAGGTCTGACATCGTTATCTGCGACATAAGACCTACAATTGTAAAAATTGTTGTGATGACATGAATAAGTAAAATAATCTTACATGTGCGTTTTAAATGTTCTTCCCTCATAATACCTCTCTCCTGCTACATATTAGCGTAAAAATGTTGTCGTTTTAATATTATCACATTTATATACCGCGCTAAACATGTGCAGGACAGATATTATAAAATTTTAATAGGACGCAAAGGTAATTACAGCCTGTATACAATATATAGCTGCGACGCAAAACACAGCACTATAGCTGCGAGGGAAAACAGTTTTTTGCATCCTGTGACATCTATAACTTCACCGTCAATTTCCTTGGTGTCGGCCATTCCCGTAAACAAAATAAGTGCAGGGAAAATAAACGGGAAGAAGTATCTGCCGCTCACTCCGTCCACTATAGAAGCTCCGGGCTCGGTCCACTGAATATATTCCGCTGTAAATATCAGGATCGCCGTTATCGCGATCGCAGCCACAATAACCGCCTTCATTGCAAGATCTTTTCTCACTCTTACAGCAGGTTCTGACAGGTTGTTCATATTACTCTGCATATTCCGCGCAATAAGCCCCGTCACGAGGATAAGGAACACAAGCACAACCGCATTGTTGGTGCTCTCTTTAAACACAAGAGTACTTCCGAAAAATTGCATTATATAGTCATAGCCTTTTTTTACAAAAGTATTCAAAAGAACCGGAATATACTTAAATACACTGAGTACGATCTGTGTATTGGGCTCATTTGTCCTTGCATATCCAACACTCAGAATATGCGACGATATCTTAAGCCAGATAAACGCAGGTACCATTGTCACCGCGCCGATCGCAGCCGCGTTCATATAATAGCTCTTTTTACTTGCAAACTTCTCCTTAGGTATGAGGAACAGCAATATGCAAAATGCCACATACACGATCTTGAATTGTCCAAGAAGGAGCGGAATCACATACAGAGCTGCAAGATATCCCTTTTTTGCATAAGCATTGGGATCGTAGCGAAGTCTCAGCACAACCGCCGTAAGAAGATACACAAGCGCCGCCGTCATGACATCCGGAGATATTGATGTATAGAGCTTCATCATAAAAGGATGCAAAATAATCCACAGGAAATACTCTTTTCCAAACGGTGCTATCCTGATGCCCAGATACAGCAAGATTCCTATGGCAATATAATTAAACACTCTGGCTGTCATCACTATCAAAATGAAGCTGTTTGTAAAGAGCCTTGCAATCTTCATTCCAAGCGCCGGCACAATATGACAAACAGGCGAATATAAAGCAATATTCGTATACGTAAGGTATCTCGCGTTATTTGGATCTGTCACGTCAAAAGACATTCTGTTGTCAGCTTCACTCCACGAAACCTGAATACTGTCTTCGCCGCCCCAAGTGGAAGGCCACGCGAACATGCCTCCTATCGCGTTATTTTCATCAAGTTCGGGTAAAAAAACATTCTCAGAGATCGCATACGTTCTCCTGTAATGATTTCCGCAATCAGGCTCGGCAAACGGCGGAAATATCATAAATGCCATTATTCCCATGATGATATATGTAACGATAAAAAGCCTTTCAAAAGAAATGCTTCTGTTCTTTATAAGTATTATTCCCGCAAAAAGTATGAGTAACCAGACAATAGAGAAAGCATAAGCCTTTGTCTTGGGAAAAGTCTTTGTCTCAACCTGCATATTAAGACATGTCGCCGGATTGCCGTTTTTATCAAGCACTCCGTCTTGTGTGTACCCCACAACCTTGAGCCCGGCGGTATTTATCCCTTTTATAAGAAGTTCGATATTCCCTGCCTCGACATGTTTTCCGACTTCCATCCATGTTACGCCTTCAGGATCCACGTAAAGATCACGGGCAGAATACTCGCAGATCTGCTCGTTCTCAGAATCTATAATATGAAGTTCGATAGTACTGTCATCTTCCAAACTGTCATACGACATCCTTAAGCCGATGCGCCCTATATCCCATGCGCTGTAATCAAAGTAAAAAGACCTGCCGTTTTCATCAATTTCATTCTCTGCCCATGCAACTGTTGAGTAGTCAGCATTTTCCGCAGGAAAACTGTATTTTGAAACATCCGCCTGAGAACCTGAAACAGACAGGATTGAAAAAATCGCTGTAACCACTGCTATCAATAAAAAGCTTGCGTTCTTTAAATGAAATACTTCTATAGGATATACCAACAATGGGCTAATTATCCTGCCCCATGCCGATACCGATAAATTCTTTATTGCCTTTCTCATTTCTTAAAAACTTCTCCGAACAAATTCAATTACATCTTTATTACATTTTGTTACTTTTTTTGTAATACATAATATCATCTTTGTTGTCAATTTTCCATTATATTTTCTTCTTTTTGTTCCAAAATAATTTCAGTTTTCTAATACTATACCTATCGTACTATATTAGTCATAGTATTAATACTACAGCAGAAAAGGTATGTCCACATACTTTTCGGAAAGTTAGCAGATAAAGAGCGGAAAGTTGGGGCTTTTTTCGTTATTTGCAAAAAGAGCAGTCTCACCCCAATCTATTGTGAAATGTATACAAATAAAAATTAGCCTGAAACAAAAAATAAAAAGATATCCTTGAAAATGTAAACGTTTTTACTTTATTTAACCACTGATAAATTAGGCCTTGTTGACAATATAATAAAATCCTCGTGTTATATCTAATGGTTTTTGGGCACTTTTACCTAAATTGTTGTGTATATTGCAAAAATTGCTGTAGCACTTTTTCATATTTTTGCATTATATATGCGATAAAATCAGCATTTTCCCACCTATACTAATGGCAAAAAACATTGTATATTAATATCAATTTTGAATTAAGGAATGGGACAATGAAAAAAAGTTATCTATCTATTGCGCTTCTCATGTCTATAACACTTACGGCATGCGGAACTAATGCAAGTAACCCTGCAAATGTTACTTCCATTTCCGTAGAAGATATGCCATTAAGTGCTGAACCGACAGACGAAGCAACTAATCAAGACAACGCAAATCAAACTTCAAACACATTTAATCCCCATGTTTTTTCAAAAGAAGAGACTATGATTTGGGGCGAAGAAACAAGAGATTCTTTCTTCAACTTGTGTGACGCCTTATTAAAAGGTGAAGATACTTTCAAATGTACCGACCAAAACGCATATGAGAACTGCATCAGCGGAAGACTTCTTAATTACTACTTCCCTGTTGCCGCTTTATATATATCAACAGATAGCAGCTCAGCAGCTTGCGGTTTCGAAAATGGGGTCGGAAAGATTAACTACATCAAGCCTAAGGAAGATTTTCTCAGAGCTGAGAAAGAATTCGAGAGCAGAGTAGAAAAAATCTTAAATGAGAATATACAGCCAGGTTATTCTCCATTTGAAAAAGCTTTAAAAATGTATGTATATATGTCAGAGAATTATACATACGACTATGAGATGAACAACAGCTATGACGGTACTTACGAAAAGATAAATACCTACAGATCACTCATGTCAAGCAAGGGAACTGACCGCGAACTCAGCGGTGTATATTCCTACCTTATGTTACAGTGCGGCGTTGACGCCGGTGTAATTGAAGGAAACAACCTGAGCGGAAGTCATCAGTGGAGCTACGTTACAATAGGCAAGAATGAGTATCATGTCGATCCTTCATTCGGACTTAGCAGTCCCGACTTATTTGACGGAAGCGCACCACTCGATTCATTCTTAATGACAGATAATGTTCGTGAAGAAAGAGACGGCTTCCCGGCAGCGAATTTCATTCTTGGCGGAACAGAGGATAATCCTCAGAAAACCAAGGTTGCCGCAAAGGACGACACATTTGGAGCTCTCAGATTCGGATATTTCGTAGAAATTGATTGTGACAAAAATACTGTTACATACGGTTCATACGATGATACCGGATATCAGGATTTCCATTACGAAGATTGACGGATGTCAAAAATATGGGGCATCGCTTAGAAAATCTAAGCGGTGCCCCTTTATTATATCATAGGAAATTGCTTTCCTATGATATAATAATGCTCCGCAGGATGCGCAGCTCGCGGAATATTAGATAATTGCTTCGCAATACCGCTCGCGCGCGAAAGAGTCGCGAGCGACTCTTTTTTATCATAACTTCTTTTCCCCATCACTTTTTGAACAATGTCTCGAAGTGATAAATATTTATATACTGATACAGATCATTGCTAACAAGCTTATTTGCGAAGTTATGGAGCTTCGGGCTTACGAGACAATAGGAATTTGCACCTTCCACATAAGCAATGGACCAAAGATTGTCCTTGTGCAGTTCATAGATCTTAAGTGCTATATCATCTCTTTTGGTGCTGTCTGCCGTATCAACCCACTGCTCATAATATTCAACAAGCTTAGCCATATCTCCCGTGGGAGCAACACCCAATGTATTGTCGCTGTAATATGTTCCGTATTCTCCGTACCACTCCGCAGCCTGCGATATCGGAACAAAAGCCGCTGCTCTCTCAGTCAGCGAAAGACCTCCTGCTTCCATATGAGGACACAATGACGCTATCCAGTCGTTATCATCAATAAGCTGATCATAGGTAGCTACATCATAATCTGTAAGAGTTGTCTTTATATGCGCGGATTCAAAATATCTCTTTAAAGCACTGTAAATACTGTCTGCATTCCCTTCAAGAGAAACAAAATCAAGTGAAAACTCCGAACCGTCCGCAAAATGATAATATCCGTCGCTTCCAAGTTCAAGTCCGCACAACTCAAGAAGTTGCTGTGCTGCCGCAAAATCATAATCCGTCCACTTCTTGGACCACTCTTCATCATATCCCATACTTCCCGGCGCAGGAGCACACTGCCCCGGTCTCATGTATCCTTCTGAAATACGAAGTGATATTTCCTGACGGTCAACGCATATGGAAATCGCCTGACGAAAATCACTGTTCGCAAAAAGCTCAGCATAATTCTTATCTGAACATGTATAGTTAAATGTAAGCTGATCGGATCCCCATCTGGAACTCAACATAGTTCTGAGTACAGCTGCATCTCCAAGCTCCGAAAGCATTGAACCGATCTGCTCCATTCCTATATCCATGTAATCGAGTTCGCCGTTTGCAAAAGCTGCTGTCTTGTTGTCGATTTCCGAGATCATGCAAATATTGTCAAAATACGGAAGCTGTTTACCCTCCGCATCAACTTTCCAATAATACGGATTTCTTTCAAGAATACAAACTTCGCAGTCCCTTGAATTATGCCCTTCTTCCGTTGATAAAACAAAGGAATTGACAGTCGGGATTCCTGCGACATTCCAGAAATAGTAGCAGGCGTTTTTGCCAAGATCTGCAACCGTATCAAAAGAAATCCCCTTTGCCGCCGCGTTTGCCAAAACCTGTCCGTCCGAAAGACCTGTATTTTCCCAATATTCATTTTCCACATAGAAAGACGCCGGAATAAGATCGATAAGATAATGTGAAGGCGCCCAGCACCATTTTAAATCTCCGTTCTCAATAAATGCTCCGGGGTACTTGGGGGTTTCAAACTTCCAAGTTACGGTGTAATCATCAACCTTCTTTAATACGGCAAATTCGCCCGAATTATTATCCTTAAGTGCCTCCCAGCTTGCCTTTGTATCATAATTGTTGATGTGTACCATATAGTACCAAAATGTAATATCATCAGCGGTGAAGTCGTCTCCGTCCGACCACTTCATGCCCTCTCTCAAATGAAAAGTCCATTCGGTATAATCGCTGTTAGCCTCATAGCTTTTAATAACATTCGGAACATAGGTACCGTCATTGTTGTACCTTATAATACTCTCAAGTACAGGTCTTGCTATTCCCCACGAGCCCGTACCTCCGGGAATATTACAATTGCCGCAGTATTCGCCTATCTCGAGTGCATTTCCCGCAGCGTCGGTCTGTGCAATAAATACATCGTTTTTACCGGGAAGCCTGTTTTCAACTGAAGGCAGATTACCTTCACTCACCCGCGTAGAAAGTTCCGGTGCTTCCGAATAACTAAGGCTGTTCCTGTCCACTTCCGCAGCCTTTTGGAAAGTTTCTTCTTCCGAAGACGCAGGCTGGTCATACGATGTATCTGCAAAAGACTCTGTTCTCTGATTGAGTTTTACATTTTTGCTGCCGCATCCTGATACCACCAGGACCATAACCACTGCAAGAGACAGCGCCATATGTTTTTTCTTCATGTGTGCAATCCTCCTTAATTGATTATTGCAAGGTGGTTATCATAACTTGAATCCCGTAAGCTCTGTTGTAAGTGAATCTGCTGCGCTGCTGAGGTCCTTGATGACATCGTTGAGATCCTTTGCAGCATTCTGAGCAGCCAGAGCCGTTTCTCCAACTTCCGAAGAAGAAGCCGCCGCTTCTTCCGAAACTGCCGAAATACCATCAATAGCAGAAAGTGTGTTGACTTTTGCCTTTTCCATCTCCTCTACCTGAAGACCGATTTCTTTGAGATGGTTTGCGATGGTCTTAACGTTTTCATTTATTACATTAAATTCCGAGAGAGTCGTTGCCACCGCTTCTTCCTGCTGTCTGACGATTTCTTCCGCATGTTTTGCTGCGGTTGCGGTCTGTTCGGTCTTTGCCGTAACCGCTGTGATGATATCTCCTATCTCACCTGCCGAAACAGCACTTTGTTCAGCGAGCTTTCTTATTTCCTCCGCAACTACGGAGAATCCTTTTCCCGCCGCTCCTGCTCTGGCAGCCTCTATCGTTGCGTTAAGTGAAAGGAGATTTGTCTTACTTGCTATCTCATCTATAGTAGCTATGATGTTTCCGATAGACGATGTTTCTTCCGCAAGTGCTTCAATATCCTCGATGACTCCGTTGGTAACTTCACTGGTTTCATTTGCTTTTGTCTTAAGATTTTCTACAGCTTCGATACCGTTCTTTACGGATTCGTCCGCATCGGCTGCCATATCATCAATAGCTCTGACATTTTCTCTTACAACTTCAATCTTTTCCGTCAACTTGTCAGCCTCGTTAAGACAACCTTCCGCTTCATGAGATTGCTGATCAAGCCCCTGCCTTATCTCATCGACGGACGCCGTGATATTTTCAGACGCTGTAACAAGCGACTCCGATGCCCCTCCGATATCAACCGAAGATTTCTTGAGCGAATCCGCGGTCGCAGATATCTTAAGAAGAAGTCGCTTGGTATTTTCTATCATTTTATTTGCGGAAGCAGAAAGTGCTCCGAACTCATCCTTGCGCTTTGAACCGATCGCAACCGTAAGGTCACCCTGCGCTGCCTGTTCAAATCCATCAGAAATGCCCTTTACCGTACTTCCGATATTGTTAGAAACAATAATTCCGACCGCTGAAGAAACAAGTGTTGCAAGAATCACCGCGATAACCGACGCAACTCTGATGTTGTTTACACTTGCACTGATCACGGTCTCGGGAATACGACCGCAGATTACCGCTCCCGACTCTCCTACTTTTGCATAAACATAAAGATATACTCTTTTATCCGTGGCATCTTTCATCCACTCAAATCCGTATGACTCCGTAGAAAGATTTACATCCTCAAAGAAAGTTGTATTGGCAAAGATAGTATCGTTTGCACTGCTCTTGCCGTTCATGTTAGTCTCAACACCATCGGATGTTATAAAAGCAAAGGTGCTCCCTTCTCCCAGATTTATGCTTTCAAGCGCATCAAGTGAAGTATCCAGCTTAATATCGGTAGATATATATCCAAGTTTTTCACCAAGAGAATTGTAAAAAGACTTAACGTAGACAGCACAATAAGGAGTACTCTCAATACTATTGGCACTTTGATAAGAATCAATGAATATTCTCGTTCCAAGCCACGCACTTTCAGTCGGACTTGCGGATAACAACGTGTAATCATTTGTCTTCTCAAATTCGCCCGCAGCAGATGAGCCTCCGTAATCAAACATCATATAGTTTCCGTTCGCCACAGAAAATGAAGTCTGTTTGTAGGATAAAATAGAAAGATCGCCGACTATATTGTCTGACTGTGCAAGGTTTTTGGCGCTTCTGTATATATCGGAAAGAGCGCTTCTTGACTCGTCCGTATCGGTATATGCACCGCCGTAATAGTTTTTAAGCTCGGACAGCCCTGAAAGCTGCTCTGTTTTACTCTCAACAACCGCAAAAGTAAGCTCATAGTAATTTGCTATCTGCTCAAGCGCAGTCACAGCATTACTTTCATAGGTTTCCCGTGTTCCCTTTGAAGCTATGTAATAAGCCGTATACCCAACAATAATAATAAAAATTACAGGTATAAGAAAGAATGCAGTCAGTTTAACCTTAAGGCTGGTCAGCTTTCTCATTGAGTTGATCTCCTTTCATCGGAAAAAGGCTGTTATCCTCAGAAATGCACTATATAAGCATGTATTGATACGAAATAATGATAACATTATTATGTAAAAATACGATGAATCTTTGATTATAAATAGATAAAATCTCACACCTCTCAAATATGCATAATTGCATCGATAGATACTTGATAAAATAATATCCTGTGATAAAATTAAATAATAATTAATAATTGAGGAGTGAGTGTATTATGAAAAAAAGAATAATTAGTACTTTGTTTTGCTTGTGCATTGGGGTTTGCACAATGGGATGTTCTTTACTTGACGATGAACCTGTAACAGAAGTTGTAACAGAAGACTATGATTTTGACGCAAATTCAAACGAGACAACCGGCTCTTCCGAGACAGCAGAGGAAGAATCAGTATCTGTAGCAACAGAAGCACCTGAAGATGAATCGGCTAGTACCGCACCTACGGGAGATATAACAGAAGAAACCGACGACGGTGTCTTCGACGCAGTTCTTCAGGCAAATGAGAAAGACAATGCGGGTCTTGCAGATGAAAACGGTGTCCTTCGTTGCATCGTATATAATACATCGCTTACCGAGGATACACTCTATCTCGAAGGCGTATGCGGATACCGCAATGTAATTCAGCAGGATAGACTTTCGGTTTTAGACGATACAATTCACGCTTTTAAAATTGATTCAAATACAGTTTTTGATATGATGGGATCATCCGAGGGATCAGACTCTATTCCCGTGGATGTATTTAGAAAAAACCTTGTAAGTTGCGCAAATTCGGGAATGCAGATTTTCGTAACCGTAGCTGACGGTGTAGCAACAAAGGTTGAAATTCGCGCAGAGTAACGCAGATGGCGGAGAGCTGCGTTGATTCATAGTAGCTTCGCGGTTTGCATGGACAGGCGTAGGGGACGGCATACAGTTATAACTGTATGCCGCTCCCCTATCGCCTGTGCAAGACTTTATACGCCAACATAGATTATATATGCATACGATAAGAGGGAACCGAGGATTGCACTCACACTGTTGGCGCTTATGCCGTACAGGATGCTTTTGATGGGTTTTCTTTTGCCCTCTGCATTTTTTAAAACAATGGCATATATGATACTTTCTATAATGAGTATCAGTATTTCCAATAGCTCATTCAACACATATACCTCCCATCCTCCCGGAAATCCTGCAAGGAAGATATTGAGCGGTATGTTTGTAAGTGCATTTACAACCGCTAAACTGACAATGTTCGATCTTGTGCGAGGATATCTGAAAGCACAGAAAACTCCGAACTCCAAAAGAATTGTCATTACATAACAGAAGATCACATAGAATATTCTTTTAAAAGCTTTAACTGCTTTATATTCCGTTATTGCACCCTCTGCAAAGTCATACGTACAAGTATAATTATACTGTTCCAAAGAATACTCTTTACTCACATGCACTTCACCATTAGGCTTTATCACTATGAATCTGAACGGGTTGGGTACCATGTACGAAAAAACATAAGTATGTTCATAATTCGAATAATAGATATTATCTCCCACCGGTGATTCGAAAAAGTCCCATCCCTGATAGCTAAAGTTCTCCAAGTACTCCCTTACGCTTGCGAGAGTCACTATCCCTTTGATTTTGAGTTCGCTGTCTTCCGATGCCTGCTCTCCATGATTGCCCAAAAGCGCAATATAATAATCTCTCGGCGCATTGGTTACCGTCACAGTTATTGATGGTTTCGGTCCGATGTCAGCGCAAACGCTTTCCTTTAACAAAATAAATAAGCATAAAAAGCACATTATGCCAAAAAGTACCTTCAGAAATCTGGGTTTTCTCATTTGCCGGTCTCCTTGTGTTATCGCAATAACGACACATCGTGTTTGGCATAATTATAACGCAACAAAGAGTCGCTCGCGACTCTTTCGCGCGCGAGCGTTTTTTGATAGGAATTTCGGAGAAATATCCTATCAAAAAAAGACCTCTGCACATGCAAAGGCCTCTTCATCATTGTAATCATTCTTCACTTCTTCCATCGCAGATTATCACGTTGTCGCTCATATCGCGTGTCTGGCCACATGCCATTTCAACGCCTTCTCCGTTAGGATTAAATGATAGTTTGTAATAATGGCGTCCGTCATCATTCTTTTTAAAGAAATAAATAGAACTCTTACTGTAATCCATAACATCAAGATCCGACATACTGTCTCCGCCGGATATAGAAACCATCCAGGTTGAATTCGGTAACGCGCAAGCACTGTCCGATGCTTTTTCCACCATCACAACGGATTCGCAAGCTGCATCAAAGATCCAACTCCCTTCAAATTTCTCAAAGACCGCCTCAAGATCGTCTGATATAACATCATAAGCACCTGTGCTTGCGGCTGTATCGACTTCCTCCCGGTTATCCTCTTCTTCATCTTCAATATGTATTATATTCCCATTCTCGTCGACTATGACAGTTTTGTCCTCGACGATGGGTTTTCTCTCAACGTTATCTACATTTAATTCTTTTTCAGATGCACATCCTATACAAAAGGATGCGATCGTCACAAAAGCCCCCACGGCTATCAGCCTTCTCTTCATAACTCCCACTCCTTTTTAAGAATATCTTAACATTTTCAGTTCTGTTAATTCTTATTATACGGCACGAGTGGTAGTATTGCAACAAGAAAGTTAACAATACTGTAATAATTATTTCACAAGCAAGGGAGGCTTTCTTGCATCACAGCAAAGCTTCTAAACAAACACTTTTTAAATCTTTTTTCCTCAGAACTTCAAGTTGTTTTCCAATACAGGAACTTTGCTTGCAAAGAACGAGAACTCTCCGCTGTCCAAAAGATTTCCCTCATCATCTGTAACTCTTATATCAAATACCAGAATGTGTTTACCCGTCTTGAGTTTCATACACTCACAGTATATATACTCAGTATTTACCGCAGGAAGCAAGAAGTTAAGATTGGCAGATACGGTCGTTACATAATATCCGCTCATGCTTCCCGTAGCGCCTGCCATTGCATCTACAAAAGAAAGAAGTGCACCGCCGTGTATACTTCCGTATGTGTTGTGAAGTCTCTCATCGCACTTAATTCTTGCCTTACTGTATGTTGAACTAAGCTCCAATATTTCAAATCCGATGAACTTGTTATACGTATTCGCATACAGCTCCGGAATCATCTTATCTCTCATTGCTTTTTCTTTTTCTGTTCTTGATGGTCTCATCTCTTTATCCTCTTTCCAAAAAACATAATTAAAACCAATTCTCAATTATAGAATATCTGCTTAATATATCAACTAATCTTTTAATCTTTTTAAGCGTTTTAATCTGGAAAGAGGGAGCCGCGATGCTTCCATAATAATGAAATTTCAAATTCACGACGCCTCCCTTTGCCAGAGTCCCTTAAAAGTCCGCAATAAGCAGAAGAAAAACAGGCCTCTCGGAAAAGAGACCTGTTTTTATCCTAAACGGGTATACAATCACAGGTTTGTATATCCCATAAGGTAGGCATCAACTTCTTTGGCGCAATTTCTGCCTTCGTAAACAGCCCATACTACAAGAGACTGTCCTCTGTGCATATCACCTGCGCTAAAGAGCTTTGTATTGGGGATGTGATAACTGTCGGCATCTGTCACTACCGTGCCTCTGTTGCTTGTTTTCACACCAAATTCTGTAGCTGAGTAATCTTCACATCCGATAAATCCGGCAGCAATAAGGAGAATATCGCACTTAAGCGTCTGCTCGGATCCGGGTACCTCGACGAGTTTACCGTCTTTAAACTTAACCTTCACCGTCTCGATCTTCTTGATATTTCCTTTTGCATCCGTAGATACACTCTTAACTGTTGTCTCATAGACTCTCGGATCCTCACCAAAGACATGGATTGCTTCCTCATGGCCGTAATCCGTCTTAAGTACCTTGGGCCATTCAGGCCAAGGATTGGATGCCGCTCTCTTTACGGGAGGCTTGGGCATCATCTCAAGTGCTGTTACACTCTTTGCTCCATGTCTTATTACCGTTCCGATACAGTCATTACCTGTATCTCCGCCTCCTACGATAACAACATGCTTATTCTTGGCATCTATATATCCGCCGTGCTTTGAAAGAGCCTGAACGCTCTTATCTCCGCAAGCCATAAGTGCTTTTGTTGTCTGAGTAAGGAAATCTACCGCATAGTAGACACCTTTAACCTTTGCGGGATCTGCAACCGCAAGCGGTCTTGCCTTTTTGGAACCGCAGCAAAGAACTACAGCATCGTACTCCTCTGTAAGCTTTGATGCGCTTATATCTTTACCCACATTTGAATTTGTGTGGAATACAACTCCTTCATCCTCCATGAGCTTCCTGCGTCTCTTTATAACGCTTTTATCAAGCTTCATGTTAGGAATTCCGTACATCAGAAGTCCGCCGATCTCATCTTCTCTCTCGAAGACATCTACGCTGTGACCTCTGTGATTGAGTTCATCCGCAACCGCAAGTCCGGATGGGCCGCTGCCTATTACAGCAACCTTTTTGCCGCTCCTGATCTCAGGAACAACGGGTTTGATATATCCCTCCGCAAAAGCTGTCTCTATAAGGTACAGCTCATTGTCATGAACCGTTACCGCATCGCCGTTCTGACCGCACATACATGCTTTTTCGCAAAGCGCGGGACATACTCTTCCCGTAAACTCAGGGAAGTTACTTGTCTTATGAAGTCTTGCAAAAGCATGTCCGTCATGTCCCTTGTAGATCTCATCGTTCCACTCGGGGATGAGGTTGTGAAGAGGGCATCCCGTTACCATTCCGCCCAGATTCATTGCTGACTGACAGAACGGAACACCGCAGTTCATACATCTTGATGCCTGTTCTCTTCTCTCCTTTACATCAAGAGGAGCATGAAACTCCTCATAGTTAAGGATTCTGTCTTCAGGCAAAATATCTTTATTATTTGTTCTTTTATATTCAAGAAAGCCTGTCTCTTTTCCCATTTTATGATCCATCTCCTATCTTTATTCACGAAGTAACCAATTACTCAAAAATAGTTTGCGACTCATATCGCGCCGATACGAATAATCATGCCAGTTCCTTAAATGCTTCAAGTACCGCATGTTCGTGATCAATTCCCTGCTCCTCGAACTTGCTGATAGCTGTGAGCATCTTCTGATAATCGTTCGGAACTATCTTCTTGAAGTCCGGAATATAATCCTTGAAGTTCTTAAGGATCTCTTTTCCGTAAGCTGAATCAGTTTCTTTTACATAGTCCTCAAGAATTCCCTTGAGCTCTGCTATATCGTACTTCTCGGTCACTTCATAAAGAGATGCCATATCTTTGTTCATTCTAAGGTAAAGAGTATGCTCTGTATCAAGCACATATGCGATTCCACCGCTCATACCTGCGGCAAAGTTCTTACCTGTCATTCCGAGGATAACCGCTTTTCCACCTGTCATATACTCAAGTCCGTGATCTCCGCAGCCTTCGGCAACAGCTATCGCACCTGAATTTCTTACGCAGAATCTCTCGCCTGCAACACCGCATACATATGCTTTTCCGGCTGTTGCACCGTAGAGTGCAACGTTACCGATGATTATATTCTCATGTGCCTTGTAAGTAGCCTTCTCTGAAGGTCTTACAATTACCTTTCCGCCTGAAAGTCCTTTTCCAAAGCCGTCATTTGCATCTCCGTAGAGCTTGAGTGTAACGCCCTTTGGAAGGAATGCGCCGAATGACTGTCCGCCACCGCCGTAAGCTTCAACACAAACCGAATCCTCGGGAAGCGTACTCTTAAAGTCATTGGTAACTCTGCTTCCGAGCAGTGTTCCAAAGCTTCTGTCGGTACTTGAGATATCGACCTTCATCTTTACTCTGCTCTTTGCATCGGCTGTATTCTCTTCTTCGGGATCTATCTTTGAAACAAGATCCTTAAGTGCCTTCTTGCCTTTCTCGTACTCAGGTATAAGAACCTTTGAATCAAGCGTATTTACAAGACCGAAGTCATATACATCCTTAGGATCGAAATGGCTCTTTTCTCTTCCTGCATACTTGCTGTCAAGGATTCTGCTAAGATCTGCGGCATCCTTGCATCTGGCCTTGGGCACGCTTCTCATCTTGAGACAGTCTGTTCTTCCGACCATCTCCGAGAGAGTTCTGAATCCGAGCTCGCTCATGATCTCTCTGAGCTGTCTTGCCACAAAGAGCATGAAGTTCATAACATACTCGGGCTTACCTGTAAATCTCTTTCTGAGCTCCTCGTTCTGGGTTGCGATTCCAACAGGACATGTATCTTTTGAGCAAACACGCATCATCATGCAGCCCATACATACAAGGGGAGCTGTTGCAAATCCGAATTCCTCTGCACCAAGGAGTGCTGCGATAGCAACATCTCTACCTGTCATAAGCTTACCGTCAGCCTCAAGAACAACTCTGCTTCTAAGTCCGTTGTCTATAAGTGACTGATGTGCTTCGCTTACACCAAGCTCCCAAGGAAGTCCCGCATGGTGTACCGAAGATGAAGGTGCAGCGCCTGTTCCTCCGTCATATCCGGAAACAAGGATTACCTGCGCACCAGCCTTGGCAACACCTGAAGCAATTGTTCCAACGCCTGCTTCAGAAACAAGCTTAACCGAGATCCTTGCTCTGTCGTTTGCGTTCTTGAGATCGTAAATAAGCTGAGCAAGATCTTCTATTGAATAGATGTCATGATGAGGCGGAGGTGAAATAAGTGCAACACCCGGAGTTGAAAAACGTGTACTTGCAACCCAAGGATAAACCTTCTTTCCGGGAAGGTGTCCGCCCTCACCGGGCTTAGCGCCCTGCGCCATCTTGATCTGTATTTCCTGTGCGCTCTGAAGATATCTGCTTGTAACGCCGAATCTTCCCGAAGCAACCTGCTTAACTGCGCTGTTTCTCTCAGTTCCGAATCTGGCAACATCTTCGCCGCCCTCACCGGTATTGGACTTACCTGAGAGCCTGTTCATAGCGATCGCGAGAGTCTCATGTGCTTCCTTGGAAAGTGAGCCGTATGACATGGCACCTGTCTGGAAGCGCTTAACGATCTCCTCTTCGCTCTCAACTTCTTCAAGCGGAACAGGATTCTTGGCGGGAACGAAGGACAAAAGAGCTCTGAGTGTATGAGGTCTGTCCTCATCATCCACCATCTGTGTGTATTCCTTGAATCTGTCGTAATCACCCTCTCTTACCGCTCTCTGGAGAGTAACGATAGTCTTGGGGTTATACATATGGTCTTCCTTGTCATCGCCGCTTCTGAGGGCATGGAAGCCGATAGAATCAAGTGTTGTGTCTGTTGAAAGTCCGAGCGGATCGAATGCCTTGTTGTGGCGAAGCTCAACGTCTTCTCCGATCTCTTCGATTCCGATTCCGCCGACTCTGCTTGTTGTTCCTGTAAAGTACTTATCAACAAGTTCTTTTGAAAGACCGATTGCCTCAAATATTCTTGCAGACTGATAAGACTGAAGTGTTGAAATACCCATTTTCGCTGCAATCTTAACTACGCCGCCAAGAAGAGCCTTGTTGTAATCAGCAATGGCTGTGTGATAATCCTTATCAAGTATTCCGATGTCGATAAGCTCTGCTATGCACTCCTGCGCAAGATAAGGATGAATAGCACGTGCACCGAAACCAAGAAGAGTTGCTATCTGGTGAACGTCTCTTGGCTCGCCGCTTTCAAGAATAAGTGAAACGGCTGTGCGTCTCTTTGTCCTTACCAAATGCTGCTCAACGGAAGAAACAGCAAGAAGCGAAGGGATAGGCATGTGGCTTTCGTCAACACCTCTGTCCGAAAGGATTATTATATTAACTCCGTCTGCGACCGCTCGGTCAACCGAGATATTAAGCTGCTCCAAAGCTCTCTCGACGGGAGTATTCTTGTAATACAAAAGTGAGATCTTTCTCACCGAAAAGCCCTGTGAATCAAGGGCCTCTATCTTCATCAGGTCAACGCCTGTAAGTATCGGATTGTTAACTTCCAAAACTCTGCAGTTATCACTCTTTTCTTTTAACAGGTTTCCGTCAGATCCGATATATACAGTGGTATCTGTAACAACCTTCTCTCTGAGAGAGTCGATCGGCGGGTTTGTAACCTGCGCAAACAGCTGCTTAAAATAGCAGAAAAGAGGCTGGTGATGTGTTGAAAGCATAGCAAGAGGAACATCGGTACCCATTGAAACCGTGGGCTCGATGCCGTTCATTGCCATAGGAAGTATCTGCTGCTTAACATCTTCATATGAATATCCGAACACCTTGTAGAGCTTGTCCCTCATAACCTGTGAATGTGTAGGTATCTTCTTGTTGGGGATACTGAGCTTGTTAAGGTGCAAAAGATATCTGTCAAGCCACTCACCATACGGCTTTGCTTTGGAATACTTATCCTTGCACTCTTTATCAGAGATTATGCGTCCCTCTTTTGTATCAACGAGGAGCATATGTCCCGGTGAAAGACGTGATTTTTCAAGGATATTCTCTTCGGGAATATCGAGTACTCCGACTTCCGAAGAAAGGATAAGTCTTCCGTCCTTGGTAACATAGTATCTTGAAGGTCTGAGACCGTTTCTGTCGAGTGTTGCGCCAAAGACTTCTCCGTCTGTGAAAAGAACCGCTGCGGGGCCATCCCATGGCTCCATCATGGTTGCATAGTAGTGATAGAAGTCTTTTCTGTCCTTGTCCATGAAATCATTGTGCTTCCAAGGCTCGGGAATAGCGAGCATCATTGCAAGCGGAAGATCCATTCCGTTCATGTAAAGGAATTCCAATGTGTTATCAAGCATTGCGGAATCAGAGCCCGAAGAAGAGATAACGGGATATACCTTAGAAAGGTCGTCTCCGAATACGTCAGATGACATTGTCTCTTCTCTTGCGAGCATTCTGTCGCTGTTTCCGCGGATAGTATTGATCTCTCCGTTATGAGCGATCATCCTGTACGGATGCGCACGCTGCCATGACGGAGTTGTATTAGTTGAGAAACGGCTGTGCACAAGTGCGATTGCCGTTCTGTAATCAGGTGAAAGAAGGTCTTCGTAGAATTTACGAAGCTGTCCTACCAAGAACATTCCTTTGTAGACAATGGTCCTGGATGAAAAAGAACAGATATATGTATCTTCGGAAGACTTCTCATACTCTCTTCTAAGGCAATAAAGTCGTCTGTCGAACTCAATTCCTTTCTCCACATCAGCAGGTCTTTCAATAAAGCACTGGCAGATATAAGGCATGCAATTTCTTGCGACCTCACCCAGAATCTCAGGATGAGTCTCTACATCCCTCCATCCGAGTACTTTGAGATTCTCTTTCTCCGCAATAACTTCAAGCATACGCTTTGCAAACATACGCTTCATCGGATCCTGCGGGAAAAAGAACATACCTATGCCGTAGTCACCTGCCTCTTTGAGGGAGATGCCTATCTTTCTGGCTTCAAGTGAAAAAAATCTGTGAGAGATCTGAACGAGTATTCCTACACCGTCTCCGACCTTTCCGGTTGCGTCTTTTCCTGCTCTGTGCTCAAGTTTTTCGACAACCTTAAGCGCATCGTCGAGCACTTTGTTGTCTGCACTTCCGTCAATATTGATGACTGCTCCTATGCCGCAGGCATCATGTTCATTCATCCACGTTTCCATTTTTATCCTTCCTACCTTATGTTCGTTTAAGGAAACGCCCATAAGGACGTTTCCTTGTACCTGTGTTTTATCTCAATGAGAAAAGCATCTGTCCGTATGTGGGATAGCTTAAGTACTTGTCGGGAACAAGTGCTTCTGCTGCATCTGCATACTTTCTGACTTCTTCCATATCATTGAGGACTGTCTTCTGATAAAATGCTGCCTGATCGAGTACTTCGCTCTTTTCCTCAGCAGCAGCTGTGTCTACTGCGAGTTTCTTAAGTGCTTCATTCATCTTGCCCTGAGCTTCATCGATCGCTTTCAATGTTTCAATCTCAAATTCTGCGCTCTTTTCTCCTAAAAGGCTCTTCTTGCCTGCTGCCTCTTTAAGCAGATCGCTCTGGTAAGAAATAAGTCCCTCCATGAGGTCTTTCTTAGCCATCTCCTGCAAAGTAAGTGATTCGATATGAATTGACTTTGCATAGTTCTCAAGAAGAATCTCATATCTTGAATCAATCTCTTCTTTAGTAAAGATGTTGTGCTTTGTAAAGAGATCAACTGACTCTTTCTTGATGAAGTAAGGCATTGCATCGGGAAGTGACTTGAGGTTCGGAAGTCCTCTCTTTTCAGCCTCTGCAACCCATTCATCTGTATATCCGTTTCCGTTAAAGAGAACTCTCTTGTGAGCGATAAGTGTCTCTTTAAGTACTTCTGCAAGCTTAGCACTAAAGTCATCCTTTGATACGCCTTCAAGCTGTGCATAGATCTTTGCGATCTCTTCAGCAACAGCTGTGTTCAAAACGATGTTTGCGTTTGCAACCGACACTGCAGAACCGGGCATACGGAACTCGAACTTGTTTCCTGTAAATGCGAAAGGTGATGTTCTGTTTCTGTCTGTGTTGTCCTTGGTGAAGTGAGGAAGAACCTCTGCTCCCATACCCATCTGAACTTTGCCCTTGCTGTGGTATGCGTTTCCTTCTTCAACACCCTTAAGTACTTCACTGAGCTCATCACCTACGAAGATTGAGATGATAGCCGGAGGTGCCTCGTTTCCGCCAAGTCTGTGATCGTTTCCTGCGGAAGCAACCGAAAGTCTAAGGAGCGGTGCATACTCATCAACAGCTGCGATAACTGCCATCAGGAATACAAGGAAAGGAACGTTCTCGCCGGGGTTCTTACCGGGATCCAAAAGGTTCATTCCTGTATCTGTGCAAACCGACCAGTTGTTGTGCTTACCTGAACCGTTGATTCCTTCGAAAGGCTTCTCATGTAAGAGACAAGCAAAGTTGTGCTTGTCGGCAACCTTCTTCATCACTTCCATAGTAAGCTGGTTGTGATCTACAGCGATGTTTGCAGTCTCGAAAACAGGTGCAAGCTCGTGCTGTGAAGGAGCAACTTCGTTGTGCTTTGTCTTAGCGGGAATACCAAGCTTCCAAAGCTCTTCGTCAAGGTCGTGCATATATGCTGAAACCTTAGGTTTGATAACACCGAAGTAGTGATCTTCCATTTCCTGACCTTTTGTTGCAGGCGCTCCGAGAAGTGTTCTTCCTGTGAAAAGAAGGTCTTTTCTCTTTTTATAGAATTTCTTATCAATAAGGAAGTACTCCTGCTCAGATCCTATTGTTGTATTTACTCTGTTTACATCCTCATATCCAAGGAGCTTTAACATCTTAACTGCTTCTTTTGAAAGAGCCTCCATAGATCTTAAAAGAGGTGTCTTCTTATCAAGTGCCTCACCGCCGTATGAGCAGAATGCTGTAGGAATATAGAGTGATCCGTCCTTAATGAAAGCAGGTGATGAAGGATCCCAAGCTGTATATCCTCTTGCTTCAAATGTTGCTCTAAGTCCGCCTGAAGGGAAACTTGAAGCATCGGGCTCACCTTTTACAAGTTCTTTTCCTGAGAACTCCATGATGATCTTGCCGTCCTCAGTAGGTGAAATGAAGCTGTCGTGCTTTTCTGCCGTAAGTCCTGTCATAGGCTGGAACCAATGTGTGAAGTGTGTTGCTCCGTTCTCAACAGCCCACTCCTTCATTGTTGCAGCTACGCAATTTGCTACGTCGAGTTCAAGGTGTGTTCCTCTTTCGATTGTCTTGTGAACAGCCTTGTATATGTCCTTAGGAAGCCTGTCTCTCATAACCTTGTCATTAAAAACAAGACATCCGAATTCTTCAGTTAATTTTTCTGCATCAATCATTTTATTTTCCTCCGTTTCGTTTTATTTACCCGATGCTCCGTAGTTTGAAAGTACTCTCGCCGACGGATCGTCAACGTTGCAGCCTTTCCAACTCTTGTTTGGCATCCAGAAATCAATGATCATGTCCGACTGACCTGGATAGTATTTTTCAAAAAGTTCCCTGTATAGGAGAGACTCCTTTGTAAAGGGAGTTGCATGAATGTATTTCTTTTTATTTGTTTCAAGATCCGCAAAGGAGTACTTTTCATCTGCATACTCCATAAGATCGTCCCTGAGTGAATGTCCGACGGCATCCGAAAAAGCTGCCTTTTCTCTCATGAGGATCGAATCCGGGATCACTTTGTCTTTTTCAAAAGCTTTTCTTAAAAGGAACTTTCCTATTCCATATGTGTTAAGCTTCTTCTCGGGATCTATGCTCATAACATAGCTTGTAAAATCAAGATCTCCGAAAGGAACTCTGGCTTCAAGTGAGTTTACGCTTATGCATCTATCTGCTCTTAAGACGTCATACATATGAAGCTCTCTGACTCTCTTTTTTGCCTCCTCTTGGAAAGCTTCGGCTCCGGGAGCAAAGTCTGTATACTTATATCCAAAGAGCTCATCCGAGATCTCACCCGTGAGAACAACCTTGATATCTGTGTTCTCGTGTATCCACTTGCAAAGAAGATACATTCCGATAGAAGCTCTGATCGTTGTGATGTCGTATGTGCCAAGAGCTTTGACAACAGGCTCGAGTGCATTTAAAACATCTTCTTTGGTAATAATTACTTCGTGGTGATTACTGTGTATATAATCAGCGACTTCTCTTGCATATTTAAGATCGATCGCATCAATATCCATTCCTATTGCGAAGGTCTCGATCGGCTTGTCCGAAAGTCTTGCTGCGACTCCGCAGACAAGCGATGAATCAAGGCCTCCTGAGAGAAGAAATCCAACCGGTGCATCAGCATCAAGTCTTTTTTCGATTCCTTTTAAAAGTTTGTCATGTATCTTTGTAGTGATGGTTTCAAGATTATCCGCCACAATCTCTTTTACCTCAGTCATGTCTCTGTAGCATACAAACTTACCGTCTTCGTAGTAATGTCCCGGAGGGAAAGGCGATATCTTTTCGCATACACCGACAAGGTTCTTGGGTTCCGATGCAAAAAGAATGTAGCCGTCCTCGTCATAACCGTAGTAAAGAGGTCTTATTCCAATCGGATCTCTTGCCGCAATAAATTTCTTTTTCGCGCCATCATATATAACGCAAGCAAATTCGGCATCCAAGATGCCGAACATGCCTGTTCCCAATCTTTCATAGAGAGGAAGCAGTATCTCGCAATCGCTTTCGCTCTTAAAGCTGTAGCCCAGGGATATAAGATATTTTTTGAGATATTCAAACCCATAGAGCTCACCGTTACAGATGACTACATTTTCGTTTAATGAGAATGGCTGCATGCCTGCTTCATTAAGTCCCATGATAGCCAGTCTGTTAAATCCCATCCAACCCTCAGCTACTTTCTGAGTGCGGGACATGTCGGGTCCTCTTGAATGAGTCTTGTATAGCATTTCTTCAAAAAAGTCCTGAGCAACATCTGCTCTTGCGTATGTAAGTATTGCGCACATACTGTTTCCTTCCTCCCATTTTTTTATAAGCTCAAACATCGGGATATGTATTGAACCTTATATTTAAGAACTTACTCTTACCTTCTGCACTAAACTCGAAAATACCTCGTTAAGTGCAAAGGTATGTACTAAGCTAATGAACTTACCTCTCGCTTCGCTCGACGTAAGACGTTCGAACTAGCTTCGTAAAAACCTCAGCAAGTTCTCTCAGCCTACTCAACGTCAGCGAGTGCTGCCGCTCCTTCTTCACCGGTACGGATCTTAACTACATTGTCAAGACTGTATACGAATATCTTTCCGTCTCCGATATGTCCGGTATAAAGTGCTTTCTTTGCTGCTTCAATTACATCTTCAACAGGGATCTTGCTGATTACCACTTCCAACTTAATCTTAGGAAGGAGGGTCGCGTCCATCTCAACTCCACGATACATATCGCCTGAGCCTTTTTGGATGCCGCAACCCATGACTTGTGTAACAGTCATCCCGGTTACGCCGAGGTCATTCATTGCACGTCTTAACTTGTCGTAGCGAGACAACTTAGCGATAATAGCAACTTTATGAATTCCTGATTCTGTATGTACAGGTGCCGTAACAACAGGCACTGAAGCTTTCTTCTGTATTTCTGAAGCCTCTTCGTAATCGCTTACTCCAAGGTCTGTATTTTCGTTAATTGACATGTTCAAGGTGTTTGAAACATCCATGATCGCAAATCCTGAATAAGCAGATGCAAGTCCGTGCTCTGTAGAGTCAAGTCCGAGGATTTCTTCTTCCTCTGTAACTCTGAGTCCCATAACAGCCTTGATAGCAAAGAATGTGATTGAAATTGTTATTGCTGTCCAAGCTGCTGTGCTGAGCATTCCTACAAGCTGAATTCCAAGGAGCTTTACTCCACCGCCGTAGAAAAGACCTACAAGCTCGTTTCCTGCTGCATCAGCGATTGAATAATCGGGTGCTGTATTTGTTGCAAAAAGTCCTACAGCGATTGTTCCCCAGATACCGTTCAAGCAGTGTACTGCAACTGCTCCGACAGGATCGTCGATGTGAAGCTTGTAATCAAGGAACCATACACCGAAGCAAACCAAAAGACCTGCTACGATACCGATCACGATTGATCCGAATGCATCTGTTACATCACAAGGAGCTGTGATTGCTACGAGTCCTGCAAGTGATGCGTTGAGACACATTGAAACATCAGGCTTACCGTACTTAATCCATGTGAAGATCATACATGTTACTGTTGCAAGTGCGGGTGCGATTGTTGTTGTTACAAATACTGAACCGAGCTGATTGATTGATGTACAAGCTGCTCCGTTGAATCCGTACCAGCCGAGCCATAAGATGAATACACCAAGTGATGCAGCTACAAGGTTATGTCCGGGAAAAGCATTTACTTTAGTAACTTTTCCGTCTTTATCTCTTTCAAACTTACCGATTCTGGGTCCAAGAATTGCTGCACCGATAAGGGCTGAAATACCACCTACCATATGAATACAGTTGGAACCTGCAAAATCGTGGAATCCCATCTGAGCAAGAAATCCGCCGCCCCATGTCCAGTGAGCTTCGATAGGATAAATAACTGCTGAGATGACTGCCGAGTACACACAATATGAAATGAACTTAGTTCTCTCAGCCATAGATCCTGATACGATTGTTGCTGTTGTCGCACAGAATACTAAGTTAAATACGAAATTGGACCAATCAAAGTTTGCATAGTTTGTAAAAATATCAAAACCGGGCTTTCCGATTATTCCAACCACGTCTTCTCCAAGAAAAAGACCAAAACCGATCAGAATAAAAACCACAGTACCTATACAAAAGTCCATAAGGTTTTTCATTATGATGTTTCCTGTGTTCTTGGCTCTTGTAAAACCAGCCTCACACATTGCAAATCCGGCCTGCATCCAAAATACCAATGCAGCTCCTATAAGGAACCATACGCCAAAGACACTGCTGTCTATAGCACTTAAGATTTCTTCACTCATATAACTTCTCCTCTCCCGTTTAAGGTTTAATTCCTTTCGCAAGCTTCACTAGGCTCGACATAACCTCGCCAAGTGAACTCGCGTGGTTCGCACTAAACTCGATAATACCTCGTTAAGTGCTCTACACAAAAAAAGCGCAATGAGGACAAACTACCCTTTGTAGTTGATGCCCCATTGCACCTAAAAATTGTTTTATTAAATCATCGAATACTTGTATACAATGATTTGCATAATTTCCCGGAAAATTATATGCGTATGATGTATTACAAACAAAATGCGCCTTAGAGATATTCTCTAAGACGCCCTTGCCTTATATTTAGTGATATTACTCTCTTATATTTCATCTGTCAAGCATTTTTTTCGATGATATTTTATGAATTCTTTCAACAAGTCTTCATACTCTGCCTTGTATTCCTGAAATTCCCATTTATACGTATCTTTTTCTGCATTTGCAATTTTGATGAATGCATCTGCCATTTGCTTATCAACCGCTGCACCATAATTTTTTATTGCTCCGACTACTTGATAAAGCAAATCTCCATCATACATTTCTCCATCCAAAGGATTACTTATCAATATTTCCATAGCTTTTGACATTGCCAACGGCATCAAAACGTTTTGTCTAAGCATGCGGGAAATATCCAGTATTGAAAGTTCTTCGATTTTTTTATTTATCATCTCGTTATACCACAATTCAAGCGGAGCTAACGAGTCTCCTTGTATTTCAACCTCATTTTCAAAAATGCATTTGATCAATCTACTCATGCTACTGTTCCAACACTCTACATATATAAGTAACTTATGTTATATCAACCTCCAGCATTGGAAAGCTTTCTTTGAACTTACCTACAAACTCTGGTTTTTTATATGTGATGAGGGTTCCGTTCGGATTTCCAAAAGCTATCACCTTTTTCTCAATTCCCATTTTCTCAAGAACAGTATTTACAAAAGTCATGAATTTTATATCAAACCAATCATAATATACTTGAGCAGTATAGCTGAACAATTCCCCATTACATTTAAAGGATACTTCACTTGTCCCTATACCTTTCTCAAGAGTTTCTTCAGAAACATTAGTCTTTACATCGCTAAAAGCCAGTTCCCCATCTGAAATATCTTGGATGCTTTTTAGGAAATCCTCACAACCTAATCCTTCGAAATCTGTATAAAATGCGTCTGAGAACGAAGCTTCTATCAGCATATAGATGGCAATCTCATCTTCATCCATGCCTTCAAACATATCCTCAGGATAACCTTTCAAATGTTTTGCGACAGTAGCTTCATCTGCCTCTGTAGTCAATCCTACCTCTTTTGTTTTGGGCAAATATTTTTTTACAAGTTCTTCAAGATCAATCATTATTCTTTCTCCTATCCATTCCTTTCTTACATACCAATTTGCAGATAGTAATCTCTATTTATATGGATCATATGATGTATCATTATCACCTAAACTCACCATTTTTATATCCAAAAGAATACTCATATTTCTTTTTATCCGGGCAATTCTTGAACTTATCAATAAGTTCGTACAGTTCTTCTTCAGATAAAGATATACATGAATCAATTTCGTATTCATCAGGATGTTCAATCAAATAATTATCTAACCAAAGTGTATATTCTTGACAATATCTTTCGCCCCCACCTTCCCAGAACCAATCAATATAAGCTTCAATATTTGATGGTTTATTAAGAATTGCCAGTTTTTTATCCTTGGTATATTCACTCGACAAGTATTTTTTTACATCTTCAACAGTAACAATATCTGTCGTTTGAGTATCTTCTTCATATGCCGCCAAATGTATAATCAAAAATTTAATATTAACTTCGCTAATTTCGTTAAAGCCTTTATAAACGGAATGCATCCCCATACAAAACGCAAAACTCTGATGCTCATATAATCTTTTTAACTTAGCACTTTCTCTTTCCTTTCTCTCACTATAGGTGTGATGCACCCCCCCAAAAAACTAAGCATATAACAAACAGTATCACACCGCATATAAACACTCTTTTTTTGAAAAAAATCTCTTTTCCATACTTCATTATTTGTCCCCAACAATTTTTACTACTCTCCTTTTATGCTTATAAATTAATTACATCTAAACATATTGTTAACATGGTAGCATATACTCCAATCATTATCAACAGCGCAGATCTGCATAGCAAAATCTCGCATTCCCCCACTCACTTCTCTATAACATCCAACAGCCGCCTGAAATCGAGGTATTGCTGATAATATCCCTGCTTAAGTCCTGCTTGCATAAATTCGTTTATTGCGGAAATGACATCGACCTTCCTAATATTGGATTCGCTTCCGATTCCGGCTGCATGATCCCAGGAAGTCAGCATGTCATCCACATTCGGGATCAAACCTTTTTCTTTCAGATAGCATGTATGTTGCATTATCCGCCCGCATATTCTCAGCGTCATGCTCCCCAAAAACCTATGCACCTCCGACCCCCTTGTCCTATCCGGCTTCCAGTTAACCAGAGCATTGGTTGCCCTCAGATTCTCCATAGCAACCTTATATGGATTACACAAGAAAAAATCCTCGGCGCTGCTTTTAAGTTCATCTATATGGTTTGCTCTCTCGTGAAGATCCTCGTTTTCATACAATGTAAAAATGAAACTGCTTAAAAGCGGTTCGCTTTCCCCTTGAGAAACATGGTACTGATCAAGCGCGAACAGTTCAAGGCAGGAAGCATTCGCCGGATTCACATCATGCACATTTACTTCAAAGTGTTCTTCCTTCTCAAAGGTGTTCGGCTTAAGAATATCTATCGTCACATTTCCGTCATCGCTAGGTCTTGCCACAAACCACCTGTCCCTTTTCACATCATACATTGATGTAGAAGCGCCCTCTGTAACTTCCTTCGGTGGCATTTTTGTATATCCCGTCGGAAGTACCGTTACCTGAAATAGTTTCTCATTCTGTTGCGGTCTGGGTTTCATGTTATTTTGAACCACTTGCCTCATTGCTATACTGCTTACCCCTGTCATACTTACCTCCTTTCGCTAGCTGCTCTACACTACAGAACAAAGAGTCGCTCGCGACTCTTTCGCGCGCGAGCGGTATTGCGAAGCAATTATCTTCCATTCCGCGAGCTGCGCATCCATAGCGGAGCGTTTTTTATTTGATAGGAATTTCGGAGAAATTTCTTATCAAACAAAAAAGCGCATTCCCAAAGAATCTCAATCCTTTGAAAATGCACTCCTACTGTTTCTATCTTATATATCGGCTTAAAAACCTATAATCTTTACTAAAAATCTGTTGCCTGCTCCCCCTAAAAGTGACTTTTATGCAAATATAGCGTATAATTATATACTGTAAATAGTTATTTTTTCCGGAACACAAAATTGCTGCGGAGGCTCATTAATGTACTGGCAAAGAATTAACTACTATGGCTTTGAAAAAAACCGCTATGATGATTGCAAGGATCTGATCCATGATTCCAATTACAGACACCTGCTTATTATAAACAGCTGGCTTTTCCTGTTGTCTGTAGTTTCTATGGTTCTTTGCATGCTGAACAAATGCGGCTATACCAAAAGCAGCCTCAACATGTATTGCTCATTTATGGTGATCTCTTTAATATTCGAGTTTGCCAATTTATTCCTGAAAAAATTCTGCATCGGATATTCAATAATCTTTGTTCATTTACATTTCCTATACTTGATGGTATTTGGCATTTACTCTTCTTTTTCCCAGCCGGCCACGGTTGCGACCATATTTCTTGTTTCGGTTGCTCTCGTTTCTGTTGCATACATTGACACCATGATAAGAACTTCAGTCCTACTTATCTTTTACAGCAGTGTCTTTTTATACACATCATTCAAATACAAGGCTGCGGATCTTGCGCAGATTGATATGTACAACATCTCTATAATACTGCTTCTTTCGCTGTTTCTTCACTTTGCATTCCAGAACAGCAAAATGAATCAGTTATACTCGCTACAGAAAAACATTCAATTCCAGCATGACCTTGAGATCCGTTCCGGGTTCGACATTCTGACAGGGCTTCTTAACAGATCACGTTTTTTTACCATTGCGGATCATATGATAAAAGAATCCGATAACGCAGGCGAATTTATCGCCGTATGCGTGCTTGACCTTGATAAATTCAAAGAAATAAACATAAATCTCGGACATCAGATGGGTGACAAGGCAATACAACTGGTCGCCGATATCATAGTCGATAAACTCGGCATAGATCTTCATGAAAAATGGTCTTTCTCGGAAAGAGCCGTCCGTGAAAAATGCAGCATCGCAGGGAGACTAAGCGGCGATGAATACATAATGTTTATCAGAGGACAAAAAGACATCTCCGGGATAGAAGCTCTTTTACAGGAGATATTGCAAAGCATGAACGCCGTAGATATAGGTGAACTGCATGGTATAAACGGATCGTTTGGAGTAAGCACTGTCACCGCGGACGACAAAGACATGGACACAGTATACAAGCGCGCCGATGAAGCACTTTACCGTTCCAAAGAAGCAGGCAGGAACCATATTACGATCAACTGATTTTTCCTACTTTATGGGGTGCATATATGGTCATTGTTACAAAAGCACTTATCCTGTGCGGAATTATCATAACAATATATACAACACTTGAATGCATATCTTTCTTTTCGCTTCACGGAGATATAATCACTGACTTTGCGGAAAAGAATAAGAAAGTTCTTTACACGGCTTACGGTCTCTACATACTGATATGCATCATGTTTATAATTGCGATATTCACGGAAAGCAACAATATAGCAGAGGGAATCATCCCTTTTACATTATCCGTACTCATTTATCTTGCTACTCACCTTGGGTTTACTGCAATTGAAAAAGTAAAGAATAAGACAAAAGAAATGTCGGAAGTCCTCATAGGAATGATAGAGGCAAGAGATACAAATCTTGACGGTCACTCCATCCACGTAATGGAAATCGCGCTTCTTATATATGACTACCTTCCGCAAAAATATAAAAAAGACATCAAGCGCGAAGATCTGCTATATGCATCTCTTTTCCTCGATGTCGGAAAACTCGGTATCCCAAGCAGCGTTCTGAATAAGCCGGGAAAGCTTGAGCGCGATGAATGGGAAATAATGAAAAAGCACCCAAAGATAGGCGTGCAGGTACTTAAACAGGTCAAATCTTTTGACAAAATATCCGACTGGATCTTGTACCACCACGAAAGAATGGATGGAAACGGATATTACGGCCTTAAGGGCGAAGATATTCCTCTTGCATCGAGAATCATTGCCCTTGCAGACACTTATTCCGCCATCGTCATGGTCAGATCCTACAAACCTTCAAGATCATATGACGACGCATTAGGATCGCTTAAGATTGCTGCAGGTCCGCAGCTCGACAAGGAACTTGTAAGCATCTTCTGTTCGATTCCCAGAGAGAAAGTCGAGAAATGTACTGAGAACGTAAAGGAAAAGATGTCTCTTTTCCTCGCAAATGATTTCAGAAAAGATAATTAGTAACCAAAGGAGAGCTTTCATGAATCTTGGTAAAAGGGCTTTTATCTTCCTTATACTTACTTCTGTATCGGTCTGCACCGCTTGCGGAAAAAATGCGGACACCAACGAAAACTCAAACAAAGAAAAACCTGTCGTCTGGTTTAACAGGCAACCCTCAAACAGCACAACCGGCGAGCTTGATCTTGATGCCGTCAATTTTAATTCCAAAACATATTTTGTCGGATTGGATATGGCTCAGGGCACCGGTCTTCAGGGTGAGATGATCATAAATTACCTCGACAATTGTGATGAATCTCTCGACAGAAACGGCGACGGTATAATAGGATACATTCTTGCGATCGGCGATGCCGGACACAATATATCAATGAGCAGAACCAGAGGCACAAGAACAGCATTGGGAACAGGTGTCGAATCAAATGGCGAAATAGATGTAACCGAAGCCGGAATAAACCTCGACGGAACTTCGGCTGTCGTAAAGGACGGAACCGTCAACATAGCAGGTAAAGACTTCGTTATAAGAGAAATCGCATCCAAAGAAATGAAGTCTCCCGAAGGAATTACTTGGGACGCAGAAACTGCCGGCACATATATGAAAGAATGGTCGGGACAATTTGGAGACAAAATAGATCTTATTGTTTCCAACAACGACGGAATGGGACTGAAAATGTTTGAAGAATGGGCGCACAGTAACAACGTCCCGGTATTTGGATACGATGCGATCGAGACCTGCGTTGCAGCAATAGAGGACGGTTTCTGCGGAAGCATCAGCCAAAGAGCCGACGTGCAGGCTTATCTTACTTTGCGAGTTCTTCGAAACGGCATCGACGGTGTAGATGTAAATACCGGCATAAGCACTCAGGACGAGGTGGGAAACGTTCTGACGGAACTTGATTATTACTACTCTGAAAAAGAACGAGCATTTAAGACACTGAATCTCCCTGTAACAAAAGGAAACTTTAACGATTATCTGGATCCCAAATCCACATATCCCGCAGTTTCACACAAGCTTGATGCAACAACTCATCCCAAAAAGAGAGTATGGATGAACATCTACAGCGTAGATGATGATTTTCTTAATCAAACCTACCGTCCTCTTATTCAGAAGTACGCGGAAATACTGAACTTAGATGTCACCATAGTTGAAGGAAACGGATATGATGAATCCAGTATCACGGATAAACTCGGCGCTCCTTCCAACTATGATGCTTTTGCAATCAATATGATAAAAACAGATGATGCTCCGATTTATATGGACATCCTTTCAAAATAGTCGAGTTAATATAAAACAACTACACTAAATACTCCATCGCCTTCTTCCTGCCGTGTTCATAGACACGCTGCAGTTCGGACGGATCTTTTTCAATCGGGCTTACGTTAAGGGGTGCATCGGGACGGATAACATGAACTTTTCCTGCGAGTTCTTTCTCCCTGATGTACCTCTTTTCTTCGTTATACATGATATAGCGCTCTTCCATGCACCTTATCATATTGGGATATTTGCGAAGCATACTGCGCACGAGCGGCATATATCCCTGTTTTTTCTTGATATAATCAACGGGCTGAGTCTCGATAACAAGGATATCGTCGTATCCCTGCTCTTCCATGAACTTAAGCGGTATGGAATCCGATATGCCGCCATCAAGATATTTGCCGCCATTAATCTCAACAGGTCTTGATACAAGCGGCATTGAGGCAGAAGCCTGTATCCAGACTATATCGTCTTTTTCCCCCGTAAGGCACTTATGATAGACCGGTTTTCCTGTATTTATGTCTGTGACAACGCAGAAAAACTCCATTGGGTTATTCTTGAATGTCTCAATATCCCATTTGTCCAATTTATATGGGAGTTCGTTGTAGCAAAACTCCGCATTGTAGATGTCACCTGTTTTTAAAAGAGATGACACACTGTGATATCTTTTGTCCGTACAATATTTCTTGTTATATCTGAGTGCCCTTCCGTGCTGCCTTGACTTAATATTGCAGCCAAATGTAGCTCCTGCGGAAACTCCGACCGCTCCGTCAAACTCAATTCCTTTTTCCATGAAAACATCGAGCACGCCGCAAGTAAACATGCCTCTCATGGCGCCGCCTTCCATAACAAGTCCTTTTTTCATCTTATGATAACCTCTCCGCTGCATTCTATTACAGGCGCCTCCGTGATTATCTCTCCCACGGCGTCTGCCACGATCTTGCCCGACTTCGGATTCTTTACCGAATCTATACTTCCCACTATATCAGCGTCAACATCCGAATATTCAAAAGAAAGATCGCACTCCTCCATTGTACAGTTTATCAGTTTCAGATTCTTGCAATAACAAAGGGGCTGTGTACCGATCAGCTTGCAATCTATCAAAGTCAGACCTTCCGAATACCATGCGAGATACTCGCCTTTTATAACACTGTCCCTGACAGTCACGTTCTTGGTATGCCAGAATGCATCCTTCGTATCGAAATTGCAATTTGATATCTCCATATTCTCAACATATTGAAAAGAATATTTACCCTTCATCTCAACATTCTCAAGTTTAATGTTCTTGCTGTCAAGAAACAGATACATAGATTCAACTCTTGTATCCTTCATCGAAATGTTGTTGCACTTCCAGCCAAACTCTTCGGATACTATATCACTGTTTTCAATCGCGATATCGCTGCACTCTCTGAGCGCCTTTGTTCCGCCAAGCTTAGAATCGTTAATCCTGCCGTTTTTATCGTACCAGAACGCTGCCCTTGTGAGCTCGTCCATAGAAGAATTGTTTACTTCAAAATCTGTCACATGCCAGAGCGGATATCTTAGAGAAAAAGAACACTCTTCCACCTTAACGTTTCTTGCCTCTTTAAGGGCTGATTCTCCGTCTGCAGGACCGGCAAAAGTACATTTTCTTACCTCTGCATCCGTAAGGTTATAAAGAGCGCGCTCTTCATCAAATTGTTTATTTTCAATAATGTTGTTCATAAAAGACCTCATAAAAAATATGATTAGATTGCATAATTACATTGTACACAATTTAAATTCAAATGCAACTGTTTTCTGTAGTATGATGTCTGTTCGGTCATACAATCCGCTTGGTTCCGCAGGTTTCACGTCCAAAACAAAGCAACATAGCTCCGTAAACAGAAGTGTACGCGAAATCGAAAGTTAATTTCATAAAATTTTAATAATTTAACACTCTGTTATTTTAAAGTCATATAGTATATAATGTAGTCATTGAATGAAATTTTGTTGTAAAACCACAATAGGTTGAGGGGCCTAGATTTTACAAGCCACTTCATTCGGTAATTTTATTTCTTATGAGATGGAGGAAAAAAATATGAGACGTTCTAGTAAGGCAAAGAATATCATCAGCCAAAGTTGTATCGACATCATGGCAGACGCTATCAAAGCTAAGGAACAGAATCTTTCCTACGGAAAGTTCAAGGCTCTGGACATGATGGGATCGGGAAATGTCACTGATGAGGAGTACACATCTGAGTATGCTGTACACACAACGGAGCTTATTCACAGAAAAGAAAACCATTCTGAGAAGAAGGCCGTGGCATTTGTTAAGATCAATAAGTAATATAGAAAAGCATCAATCTTCAAAATGAGGATTGATGCTTTATTTTTGCACTTTTATCCTGTCATCACCTGCAAGATAATTCAGCAGAGCCTGTCTGGCGTGCTCTTTGTCGGTTGCTTTAACGCTCACAGTAAACTTATATGTATGTTTCTTAAGTCCCTCTTCCGTCTGATTTTTTGCTTCGGTCTCCGCGATCGAATTATCTTTTGTATCTTCACCCGTCATCTCAATGATATCTTCGATGGCAAATTTCCTGAACATCTCGCGATGCCCAGCATTTTTCATGTATTTCTCTATAAGCATCAGAGTATTTCCGAGGTTCTGATATTCACCGTGGAGAAAAGACTCTATATCAAGTACGTCTCTCTTTTCTCTGTCGGGAGTATCTTCCCACTTAAATTCTTCCTTCATGATATCTGCATCCCGGCCGGCGTTTTTCTCCTTCCAGTCCATGATGTACCACTTCCAGATCTGCATTCTTTTCCTGTTCACGGCCTCATCGGAATACTCCGCCATTTTCTGGCAGGCGTGCCTTGTACCTCTTGAAACAAGCGCCTCGGTCGTTTTGTTTATATCGTAAGACCTGCTCGAAACTGTCTTTTTTTTCTCTGTATTTTCCAATGTAAGTCCCAGCGTATTTTCAGAGATCTTTATCATGTTGACGCAATAATCTCCGCGGCGCGCAATGACAACAGGTCTTTCATTCAGTATCGTATCCTTGAACTTTATGAAAGACTTAAGAACATCATCATATTGAATGTAATGAAATGTTCTGCTCATTGGGCTCCTTTCATTGTTCTGCCTGTTTATTACAATCTTCGATTCTACAGATAAGACTTTTTAAACTCCTCTATCCTGCACGGACGCCCGAAATAATAGCCCATCATTTCGGATATGGGATACTGCCTTGCAAGCTTTGCCGTATCTTCATCCTCTATGCCTGTGAAACAGGTTCTTATATTAAGTCTGTGGGCAAAAGAAGTAACGGCTTCCACCATGTACTTGGTCGTAATGTTATCTTCCATTCCTCCCGTCATTGACGGAACAAGATTGATCAGGTCTATCGGCAGGATCCTTACAAGATCCATTGCCGCAAAGTCAGAAGCATCAAGTCCAACCTTAAGACCGCAGGATTTAAGGAATTCCACCTGGCTCTTTAGATGCTCCGTTCCAAGCTGCCTGCTGCTCTTAGTAAGTTCAAGGCAAAGTCCCGTTGCGGGATATCCCGTTCTTCTTAATATGTCCAAAAGTATTGTTCTGAATTCAGATCTTTCAAGCTGCATGAAAGCAAGGTTAACACTCAGGTAGAAATCCTTGCGGTTCTTTCTGATATCAAGCGCATCCGCAAGTGCATTCTCCAAGATCCAGTTTCCAAGTGAATAAAAAACAGGATCCTGCTCAAGCCACGGGATAAACTCCGACGGTGAAACCTCTCCGTACGGCTCTTTTTCCCATCTCACAAAAACTTCCATTCCAAGAAGCTGCTGATCCGTGACAGAAAATATAGGTTGATACTCAAGATAGAAGCCGTCATAACCGCTTATGACACTGTTTCTTACTTCGTTTACAAGTGCCATGTTGTTCTTGCTGCTGTCCGCTCTGTCGTTATGGAATACAGTGAGATTACCGTGTTTCTGCGTCTTAGAATAATTAAGTGCGTATTTTGCGCTGGTATAAATAGAATGCTCGTCTATAGAAAAGTCCGTCGCAACAATGATACCTCCGCCAATCTCAGCACCTATGCGCTTTCCGTCGATAACAGGCCCCTCTTTTATATACGCCTTTATCTTGTTAAAAAGTCTTTTTAACGGCTCAATATCTATGTTCTCACTTATGAGGCCAAGTATCGTTCCCTCGCCTCTGTATGCCTTTCCTATGGTCGCGCCGTCTTTTGAAAGCTTTGTGGCAAGTGCCCTCAGCACGCTGTTTCCGGTCATATAACCATAGCGCCTGTTGACGTCACCAAAGTCTATGAAATTGATCATGAGAACTGCGTAGGTCTTTTTATTTGTCTTTAGACTTCTCATGTCGTTCAGCATTTCATACTGATTGGGCAAAAGAGTTATAGGATCGTTGTTGTTGATGATACCCTTGTTCATAATCGAGCATGCGTAAAAAACCGGTTTTCCGGAGTAATCTTTTATCACAACGCCCCTGCAAGCGCATGCCACGTACTCACCGTTTTTGTTCCGAGCTCTGTATTCATAATTGGGATCAAGCTTAACACCAAGATAGACCTGATTTATATACTCGGTATATTTCTCCCTGTCATCCGGATGAATCTTGTTCTCCCATACATTTGCCGCATTATATATGTACTCAGCCGTAAGCCCGAAATAGTCGACAGCGTTTGGCGACCATCTCGAGATATTTTTTTCCATGTCATAGACATAGACATAACGGCTTCTCGATGTAACCGCAAAGGTATCGAAGATTCTGTTTATTGTATCGTATGCTCCTCCCGCCATTCTTCTTCACTCACCTTCCCCATTTTGCAGGCTTTTAAGCGCAAACCGCTGATTGAATCAGTGTTTCCTTTGAATTACCTGCTGCCTCTTCCTTTATCCTGTCCTGCTGCCGCCTTCTTTGCCTTATATTGTCTCTTATTCTCGTACATGGCTTCATCAGCCTTCTTTACGACGCTCTCAAGATCGCGTCCGTCCTCGGGAAATCTCGCATATCCGGCACTTATCGAAACTTTTAACGTAACCTTCCCTACATTTACGTCTC
The DNA here is from genome assembly GCA_017615275.1 of Butyrivibrio sp. Lineage (GTDB taxonomy): Bacteria > Bacillota > Clostridia > Lachnospirales > Lachnospiraceae > Butyrivibrio. The sequence continues at coordinate 61,846 of JAGAAO010000012.1, forward strand.
TGGCAACATTTTGTCTCATTCTTGCTATGACAGAATCATAAAATGATGTATCTTTGTCCCCATGTATAACTACTACAAACTCGTCTCCGCCTATTCTGAAGGCTTTGTCTTTTTCCCTTATACTGTTCTGCAATCTCTTGGCGGTAATGTTTAATAGTGCATCTCCCGCATCGTGGCCGTATGTGTCATTGACCTGTTTAAAGTCATTGAGATCCATAAATACTACGCCGAACGGAAGTTTTTTCCTCGTAAGTTCTTCCATGTGCTCATGATAGCTTCTTGGATTCTCAAGATTTGTGAGCGCATCTCTGTACGACAATATCTCAAGTTCTTTGGCATTTGCCTTCATGGACATGTACGAAGAAGCTCCGAATGAAGCGAGCGCACTGATCACGATAGCAATGGCAAAAGCTCCCAATATCTCATGAAGATTCATCCAGTTTGCGGTGGGACAGATTCCGATGTTCCAGTAATCGCCTCCAACGGTGCTGATCATGGACTGTACAGGCGCCGTGAGCTCTTTTTCCGAATATTCCATGATAATCTGCTTATCGCCCGTTATCATGTTGTTCGCTGTGAGTTTGTATTCGTATCCCTCTTCAGCAAGTGCCTTTATATTTACTGCATTCAAAAAGTCGGAAAGCCTCAGTGTTATGGAAGCAAATCCCCAGAATGAACCCGAGTTTTCCTGCTTTAAGAAGATAGGTCTTCTGATAACTATGCCGTAACTGTCATCGGGAAGTTTTACCGGCGCGTTTATGACCGGAACTCCTGACATCTTGCTGTAATCTGCATATATTCCCTCGATCGGATCATCAAAGAGATTGGTTCTCTCCGCAAGTCCGTTATTCAAAGGATATATGTAATTGACTATACCGTCGGGAGCAAGCGTCACACTGACCACATCAAGATAATCGTTAAAAAGCTCTTCTCCCATAGTCTGGAAATCTTCGGGAGATATCATTCCGCTTTCACGTATTACCTCAATCTCAAGTATTCTTGCTATATATTCTCTTGCATTTATTTCCGCTTCGATCCTGTCACCTATCGAATCAGCAATAAACTGCGCCCTCTCTCGTCTTGAAGAAGAAGCACTTGTAAGATATAAGATCGCTAAAACCGTAGTAATCGCAAGAGTCGCAACAAATGTAAACACTGCTACATTAAAACTCTTCTTTTTACTCATGACAACCTCGCGAGAAAATGTTATTTGGCATATCTATTATCATTATATCATACGATACGGATGGCAAAAAAATCTTTTGGCCATCGCGTCATCCGCTGCATCATCACACTTTTTTGATTCCCATAAACATGATACTTCGGGATTTTTGGTTCCTTCCTATGTCGCATATTGCATCGCTGAGCGAAGGATACGACTTGCTTGCCCGGTACTTGCCGTCAGCCGTCTTTCTGCTCGCGTTATGTATTACAAACCCGCCACCGGCATCTTTTGTAATACACACGGTGTGTATCATCGCGCCGATATCATATTTGTTGTTGTAAGCAAACACGATAAGCGTATCATAGCGCCTCCCCATATCATCTATTTTTTGAACGTCCTTTGTAAAAGAATACTCGGTGCTGTATCCTCGGCTCTCCAGATACTCTCTGAGCGCAATCGGCGATGTACCAATATTTCCGTCCATGCACATTCCGTCTTCTTCGAAATGCTTTATCAGATCCGCGAGCCCATCCGCACTCAGCGCCGCGCCCAAGCTGTTAAGCGCATTGGCAACCGCCAGGATCTCACACCCCGAATATTGCATTGAACTCTTCCTTCGCCCATATTTAACGCTTTGCCATTCAGGCTGATTCTCAATATACTCGCCCTGAACATAGAACTTAGGATGCATATGGAAAAAAGCCGCATTCTCATCCCTGTGCTGCAAAATAGCCTTTGTCGATAATTTGTTGCGGAGTTTCCCTATCGTCAATATATCTAAGATTAGCGGTATCTTATTGCGCCTCATTTTTTCATATATGGTAAAAACCATTTTCTCATTCGAAATATACCTTGGTATAAATGCCCTAAACCAAGAAAACCTCTTTTTCATTACTGCTCTCGCCTCTTATTGGTATAGTTGTAAAAGCGTTCCTATTATTACAATCAATTATACCACCGCATCGATAACAATAATGCGACATATGATTTGCCCACTGACTACCTTTTAACACGACCATCTAATACGAACCGCCTTAGGAATTGCCATTCACAAGCCTGGTATCCACTGCACTCGTCGCTGCCGTTCAAGATTCCGATAAACTAAGGGCCGGTGACTTTGCAATGTCATTAAGTTAAGGTGACACTAGAAGATCTCTACATCAGAAATGATGTAGGGGTCTTTTTTTCTGAAAAAAATGTTGACATAAAAGCTAAAAAGTGCGGCCGCTTTCGCTACTGATTATTTTTAGAGGTAGCGAA
>JAGAAO010000013.1 GCA_017615275.1 Butyrivibrio sp.
TAAGCTTAAGAGAATCCATAAGGTTCCTAATATCGTCAAGCCTTGTTTCACGTTCTTTTTCAATTCTCATATCTTCCATTACCTTACACACTTCGCTCACTCCTTCCTCTGTCTCTTTGAAGTACCTGCTTCGATCTGCCAGGTCTTTATTTATCATATCATTAGGATCTGAGCAGGAAAAATCATGCATCAGATTTCCTATTTCATCATCTCCACGATATGCTCCATTGACATATAAGATGTGCTCACCATCATTAAACGGCTCACCCGTTGCCAGGTTTATTCTTTCAATCGGATAAAATGGTATTCCTTTACCATATATATCGTTCTCTGTGATAAATATTGTATAGGTTTCCGGTAATTCGTCAAACTCCTGCCCTGCATCAAGATTATCAATATCCATCGCACTTGAATGGTATCTCGCACGATGAACCCCAGCACCTTTGTCAGCGCGCTGTACTTCCATATCATATTTCTTTCCAGCATCATCCGTTCCGTAAGCATCCAGACATATGGATCTTGCACCTACAAGCCGCTTCATATCTGCCTGAGTTTCAACGTTTTCAATAATGAGGTCTGATTTGCCTGTAATAATTCTAAGAACATGCTGTGTTAATGGAATATTTTCTCGAAACAAGCATCTCATAAAATCATCATCAATAGGTCTAAGCCCTCTTAGTCTTTGGAGATCTTCCTGTCGTTCCCGTTCTTTTCTTTGCTGTTCTGTTTCCAAATGCAATCCTCGTTTCTATATATTATTTTAGGTTCGGTTATGCTTTATCTATGCTTCCACCCTGAATGCTTATAAAATCTTCCAAGTCATTGATAATGCCTTGATTGCCCATGGAATTATAACTCTCATAACAAACATCAATGTAGCTAAGTATATCGTACTTGTGAAATATATCTGACAATTCAGGATATGATTTCTTCCATGCTTTAGCTAATATTGGAATCAGAGTCAGCTGCATGTTAAGCACTTCTTTATCTCTTTTATCCATAAGACGAAGTCCTCTTAATGATATTTCTGTCACATCATTCCAAAGGAATCAGCTGTTCCATGCGCGCCTTGTATTCCATAAGCCTAAGTAAGTAAGTCGGCATCTTCCTTTTTCCAGCCTCCCAATCAGTCATGGTCCTATATGGAATCTCATAATACTCACAAAATTCCTTGCGATTAAGCCCCATTTCATTTCTAAGATTTCTTACTTCATCCGAAATATCCATGCTATATCACCTCGTCCTCGTAAATACAGAATAGCATAGTTTATGCATTGCATCAACAGCTTTATCTCTTCCATGTCACAAGAACAGAAACCCTTTTCTAACATATAGAACGGTCTCGCTGATATCGGCGAGGCCGATTTTTTGGAATATTTATATATGCTTTCCTTCAATTATATAATGGGTATTATACTATTCGCATCACTTCCTTTTTTATCGTCAAACAAATATCTCTGTTATTTACACCTATTGCAAAGAATCTCTTTTCATAAGAAATATAAAGAATAACGCAATTATGCTTAAGTCGGTCATATACAAATACAAAAATATATTTAGTCCAAGCTGATCTCCCCATATATAACTAACTGCATAAAAAACTATATGATTTTGAACAAAAGCACTGACCGTACATAAGACTCTTCTTTTTCTATCCAATATTCCAGTACAATATCTGATAAATAAATAAATCAGACCTACAACTAAAATTTCGACTCCCACAAAAAAAGATCCTTGAAAAATAGAAAAAAATGCTTTGGACAAAATTGGTGTAAAAATCCACTCCATAAAACATATAACTAAGCTAACAATAGTTACTGATTTAAATATTTTCTTCATCCTTCACCCCAATGATGCATTTGTTGCTGCAGATAAAATATTCCTTCATCAGATTTAAACAAGTATTCATAACCTGTCCATCCATCATTTTCTTTAGCCTCTCCTACTCCAGCATCGGATTTTATTGCATGGCTTTTAGCTTTTCCAGTAGGATCAATATTATACATTACTGCATGAAACTGATTTTCACCAGCATATGCAAATGCATCCACATCTCCCGTTGTAATAAGTAAAATTGCATTTCTCTCATCTTGTGTCAGATTATTTGGATCTTTAATGGTGATTGTATTAGTGTTAAAGTCATATATTCTCAGTCTTGCAAGGTTAAATAACTCATCTTTTCCCGAAAAACCATCTAAATCATAATAATCAAATGGCAGCTCATAAACTCCATCCTTGAATTCAGCATCATGAGCAACTTTATCAATAACAAAATCTGCAATAAGATAACTTCCTTCACTTTTGGGGTCGCTAAAATACTCTACCAGTTTGGGGCTAAAACGGTTTGGCGTCTTATTTGCATGAACAATACTATCTATATCCTCCATTGTTAGTTCAATAGTGTGCTGATTTATCTCTTTCCCTTCTACAGAATCAGATACTATTTCTTTAAATCCATCAAGTGACATGGAATTAAAAACTACCGATGTTCCTGTACGCCCTTTCTTGTCCATTGGTTCTCTTACCTTAATCATTGAATAGACAATACCATTTCCATTTTTAAGTCCTGTAATATACCAATCATCATAATCTTTGTAATCCATCTTGTTTGGATCAACTCCAGCTTCTTTTAATATATCAGCAATGGATTTATCAAGAATAAAATAGCCATCCTTAGTCTCGCGCTTATTTACTTTTATTCCTCGATCATTCAAAAATTTCGTTATTTCTGTAACATCAGCTTTTGTATCACTTGTTATTCCCGGAATTGAGGCTATGGAAACATCTTTAGAATCCTTTTCCTCATAAAGTTTCCTCCATGGATCAATAGTGATACCTGCACTAAGAGCAATAATCCCGATTGAATTCTTCGCCATGCTCGGATCATACGTTTTCATATCATCAAGGCCACCTGCAGCCTTTGTGATGTCATTCTGAAGATCAGAAACCAGATAATCAAGCTGCGAATTATTTACACTCGTCAATGCTTCGTTTTCATAATTCTCCATACGCTTAACACATTTATCAAGAAAACCACCATTGCCGTTATACTCTTCGTATATAGCCCTTACACCATTATAGTTTATCTGCGTAACGTGACCAAGGTCACCAAATTCTTGTTCAAGATATCTTGAACTGTTCTCGAGTACGCGCCCTACAATATCAGAGGTTTCAGCTTGTCTCATATAATCACATTTTACATTTTCTATTACATCAGTATCTATTCTGGCTTTAGGTGAAGGATCAACAATTTCCTTAAACATATCATCCAAGCTGCAGTATTTGTCATAGATAGCCTTCTCAATATTATTGACACCCTCGTGAAGGCAGCCCTTTTGTTTAATTTCTATTGCATACTTTGAAGCAGTTGCAGCTCTTCCTACAAAAGTCTGATTATCACGATAATGGTCGTACTCTGTACCAAGCATGCCTATTTTATCATTGTATTTTTCATTTACATATCGCAGATCTTCAATAAAATCCGATACTTTTTCTGCATCGTATGTCAATGCCGAAGAGTTCTTTAAATCCCACTCGCCGGCGTCATTTAAATCGTTTCTATATCTCATTAAAATATCCTTTACTCGTTATCCGGAAGCGACGCAAGTTCTGCTTCTAAATCCGATATCCTCTCTTCATATTCTTCTATCATTTCGTTTAATCTTTCTATTATCCTCAGGATGTCCGACAATAGATTAGACGTATCATTTAGGCATATCGTATGCTGACGGTTTATTTCCTTTTGATATTCCTCTGCTTCAGTTTCAAGTTTTCCCCGCCACTTTTCACAGACGGTCATATCATAGGATTTATTTGGAACATATGCTTCTTCTTCAACTTCAGCTTTAGCTTTCTCTATTTTTGCTGATTCATCCATAAGTCTGGAAATCTTTTCTCTACATACATCTATCTTATGTTGATAGTGATGTATTTCTGATACAATATCACCTCTTCTGCTCAAGCTTGCTACCTCCCGGAACCTTTTCAACAGTGAGATTTTCACTGGCTTCTTTATCAACTGCAATCATACCATCTCGAAGTGTAAGAAGAGCTCTTGGCAGAGACTCAGATGCTTCCAATCTGTATAGCTCGGTCGCTTTATAAAACTGTTTTAAAATCTCGTTCATTTTCCTTCCCGCAGAAATACCTTCCCACGCATCTAATTTCTGCAATGGTTCTTCAGATAAAACACAGTAAGATGCAGCTCCTCTTATATTTTCGACTATATCAGTGAACACATTGGTGTTGCTAATTCCTTCCGCTGTCACAGCCTTACTCTCACTTGCTGTCACAAATCTTTTCATTTCTCTGTCATCAGTTATGAGAGGTTTGTGCGGCATCAGCCGCACTCCTCTTTATGATATTTCTCAATCCATCTGTCTGCCTCCGCAATGGCTCTTGCTATTGCTTTTGCATTATCCTGGTTCAGATTCGTATACTTTATGAGCCGCTCCTCATTCCAGAACACATCTCTTAGTCCTGCAAGTTCACTTCCGATATTCCAGTTCGGTATACATATATAGTTACCAGTTCTATGCTCGCCGACTATTGTATGAAATGTCCATCCATTAGCTTCTATGTCCATCTCTATTGGATCATAGTCCGTAAGTACACATATCTCTCCAGAGCACTCTCTGTTATTACTGTCGTTGTAGGTGAAGGCTATCATGAAATACCACCTCCCACCATCTCATGTTCTGCAACATAACGTACTACATGCTCATCTATAAGCTTTTTCTTTTGCTGAGCCGAATACATGAGACTTTTCTCACAGATCCTGTTTATCATCCTTGGTATTCCAGACGATACTTTGTAGATCTCTTCCTCAGCTCCCGGAGTAAATATCTCTCCATCTCCTGATGCATATGCAAGATGCGATCTTATATAGAGACCCGTTTCGCTAAGATCCATGGGTTTAAGGACGATATTCATATCTATACGCTGGGTTATGGCTGTATATCTCTGGAGCCTCAGTTTATCCCAGAGTTCCGTCTGTCCAACAAGAACAAGGGATAGCGGACTTGCTGAATCAAACTCGCTGTTCAGAAGAAATCTGAACTCTTCAAGTGTTTCCCTTTCCAGAAGATGTGCTTCATCAAGAACGCAGACCACATCTTTTTTCTGCTCTTCCCGAAGGGATTCCATTGCCTTCTGGAGCTGTCTTTTTGCATCACCTCTGTAGAAATGTGCCTTTATCCCAAGCTGTCCAAGGAGTCCACTGTACAGCCATCTTGGCGTCAGCTGTGAGTCAGATACATAAAGCAGAGTATATCTGTCTCTGGGAAGAGTAGACTCAAAAAGCCTTATCAAGGTTGACTTACCGCATCCGGGATCTCCTGTGACTACCGCAAACTGCTTTCTGTCTGCTGCATACTTCATTCTTCCCAGCGCATCCTGCACCTGTTTTGATTCAAACAGTCTGTCTGCAGGTATGTCTTTGGCAAACGGAGTATGGCTCATCCCATAAAAAGATTCATACATGTTTTCAGCCCTCCTTTCCGTATCCGGCAAAGGAGATGGCATCTGCAAAAAGTCTATGGTTTTCCTTATACTTCTTTTCCAGTGCATCCAGAAGCCTTGATGACTCAGGTATCTGATCTGTCATGCCTACAGGCACGACAGGCTTCTTATCAGCAAATGCTCCTATTCTGACAGGTTTTGCCTTTATTGGCGCCATTCCCTGATATCGGACTTCAATCTCTGCTGTATGAAGAGGATCATATATTATCTCAACTTCTGCACCTGCAAGCGCAGTGCTCGCTTCATACAGTCTACCGTCGAAAGAGAAGCATCCTGCTTTATCTATCTGTCTCATCTCATGATGCATGAACGCTTCTGATACCGTCCTGACATCAATAAATGTAAGTTTTCTTGTATCCCTGTTCCATTCCTGTTCAGGTGATATCCCACCTGAGGGTACTTTCACATCCATGGCCTCATAGTATTCCCTGATGCCTTCATGGCTCTCTTTCTGGTATTCTTCCTCCAGGTAATACTTCCAGCGCTCATTAAGTTCCTCAACGCTGTGGACATGAGCAATACGTATCTCCGCTATGAAGCTGTCTACCTTTTGATGGAACTTCTCGATTTTTCCCTTTGCTTCACAATTCCTGGGCTTCGCATGAAGCAGCCTTATCCCAAGCTTTCCACAGCTTTTCTGTAGCTGCTCGGATATGTACTGGGTCCCATTGTCCAGATATCCGGTATCAAAAGCTCCATGCTTCAGTATCGCCTTATGGAACGTATCTTCAACAATCTCAGCCCTCTGATTATCATAAAACTCAGACTGTAGTATATATCTTGAATGATCATCTATAAGACTGGAAAGGTAGGTTTTTATCAGCTTCCCATCTTTATCCCTGATCTGAGGTCCGTACTTAATGTCTCCCTGCAGAAGTTCCATCCTGTGAGGTCTGCAGAATCTTCTGCTGCTTGTCTCCCTGCTTTCTGCAAACTTCCGCATCTGCTTCTTACCAAGCCCTGCTTTGTAAAGATATCTCTGCAGTGTTGATGCTTTTAGTATTCCAGGCGGTGCCCATCCTTCAATCTCAAGAATCTTTATGATCTGGCGGACACTACGTCTTGGAACTTCCCGCTTAAGCTGTATTGCCTGGGCAACGATCTCATCATAGTTGCCGGGAAGCTTTGCAGACCGTCGCATCTGTCTGTTCATTGGCCGGAGCCCGTCAAATGAATTCTCCCTGTAATACTTCTCATACCGGTACAAGCTCCTTGTTGTTATCTTGTTCTTCTCCGCGATTTCTTCACGCATCTGACAGCGCTTTGCATCATCCATGTCAGGATCCATCAGCGGAGTGATCATCTCCAGCCTTTTAAGCGCCTCCTTATCCTGCCAGTTTCTTACTTCTTTACTTTCCATAGACTGTGTACCTCCTTATATAAGGCACTATACAGCCATGCTTTTTGACAGTTAAACAGAAGTCGATGCATAAACCTGATCGTCCGGAGTCGCTCGTATGATCCCACCGGAGTTATTTATGATCCTGTAACACATCCCCAGCCATCCGGGGCTTATCCTTTTTCGGAGCTCTTCAAGCAAAGAATCCTTTGGATCAAGGAGTCCGAATCCCTGATCAAGGAAGCGGTATACCACCGAATGCAGCTGTCTTTCTATCTGATCCTTGTTGAACTGAAACCACCATCTCCAGTGTCTTATTGTTTCTTCACAAGGATTCACCTGAACATCATTTTCATCTATAACTTCATCTATCACATCTTCTATATCTTCAGCAGAATAATGCTTGAACTTCACCATTTCGTCAGGAAGTTGTCTGTGAAGCCTGCCGCAGCTATCATTAGTACACTTTAATCTGTTTATTGCGAACCACTTAGGCTCAGAATCACGATAACGCTGGATTCTGAGGACCTTATCCCTGTATACCAACATACCCTTACATTCAGGACAAATGCATTCTTCTTCGCTTTCAATAAAAAACACCCAAATCCTCATTGAAAGTTTTTGTATATTTTGATACGCTTACCATGGTTTTAAACCACGGATTCCGAAAGGACTGTCGCTTTGGTAGGGGACTTCCTTTCGGAATCTTCCTTTCTACAGACTGATTGACAGTATATCAATCAATCCAGCGACAATCAAAGGTATTAGTTAAAGGTCATGCAGAGAGGGTGCTAACA
>JAGAAO010000014.1 GCA_017615275.1 Butyrivibrio sp.
GCATACGGAGACGTTTATAGTCGCAGTATGCGCATTAAAGGAAAACGGTCGGAACATCCGGGAAAATGTGAGGTTTGTTGGTAGCGAAAAAACGAGAGCCCAAAGCTCTGTGTCCGCAAAATTTTCGGGTATGTTAAGCCGGAATCTTGCCGGTACTCGACACGGGTACTTATTTCGAATAAAATATTAAGTAGAAGTATTGTAAGGGAGTAGTTTGATGATTTCTATTATAACTGCAGCGGCTAATGCGATTTTGGGACTTTCCATATCTGCGGTAAAAGCTTTTTTTTCCATGCTCACATGGTTTCTTAAGCTCTTTTTTAAGTTAATAAAGTATCTGTATTGCGTATTGCCTGCAACGGCAATCGTGTTTGTGGCTCTTTTTGCACTGAATACATATTTGCTTATTTCGGGAATAAATAAGATACCTACGGATGCCGTTGCCAATCAGAAGATAGAAGCGACTGCTGAGGATATTATTGCAACAGGTAATGCGCAGGTTGAATATTTTCACAAAGAACTGATGAACTGGTGGAAGGCGGAAATTTATAAATACAACGGAACTGTTCAATATATTCTGCTACTGGTTTTGTCTTTGATACTGCTTATACCTGTGGCGAGCGTGTTGCTCTGCATAACGGTTTTTGTTTCATACGGAAAATTGCTGTTTTATGCGGCAATTGTCGATGCTGTCATATATATCGTATTTGCCGTTTCGGGAAGAAGTGCTGTGAGTGTGATACAGAACAGGCTCTACAAGCTTGTTCCTGAGATTGGAAAAAGAAAATTCAACAAAGAGTACGAAGAGTGGAGAAAAGACAGAAAAGCAGCGGCAGCTGCAGCTGCAGAGGAAAACAGAAGGGCAAAAGCCGATAAGTACTACGGAGGCGGTAGGGAAGACAGATATCGCGATGAAGACGCTTTTGATGAACTGCCGTACGAAGACGATGAGTACGACGAGGAATATGACGAAGAGTATGACGATCCTGAGTATGATGACTACGAGGATGAGTACGAAGAAGATGATGAATATGATGACGAGTACGAAGGTGGAGGCTTTGGCGGCTACGGAAGAGAGCCGGAGGTTGCAATGGCTGGTGCTCAGGGATTTAATTTCTTCGCGGGCTGTAACAGCAGGGAAAGCGCAGAACGAAAATATAAAAGTCTTGTAAAACTCTATCATCCCGACAATATGGATGGCGATACAGGTGCTCTGCAGGAGATAAACGTACAATATGACAGGGTGAAGAAGCGATTTAGCTAACTTTGTGCCATTTACATATAGTACATTATGCTAAAATGTGGTATATTTTAATTTGATATTTTGGGTTTATTTTAATTTACTGCTTATCAGGAGGACTAATTATGGACGAAGGCTTGCCTTCTGTCAGTTTGCTTATATTAGTGGCGGTTCTTTTAGCAGATATCTTTGTTTTTGGATTTGGTGCGGCGATAACCCGCATAAAAGAAGAGGATGTCGAGAAGACGAATCGCGAGAACAAGGACAAGATTGCTTCGGGACTTCTTAAGATCGTCAAAGAGCCGAAGAAGCATATAAGAGCCATGAATGTTTTTGTAATGGCTGCAAATATGGTACTTGGAGGAACTGTCACACGTAATATTGCCCGATATGTCATGAGTTCTTTGGCAGTTGAAGACAGCTTTTGGGTGACCAAGGGTGTACAGCTTCTTACGGGAGTGGTGATACTCCTTTTGATCATGAGTTTTGGCGTGCGCATACCTGAGCGTCTTGCGGCAAGAAAGCCGGAGAAGTGGGCGGTAGCGTGCTTTTGGCCTGTTTCTTTTATGAGATTTATCGCGACACCTCTCGTTGTTGTGATAAGAGGAATAACAGGAGCATTTTTATATCTTTTTGGTATAAGGGAAGACGAGAATCTTGCCGATGTAACTACTGAGGGTATTATTTCTATGGTATCCGAGGGGCAGGAACAAGGTGTGCTTCAGGAGACTGAAGCGGACATGATATCCAACATCTTCGAATTTTCCGACAAGGAAGCGCAGGATATCATGACCAACAGAAATGCAATGGTTGCTATTGATGCAAATATGACTCTTAAGCAGGCAGTTGGTTTTATGATGGACACCAACAATTCCAGATTCCCGGTCTATCTTGATGATATAGACCATATCATCGGCATTATGCACATACGTGATGCAATGAAGAAGCTTTCCGAGGAGACCGACAGCGATCTCCCGATCAGGAAGATCAAGGGACTTCTTCGCCAGCCCAAGTTTGTTCCCGAAACACGAAATATTGATTCTCTTTTCCATAACATGCAGTCTTCCAAGACTCAGATGGTCGTGGTCATTGATGAATACGGCCAGACAGCGGGACTTGTTTCCATGGAGGACATACTGGAAGAAATCGTCGGAAATATCATGGATGAATACGACGAGGATGAGAATTACATCAAGCCCACCAAGAACCGAGACGAGTTCATTGTTGAGGGCTCAACACCGATCGAAGTGTTGGAAAAGAAATTTGAGATGTCCTTTGGTGAATTGGAGTTTGAGACATTAAACGGATTCCTTATATCCAAACTCGAGAGAATACCGGAGGAAGACGACGATTTTTGCGTCGAAGCGGACGGCTATAGTTTCAAGATCCTTTCCGTTGGTAATCATATGGTACAGAGCGTACTTATGAAGAAACTTCCGAAAGAAGAGAATGCGGAAGAAGAAAAGGATTCAGAATTAGCAAAATAGATTTATTAAGACACGAAAGGAAGTATATATGTCAGGACATTCAAAATTTGCCAACATCAAGCATAAGAAAGAAAAGAATGATGCGGCAAAGGGAAAGATTTTTACCATTATAGGAAGAGAAATAGCGGTTGCCGTTAAGGAGGGAGGACCCGATCCTTCAAACAACTTTAAGCTTGCAACTGTTATAGCAAAGGCAAAAGCAAACAATATGCCGAATGACACCATTGAGAGAGGTATTAAAAAGGCTTCCGGTGCAGAAGGCGGAGTTGATTATAAGAGCATTACTTACGAAGGATACGGCCCCGGCGGAACAGCAATCATTGTAGAGGCACTTACAGACAATCAGAACAGAACCGCCGCAAACGTAAAGAGTGCATTTACAAAGGGCAACGGTAATGTGGGCACCCCCGGCTGTGTATCATATATGTTCGACAATAAAGGACAGATACTTATCGACAAAGAGGAGTGCAAGATGCCTTCCGACGATCTGATGATGCTTGTTCTCGACGCAGGCGCAGATGATTTCAATGAAGAAGACGACAGTTATGAAATCCTTACCACACCTGAGAATTTCCAGGCGGTTGTAGAGACTCTCGGTAAAGAGAATATCGAGACGGCATCAGCGGAAGTAACGATGATTCCTCAGAATTATGTATCTGTTACAGATCCCGAGACTGTTAAGTATCTCAGAAGGATTCTGGATCTTCTTGATGAAGATGATGATGTTCAGGCTGTGTACCACAATTGGGAAGAGCCTGAAGAGTAATTTTTAAACATTAGGAATAAATATGAGGGGGAGTCCTAAGAATGAAACATAAACGAAAGATAGCTGCTTTATTTATCTGGTTACTTTATACACTCTTTAATGTAGTGTTAGTAGCGAGCTATGGCTATTTTTTAGGATTTTTCCCTACTCCGGACAGGCTTAGTTATACAATTATCTTTTCGTCACTCGGCATAATCTGGATGAGTCTTGTGACTCTGGTTCTCGGAAAAGTGTGCGATACGATAGGATTATATGAACTCGTTGACAAAAAAGGCTTTGAAATTGTTTACAAAATTCTTTTCGGAGTAATACTTGTTCTTGCTTTTATTTACAGATATAACATCATGTCCGGTAACAGTGTATCGCTGGGTGGTGATGTGGCACTTTTTGAAAATGCGATGACCGGCTCGCACAATGCCACATATGAACAGGATCTGTTATCTATTATTTATTCTAAGCTTCTTAGCTTCATGCTTATATTCACAGGGAATAGTGTAGGAACTGTGTATGTGTTTGAAGCGTTCATGGCTTGTGTTTTCATTTTGTTCAGTGGTATAGCGGTTAAACTTCTTATGGGCCCGGTCGGATCCTTGGTTTATGCTACATATGTCGCATTTATGCCCATGTTTATGAGCGTCTACACAACAAAGAAGATCAGCACGGAAAAGATATTTATAACGCTGTTTGCTCTTGAATTACTGCTGATAGCCAATTATCTGAGGCTTATATATTATCAGGAGTGTGAGGGGCCGGCGTACAAAGTGCTGTTTGTTCTTGTCGGTGTTGTACTTGGATTCATGTGCTATGTTGACGGCGGAACAATTGTTGCCGCACTTCCTCTTATGATCTCAATAATGCTTATGCTGACCGGCAAACGAAGAAAGGGTATAAAGAGTCTTGCGTTTGTTGGAGCGGGCGGTATTGTTACATTTTTTATCATGATGGCCCAGGAGGGCGGAGCCGCAAATGTCGGTTTAGTATTTGGTAAGTGGATGGAGTACTATTTCCATTCATCCAAAAATACGATTAAATTCTTCTTCCTTTTCCCGGATCATAAACTTGTTTACCTCATTACAGTTGTTGTAATGTCAGGTGTTATAGTGGGATTTTTCAGAAGCAGAAATGCCGATATAATTGCTCCTTGGCTTTTCTCTTTGCTTGTGATCTTCGTTACTTCTCCGTTTATGGGAAATACCAGAATGCTTTCACAGACAATGGTAACCGTTTATTATGCATTTATCATTGGCTGTGTTGCAATGCTTGTCAGCAACGGTCCTGTTAAGATCAAAATTGCGGAAGACAAGGATGTTTCCGAAGAAAAAGATGAGGAAGAAAAAGATTCCGAGAAGGATGTTAATAAGAAGGCAAGAGAGGGCGTTGCTTTAGAGAGGCAGCGTCATGAGAGAGAGCATGCTGAAAGAAGAGCACGCGAAAGAGAGGCGAGAGAACGAGAAGAACGCGAGCGTGAAGAGCGCGAGAAAGAGGCTCGGGAAAAAGAAGCAAGAGAAAGAGAGGCAAGGGAGAAAGAGGCCCGCGAAAGAGAAGCGCGTGAGATCGCAGCACGTGAACAGGAAGAACGTGAAAAAGAAGCTCAGGAGCAGGAAGAGCGTAATAAAAGAATGCATGAGCAGGAAGAACGCGATAAGAGAATTCGCGAGAGAAAGCTTCGTGCAAAGGAAGCTCGAGAAAGAGCGCTTCATCAGCAGGAAGAACGTGAAAGAGCGATTCGAGAGCAGGAAGAGCGCATAGACAGAGAACTCGGAGAGAATGGCGACGAACGAGATGCTCATGAGGAAGAAGAACATGAGAGAAAGCTTCGTGAGAGAGAAGAACGCGGAAGAAGACTCCGTGAGCAGATAGAACGCGAAAGAGCTCAGTATGAGCAGGAAGAGCATGAGAAGGCAGTTCGCGAGAAAGAAGCTCGTGAGCAGGCAATCCGTGAGAGAAAAGCTCTGCGTGAAAAGACACTTCGTGAGCGTGAAGCTCGTGAAAAGGCTCTTCGAGAGAAGGCAGAACAAGAAAAACTTGCACGTGAGCAGGAAGAACAGGCACGTGAGAAGGAAGAGCAAGAGAAAGCTGCCCGTGAGAAGGCTGAGCAGGAAAGAATTGCTCGTGAGAAGGCTGAAAAAGAAGAACAAGAGCGCGTAGCGCGTGAAAAAGCTGAGAAAGAAGAGCAAGAGCGTATTGCTCGTGAGAAAGAAGAACGAGAGAAAGCTGCCCGTGAGCAGGAAGAAAAAGAGCGCATAGCGCGTGAAAAGGCCGAGAAGGAAGAACAGGAGCGCATAGCTCGCGAGAAGGCTGAAAAAGAAGAAAAAGAGCGCATAGCTCGCGAGAAGGCCGAGAAGGAAGCGCAGGAAAGAATCGCTCGCGAGAAGGCTGAGAAGGAAGAACAAGAGCGTATTGCCCGTGAGAAAGCCGAGAAGGAAGAAAAAGAGCGCATAGCTCGTGAAAAGGCTGAAAAGGAAGAACAGGAAAGAATCGCTCGTGAAAAGGCCGAGAAGGAAGAACAGGAGCGAATCGCTCGCGAGAAAGCTGAGAAGGAAGAACAAGAGCGTATTGCTCGTGAGAAGGCTGAGAAGGAAGAACAAGAGCGCATTGCCCGTGAGAAAGCCGAGCAGGAGAAAGCTGCTAACGAAAAGGCAGAACAAGAGAAGGAAGCTGCCGAGCGTGAAGAGCGTGAGAGAGTGCTCCGCGAGCAGGAAGAACGCGCCAAGGCTATGCGTGAGCAGAGAGAACGCAAGAGATTTGCCCGCGAAGACAGTACAAAACCGATTGTTGTACCTAAAGAGCAGTTACAACAGCAAGAGCAGAGTGAAGATAAAGAAAGTGCAGCATCTGCTGTTGAGCAGATACAGAGAGCCAAAGCAATGCGTGAGCAGCAAGAGCGCATGAGAGCTGCACGTGAGATGCAGGCTCGAGCTAAGGCAGTAGGCGAACCTCAGGCACGTACAAAAGTACCCGGTGCGAAAGCAGCGGTTGAACAAGCAGTAGGAACAAAGGTAACGGTTGATCAGGCGGTCGGTGCCAAAGCGGCAGTCGATCAGGCTCTTGGTGCAGGAGCTGCTGTTGCAACAGCAGCAGGTGCGAGAGCGGCAGCCGGTCAGGCAGTCCGTCCGAGAAGAGCGCCTGAAGGTCCCGTACGTCCCAGAGCTACAGGTGAGCAACCTGTAAGACCTACGGCAAACGGCGAGCAAACCGCACGTCCAAGACCTACAGGAGAGCAACCCGTACGCCCGAGAGCAAACGGCGAGCAGCCTGTAAGACCGAGAATGGCAGGCGAGCAACCTGTACGTCCAAGACCGGTAGGCGGACAGCCTGTACGTCCGAGGATGGACGGCGAGAAACCTGTACGTCCCAGAATGGACGGAGAGCAGCCTTTACGTCCCAGAGCAAACGGTGAGCAGCCTGTAAGACCGAGAATGCAGGGCGAAGAACCTGTGCGTCCGAAGGCAAGCGATGCTCTTGAACGTCCGAAGGCAGGTGTTCCTGTACGTCAGAGACCTGCAGCCGAACCTCAGGAAGGCGAAAGATCGGCAGTCGATCAGATTAAGAGTGCAAAAGCTCTTCGCGAACAGCAAGAGCGCATAAAGGCAGCACGTGAGCAACAGGCACGCGTTAAAGCGGCAGCCGGAGAGCAGACTGATGCCGATAGAGCAACACGTGAGCAGGAAGCTCGTGAGAGATTGAAGAGAGCAAGAGCAGCACGTGAAAAAGCAATCCGTGAGCAGGAAGCACTTATTTCCACGCCCGGAGAGGAAGAGGTACACGAGAAACCAATACACGAGAGACCTCAAGCTGTAAATGAAGAGAATGAAAAAGATCTTCGTGAAGAGGAGGCTCGTGCAAGAGTTCTTCGTGCTAAGCAGGCACTTCGTGATCAGCAATCCAGAACCAAGAGGATCCGAATTCCTGCAGATGCCGATAAGGAAATTCGCGAACAGGAAGCTCGTGAGAAGAGAATGCAGGAAGCTCGCGAAAAGGTGATTCAGGAAGCGCGTGAGAAAGCAGCTCGTGAGAAAGAGATGCGCGAAAGAGAGGCACGCGAGAAAGCACAGCGTGAACAAGAAGCGCGTGAAATGCTGATCCGTGACAATGAAGAGCGTGAAAAAGCTATTCAGGAACAGGAAGCACGTGAGCAGGCAGCTCGTGAAAAAGCTCAGCGTGAGAAGGAAGTAAGAGAACAACAGGCTCGTGCAAGAGCGATTCATGAGAAGGAAGTTCGCGACAGAAAGATAAGAGAAAGAGAAGAGAGAAGACGTCGCGCAGTTGCTAAAGAAGAACCTGAAGAAGAGCGCTTTGTTCCCGAGGGAATGGTTCTTCCTAAGGAAACGGAAGCAGATGCGGCAGATGGAAGAAACGCAGCACCGAGAATGAAGATGCCTAAGTATACAGGAACGATCTCAATTAACAGAACAAACAGAGAAAGACCTGCAGAAAGGGTTGCATCCTCAGGTGACGCCGGATTTGATCTTGATTTCAGACCCGGAGACGATTTTGATCTATAAGTTATTGATTCATAAGAAATTTGCAGAAATCCGCAGCAAGAAGTTACTTCTTTTTGCGGATTTCGCATGATAAATGATATAATATGCATTCACAAAATACTTTTACCGGAAAGGCTGATCAATGAACATAGAAGATTTAACCACTTATGAGATTGTCGAGAAGAGACACATCGACGATCTTAATTCAGACAGTTATCTTATGAGGCACAAGAAGACCGGCGCAAGAGTTGCCGTTCTTTCAAATGATGATGAGAACAAGGTTTTTGCGATAGGATTCAGAACTCCGCCCAAGGATTCTACCGGAGTTGCTCATATTATCGAGCATACGGTACTCTGCGGATCTAGGAAATATCCGATAAAAGATCCTTTTGTAGAGCTTGCAAAGGGTTCTCTTAATACATTTTTGAATGCAATGACATATCCCGACAAGACTGTTTATCCCATTGCGAGCTGCAATGATACTGATTTCCAGAATCTCATGGATGTGTATCTTGATGCGGTTTTTTATCCCAATATCTATAAGACAGACAAGATATTCAGCCAGGAAGGCTGGCATTATGAGATGGAGAATGAGAACTCCGAACTTACAATAAACGGTGTTGTTTATAACGAGATGAAGGGAGTATTTTCATCTGCGGATGATGTGCTCTCAATGGAGATTCAGAATTCACTCTATCCAGATACGACTTACGGAATAGAGTCGGGCGGTGATCCGGATGCCATTCCTACGCTTACGTATGAAAGCTATCTTGATTTTCACAGGAAGTATTATCATCCTTCAAACAGCTATATCTATCTGTACGGTAATCTCGACGTAGCTGAAAAGCTTGATTATATCGATAAAAATTATCTTTCTGAATTTGATCGTATTGAGGTTGATTCTAAGATTGAAAGACAGGAAGCATTCAAAGAGCCCAAAGAGATAGTTAAGCCATACTCTGTTCTTCAGGGTGAGAAGAGTGGCAAGAATACTCATCTTTCTTATAATTTCAGCGTTGGTTCAACTCTTGATAAAAAGCTTTATATTGCCTTTGATATCCTTGACTATGCCCTTTGTTCGGCTCCCGGAGCGCCTATCAAGAAGGCTCTCATAGACAAGGGAATCGGTCAGGATGTATACAGTGAGTATGACAACGGCTTGCTTCAGCCTGTTTTTTCTGTTATAGCCAAGAACGCAGACTCATCACAGAAGGATGAGTTTGTCGAAACGATTGAGACAGTTCTTAAGGAACAGGTTGCAAAGGGAATCGACAAGAAGGCTCTTCTTGCAGGACTCAGCTATGATGAGTTCAAGTACAGAGAGGCAGATTACGGACGTTATCCCAAGGGATTGTTGTACGGACTTCAGGTTTTTGACAGCTGGCTTTACGATGACAACAGCCCATGGATAAATGTTGAAGCAAATGATACATATGCTGAACTCAAAAAAGAAGCGCAGGGCAGATATTTTGAAGAACTCATAGAGAAATATCTTTTGAACAATCCTCACAGAACGGTTGTTGTGCTTGAACCTGCTCCGGGACTTACAGAGAAAAAGGACGAGGAACTCAAAAAGAAGCTTGCAGACTATAAGGCATCTCTTTCAAAAGAAGAGATTGACAAGATCGTAAAATATACTGCAGATCTCAAGGAATATCAGGACACTCCCGATACTCCGGAGAATCTCAGGAAGATTCCGCTTCTTAAACTCGAGGATCTTAAGAAAGAGTCTGAGAAGTTTATCTATGAAAAGAAAGAGGAAAACGGAGTTGATATCCTTTTCCACAATATATTTACAAATGGAATAGTTTATATTACATTTGTGTTTAACTTGGAGAAACTTGATGCGGAATATATCCCGTACATTTCCTCACTCAAAAAAGTGCTGGCGATGTTGGATACCGATAAGTACAGCTACGGCGATCTTTTTAATGAGATAAATATAAAGACCGGCGGAATCAGCGGATCTGTAAGTACATATACCGATGCGGACGATGCAGGGAAGTTCACGACAACGCTTGAGATCAGCGTAAAGGTACTTCATGAGAACATTCACTACGCATTTGATCTTGTAAAAGAGATACTTACAAGTTCCAAGCTTGATGATACAAAGAGACTCAAGGAGATATTCGAGGAGCAGTATGCAAGACTTCAGTCTGATCTTGCTTCTGCGGGACATCAGACAAGTGCTGTCAGAGCAATGTCTTATGTTTCACCTGCGGCGGCTGTTTCGGACAGAGTAAGCGGAATCGGATATTTCAGACACCTTGAAGGAATTCTTGCAAAGATCGATACTGCAGATGGTGCAAAAGAGATAACGGATAAACTTAAATATCTTTGCAATGCGATATTTAGAGCGGAGAATCTTTTGGTTGACGTTACCTGCACCGACAAGGAGTATGACGGAATTCCCGAGGAGAGCAAGGCTTTTGCGGAAGCTCTTTTCACAGGTGATTATGAGAAAAAGAAATTTGAAGTTGAGATATCAAAGCACAACGAGGCATTTAAGACGGCAGGTCAGGTTCAGTATGTGTGCCGTGCCGGAAACTTTACTTCAAAGGGACTTAAATATAACGGTGCGCTTAGAGTTTTGAAAGTTATGATGGGATATGATTATCTCTGGAAGAATATAAGAGTACTGGGCGGAGCATACGGATGTATGAGCAGCTACGCTAAAAACGGTGACTCGGCATTTGTGACTTACAGAGATCCCAATTTGAAAAACAGTATCGATGTTTTCGAGAAAGCTTCCGAATATCTCAGGAATTTTGATGAGGATGAGAGAGTTATTCTTCAGTACATTATAGGGGCTGTTTCAGAGCTTGATACACCGAAGACTCCTTCCGCAAAGGGAACCTATGGACTTTCTGCTTATCTTTGCAATGCGAAGATGGAGAAGATCCAGAAGAATAGGGATGAACTTTTGGGAACGACCAAAGAAACTATCCGTGAGCTGGCTACATATGTTGATGCATTCATGTCGGATAAGTGTTTGTGTGTTATCGGCGCTGCTGACAAGATTGAGGAGAGCAAAGAACTGTTTGATAATATTGAGCAGCTTGTAAATAAGTGATTTAAGGGTTTATACCAAACGGAGTAGAGAGTTATGAAAAAGAAATTTGGAATTGTTGTTGCCGGTTTGATGGCTTTTGCGGTAGTTCTGTCGGGGTGCGGCGGATCATCCGAAAGCTCGTCGGATATGGCGGTAAAGCAGATGGCGGAGCCTGCAGCCGCAGAAGAAGCGGTATATGATAACGGTGTTGAAGAAAATGCGACCATTGAGGAAGATGCGGATTACAACGAAGAGCATGAGTCCGATGATGGCGAAGAAGTAGTTGATACTTCGCGTAAGCTTATAACTACCGTTCATATTTCTGCAGAGACAGAGAATCTTGACGACACCCTTTCCAAACTTGAAAGTAAGGTGAGCGAGCTTGGCGGATATATCGAGTCAAGCAATGTCAGCAACGGAAGTACACGTTACGGAAACGGCACTGTGAGAAATGCCGATTTCGTGATCAGAATTCCCGCGAATAATCTGAATAGTTTTGTTGATATCGTTCAGAATGCCACCAACATAACAAATAAGTCTACAAATGTTGAAGATGTTACTCTTAATTATGTTGATCTCGAGAGTAAGAAAAAGGCTCTTGAGGCAGAAGAGGAAAGTCTTCTGGCTATATTGGAATCCGCAGAGACCATAGAAGATATAATCGCTGTGCAGGACAGGCTTACACAGGTAAGATATGAGCTTGAAAGTGCGGAGTCACAGCTTCGTACATATGACAACAAAGTAAATTACAGTACAGTCAATCTAAGTATTGAAGAAGTGGCAAAGTACACACCAACTGAAGAAAAGGGCGCATTTGAGAGAATGGGCGAAGGATTTGTAGAGAGTCTTTCAGCTGTGTTACATGGAATTGCGGAATTCTTCATATGGATCGTTATTCATATTCCACAGTTCTTGCTTATCGGAATTGTAGTATTTGTGGCTGTTGTAATTACTAAGAAGGTCAACAAAAGAAATGCTCTTAAGAGAGAGGAATTTTTCAGAAAGCAGAGAGAAGCGATGAGCGCACAGCCTGTAAATCCAAACGCTGCGGCAGCTCCGACTGCAAACGCGAATGCTTCGACGGCACAGCCTGCAAATGAGAATACAGAAGGTAAAAATGGAAAATAATTTTAAGACAGGTTACATAGCGTTGATAGGACGTCCCAACGTTGGCAAGTCAACGCTTATGAACCAGATGATAGGTCAGAAGATTGCGATTACTTCATGCAAACCTCAGACCACAAGAAATAAGATAATGACCGTGTACACTGACGATACTTGTCAGATGATATTTTTGGATACCCCGGGTATTCATGAGACCAAGAATAAGCTTGGCGAGTATATGACAAAGCTCGCCAAGAACACTCTTGATGAAGTCGACATCGTCATGTGGCTGGTAGAGCCCAGCACCTTTATAGGAGCAGGAGAGAAGGCGATAATCGAAGATCTTAAGAAATGCAGAAAGCCGGTTATCCTTGTTATCAACAAGATTGATACGGTTTCCGAAGACAATCTTGACAGATTCGAAGAAGCCTACAGAAAAGAGATGGATTTCGCGGCAGTTGTAAAAGTTGCAGCTCTGAAGCGCAGAAACATCGACGGGGTGATGGATACCATAAGGGAGTTTTTACCTGTGGGACCTCCGTTCTATGATGAGGATACTCTTACAGATCAGCCGGAGAGACAAATCGTTGCTGAGATTGTAAGAGAAAAAGCACTAAGACTTATGAAAGATGAAGTTCCTCATGGAATAGCCGTTACGGTTGAGCGAATGAGGGAGCGTGAAGATAAGGAACTTATGGATATCGAGGCTACTATCATTTGTGAGAGAGATTCACACAAAGGAATCGTGATAGGAAAGGGCGGATCGATGCTCAAAAAGATCGGTTCCACCGCCAGAAAAGATATCGAGGAACTTCTTCAGATAAAAGTTAATCTCCAGCTGTGGGTTAAAGTCAGAAAGGACTGGAGAGACGATAAAACTCAGCTTAAGAGTTTTGGTTATGACATGAGAGGTCTCAACTAAGAAACGGAAATTATATGGAAGAATTGGTAAGCGTTAAAGGTATGGTCATAAAGCATTCCCCTGTGGGTGATTATGACTGGGTTGCCACTATATTTACGGCCGACAGGGGTAAGATAACAGCTTTTGCAAGAAGTGCGAGAAAGCCGGGGAGTAAGCTGGCGGGAAGTGTAGAGCCTTTTTGCTTTGGCACGTTCAAGCTCTTTGCGGGAAGATCTTCATATAATATTGTTGAGGCGGACATTGAAAATTATTTCGAAGGTTTCAGACAAGATTTGGAAGGTGCCTGCTACGGCACCTTTTTTCTTGAATTGGCAAGTTATTACACAAGAGAGAACAATGAGGACAAAGAGCTTTTGAATCTTTTGTACATCTCACTGAAAGCTCTTTTGAACGAAAAAATACAGAACAGGCTCGTCAGGTGTATATATGAACTGAGGGCACTTTGTATAGAAGGTGAATATCCTGGGATTCCGGAGGGTAGAAATCTTCTGGAATCGACAAGATATGCCATGAATTACATCATCACATCTCCTCTCCAAAAGCTGTATTCGTTTGAAGTTTCAAAAGAGGTATTGCTGGAACTTGAAGAAATCAACTCTGAATACAGAAAGAAGTTCATTGACAGACCTTTTAAGAGTTTGGAGATGCTGGACGTTTTTTAAATATACCTGAGTATTGAAAAAGAAAAACTATTTGGATATAATATCTTTTGTTTGCTGGAAATTAAGTTTAAGAAAAAGGAGGGCATCAGCACAGTTATGCAGAAAAACACATCAAAATTCAACAGAATAACGAAGATGATAACTGTCAGTGTATTGTCTACGGTTTTTTGCTTTGTGCTTGCAGGATGCGGATCTAAAAAACAGGACACCTCGTCAATAGCCATTGATAAAGAAGGCGCCATTACATATACAATATGTGAGGACTTTGATGGTAATAACTATGACGTTGAAGAATTTAGGGAAAAAGCACTTGAAAATATAAATGACTACAATCAAGACAGCCTTGGAGACAGAGTTTTCCTGGAATCGGTGAAGTTTGATCAGGATACAATGAAGATCACAGTAGTTTTGAAGTACACAACTTCTTCCGATTTCGAACACCACAACAAGGTTAAGTTCTTCTACGGAACAGTTGAAGAAGCACGCGACGCAGGATACGAGCTTATGGCCAACCTGGTTGATCCTGACGGTAAAGCTCCAAAGGAAGAGCTTTATGAGCAGTATAAAGATAAGCATGTTGTTATCACAGATTGCAGAGATGATATTCTGACTCCTGCCAAGATAGACTATGTCTCAAAGGGCGTTGTCTTGGATGGCAAGAAGAAAGCAGCTTTATCAAAATCTAATAACGAATACGTACAGATTGTTTTATCAAAATAATATTATTCGCATGAATGGAGACAGACTATGGAAAACAGTGCAAAAACAATGGAAAAAGTCATAGCTCTTGCCAAGGGCAGAGGATTTATTTATCCCGGATCCGAGATTTACGGTGGACTGGCAAATACGTGGGACTACGGAAATCTTGGCGTTGAGCTTAAGAACAATGTTAAAAAGGCCTGGTGGCAGAAGTTTGTTCAGGAGAGCCCTTACAATGTGGGTGTTGACTGCGCAATTCTTATGAATCCCCAGACTTGGGTGGCAAGCGGTCACCTTGCAGGTTTTTCAGATCCTCTTATGGATTGTAAGGAATGTCACGAGAGATTCCGTGCAGATAAGATTATTGAAGATTATGCGGCAGAGAACAATATTACTCTTGACGGTTCCGTTGATGCATGGAGCCATGAGAAGATGATGCAGTTCATCGAAGAGAATAACGTTCCCTGTCCTTCATGCGGTAAGCATAATTTCACAGATATCCGTCAGTTTAACCTTATGTTTAAGACTTTCCAGGGCGTTACAGAGGATGCAAAGAATACTGTATACCTTCGTCCTGAGACTGCACAGGGTATCTTTGTTAACTTTAAAAATGTACAGCGTACATCACGTAAAAAGATTCCTTTCGGAATCGCACAGATCGGTAAATCTTTCAGAAATGAGATCACACCCGGTAACTTTACTTTCAGAACAAGAGAGTTTGAGCAGATGGAGCTTGAGTTCTTCTGCGAACCCGATACAGACCTTGAGTGGTTCAAGTATTGGAAAGAATACTGCATTAACTGGCTCAAGAGCCTTGGCATGAAAGAGGACGAGATGCGTGTCCGCGATCATGAGAAGGAAGAGCTCTCTTTCTACAGTAAGGCTACAAGTGATATCGAGTTCCTCTTCCCGTTTGGTTGGGGTGAACTTTGGGGTATTGCCGACAGAACAAATTACGATCTTTCAAGACATCAGGAAACATCAGGTGAAGATCTTACATATTTTGATGATACAAAGGGTGAGAGATATATTCCTTATGTTATCGAGCCTTCGCTTGGTGCAGACCGTGTTGTTCTTGCATTCCTTTGCGGTGCATATGACGAAGAAGAAATCGGAGAGGGCGATGTAAGAACCGTTCTTCATTTCCATCCCGCACTTGCACCTGTTAAGATCGGAATTTTGCCTCTTTCAAAGAAGCTTAATGAAGGTGCTGAGAAGATTTATGCTCAGCTTTCAAAGAAATACAACTGCGAATTTGATGACCGTGGAAACATCGGTAAGAGATATCGCAGACAGGATGAGATCGGAACTCCTTTCTGCATCACATATGACTTCGATTCTGAGACAGACGGAAAAGTAACTGTCAGATTCAGAGACAGCATGGAGCAGGAACGTGTTGCCATTGATGAACTTGAAAACTATTTTGCAGATAAGTTTACGTTTTAAGGAGTGTTTAGATGAGACAATTTACAGCTAACGAACTGCGCAAGACCTGGAAACAGTTCTATATAGACAGAGGACATGTGGATGTAGGTGCGGTTTCTCTTGTATCCGACGGTTCTACCGGTGTTATGTTCAACGTAGCCGGAATGCAGCCACTCATGCCTTATTTGCTTGGAAAGAAACATCCTTTGGGAACAAGATTATGTAACGTTCAGGGATGTGTCAGAACCAACGATATTGATTCTGTAGGCGACAAGAGTCACGTTACTTTCTTTGAGATGATGGGAAGCTGGAGCCTTGGAGATTACTTCAAAGAAGAGCGCTGCAAGTGGAGCTATGAGCTTCTTACTCAGGTGTTCGGATTTGATGCGGATCACCTTGCAGCTACTGTTTTTGCAGGAGATGAGAATGCTCCCAGAGACGAAGAGGGTGCTCAGTATCGTATAGCTTCAGGATTTAAAAAAGAAAATATCTACTATCTTCCTGCCGAGGATAACTGGTGGGGACTTGAATACGGTCCTTGCGGTCCCGACAGTGAGATGTTTTACATTGCCGATAAGCCGGATTGCGGTCCTAATTGTGGGCCCGGATGCGACTGCGGTAAATATACAGAGCTTGGTAACGACGTATTTATGCAGTACGAGAAGCATAAGGACGGTTCGCTTACTCCTCTTGCTCAGAAGAACGTTGATACAGGATGGGGACTTGAGAGAATCCTTGCGTTCCTTAACGGTTCAAAGGATGTATATCAGGTTGATGTATTTACTCCTGTTATCAGCTATATTGAAAAGAATGCGGGTGTTAAGTACAACGAGGATGAGAAGACAACAAAGTCTATGAGAATCCTTGCCGATCACATCCGTACATCGGTTATGCTTATAGGAGATGAAGCTAAGCTTCTTCCTTCCAATACAGGTGCCGGATATATTCTCAGAAGACTTATCCGTCGTGCCGTAAGACATGCGAGAGCTCTTGGACTTAACAAGGACAAGATTGTCGAGATGGCTTCAATCTATATCGATAAGGTATATAACGAGAGCTATCCCAATCTCGTAAAGAATCGTGAGTTTGTTCTTACAGAGCTTTCAAGAGAGATAGTTCGTTTTGAGAGCACTCTTGAAAACGGTCTTAAGGAGTTTAACAAGATCCTTGAGAAAGTTAAGGGCGAAGGAAAGAAAGAGATAGACGGAAGAAATGCGTTCTTCCTTTATGATACTTATGGCTTCCCTGTAGAGCTTACAATCGAGCTTGCGGGTGAAGAGGGACTTACTGTTGATGAGAAGGGCTTTGCCAAAGCTATGGAAGAGCAGAAGCAGAAGGCAAGGGATAACCAGAACTTCTCTGCAAACCTTTCAACAAATGAGGGTGTATTTGATGCTCTTGATGCATCTGTACAGTCCGAGTTCGTTGGATATACGGATATCAAAGCAACAGGTAAGATCGTAGCCATGGCTGATGAGAATGAGCTTATCGAGAGTGCCAAGGCAGATTCATGCGTGACTGTTATTACGGATAAAACTCCTTTCTACGGTACAATGGGTGGACAGGTTGGCGATATCGGTGTTATCGAGGGCTCAAAGGGGGCTAAGATCGAAGTTACCGAGACTATCCACGTTGCAGGCGGCAGAATTGCCCATGTAGGTAAGGTTGTATCCGGAAGCTTTAAGAAGGGTGACAAGGTTACTCTTTTGGTTGATGCCGAGAACAGAGCAAAGACATGCAGAAACCATTCAGCTACTCACCTTCTTCAGAAGGCTCTCAGAGTCGTTCTCGGAGATCATGTTGAGCAGGCGGGATCTTATCAGGATCCTGACAAGACGAGATTTGACTTCAGTCATCATCAGGCTATGACCGAGGATGAGATCAAGAAGGTTGAAGATCTTGTAAATGCTAAGATTGCAGATGCACTTCCTGTAACAACAAAGGAAATGTCTATGGAAGAGGCTAAGAAGACAGGCGCTATGGCATTGTTTGGCGAGAAGTACGGCGATGTTGTACGTGTTGTTGAGATGGGCGATTTCTCTGTAGAGCTCTGCGGTGGTACTCATGTATCAAATACCGGAAGAATCGGTCTGTTTAAGATTGTTTCAGAGAGTGGTGTTGCTGCCGGTGTAAGACGTATAGAAGCTCTCACGGGCTCGAATGCGAGAGATTATTATATCAAGGTGGAAAATAACCTTAATGAGGCTGCAAAGCTTCTTAAAACGAATTCTGAGAGCATCTCGGAACACATAAAGAAACTTCAGGATGAATTAAAGGCTCTGAGAAGTGAAAATGAGTCATTAAAGAGCAAGGAAGCTCAAGCTGCCCTTGGAGATGTTACGGACAAGGTCAAAGAAGTAAAAGGCGTAAAGCTTCTTGCTGTATCTATTAAAGGTGTTGATATGAACGGACTACGTGATCTTGGTGATCAGATGAAGACCAAGATCGGCGGTGGAGTTATTGTTCTTATCTCCGAAAATGACGGAAAAGTAAACCTCATTGTAATGGCTACAGATGATGCTATGTCAAAGGGAGCACATGCCGGTAATCTTATAAAAGCAATCGCTCCGATCGTAGGAGGCGGTGGCGGCGGACGTCCGAACATGGCTCAGGCCGGCGGAAAGAATCCTGCCGGAATTGCTGATGCATTAAATGAAGCAGAAAAGATTCTCGGTGAACAGATAAAGTGATTAATTAGCTATCGGAATTATTTTTGAGGTGACTGCAAAGTCACCTCATTTTTTAACAATTTTTAAACAAGTTAAAATTTTTTTTTATTTCTATTAATAGTTTTTGACGATTGCGAAAACGATTAAGAGTCGGCTGTTGAGCTAAACTCAGATTTATTTTAAGGCAAAAAATCGCATGGGATCTGATGCGAGACCTGTTGACAAAGGGCTAAAAAATATGATATATAAAGTAAGTCATGTAAAATAAATTCATTAATTTTTAGATAATAATTTGAGGGGATTTTTATGATAAGGATTAATTTGGCCGACCGATAGTTTACAGGGCATTATGAGCAGAGGAGATATTAAGTTATGCAGTGGGAAGAGAGGTGCAGATACTTCGTTTCTCGTTTGGCTGCGAGAATTGTGATCGCATTTATTGCATTCTTTGTAGCTTTTATGGGGGAGAGCGTTTCAGTATCAGCGCAAGATGTTGTTTCGACAATTGGGGATTTATCGGACGAATGTGAGTCCAATCCGGAAGTTCTTGGGGTTGTTAGAGAAGATAAGACTTTAACATATATTATCGGGTTTGTTTTTGGTGTTGCAGTCTTTTTGATCATACTATCTGTCCTGGGGACATTAGCTATGCAAAACGATAAGAATATATATTATAAGAGCACTACAAGATTTGATAACAAAGATGCCAGTTGATTATCTAAACAGGCATCTTTTTTTTGCATAAAATATTAAAATATTAAATAAACATAAAATAGGTATTAAATTGACGGAATTGTATTCAAATTCCGTTTTTTGATGATATAATTGATGCAGATGGCAGGATATTTAGTGAGTTATTAGTTTTTTCAGAGTTATTTAAAAAGCATAATTTTATTGTAATCGCGATTCTAATCAGCGTTGACTATGAAAGGAGCTGGAATAATGAGTGCTGGAAAAGTAACAAACAAACATAAACAGAAACTGCTTATCAATGTCATTATCATTGCGGGTGTAGTAGTGCTTGCCGTTGCTACTATATTGACGATAATGGCTGCTTCCAACATAAAAAAGGTTTATCACAACCTTGTTTTGGAAGAGCTTAAGGCGACAACCGAACATCTCGCAAATGAAGCGTCTGCGCTGAATGACAATTCCGATTGGAGTCTTGTGGACGGTGATCTTCAAAAAGGCGGAGAATCGATTACAGATGAACTTGGTGGAATAATTGATTCGATCCACGCGCAATCAGGTGTGGATTATACGATTTTCTATGGTGATACCCGTATTCTTACGACTATATTTAAAGAGGGAACAAATGAGAGACTTGTCGGAACCAAAGCTTCCGATGCGGTAATAAGTGCCGTGCTTAACGGAAAAGGTGAATTCTCATCAAGCACGCTTGTAATTGAGGGAATGCCTTATTACGGATACTATATACCGCTCTTTAATTCTGACGGTTCTGTTGCCGGTATGGCTTTTTCGGGACGTGAGACATCCGATATAAATAAACACGTAAATAAGATTATCGGTTCAATGGTTGGAACTGTTGTAGCTATTATGGTGGTCCTTGCAGCAGGCGGAATACTGATGGCACTTAGAATTTCAAGGCAGATGCAGAACATTGCAAAACTCCTTGATGAAGTTGCAAGCGGATCGCTTAATAATGAGTTTGATGAGAGTATTATAAACAATAAGAATGAGATCGGTGCTATTGCGGAGAGTACGTCGTTACTCAGCAGGAAACTTGATGAAGTAATTACGAAGACGAAGAGTATGTCTATAGATCTAAATACCGCAGGAAAAGAACTTGCAGAGTCTGCTTCCCAGGCAACCGAAGCTTCTTCACAGGTTACGAATGCTGTCGGCGAAGTTAGTAAAGGCGCCGTATCACAGGCTGAAAGTGTACAGAACGCGGCTACAAGTACCGATTCGATCGGAAATAACATAGACCAGATTTCAGAGAAGGTTACAACTCTTGACGATGCTGCCAAGAAGATGAAAGATAGCTGTGATAAGGCTACCGATGCCCTTGTTGAGATCGTAACCCAGAATTCGGCCGTTGCCGAGGCTGTATCCGAGATTGGCACAACAATTACAGCGACAAACAGCAGTGCAAATGAAATTGCTAAGTTCTCGGATGCCATCAATGAGATCGCATCACAGACAAACCTTCTTTCACTCAATGCTTCAATTGAGGCTGCAAGAGCAGGAGAAGCAGGTAAAGGATTTGCGGTTGTTGCTGATGAGATCAGACAGCTTGCCGATCAGTCAAAGAGCAGTGCTGATGAGATCAAGGCAATTGTCGAAAAACTCCTTGAGGATGCGCAGGCTTCCGTAAAGGTTATGGATTCACTTAATGCAAGTATCGCACTTCAGGGCGAGAGTATAGCTTCTACACAGAACGATATGACTGAGATGTCTGAGAACGTTGGAATCGTAACGGATAATACCAGAAACATCGCAGGAATGATAGATAATCTCAATAGTGCAAAGGTTTCTCTTGTTGAAATAGTTCAGGATCTTTCGGCTTTGTCTCAGGAGAATGCCGCATCTTCGCAGGAGACCAGCGCATCTATGCAGGAACTTAATGCTACATTCTCGATTATCGGCGAAGCAGCAAGAAGGCTGCAGGGACTTTCTACAGAACTCGAGGATGCGATTAGCTACTTTAGATAATATTTAATCTGCCCGGAAGAGAGGCTGCACATTAAGTGCAGTCTCTTTTCGGTTGAAGGCAAATATCCGATTGCTAAACATGGTCTGTAAACTTATAATCTAAGGAAAAATATTTATTTAACTGTGAAGGTTCGTTATGAATAAAAAGAAGATCAGGATCGCGCTCATAACTATATGTGCAGCGGTCATTGTTTTTGAAGTGATTAATATTTTTGCGGAACAAAAAGATTTAGCCGGTTCGGCAAAAAGATATGAGACATTGAGAAATCAATATGCTCCTTCAGGTGCGGATTCTTCCAAGGCAGATACAGAGGATGCTTTTCCTGAAATAAATGTTGATTTTAAGGGGCTTAAGGGAATAAACGAAGATGTGACGGCGTGGCTGTATATTCCCTGCCTTGATATAAGTTATCCTGTCGTAAAAGAGAATGATATAGATGAGTATCTTTATTTGAGTTTTGATAAAAAGAAAAGCTCGGCGGGATGTTTGTTTGAAGATGTACTCAGTGATGAGAAGTTTTGCGGAAGACACGATATGATATTCGGACATAATATGAAAGACGGTTCCATGTTTGGTAAGCTTAAAAAAGTATATGCTTCGGGAAACGAGAACCTGATCAAGGATAATCCGTATGTATATGTGATGACGGAAGATGTTGTGTACAGATATGAAATCTTTGCTTATGAGACAACAAAAGTCGGAAGCGAAGCGTACAGTGCTTTGATAAGTGATGAAGAGTACGATGCTTATTTGAAATATGTTCTTGCTAATAATGGTTGGAATTCCGAAAAAGAATATGATTTTGCCGACAGGCCGTCAATTCTTACGCTTTCCACATGCAGTGGCATGGCAGGTGGGAATAAGCGATTTGTCATTCATACATATAAAGTCGGAGAAAAGATTTTGATGTGAAATAATGCTTGACGTCGGTTGATTTTGTGCTATAATATTTCATGTTATGTGAGCTTATTAGGCTTGGACATAATAAATAACCCAATCAGTCATGTGCTTGAAGGGACTGAAGGGAGGGTAAGAGTAGAGATGTCAACTGTAGTAGTAAAAGAAAACGAGACTTTGGATAGCGCATTGCGTCGCTTTAAGAGAAGTTGTGCGAAGGCTGGAATCCAGCAGGAAATTCGTAAGAGAGAACACTACGAAAAGCCTAGCGTTAGACGCAAGA
>JAGAAO010000015.1 GCA_017615275.1 Butyrivibrio sp.
ACGCTGAAGCAGATAAGCAGGAAATGGGTGAGATGGAGTTGGCTGATTTCATAGGTTTGATAAGAAGGAGTTGATGATTAAGATGAATAGTATATTTAGCCCGCAGGATAGGCAAAATGTATTGGATTACATAGTGAATGTCAGTCTAGAGTGCAATAAGATTGTTGCACTGGTTCAGGGAGATTGACTTGGGATTTGAGCTATACGAAAGTGGTACAAATTTGGTACAAAAGGAAGACGTGGCCGGCGAAACCCCTTTCTCTGCGGCTTTTGGGGACTGCAAAAAGTTCGATCCCGGTCGCCGGCAGTAATTATGTATGGCTGTAAACTTAGAGTTTATCTGAGTTTGCAGCTTTTTTATATTAAATCAAAAACGGTACAGATGTAAAAATAATCGTCTTTATTGATGCTGGGGGTCATAACAATAATAATGAAATGTGTTATAGGTTGTAATAAGTGGCTCATAAAATGTGTGAAAAATGATTGAAGTGCCTATTTTTTTGTGATAGCATTATTTTGGAGGTTGACAAAATGTATTACAGAAGAAAGATAGATGACTATCTAAATAATTGGAAAGCAGATCCTGAGCATAAGCCTCTGATAGTAAAAGGCGCAAGACAGATTGGAAAAACCGAATCAATCATGCATTTTGCCGAGGGAAATTATGAAAATGTTGTATATATAAACTTTGCTTTAGAGAAAAAATTTATGCAAATCCTTGCAGATGGATATGATGTGGAAAGTGTAATAAAGAATATATCATTAGCTGATCCATCTTTAAAGTTTGTGCCTGGCAAAACCATTATTATTTTTGATGAGATACAGGAAAACCCTGATGTTGCAACAACGCTCAAGTCATTTAGGATAGACGGTAAATATGATGTTATCTGTAGTGGCTCCATGTTGGGAATAAATTATAAAAAGATTCATAGTAACAGTGTTGGCTCAAAAACGGACTATGAGATGTATTCTATGGATTTTGAAGAGTTTCTTTGGGCAAAAGGTTATAGCCAGGAACAGATTGATTCCATATTATCGCATATGCTTGAGATTAAGCCATTTAATGACAATGAGCTTACTGTCTTTAAGGGTTTATTCCTGGATTACAGTGTGCTTGGAGGAATGCCGGATGTCGTAAAGTTATATATTGAGTCTGGAACATTCTCAGGAACACTTGATGTACAGGAGCAGATCAGGCTTGATTATGAAGAGGACGTAAGAAAGTACGCGGAAGGTCTTGATCAGACAAAGATAATAAGTGTTTATAGAAGTATTCCAGTTCAGTTGGCCAAAGAAAACAAGAAGTTCCAATTTAATAAGCTTGGGAAAAATGCGAGATCAAGAGAATATACAGGATGTATAGAATGGCTTATTGATGCAGGTGTTATAACAGAGTGTAATTGCTTGCAGTATCCTGAACTGCCATTAAAGGGAAATATTGAGGAGAGTAAATATAAGCTATACTATCCGGATACCGGATTATTGGTATCCGCGCTGGATGAGGAAGCTCAGGAAGATCTTAGAGTTAATAAAAACCTTGGAGTGTATAAAGGTGCTTTATATGAAAATTTTGTGGCAGAGGCCTTTATTAAGCAGGGGCTGGGACTTTTTTATTACAAAAAGGAAAATTCTACGTTGGAAGAAGATTTTTTTGTAAGAACTCAGAATGATCTTATACCTGTTGAGGTTAAGTCCAATAGCGACCAGTCAAAGTCTTTGTCTACACTCATTAAGAATGAGAATTACAGTGATATTACATATGGAATAAAACTAGGAGATTTTAATGTGGGACATGCAAATGACATATATACGTTCCCATATTTCTGTGCATTCAAGATGAAGGAATATCTGAAGAAAATAGTTAAATAATTATAGAAGCGTATTTTTTTAAAAAAGTACTTGCCAAAAAATAATTATTCGGTATACTTGTATACAAACAAAGGCGTTTTGATTCACACACAGTGTTTCAAAGCGCCTTTATTTATTAACTAATCCTATTTAAGTGCAATGAGACAACGGCGTTTCGGCTTTATACCGAAGCGCCGTTTCTGCATTCAGGAAAGGGAAAATGCTATGGCAATGATCAAGCTGGAAAATGTAAATAAAAGCTTTGGAGATCTTCACGTATTAAAGGATGTGAATCTCGAGGTGGAAGAAGGAGAAAAACTGGTGATTATTGGTCCTTCCGGATCAGGTAAATCCACAACAGTTCGCTGCATGAATTTTCTGGAGATGCCAAGCAGCGGACATGTCTATATAGACGGCGTTGAGCTGACTTCCAAGAACAGGACCAAAATGGTTAGAGACAGCACGTCCATGGTTTTCCAACAGTTTAATCTATATCCTCATATGACTGTTCTTAAGAACCTTACACTTGCGCCGATAAAGCTCCATCATAAGTCGAGGAAAGAGGCCGAAGAACTTGCATATCATTATCTGGATATTGTTGGGCTGAAAGATAAGGCAAATGTATATCCCACAACCCTTTCCGGCGGACAGCAGCAGAGAATAGCTATTGCCAGAGCTCTTTGTTCTCAGAGCAAGATCATTTTATTTGATGAGCCGACATCAGCGCTGGATCCCGAGACCATTCAGGAAGTGCTTGATGTAATGATCAAGCTGGCTAAGGAAAACATAACAATGGTGGTAGTCACACATGAAATGGGATTTGCGAGGCAGGTAGCCGACCGGGTGATTTTCATGGAAGATGGGCAGATCATAGAATCCGGAACACCGGAACACTTTTTCAATAATCCGGAGAGTGAAAGAGTAAAACAATTCCTGGGAAAGATCATCAGATGAGATGACAACGTACAGACAAAAGTAGCTGTACTGTCTATAGAAAACACGAGGAGGAAAAATTATGAAGAAAAGAATCATGAGGAGATCATTAAGTGCAGTGGCAGCAGGGATGATGGGAGCATTGCTCGTTGCATGCGGAAGCGCTTCCGAGCCCGCAGAATTATCAGAGACAACAGATTCAGCTCAGGAGACGCCTTTAGCAGAACAGCCGGCAGATGACAGCCTGGAAGAAGATGTAAAGGCAATTGTCGACAGAGGAGTTCTAAAGGTCGGTGTTAAGAATGCTGTAATGGGATTTGGCTATGAAGACCCTCTTACAGGTGAGTATACCGGATTGGAAATTGAGCTTGCAAAGGCTTTGGCAGACAAACTTGGAGTTGATGTTGAGTTTACGGCTGTAACAGCAGCAACAAGAACGGAACTTCTTGATTCCGGAGACATTGACTGTGTACTTGCCACATTTACCATTACTGATGAAAGAAAAGAAAGCTGGGATTTCACTACTCCGTATTATACGGATTATGTAAGTGTTCTGGTAGAGGATTCAAAAGGAATTAAGACACTTGATGACATGGTTGATACGACTGTTGGCGTTTCTTCCGGATCTACATCAGCTAAGGCGCTTGTAAAAGCGATGATTGAAAAAGATCTTATAAGTGGTGATGGATTTGACGAAGAAAGCTTTGACCCGGCTACCTGGACTGATGGTATAAAATTCCAGCAGTATGATGATTATCCAACAATATCTACTGCCCTCAGTGCCGGCGAAGTTGATGCTTTCTGTGTTGATAAGTCCATTCTTGCAATCTACAGAACTGAAGGAAGATCGTATATCGATGCAGAGTTTTCGCCCCAGAATTATGGTATTGCAACCACAAAGGGATCCGGTCTTTCAAAGGTGGCCGAAGAGCTTGTGAGCGAAAGCTTTGAGAACGGAACAATCGATAAACTTATTTCAGAAAACGGACTTGATTAAACTTCGGAGGAATGGTGATGTCTGGATTATTTTCTCCAAGAGCATGGAATAAAATATGGATCTATCGGGAAACATTTCTGCTCGGACTAATGAATACACTAAAGACTGCTGTTATAGCACTTCTTATAGCCTTATTGCTTGGGATCATATTTGGACTTATGGCAACAAGTAATAAAAAGATCCTGAAGAGCATAAGCAGAGTATATGTTGAAATAATACAGAACACACCGGTCCTTCTTCAGATGTGCTTTCTGTACTATGCACTGGCTTTTTCGGGACACAGCCCCGGAATCATAGTAACCGGATTTTTTGCACTTGGCATTTATACCGGAGCTTATATGGCTGAAGTTATCAGGGCAGGGATAGAGTCGGTGCCGAAGGGGCAGTTCGAAGCTGCCAGGTCCCAGGGGTTCGGATACGCTGGACAGATGTTTTACATCATAATCCCGCAGAGTATCAAGGTGATATTACCTCCGATGACAAATGTAATAGTGAATATGATAAAGAATACTTCCTGTCTATATATAGTAGGAGGTGCAGATTTACTGTCGCTTACTTATAGTTTTGTTACCGGAGAAAACACAGGCGGCTCGTATGCTCCGGCATATATATTGTGTGGAGTGATCTTCTTTCTGATATGCTTTCCGCTTTCATCATTTGCATCAATGTGGGAGACATCTTTAAAGAAGAGGGAACAGAAAGTATTACTGAGCAGCGCAACTAAGGAGGAATGATATGAATACTTTGGATGGTAGCCTTTCAATGCTGAAAAATCCGGCGATTATCAAATTTCTGATGCAAGGAGTGCTCTTTACGCTGATAATATCTGTCTCTGCAGTGTTTTTTAGTATAGCAATAGGAACTGTACTGGCGCTTATGAGGAACTATTGTGCAGGTAAAAGAACAGGGATTCTGAAGGCTGTTTCTGTAATATACATTGAGATGTTCAGAAATACACCTCTGTTATTCTGGATCTTTATTTGTGTTGTGTTCTGTCCTGTTCCGGGATTTCTTGACAGACAGATGTTTGGTCTGTCATCGGTGAATAACAAGCTTTTGTTCAAGGCAGCAGTAGCACTGATCCTTTATACGTCAGGTGTTATCGCTGAGATAGTAAGAGGCGGACTCAATTCTGTTGCCCATGGACAGGTTGAAGCCGGACAGTCGCAGGGATTCTCAATGCTTCATATCATGTGGTACATTGTTTTGCCACAGACCTTCAGAGCAATTGTTCCTACACTCTTAAGTCAGGTGATAACAACGATCAAGGATAGCTCTTTCCTGGCAAATGTAGCTGTTATAGAGCTTATGGCAAGGACCAAGCAGGTGCTGTCAGCAGCTAACAGGTATAACGGACTTAACTCAATAAATGTTTCCGACGTATTTGTGCTGTTTGGTGTGGCAGCAGCCATTTATTTTGTGATCAATTTCTCACTTTCATTGACGGTAAGGAGTATGCAGAAAAGAAAGACAGGAAGGACCTGAAATGGATAAATATGTAATTACGATTTCCAGACAGTTTGGCGCTCTGGGAAGAACAATAGCCCAAAAGATGGCTGCTGAACTGGGAATAGAATTTTATGACAGGGATATTGTTGAACATACTGCGAAAAGAATGGGACTTCTGGTTTCAGAGATAAGCAAAGAGGAAGAACGTGCAGGAGGCTTTTTTGCAGAGAGAAGATATCCCCTTGGTATGGGACCTGTAAGTATGCAAGAAGAATTATTTCAGGTTCAGACAAACATAATAAGGGATCTTGCATCAAAAGAATCATGTATCATTGTCGGCAGGTGTGGCGATTACTGCTTACGAGATATGGAACGTGTGCTTGATATATATGTATATGCTCCGATTGAGAAAAGAGTTGAAAACTGCATTTCAATACTGGGGATGGATGAAAAAAACGCAAGAGAAATGATACAGGATGTAGATAAAGCCCGCGAGAATTACAGGCGTAAATATTGTAAGGATATTGCAGGAATCTTTGACGACAGAGATATATGCATAGACTCAGGAAGGTTTGGGGCAGATAAAAGCGCCGAAATTCTTTGCGGAGTAGTAAGGAGTGTTTTTGGCTGATATATGGGAAAGGGTATGGCACATGTTCCGCATATTGGGATGCGGATAATTAAATCAGCATTCGGAGTTCTAATCTGTTTTGCAATATATTTCATAAGAGGCAAGCAGGGAACACCGTTTTATTCGGCACTGGCTGTTTTATGGTGCATACAGAATCAGACGAAAAACACTGTAGGGAATGCGATACAGAGGACAGTGGGAACGGGTATAGGTGCTGCATATGGCCTTGCCTATATCCTTATAAAACAGAAAGTTCCGATTCTTGATGACAGCTTCCTTCATTACTGCATCATCTCACTGGCACTGATTCCCATAATCTATACGACTGTTGTTATAAAGCAGAAGAAAGCATCGTATTTTTCATGCGTTGTCTTTTTGAGCATAGTAGTAAATCATCTTATGGATGAGAATCCGTATATGTTTGTGGCAAACAGATCCTTGGATACTCTTATCGGAATATTTGTGGGGCTTGTTCTGAACTCAGTTTCTTTCCATGGTGAATATGACAGGGACACGCTTTTTATTGCAGACATGGACAGGGCTATGGACAGTCTTTCATCAGGCATAACACCATATAGTCAGATTATGATAAAGAACATGCTTGAAAAAGGAATGCAGCTTACATTCATGACATTGCGGACACCGGCCGGATTTTTGGTGGGAATGCCGGAAATTAAACCGAATCTGCCCATAATAGCGATGGATGGGGCAATCCTTTATGACATAAAGGAAAACAGATATCCGAAGGTTCATGTGATGTCTGCAGAACATGCCTGCAAAATTGAGAGCTTTATCAGAAGCAGGAGATTTAATATCTTTACAACGATAATTCTTGAGGATGTACTTATCATCTATTATGACGCACTTAAGAATGCGGCGGAAAAAGACATCTATGGAAAAATGCACAAGTCTCCTTACCGTAACTACCTTAACAAAGAAAGACCAAAAGGTCATCCTGTCGTATACATGATGTGCATTGATAAGACCGAGAAGATAGCGCATCTGGTAAAAGACATTAAGGAAAGCGAAATCAATGATGAACTCAAGATACTTACCTATCCGTCTGATGATTATGAAGGTTATTCATACATAAAGATCTATAACAAAAATGCCTCTGTACAGAACATGACAGACTACCTGAAAAACATGATCGATGCAAAAAAAGTGGTGACTCTTAGCGACAATGACAGGAACAGGACAGATTACCGGTATACAGAGTGTGACCGGATAGCGCGCAGACTATACCATCTGTTTAATTTCAAGAGAAGGGAAAAGAACTATGTTTAGTAGCCTTGCATAAAACTATTTACGTGACTTTTCACGAAAAGACTTTGGGGTCAGTCCAACGCGGCGTCTGAAAGTCAGACAGAAGGAGCTTTCATCCTTGAAACCCACCGACAGGGCAATATCGCTGATGGATCGGTCGGAACCGAAAAGATAAAATTTTGCAGAGGAGATGCGCGTCTCTATCAGATACTGATGTGGAGAGATGCCTGTCTCCTTTTTGAATGCACGCGAAAAATAGTACGGAGAAAGTCCCACCATGTCTGAAAGAAATTCAAGCGAGAGATTATCGTTGAAGTGCTCGTCTATATACGAACTTGCGCGCCTGATCAGAGCGGAGGTGCTTTCAGCGTCATTTTTTTGTTCTGCAAAAAGAGACTGTAGCAATGATATGATGTTTAGAGAAAGAATTGCTTCCTCGGGTAGCGAGTTCTTTGAAAAAAGTGAGAGCAGGCTGTCGAAGGAACTATGGAATCTAAGCGGATTTGATGGTAGACAGATGTTTTCATGTTTTTTATGGAAGTATTCATAGTAGCGCCTGGCTTCGTGACCATCAAAGTGCATCCAGAGTACCCGGGCTCCTTTTTCAGAAGAATATGAATGTGGTTTATAGCAGTCCAGCCATACTACGTTCCCAATCGTTGCCCTTTGCGTGGTGCCGGATACGCTGATATCAAGTGAGCCTTCTTCGATAAACATGAGCAGGAAATTGTTGAAGCGGTTACGGTTTTTTTCATAGCCGGGTAGATATGTATATCTGCCTATTATAGTAGGATAAAAAAACATTTCTTTCGTATCTGATGAGGGATTATGAAAAAACTGCTCCGATTCGGAAGAGACAAGTGCTTCTATTGCTTTCATTCTTCTTCTCCTTTCAACGTAATATGAGTGGCTTTTTATTGATAATATATTTTTTAAACTGAATGCACAAGGGCAAGATTCTTATATAACCGGATTATTTTATCTAATTACTATTTGTGAGAATACGCATAAAATATACTCAACAAGCATACGAGATAGGCTTGTGGAATTGACGGCTAAATAAAGCAAGAATGATCAATAATGTATTACAGGTAATGGGAGGAGGAAAAATATGCATACAGTAAAGGTTTGGAAAGAACAGGTCATTATTCCCACATATGAGGTAGGTGCAGCTGACAAAAATCCGATGTTTCTTGAGAAGCGGGTTTATCAGGGGAGTTCGGGGAAAATATATCCGTACCCTTCTACAAACGAGATAAGCAGAGTAAAGACAGACAAAGCGTGGAATGCAGTGTGGCTTGAGAATGATTATCTGAAGGTTATGATACTTCCTGAACTGGGAGGTCGTATTCAGAGAGCCTATGACAAGACCAACGATTATGATTTTGTTTATTACAACCACGTGATCAAGCCTGCACTTGTAGGACTTACAGGCCCATGGATATCCGGAGGAATCGAGTTTAACTGGCCTCAGCATCACAGACCTACGACCTACAGCCCTGTAGACTGCAAAATCATTGAGAATAAGGACGGCAGCAAGTCTCTTTTGACCGGTGACGTAGATCAGATGTATGGAACAAAAGAAGTAACGAAGTTTACACTTTATCCTGACAAGGCATATATCGAGATAACAGGCCAGCTTTATAACAGGACACCTCTTCCGCAGACATTTCTGTGGTGGGCGAATCCGGCAGTATCTGTAAATGACTATACACAGTCAATCTTTCCACCCGATGTTCACAGCGTATATGATCATGGTAAAAGAGCTGTATCAAGATTTCCGATAGCTACAGGCGAGTACTATAAACATGATTATAGCGATGGAGTAGATATCTCCAGATATAAAAACATTCCGGTTCCCACCTCATATATGGCAGAGAAGTCTGAATATAACTTCGTTGGCGGATATGACTACCAGAAGAAAGCAGGATTACTCCATGTTGCAGATCATCATATTTCTCCCGGCAAGAAGCAGTGGACATGGGGATGCGGTGATTTTGGAAAAGCCTGGGACAGGAATCTTACTGATGAAGACGGACCGTACATTGAATTGATGACCGGTATGTACTGCGACAATCAGCCTGATTTCTCATGGCTTAAGCCGTATGAGGAGAAGGTGTTTAAACAGTATTTCATGCCATACAAGGCTGTCGGACAGGTAAAGAATGCAACAATAAATGCAGCGCTCAATGTTGAGAAAAACGATGATGGTAAGCTCTATATTTGTGTGTATGCAACGGCAAGATACGACAGCGCTCAGATAAAGGTTGTATATGACGGAAAAGAGATATTCTCTGAAGAGACAGTTTTGTCACCGTTTGATATCTATGAGAAAGAACTTGATGTGGAAATCGCTGATATCTATAATGCGAAAGTATCAGTTTATGCAGAAGGAAAAGAACTGGTTTCTTATCAGGCAAAGAATCAGGGAATCCCTGAACTTGCCGAACCCGCAAAGGCTGCAAAGCTCCCTCGTGACATTATAACAAATGAGGAACTATATCTTACGGGGCAACATATCGAGCAGTACCGTCATGCTACATGGTTTCCCGATCCGTATTATCTGGAAGGACTAAAAAGAGATCCTGACGATACAAGGATTAACAATGCATATGGACTTCTGCTTCTTCGGCGCGGTAGGTTTGAACTTGCAGAGAAGTATTTCAGGGCTGCTCTTAGAAGGCTTATATCCATGCATCCCAATCCATATGATTCTGAGCCATACTACAATTTGGGGCTGACACTTTTCTATCTGGAGAAATATGAAGATGCATTTGATGCATTCTATAAAGCAACCTGGGTTAACGAGCTTCAGGAAATGTCATTCTATTATCTTGCAGTAATAGCTTCAAGAAGAGGTGAGTATGAGGATGCACTTGACTTTATTGAAAAGTCACTTGTCAAGAATTCACACAGTATCAAGGCTCGCGGACTAAAGGCTTTGATCTTATGGAAGCTTGGAAGGGAAGAAGTGGCAAGGGAATGGATAAGTGACAACTTAAGACTCGATGCATTTGACTTTGTTTCAATGTTTGTTTTGATCTGTATGTCACGGGATGCTTCTGAGTTAATCAAAGAGTTCCATGATATTACAAGGGATTTCCATGAGACTTACCTGATGGCTTCAAGAGACCTTGCTGAATCAGGGTTCTATGAAGAGGCGGTAGAGCTTCTTTCTATGTATCCCGGTGATAAGCCTATGATCCACTACTACAGAGGGGCATATCTTAAGAAACTTGGTCTTGTTAAAGAGGCTTCAGTTGAGTTTGCCAAGGGAAAAAAGGCGGATTCTGCGTATTGCTTCCCTAACAAATTGGAGGATATAGCAGTTCTTACAAGTGCTATAGAGAGTGATGATACGGATGGAATGGCAAGATATTATCTTGGTTGCCTGTATTATGACAAGCTTCAGTTTGATATTGCTATCGGATTATGGGAAGAATCCCTGGCAATTAATGATAGCTTCCCAACATTACTCAGAAACCTGTCAATTGCCTATTACAACAAGCGGGATGAAAAGGAAAAAGCAAGGCAGTATCTGGAAAGAGCCTTTGAACTTGATAAGACAGATGCAAGTGTATTCCTAGAACTTGATCAGCTCTATCAGAAACTTCAAGTATCTTTGGAAGAACGCCTTGTGAAATACCGCGAAAATATCGGTCTGATTGAAAAGAGAGATGATCTGTACACTGAATATGTAACTTTGCTTAACAGCCTTGGAATGTATGACGAAGCCTATGAGAAGATTTCAACACACAGTTTCCGTACATGGGAAGGCGCAGAAGGTAAGATCACAATGCAGTTTAAGGTAAGCCTTGTTGAGAGGGCAAAAGCTCTTTTGACCAATGGCGATGGAGAAGGCGCAAAAAAGCTTCTCGAAGAAGCACTGTCATATCCTGAAAATCTCGGTGAGGGCAGGCTTGAAGGAACAAAGGACAACAATATTTACTATAATCTTGGTCTTGCATATGAACTTCTCGGCGACAAGGAAAAGGCTGATGAGTGTTATGAAAAGGCTACCCTTGGGGCAATGGAAGTCGCAGGAATGATGTATTACTATGATCAGCCTGCGGATATGATATTATATCAGGGACTTGCAAAAGAAAAGCTCGCTGACCGCATGGGCGCTAATGCAAGATTCTACAGACTTTTGGACTATGGTGAGAAGCACCTTAGGGATATCTTTAAGATGGACTATTTTGCAGTATCCATGCCTGACATGTCCGTATTTGATGCAGACATGACCATTAAAAACGAAGTGCACTGTTATTATCTTATGGGACTTGCAAACCTTGGACTTGGCAAAAAGTCTGAGGCAGTAAATTTCTTCAAGAAAGTCATAGCGATGGATAACACACATCAGAATGCATATATATATCTTAAGATGGCGGAGGCATGAAGTTGAGGTTCCATCAGTATGAACATGTAAAAA
This sequence comes from Butyrivibrio sp., assembly GCA_017615275.1. Taxonomy (GTDB): domain Bacteria; phylum Bacillota; class Clostridia; order Lachnospirales; family Lachnospiraceae; genus Butyrivibrio. The sequence continues at coordinate 11,557 of JAGAAO010000015.1, forward strand.
TAATGCAAAAATAAAAAAATTTGTTTTTCACCGCACATTATACATAGCTCATCCGTTAATCATTATGAAGGGAGGTTGAAAAAAGTATCCATGGACTTAGAAAATGCTTACGACAAAATATACCGGTATGTTTATTTCAAAATGAAAAATCAGATAAGTATATGGTCTCTTATATACTACAGACTTGTAGGTTTCGGAGGACACTATGTTACAACCTATGTGGCAGCACCTGTTATATATGTGATAATCTCAGTTATTTTTGTATGTGTTGGGAAAATAGCTTATGATAGATTTCAGGTTATAGGCAGGTAATGTATTGAAGTTAATTCTGAAAGGTAGGCTATGATAGAGACGGAAGTAATGATGGATTTTAAGGACGCACTGCGACAGGGAAGTCTTGAGGCAGTTCGAAGATGTCCCAAAGCGGATCTACATAATCATTTTGTATTAGGCGGGAGTCGAAAATTTTTGTATGAATGTTCCGGGAAAGATATTCAACCTATTAAGGAACCACTGAAGTCCATGGATGAGATGCATGCTTGGAACAGCCGAAATTTGGGAGATTTTTTTAATTCATCCGAAGGACGCTGTAAGCTTATAGAAGCGACATTTGTGCAGGCAAAAGAAGATGGAGTGACAATACTTGAAATCGGAGAAGATGTTTGGGGATTAGGCGAGTTTTTTCACGGAAACATTGACGAACTTGTGGAAGCGTTTGAGTCAGCTCATAAGGAGATTGCTCCTGATATTGAGCTTCGGCTCCAAATAGGTATATCAAGACATTGCGATATTTCATATTTAGAAGATTGCTTGTCTGCCTTTTGGGGATGCAAAGCTTTATATTCAATTGATTTGTATGGCGATGAATTGGCACAACCTATAGAAAATTTTAAACCAATTTATAGTCGTGCGAAGTCTGAAGGACTTAGGCTGAAAGCACATGTTGGGGAATGGGGAACTGCAGAAGATGTTCGAAGGGCTGTTGAGTGTCTTGAACTTGATGAGGTTCAGCATGGGATTGCAGCGGTAGGAGATACTTCTGTAATTAGATTTCTGGCTGATAATCGTATCAGATTAAATATCACTCCCTCCAGCAATTATCTGCTGGGACGTGTGAAAAATTTAAAGACGCATCCTATTGCGGAACTTTATCGAAATGGTGTAGATGTGACTATCAATTCTGATGACGTTCTGATTTTTGACTCGGATGTATCAAAGGAATATCTAAGGCTCTACCAGTGTGGATGTTTGAATGCGGATGAACTGGATGATATCAGAAAGAATGGATTACAGTGCTGATTTTGGGAAGTTTTCCGTCGGTTAAATCACGAGAAGCTATGTTTTTCTATGGACATCCGCAGAATAGATTCTGGAAGGTAATCGCAACGTTGTATAATGAGAAGATTCCGACGACCGTAGAAGAAAAGAAAGCTCTTTTACTAAGGAATCACATAGCGGTTTGGGATGTGATAGCCAAGTGCCTTCCGTCAACGAGTCCTGCAAATGCAGCGTGGAGTTTCGGGCGGCTTTTGGAAGAATGGAGAGTGATTGATGAAGAGAAGTGAGGAATGACTTTACTTCTCTTTTCTTTTTGGTATAATAGAAACAGAACATTTGTTCTGCAAACAAAATAGGCAATGAGAGGGGAATAGATGAGCGAAGTATATGAGAAGTGTCCTATATTTGAGAATAACAGATATATGTTGAGGTTTGTGACAAGAGAAGACGCAAGCGATCTGCTTGATGTCTACAGTGACAAGCTGGCGCTGCCATTTTTTAATAGTGACAACTGCGATGGGGATAATTTCTATTATCCGACATTAGATAGAATGGAGAAGGCAATAGATTTTTGGATCAGTTCCTATGAGAAAAAGTGGTTTGTCAGGTGGTCGATAATTGATAAGAAAATTGGGAAAGCCATTGGAACCATCGAACTCTTTAACAGGGTAGCAGATGATGATTTTAACGGAGTCGGAGTATTGAGATTGGATGTTGGTAGTTGCTCCGAAAAGTCAAATGTATTGGAAGAAATAGTATCACTGATCATCGAGCCGGCGTATGATCTGTTTGATTGCAGCGTTATTATCACAAAAGCCCCGATATATGCAGTGGAAAGAATAGAAGCATTGAAAAAATGTGGTTTCGAAAAGTCTGATAGCTTCCTGCTGGGAAAAGATGATAAGTATCCTTATAACGGGTATTGGATAGTTAAAAAATGAAGCGTTTGACTACATAATAGAGAAATGCTAATATAATAAAAGAAAAAGGTGCTACCGATAGACGGTTAGCTCCAGTTAATGATAATTGTTCAAATTAGACCGCATATCACTTAGCCAAAAGTTTTTCAGCGGTCTTTTTTGATGCTCATTTATGTGAGTTCTTATAAATACTGATCACAGTGACGATGATACTGATAATCGTTACTACAATACTTATAAGAGTGATCGTAATGCTTAACATCAAGATTGCTCCCTTTCTGATTTCTCATACCGTTCCCTCCTTTTATAACATGAGAGTTCTCGGATAAAAATCCGGCAAAGAGCCAACCGCCTACCGTGAATGGTAGCACCGATGAAATTATAGCAAACATTCGTTCTTTTTATCAATAATTCTTATCTCGTATATTTTTATACGATGTAATTATATCCTTGCGACCAGTACCAGGACAGCGAGGAACGCCACGTTTACTGCGGTAAAGAAAAGAAGGTACTTCATGCTGTTTTCTTTGAATTCCTTGGTGTATGCTTTGTAGGAAATGAGGGACGCCATGGAAGCAATAAGGGTTCCAAGACCCCCGATGTTTACGCCAAGAAGCAGATCCTTGTAATTCGTTGTAAAGCCTGAGAGCATGAGTGTAGCAGGAACATTGCTGATAACCTGGCTGAGAGCGATTGCAATCGGGAACTCCCTGTCGCTTAAGATATCCTGAAGAAAAGAGCTTATGGCGCTGATATTCCCCATGTTTCCGGTAAAGATAAAGAAACCGATGAATGTCAGAAGAAGTATATAATCGGCTCTTAAGATGATCTTGTAGTCCATTCCGCCGACGATGATAAGAACGATGATAGCAAATACATACCAGGGAAGAACTCTTACCACTGACAAAAGAGCTGTTGCAAAAAGCAGAGCGTAGATAATTATTTGGCGCTTGCTTCCGAAGTTACTTGTTACTGCAGAATCCTTGCCGGTTGAAAGGTTTTTTTGCCTGCCGGGGGTTAAAAAGAAAATCGCCAAAGCCAAGAGGATTGCTGAAACCAGGCTGTAGGGAAGAAGAATCAGAATAAACTCTCCGAGGCCCATACCTGTCAATCCGTAAAGATAAAGATTCTGAGGATTTCCGATAGGGGTAAGCATACTTCCGAGGTTCGCTGCGACAGTCTGAAGAACCACCGTAGGGATCATCATATCTTCTCTGCCACAGTCATGAAGTATCATAAGTGCAAAGGGCACGAAGGTTATGAGCGCCACATCATTGGTGATGAGCATGCTTCCGATAAAGCACATGAAGACCAGCACGGCAGCCAGTTGCCTACTTGATCTTACCTTTGACAAAAGAAATCCGGCTGTCTTTTCAAACACCGCATTCTCTTTAAATCCCTGAATGATCACCATAAGTCCCCAAAGGATTCCTAAGGATCTGAAATCAATATATCCAAGATAGTCCTTTCCGGGATGCACGAAAAATGCTGAGACCATTGCCAGTATCCAGGCAATGGTCAGGACTGTATCGGGTTTCTTGAATCTTTTCTTTTTATTATCCATGTGATTTCTACCTCTTTCAGAATAACAACGTCTAATATATTACCACAAAAAGTGCGTGGCGACATGCAAATTTAAACATGAATACAGCAATATTCTTGACAACCATGCGGAAAATTGTTATCCATATATAGGCAATATAACATAGGAGCGGAATGTATGAAAAACAGGCGTAAGTATGGCTTATTATGGGGGCTATTGAAGGTTGTATGTGTGATTGCAATTATCTGGGGGATTCTGATCGGCGGCAATTACGTAAGAGGTAAGGCAAAGGAATATAAGCTGGCGAAAGAATTAGCAGGTGGTTTTGATATAGCAAGCGCAAAAGAATACAAAGATACCTGGAAAAATACTAATTCTGATATTGAGGGGATGACTGTCTGGGATAAGTACAAAAAGGGGCTCGCAGTCAGTAAAAATTCGGATACCGACGGTGACGGACTGACAGATAAGGATGAGATCGAGAAGTATAAAAGCGATCCGCTCAAAGTCTCTACCGCGGGCGATCTGTATACCGACAGCTATAAAGTCAGTCACAACATGGACGTAAATAAACGTTGTGAATATGAGGGAGACATTCTTTTTTCCTATAATGAGTGCGAGGAGGTAAGCCTTTGCGCTGAACTTCCGACAGATCTTAATGCTGTTGTAAAAAGAAAATCAAATGATTCTGAAATTAACGGCTGCAAGTTTTATACAGCTTATGAAATCTACAATTATTCAGGAAAAGTTACCATCAATCTAAACAGAATATCAGATCAAGAGGATATTGAAGCCGGCTCTGTTACGGTATATGTCTCTGACGGGGATGAGATCAAAAAATACGATCATTCTGCGGACGGAAGCAACATTACTTTAAAGAAAAAATTTAAGCCTGAGTATCAGTACGATCTTTATGTATGTGAAAAAACTAAGGTCAGTCTTGTAGGAAAAATTTTCGGCAATGCATTGGAAGCCTCCGAAAACGTCGCAGAGGAAGAGATTACGGGAGCAGCTATTGTGAGCGATGCGCCTCTTTTGACATATTTTTTTAAGCACCCGGTAAATGTTATTTACGAGGATCTGGGAGATGATGCCAAAAACGAGGTGTTAAAAGGTAAGATCCTTTCTGAGCTGACAAGAGATATTATCTCATATGAGCCTGATCATTATGATAAAAACCATGTTAGGAAAGGCTCTGTATTTGAGATAAAAGCTCAATATGAGCTTTTGAAAAAAATCGCTCCTTTTTTCGATATGACCCATAAATCGAAGGAGGAGATCGGATTCATAAATCTGCTGTATTTATATTATTCTTATGAAGACAGAAATGAATATCTGGCCGAAAAACAGAGAAGAGAGAATGGACGCAAGGCAAAAGATGAAGCGGATATAGTAAAAAGATTTGCCGCATATGAACTGCCCTTCCCGAACTTTAGATCTCAATATGGTAAAACCGGTAACTGCGCGGGAATAACTCATCTGACAGCCTATTTGTACAATAGACTGGGATATCCGGAAAACGGATATTATACACAGAACGGTTACAATATTTCCTGGGATCTGACCGGAGATGAGGAAAATGCCACATTGTTGAATCCGGGACTTCAGGACTACAAAACCAGGACATTTGTGGATGACAAGGCTTTTCATGACAATCTGATTGATGATAGTAAGCTGACAGAAGGGGAAGCTGAATTCATTAAGATGATCGGAAGTGCTTATCTATGTGGAAATGATGTGGCTAACGAATTATACCAGTATTCGTATGGCGGAATTAATGGAAACCACATCTACGATTATGCTCTTGTTGAGGAGATGACGCGTTTCCTTGATTCGGACAAAATACTTGATATGTATTTGGAGATGAATGATGGTACGGGGCATACCGTAAATATTTATGGTTATGAAAAAGATGAATCGGATCCGAATGTGATCTGGTTTAACGTATATGATCCTAATTTCCCTCAGGATGACATAGGAGAGCGAAAACTTTCAAAGACAGGATTTAAACTCAAGGTGACCAAAAAAATAAAAGCTGTTGGAGATGGTTATACTTTCAGCTATGACTATGCTCCGATTCTTAACAGCAATTACGGCGCAACATCAAACAGGACTGTTAATAAGACTCCCATGATGCTGGTACTTGATGAAAACTGGAATGATATTAACCCTGTTAAGGTCACTCAGGACATAACCAATGAGTTTACTTTAATGGAAGACAACAACGGCTTTCTGCATAAATCGGATAGCTTTTTCTCTTCAGAGGAAGAACATACCCATCTTATTGATGATGAATATTTAGAACGTCTGACAAAGTATTCGGATTTTGCTGAGAAGAATCTTATCTTGGAAAAAACAAAGTCGAAGTGGAACGGTTCATGTTACGGAATAGCTTGTACCATGGGATTTCTTTATGATGGCGAGATTGGAATTTTTGATCTTACGGACAGGGAAGTTCTAGATTATTACGAGATTGGAAAACCCGTTGATGATCACAAATTTAGAAACGAGATCGAGTATTATTACTTATCTCAATTTCTTAAAACATCCGATGATAAAACTGCTGTTTCTGTCACATACAACGAATCAAATATAAAAAAAGATGAGTTAAATGAAGCATTGCTTAACAGTATAAGAGATAGCGATGATATTTCTGTTTTTCTGGAAAAACTTGTGAATCATACAAAACTTGTGAATAATACAAAACAGTCTCCTGTTGAATTTGAATATTATTTTCGGAGTTCAGGTTCCGGATTAGAAAAAATTTTAGGTAAATCTCAGATACACGGCCACTCAATTTTGGCATTGGGATGCCATGAAAAAGAAGATGCCTATATAGTAGAACTGTATGATATGAATAAGCCGGACAGCAAGCTTGAAATGACTGTCGCAAAGGATTTCAGGTCATTCTCTTTTACCGACGGCATCGGAAATAATATCACTGAGGAAAGCTATGTGTGTATAGGGTTCAGGAATCTTGAAACTCTGTATTATTTTGCTAATCATGGTAGCAAGAGCCTAAAAGAAAAAGATACAACAATTGTTTTTGCTTCAGATGCAGACTTTACCATTCGGAATGAGGACGGAGAGGAGATGTCTTTTTCTCCGGAAGGATTTAGCGGAGATCTTGTTGTTAACAGCTTAGACTTCATTTCAGACGGCGACGAACATGCTACCGATATTAAGATAAAAACTGACAACAGCAGTAGCTATACTATTGATTCCAGGGGAGAAAATCTGGATATAACCGTTGCTTCGGATGAGTACTTTTATTCCGTGTCAGGCCAAAATATTAAGAGTGTCGCGATGCACGACGGAGTGGTGGACGTAGATGGAGAGCAGTATGATTTCGATGTTGCAATAGCTTCCAATACAGCGAAGAGTGCAACAGATCTTGTGAGTTACAAAGGGAAGACTTCCGGCAAGATCAAGGTCGAAACAGCCGGAGAGAAAGTTGTAATAAACTCAGATTCGAATTCAGATGAAGGTATTTCGGATCTCGTGGCATATAACTATGAAAAAGATAAGACCTATGACCGGATTAAACCACGAAAGAACGGCGAATACTCTATATCTGCGGGCACCAGCACTTTTATGCTGAAGAAGTATTGGTGGATCGGCCTTATTATCATTGCCGCACTTGCAGCATCCGTTATTGTGTTTAGAAAAAATAATAAGGGAAACGCTTAATACAGCGTTTCCCACATAGAATTCGTATTTAATTGGCGGTTCCTTTTTCCCATTTGATCTGTTCGGGAGCCTTGAGTGATATTATCACGTCGCCGTTATCATCGGTATAGATTATGTGATAAACGGATTCGTGCAGCAACGTACAATCCGAAAAATCGTAGTTCTCAGGCTTTACATCATCGACAAGCATGTTGGGGATATTGAAGTAATATCTGAAATAAAACTCACCCCACAAGTGCCCTGAGAAGGTCTGAGGCAATATGCGCTGAATAAGCTTTCGGTTGGGATAGTTTTCTATTATAGGTGTAAGGCCTATAGTGCCTGAAAAACTGACTTTTTTGTCCTGCCCGTTACGCATTATATCAAGGTCGGTAAGATCGTTTATAACTTCATGAACTCTGAATACATGATAGTTCCACTGCTCTTCAAGCGCGTTTCCGTATACGCAGCTGAATACGACAAAGCAGTAGGCCATGAAACTTGCCATAAAGATAACTGCATACTTATATATCTGCTTAATTCTGCTTAGGTTCGTACGGTAATTCTCATATACGATTCTGATCAGAAGAAGCAACAGAAAAGCCAGACCAATGTTGATGCCGTACAGGTATCTGGGCGCTATGGTTTCTTTTTCCTCAGAAGCAATGAAAAGATTGGCTCCGAATGTCACAACCGACATTACGAGAATTCCGAGAACAAAATACAGTAGCCCCCTGAGTTTCTTGCCGTTGTAGTACTTAATGTAAGATACTGCAAGGGAGATGAAGAGCAGCAACATAAGTGCAAGCCAGATCGGCTGATAGTCGATATATATTATGCGGTAATGGCTGACAAAGTTATTTACAAGTTCGCCAAAAGATGATATCATTGCCCAGTTTCCGCTGTCACCACGGTGCATCATAAGTACTTTGGAGAAAAACAATATTGATGCGAGATAACAACCGACTGAAAGTCCGATAAACTCTGCAACCTTCTTGAAATCATCGTTTTTAAAGAGTTCTTTTAGCACGATGACCGCAACCAGCATAGGATAGATACCCGCGGAAGACTGGTAGGTTGTAAACATTACGAGCAGACAGAAAATTGAAAGGACAACAAATCTGATCCGTTTCTGCTTGCCTTCCGGTCTGCTTGTGAAAAACCAATAATAAAACGGGAGAATCGATGCCAATACAGATATTGCCATATATGGACTGTCGTATTTGTATGACATACAACCGATATAATATGGATTAACACCTATCATCAATCCTAAGAATATATTGATTAGTAAGATATCTTTTTCTTCGAAAATAATCTGTATCGCCAGCAAAGACGCAAGCGCCATGACAGCGCAGGCTATTATCTGGGATAAGGGAGAAATGTCATATAAAAAGGTGTCCGTGTGCATGAAGTTTGACAGGATCGTGTTCGTCCATCTGCTCCAATCGAGCCAGCCGTGATACCCCATGTATTTTCTGCCTTGATCGTCATTGTACAGATAATCGACACTCAGAACCTTGTAATATGAAAGAATATACAAAAAGAGTAAGATCGCATATGCCTTTACTCTTGTGAATGAATAATTGATGATTTTTTCTATCTTGTTTTTCATAGATCTCCTTGCAAGCTGATATTTAGTGTGTTTTCCTGTATTCCGAAGGAGACATGCCGAAATGTCTTTTAAACGCCTTTGAAAAGGTAAATGTATCGTTATAGCCCACCATGTATGCTATACGGTTTATGCTTGCCGTTTCATCTTCTAGAAACTTTACAGCCATTTTCATTCTGTATGTCAGCAGATACTCCTGAAGTGAATAGCCTGTTGCGTCCTTGAACAGGCGGGATAAGTAACTCCTGTTAAGGCCAAGGGCGGAAGCAATCGAATCTATCTTGATAGGCTCGGAATATTTGAGCTGAATGTATGAGATAACATTCTTGACGTAGAGCAATGCTTTGCTGTAGTCTTTTTCTTCCCTTGCGGAGGAATTCTGGATCATGTAATCGCAGATCTTATAAACGTTTCCGACGCAGTAATATTGCCTCTTATAGTGTTTAAGAATATCCATTGCAAGGTCTTCGATCTTTTTGAAATGCTCAACGGGAGTATACACGGGATGATCAGGGGTAAGACCCGCCTCTTTTAAGATCTGAGGAATCTTGGGTCCGCCGATGTGTATCCATATGTATTCCCACGGATCGTCCTTATCGGCTTGGTAAAAGACTTTGGTGTTGTCGGGAATAAGGAATATCTGACGTTCGTGAACATCGTATTTTTGCTTGTTTATCTTAAGAATGCCCTTACCTTTTACCACGAAGTGAAGGATTATCCTGTTTTTGACAAAATGCTCATACGAATAAAGAGGTTTGCATTTGTTTTTGCCAACCTCATATAGGTAGAAATCATCTGAGTCCTCATAGTTTACAAACTTACAAAAATCACATCCGACTAGTTCAGAAGCCATGTAAAATTCTCCTCTTTACTAATATATATAACATGATTGGGTAAAAGACAAGTCACAGATTGACATTTTTGTGGCATAGAATGCTATTCCATGTGAACATAATATCGTATATAATAATACTACTCTTAACCGATTATAAATAAATAAAATAACGTAAATATTTTAGTGAAAGGTTATACGTATGGACATCATTTGGCACAGTAAAACTAAACAGTATCATTTGTATAACGATGAGATCAGCTATATCATGGCTGTCAGTCCGCTGGGAGATCTCAGTGGAATATACTTTGGCAAGCGCATACATGATAAAGAAGATATGTCGTACACTTTAAATCGCTTCAGCCTACCGAACGAGTCTGTTGATCCTGATACCGAGTCCTATTCAATGGAACTCAATCTTCAGGAGTATCCGACATTCGGTGTTACTGATTTCGGCACACAGGCTTTTGAGGTCGAACAGAAAAACGGATCGAGATTAAGCGCTTTTGTTTATAAGGATCATAAGATCTTTAAGGGCAAAAAAGGTCTCACCGGGTTGCCGGCAACATACGCAGGCGAAGATGAAGCAATGACACTCGAGGTTTATCTTGAAGATGAATTGACCAAGATGTCGCTGACCTTGTCGTATACAATTTTTGACAAATATCCTGTGATCGCAAGACATGCGGTGTTTACTAACAATGGTGCTACAGATACGAAGCTTACAAGAGCACTTAGCGCATGCATAGATCTTCCGGATCAGGATTATGAGTGGATGCAGTTTTCGGGAGCTTGGGCAAGAGAGAGGATTCCTGAGGTAAAAAAGATATCCGTCGGCTCAGTTTCTATAGAGAGTAGGCGCGGAGCTTCCAGTGCGAATCAGAATCCTTTTGTAATAATCAAGAGGCCCGGAACAGATGAATTCAAAGGTGAGGCGCTTGCCATGTCGTTTGTGTACAGCGGCAACTTCCTCGCGCAGGCTGAGTGTAGTAATTATGGAAGACTTAGACTTCTTATGGGAATAAATCCCAATACATTCACATGGCTGCTTAAGAAGGGAGAGTCATTTGAGACTCCCGAAGTTGTGATCGCAAGAACAGATAGCGGTCTCAACGATCTTAGCAGAACTTATCATGAACTTTATAACAACAACCTTGTAAGAGGCAAATGGAGGAACACTCCGAGACCGATCCTCATAAACAATTGGGAAGCTACTTATATGAACTTCGATGAGGAGAGGATACTCAACATAGCAACGAAGGCCAAGGAGGCAGGAGTGGAGCTGTTTGTTCTTGACGACGGATGGTTCGGCGACAGAGATGACGATTTTTCCGGACTGGGAGACTGGGTAGAGAATCCCAAGAAGCTTCCGCAGGGAATGGCGGGACTTGCCAGAAAAGTTAACGCTATCGGCATGAAGTTCGGATTTTGGATTGAGCCGGAAATGGTCAATCCCGACAGCAATCTGTATAGAAGACATCCCGAATGGTTACTTGCAACTCCGGGAAGAAAGGGCTCACTTGGAAGACACCAGTGTGTACTTGATTTCTCGAGGCAGGAAGTAGTTGATTATATCTACGATATGCTTAAGAAGGTAATGGAAAACGCACCTATAAGCTATATCAAATGGGATATGAACAGAGCTCTTACAGAGGTGTTCAGCACAGGACTTCCCGCAGAAGAACAGGGAATGGTATATCACAAGTATGTGATGGGCGTTTACAGCTTATATGAGAGGCTTATAAACGATTTCCCGGATATTCTTTTTGAATCATGCTCATCGGGTGGAAACAGATTTGATGCAGGAATGCTTTATTACGCACCTCAGGCATGGTGCTCTGACAATACGGATGCTATTGACAGGATATGTATACAGTACGGAACATCCTACGGATATCCTATTTCATCCATAGGATCGCATGTATCGGCAGTTCCGAATCTGCAGACAGGTCGAAGTGCATCAATAGCAACAAGAGCTAATGTTGCATACTTTGGCACATTTGGATATGAACTTGATCTGAATCACATAAGTGATGAGGAATTTGAAGAAGTAAAAGAACAGGTGAAGTTTATGAAAGAACATCGTGAACTTATCCAGTTCGGTACATTTTACAGGCTCAGGTCTCCTTTCGAGAAAGACCAGGCGGCATGGATTGTCGTTTCAAAAGATAAGAAGAAGGCAATTTTCGGATTCTATTGTCTTAAGTCAAACGTCAATCAGATACCGGGATTCATAAAGCTCGCAGGGCTTAAGGAAGATTCCGTATATACACTCCGGGGGGAGGAATATTACGGAGACGAGCTTATGAATATGGGATTTAAGCTGGGAAGACTGAGTACAACGGATCTTGTTATAGGACAGGACTTCGTTTCTTACGTGGAAGTTATTGAAGCTAAATAAAATATAACATTTTGACATAAAGATTCCACGAAATACCATGCCCAAATACCGATATTTCGATTACTATTAATTTGTGATCGTAATCGGTTTGGAGTAAATAAATACGGTTACCAAAGAAGGTATTTTTCTAAGGAGGTTATTCATGAAAAAGAAGGTTATTGCTTTTTTACTGAGTGCAATTACGGTACTGTCTGTTATGGGTTGCGGAGACAAGACTGCTCCGGCTGACACATCAAATACAGCAGCACCTGCTGATGGAGCTTCGGCTGATGCAGGCGCACAATCTATCGGAAGCAGCGTTGAAGGCGAATTATCTGTAACAATCTGGGATGAAGGCCAGAGAGCAGGACTTCAGCAGATTGTTGACGAGTGGAGTGCACAGTCCGGTGTTAAGGCAACCATTCAGGTTGTTGACTGGAACAATTACTGGACACTTCTTGAAGCCGGCGCTACAGGCGGAGAGCTTCCCGATGTATTCTGGATGCATTCAAACGTTGCTCAGAAGTACATGGAGAACGACCTGCTTCTTGATCTTACAGATAAGATCTCAGCAAGCGACAAGATTGACATGAAGAACTATTATGACGGAATTGTTAAACTGTATCAGTCAAACGGCAAGCAGTATGCAGTTCCGAAGGATATTGATACTATCGCTTTGTGGTATAACAAGACTATTTTTGATGAGATGGGTGTTCCTTATCCCGATGACACATGGACATGGGATGACTTCGCAGCAAATGCTAAGAAGCTTACAACTCCCGAGCACTGGGGATATGCAATCGCTCCCGGTAACAACCAGGAAGGTTACTACAACACCATCTATTCGATGGGCGGATATGTTATAAGCGAAGATAAGAAGACTTCAGGAATGGATGACCCCAATACAATTAAGGCAGTTAAGTTGTTTACAGATATGATCGCAGACGGATCATGTCCCGATCTTGCAACTGTTTCTGAGACAGCTCCCAATGAGCTTCTTTGCGCAGGAAAGACAGCAATGTGCATAAGCGGTTCTTGGATGCTTGCAGGTTACAGAGACAATGAGTATGCAGCAGCAAATTGTGACGTAGCAGTTCTTCCTTTCACAAAGTCACCTGATGATCGTGTATCTATCTACAACGGACTTGGATGGGCAGCAGCTGCAAACGGAAAGAACACAGACGCAGCTTGGTCACTTATTGAGTATCTTGGTTCTAAGGAAGCTCAGACTAAGCAGGCAGAGCTCGGTGTTACAATGTCAGCTTACATGGGAACATCTGATGCATGGGTTAACAGCGTAAAGACATTCGATCTTAACGGACATATGCAGATGCTCAATGCTAAGCTCGTATTCAGACCTTACTCAAGAGATACCACAGTTTGGGAAGATATGATGATCGAGAAGCTTCAGGATGCATGGACAGGCACAAAGCCGGTTGACGCTGTATGTCAGGATATTGCAAAAGAAATGAATGCAGCACTGGCTGAAGAATAAGAACTATAATATATAAATTGGGCGCGCCCCGGGATTGCTCCCAGGGTGTGCCTTTCATAATCAAAGGAGAATCTTGTGGATAAAGATCATGTGAAGAAAAAAGCTTCACCAAGGCAGAAAAGTGAATTCATATGGGGTTGGATCTTTATACTTCCTACAATGATTGGTCTTTTTGTACTGAATATCTATCCTATGATAGATACCATCAGACAGAGTTTTTATAAGACCGGCGACTTTGGAAAAGGTAATATTTTTGTAGGTTTAAGTAATTACCAAAAGGTACTTGGTGATAAAGAAGTTTGGCAGGCATTGTGGAATACGGCGAAGTATGCCATTGTGGAAGTTCCGCTTTCACTTATAATCGCACTTTTGCTTGCTGTAATATTAAATAAAAAATTAAAAGGGCGAGATGTGTTCAGAACAATCTTCTTCCTTCCGATGGTAGTTGCTCCCGCAGCTATAGCTATGGTATGGAAGTGGTTGTATAACTCTAATTTCGGATTGATTAATAATACATTTCATACAAATGTAAACTGGATTTCAGATCCTAAGATTGCAATTTATTCTATAGCCGTTATCGGTATATGGTCGGTTATAGGTTACAATATGGTACTGTTTTTGGCCGGATTGCAGGAAGTTCCGAGGGACTACTATGAGGCAGCTTCCCTTGACGGAGCGAGCGGATGGCAGCAGCTTGTCAACATAACAATACCTCTTATTTCCCCGACAATATTCTTTGTACTTGTTACAAGAGTTATTGCCGCAATGCAGGTATTCGATCTTATCTATATGCTTATAGATCAGAACAATCCCGCATGGAAGAAGACAGAGTCACTGGTGTTCTTGTTCTACAAATATTCTTTTGAACAGAGCAAAAAGGGTTACGGTGCAACTGTTATCGTAGTTCTTTTGGCGGTAATTTTAGTGCTTACCGTAATTCAGCTTATTGGTCAGAAGAAGTGGGTTCATTACGAGTAGGGAGGAGCAACCATGAAGAGTAAAATTTACAAAATATCATTATATCTGGTGCTTTCATTAGTTTCGATCACTATGCTGGTTCCTTTCGTGTGGATGTTCCTTACTGCGTTCAAGACAGTTTCGGAGACAATGCAGGTAGATCCTTTCGTAATCGTCCCGAAGGTATGGCAGACGCAGAACTTTGGCAATGTAATCAAGGCAATGGATTTTGTCAGACTATATATAAATACGCTGAGCATGGTAGCTCTCAGAATTCTTTTTGCGATAGTTACCGCAACACTCAGTGGATATGCATTTGCAAGACTTGAGTTTAAGGGAAAAAATGTGATGTTTGCGCTCGTACTGTTCCAGATGATGATCCCTGTTCAGATCTTCATCATTCCTCAGTACGTAATGGTCAGCAAGCTTCATCTTACCAATACTGTTGCAGGACTCGTTTTCCCGGGTATTGTTTCGGCATTCGGTACATTCCTTTTGAGGCAGTCATATATGCAGCTTCCGAGAGACCTTGAAGAAGCGGCAAGACTTGACGGTTGTAACATACCTCAGACGTTCTTTTACATAATGGCACCTCTTACAAAGTCTGCAATGGTGGCACTTGGTATTTTCACCGCGGTATTTGCATATAAAGATCTTATGTGGCCTATGATAGTATGTCCTGATAACAGGGCTACAACACTTGCAAGTGCTCTTGCAAAGATGAACGGTCAGTATTCGCAGAAATACCCTGAACTTATGATGGCAGCGCTCATTTCCTGCGTGCCTATGATAATAATTTATATTATTTTCCAGAAGCAGTTCATTGAGGGTATAGCAACTTCCGGCGGAAAATTATAAAATAGTATAATAAAGAATGATTTTCCGAATTTATTGCAATTCGGAAATGATTGCATAGCAGTACAAAAGGCAGGTATATCACACCTGTCTTTTGTGGCGTCCAAGGAGTCACTATGAAGAATGCAAAGATAATCAGAGAATCTGTAAATGGCATGGAAGCGGTGTACATGATCGCGAAATCGGGGCAGGTTTCGTTTACGATAATACCTGCAAGAGCCGGCAAATTGTTTTTTGACATAATAAATCCCGATCCGCTGGTTCAGATATCGTGTACCGGTGATGCCACATCTATTGGCTTTGCTGCCGGAGAGACAAGACACAACAGCGCCATGACTATGGCTATGAAGTATGTTTCTCAGGATGTCAGGCAGTCCAGCAAGGGCAAGGTCATTATAACGACAGTTGAAGGAGTACAGGGTATCAGGGTAAGACATGTCGTTATAGCACCTCACAATTGCAGGGGCGTGCGTGTTTATACCGATGTTTGCAATCAGTCGGACTTCGATATTACGCTTGAAGCAATATCATCCGTAAATATCAGTGGAATCACGCCTTATACCGATGATGTGGGACGCGACAGACTTATGCTTCACAGATTCAGGAGCAGATGGAGTGCGGAAGGAAGGCACGAGGTAAGATCCATAGAAGACCTTCTTCTGGAACCTTCATGGGCTAATTTCGGTGTCAGATGCGAGAAATTCGGATCTGTAGGTTCTATGCCCGTCAGAGGTTATTTCCCGTTTGCGGCGGTTGAGGACAAGGAAGTCGGCGTAATTTGGGGACTTTCATGTGCATGTTCTTCATCGTGGCAGATAGAAGCCGTTAGAATAGACAAGAGACTTAGTATAAGCGCGGGACTTGCGGATTACGAGTTCGGTCACTGGAGAAAGACGCTTAAGTCAGGTGATGAATTCGTTACTCCCGAGGTTTATGTAACTGCAGGCAGATGTGATTTTGCGGGAATCTGCGACAGACTTCTTGACGTACAGAGAGACAAGCTCCTTCGCGAGCAGAGAGTTACGAGTCTTCCCGCGATCTTTAACGAGTATTGCACTACATGGGGAAAGCCCAGTGAGAAGGTTATTGGAAGGCTCCTCAATGTGATAAACGGCAAAGACTTTGAGTACTTTGTGATAGATGCCGGATGGTACGCCGATTTTGTAAAAGGCTGGCAGGACAACATGGGAGAGTGGGATGTTGCGCTCGATCTTTTCCCTGACGGTATTAAAAAGGCTGTCGATATGATAGAGGACGCCGGAATGAAGGCGGGTATCTGGTTTGAGCTTGAAGTTGTGGGAGCGGTTTCCGATATGGCGAATGATACCGCGCATCTTCTTACACGCGACGGCAAGGTTATCATTTCGGGAACAAGAAGATTCTGGGATATGCGAAGTGAGTGGGTAACCGAATATCTCAGTAAAAAGGTAATCGATTTCCTCAATGAAAACGGATTTAAATATATCAAGATAGATTACAACGACACCATAGGTATAGGATGCGACGGCGCTGAGAGCCCCGGAGAGGGACTTAGAGCGTGCGTAAACGCAACCAAAGATTTCTACAGAAGGATCAGGGATAATGTTCCTGACATAGCGATAGAAGTATGCTCATCAGGCGGACACAGGCTTGAGCCCGGCTTTATGGAGCTTGCGGATTATGTTTCTTTTTCGGATGCGCATGAAGAAAAAGAGATTCCCGTTATCGCGGCGGATCTTCAGAATCTTGTGCTCACGCAAAAGAGTCAGATCTGGGCGGTTCTCAGAAAAGATGACGAGCTTAAGCGCATAGCTTATTCAGTTTGTGCGGGAATGTACGGCGTTTTGTGCATCTCGGGTGATGTGTGCGATCTGGCAGCAGATAAGTGGCAGTTTGCGCTTAACGGTGTTTCTTTCTACAAGAAGGTTTCTCCGATAATCATAACAGGACGCACCGAGAGATTCGGACATTTCCAGAATTCCAACAGGGAGCTCAAAGATTATCAGGCGACCGTAAGATACGGAAGAGACGGCAAAGCGCTGGTTATCGTTCACTCTTTTGACCACGAGGGTACACAGAAGATTACAATACCGCTCATGGGTGAATTCAGGATCGCGGATAAATTTGAAACCGGCGACCATAAGGTTACGATCGCCGGCTCAGAACTCACTATGGAGTTTGAAGAAACATTCGACGCATTGGCGCTGCTTCTTGATTGTGATTAAGATGTAACGACGCCCTTTTGAAGCATTATATTTGCGTAGAGGGCGGATTCTCCGGTAGTGACAATGGCATAAGCTTTTTTGGCTTCCTCATAGAAAGCAAAGCGCTCTATGTGGCCTATCATGTCGCTGCCTCTGTCATCATGTTGTTTGAGTATATATGAATATACGTTCCATATCGGCGTTTCCACGGGGTCTCCCTTCATGACTTTCATGAGGTTTACAGGGTGATCCACGTATGTATCAAGGGGAAAGACCTGAAGAATCGCATCGAGTACTTCAGGCACCCCGTGACCGTCGAGACGGACTACGATCGAATCTTTTCCAACGGATTCTGCGGGGAAGTTGCCGTCGGATATGACTATCCTGTCGGCATGTCCCATTTCACATAATACTTTCAAAAGTTCAGGTGAAAGTATCTTAGGTATTCCTTTTAACATTGTATTCTCCTTATTCCCACAGCTGCGTCCAGTCGGTTGCTCCGGGCCATAAGAATACCTGACCTTTGACAAGACGGCAGTTTTGTTCTGCTTTTTTTAACAGTGCCATTTCTTCATCGGTAAGAGGATCTTCTGTTGTACACTTCAGATTTGAAATGTACTGGGGCTCTTTTACAGAAAAAGGAATTGTGCACATTCCGCGCTGTACAGCCCACTTAATGCATATAACCGCAGGGTGAACGTTGTGAGTTTTGGCAACTTCCACAACTTCCGGGAGCTGCGTATCCGCAACATCTGTGCTGCATCTGTCTCTTTCGGGTCTGCTGGGAGAACCTATGGGGCAGAAGCCTATCGGTACGATATCATGAGATACAGCGTAGTCAAAGAGCTCCTGCTGCTGGAAAGAAGGATGGCATTCCATTTCAAGAGCAGAGGGTTTAATCCTACACAAGGGAAGTACCTGCTCAAGTTTGGAGATTGTCATATTTGACATGCCGATTGCTTTTACAAGTCCCGCGTCGTAAAGCTCTTCCATCTGTCTCCATGTGTCCATGAACTCATCAACCGAAAAAGGCTTGGAGTCGGGATTTCTTGAATCGCCGTCACAGCCCGGTGCATGATAGTTCGGGAAGGGCCAGTGGACAAAATAGAGATCTATGTAGGAAAGTCCCAGATCTTTAAGGCTCTTTTCACAGGCTTTGCTGACTTCCCTGTGTTGATCGTTCCAGACTTTGGATGTAATAAATAAGTCTTCTCTTTGGACCGCGCCTTCTGTAAAAAGGTTTGAGAGAACCTTGCCTATTTGGTCTTCGTTCTGGTATACGGACGCGCAGTCGAGCATTCTGTATCCTGCTTTGACAGCGCCTGACACAGCGGCAGATACCTGATCCGGAGTGTATTTGTCCGAACCGAAAGTGCCAAGTCCCACAGCGGGCATAACTGCACCTGTGTTTAGTGTATAAGTAGGGACATTTGTGATAAGTTCGCTCATATTATCGCCCCTTTACTTTTCGTCCTGATCGCCGAAAACGACCGCTACTTTACCGCATTCTCCCGATGCCATGAGAGCATATGCCTCAGGAGCATTGTCGAGTGAGAACTCATGAGTGATGAGCTTGTCGGGGTGAATGTTCCAGCGAACGAGCTTATCAACGAGTTCTTCCATTCTCCAAAGCGATGTAACCCATGAGCCGTAGATGGTTTTCTGGCCGTGGATGATATCGGGGCTTGGATTAAATGTGCATGTTCCGCCTTCTCCTACAAATGCGATCTTGCCATAGGAACGTGTTGCGCGGATGGCAAGTTGTCTTCCGGGATCCGAAGCAGAGCAGTCGATGGCTCTTTCAACGCCCTGACCGCCTGTGAGCTCCAATATCTTGGCAAGTGTATCGTCACCGGGCTTAAATACGTGATCTACAAGTCCGAGTTTCTTGGCGAGATCTATTCTGTAATCGTTCATCTCAACGCCGATGAGCATGTTGGCGCCGAGTGCTTTGCTGAGCATAAGGGCTGCAAGTCCGACGGGACCGAGACCTGTTACGAGTACGGCATCATTTCCGCTTACACCGATTTTTTCTATTGCCTCATAAACCGTACCAAAACCGCAGGCAACCTGTGCGCCGTCCTTGTATGTGAGTTCATCGGGAAGTGCGATAAGGTCTTTTTCGTCAGCGAGGATGAATTCCCCCATTCCTCCATTTCGCTGCCAACCGTAAGCCGCACGATATTTGCTTGTACACGAGATGTAGTAACCCCTTCTGCAGTTATTGCAGACACCGCATCCCGAGATGTGATAGACGATAACGCGATCGCCCTTTTTGAAACGTTTCAGTCCTTCTCCCTCTTCAACAATAAGTCCGCAGGGTTCGTGTCCTGCGATCATACCGGGAATGTAACCTTCGGGGCCTTTGCCCGTATGTTCCCTGTATATGCATCTGATGTCACTTCCGCATATAGTTGTTGCTTTTGTGCGTACGAGTACCTGTCCGAATCCGGGTTTTGGAACTTCGAAGTCTTTAAGCTCAACTGTCGAATTGCCGGGCAGGATCGCGCCTTTCATTCTCATTTTTACCGCCATAGTTTATACCTCTCTTATTTGTTCCGCCTGCCGTAAACAGGGGCAGAACTATCATTTTTACCTTGCCTAAATTATATTTTTTTCCGCATCTGCATATAAGAGAATTTAATGACAGAATTACGCATAAGATGTCGTCTTTTCGCATGTGATATGTTATCATAATCGCATGAAGAATCCTCATGAAAATGGCGGTTTGGATAGCCGTGAAAAAACAGCATATCAGGATCTGAACATGATGTTTATGATGGAAGGCGAGTCGGTGTTTGTGGGAAATATTGTGTACGAACGCTTCCACAGGTCTATACCCATGCATGCGCATTCTGACAACAGTTTTGAGATCCACTACATATCGGCGGGAAACGGTAAGGTTACCGTCAGCGGAAAAGAGTATGATACAAGCGCGGGGACTCTATACATAACGGGGCCGCATGTGAAGCACTCCATGGTTCCGGATCCGAACGATCCTTTATCGGAGTACTGCGTCTATCTCAAATTGTCAGGATCTGTAAGGGATGATAAAAGAGCAATATCGCCGCTTAAGTTGTTCAGAGAGGCGGACGAATGGTACGGGAAGGAACGCTACGGACTCGGCGTTCTCATGAAAGCTCTTTTTGCTGAGCTTGCGGAGCAGAACATAGGGTACAGGGCAGTGGTGGAGTCTTTGATAAAGCAGATAATCGTCTCCTGCGTCAGAAATTATTCGCGTAAAAAAAGCAGTGCAGATCCGCAGGGGATTAGATCGGGTGATGATCAGTATCTTAAGATAGAAGAGGCATTTCTCTATGAGTATGCGACTTTGACGCTTTCGGCTCTTGCCGGGCGCCTTAACCGCAGCACGAGGCAGACGCAGAGGCTTCTTATGGAGCATTACGGCATGAATTTTCAGAGTAAGAAGACCGAAGCGAAGATGAATGCCGCAGCGCTGATGCTGCAATCATCCGATATGACCGTAACAGAGATAGCTGACGAACTCGGCTATTCCTCAGTTGAGCACTTCTCTACGGCATTCAGGAAATACTACGGAATGAGCGCAAGTGAGTATAGGGTGCAAAGGACAGAAAAGGCGTAAATTGCATCATCGGTGTTGCGCCTTATGTTGCATATATGCTATAATGCGCAATGAAAAATTGATTTGGTACGTTGTACAGCTGATATACGGTAAATGCTTTTATGATTTTGATCGGGTCGATTCCGAGTGCGGGACGAGTGATCGAGGTTGTGAAAAGAAATGTATAAATGTGGCAGAATATGAGAATTAAGCATTTAGGCTTATTTTTTATATTCTGCTTTTTTGTTTGATAGGATTCAAATTATTTTACTTAGAGGTACTGATGGTATGAAAAAAAGTAGTCTTGTTGTTTGGAGTTTCTTATGTGCGGTAGCGGTCTTACTTTTTACGACGAGATCGTCGATCCTGTTCATTTGCAATAACTGGGACGACGCAAACAGTTATTTTACCATGGGAAAAGGCATGATGAACGGTCTTGTTATTTACAGGGATCTGTATGATCAAAAAGGACCGTTTCTGTATCTTTTATATGGTATTGCTTATCTTATTTCCAAAAAGACATTTCTCGGAGTGTTTATTTTTGAGATTCTGGCAGCGACTGTATTTCTTTTCTACGCAGGAAAATTCATACATAGAAAAACTAACGGATACATCGCATTTGCGCTGGTTCCCATTCTGAGTGCGGCTGTTTATTCCTCATGGAGCTTCTATTTTGGCGGAGCAGCGGAGGAGTTCTGCTTGCCGCTTCTTGCAATATCTTTATTTCATCTGGATGAACTGTTACATGACGAAATGACAGAAGAGAGGCTGGAATATATCTTTGCGATAACCGGCTTGTGTGCCGGAATTATAGGCCAGATCAAGTACACGATGCTCGGTTTCTTTTTGTCATGGTTTCTTATAGCGCTCGTATGGATCGGGAAGAAAAAAGGAGCGGGATTTGCGGCCAAAGTAGCAGTAGACTTCATTATTTTTGCAATAATTCCTTCAATCTTGTGGTTTATCTATTTTCTGGCGACCGGAAGCATGGATGATTGGTTCAGGTGTTACATTTACAATAATCTGTTCCATTACAGCCAGGTTTCAAGCGGCGATTACAGCTTTTTTAATAAGCTCTATGAGATGACCAAGACATTGTACTGGCTCATTCGCGACAGCTTCTCGTATTTTGTGTGGATAATTGTGGGCATGGCGTTTCAGATTGTTACGGAAAAGGGCGTTTTGAGGAAAATCGCAGGAATATTCATGTTTGGATGTACCTATTTTGTTATATTCATAGGCGGAAACAAGCTTGCGTATTATTCAATCCCACTCATGGTTTTTGCGATTCCGGGAGTGGCTTATTTTGGAAAATCTGTAAAAGAGCTTTCGCTCAAGTATAAAAAAGAAATCCCGAAAGCTTTTGCTTTGGCGGCATGCGCTGCAGTGCTTTTTGAAAGCGTGTTATTTGCGGCTGATAATACTGTAAATGCAGAATACAGAAAATTCAAAAAAGAAGATATGTGGCTTGTGGAAGCTGCAAAAATACTTGATGAGAATGATACACTCCTTGAGATAAACGCAATAGATGCAGGGCTTTATACCGCTACGGGAATTAAGCCGAGTTGCGAGTATTTTCAGACCAACGGAATAAATCTCGATAAGATGTTTGAAGAGCAGAAGAGATATCTGAAAGAGAAAAAAACGGACTATGTCCTTGCGGTGAATTATGAACCGGAAAAGATATATGATAATTACTCGCTTTTTAAGGTTTTTGAATACAACGAGAGTGAACACGAAGAAACATATTATTTATACAAGAAAAATCAGTGATGTTTGCATGAGAAGGGGGGCGGCCTTGCGACCGCCCCCATATTGTTGGTTTACAGTATGTATTATTTCTTATCGTCACTCTTGGGATTTGCCTTGATCTCTACGTTATCAAGTCCTGAGATGTTGACGTTCTTGTTGACCTTGGCATCATATGTGCCGGCCTTCATGATCTCTGTGAAATCAACGCCTGTAGCATCTGACATGGTATCAAATACCTGTTTCATAACTATGGGCATGTTTCCTGAAATCTGGCTTGCACCGTTTGAGCCTTCGCCTGTTCCATAAATATTGATCTTGTCGATCTGTGAAAGAGGCTTAGCAATTTCAGAAGCCATCTGAGGCATGATCTTGATCATCATCTCGGCAATAGCAGCTCCGTTGTACTTCTTGTACGCTTCAGCTTTCTTTTCCATTGCTTCGGCTTCAGCAAGACCCTGAGCCTTTATGCTTTCGGCTTCAGCTTTACCTTTGGCGGCAATACCTGCAGCCTCTGCATCATACTTAGCTTTGATACCTGCAGCTTCCTGTTCTGCGGCATACTTAAGAGCATCAGCCTTTGCTTTTTGAGCCTCGGCTTCTTTTTCCTGCTCGTATTTACGAGCTTCAGCTTCACGCTGTCTCTGGATAAGTTTTGCCTCAGCGTCTTTTTCTGCACGATACTTTTCAGCATCAGCTTTCTTCTCGATTTCAGCGGCAAGTTCCTGCTGTTTAACAATAACTTCTTTCTGTTTGAGTTCAGCTTCACGTTCAGCTTTTGCAATAGCGGCATTAACTGTAGCTGCCTGAATTGTCTTTTGCTGTTCCTGACTCTGGATCTCATATGCAGCATCGGCTTCAGCCTGTGCTGTGTCAGCCTGCTTCTTGAGAGCGGCTCTCTTTATATCAAGTTCGTTGTTCTTCTGCGCAATTTCTGTCTGTGCGGCAACTCTTGCTTCGTTGGAAGCTTTGTCGGCTTCAGCCTGAGCAATAGCGACATCTCTGTCTGCCTGTGCCTTAGCGATAGCGGCATCTTTCTTGATCCTTGCAGTGTTATCTGCACCAAGATCTCTGATAAGTCCGTTCTCATCAGTTACGTTCTGAATGTTGCAGGAGATAATCTCGATACCGAGCTTATCCATATCCTTTGAAGCTTTCAGCATAACCTGATCTGAGAAGGAATCTCTGTCGGTGTTGATAGTACGAAGATCAAGTGTACCGATGATCTCACGCATGTTACCCTGAAGGGAATCCTTTAATTCTTCGGCAATCTGAGAAGGTACCTTGTTGAGGAAGTTCTTGGAAGCAAGAAGTATTCCTTTTACATTTACAGGTGCATCTTCAGTACCGATGTTTATGATTCTGTCTGTTGCAATTCTAACCTTTGCAACTGCGTCAACGTCAACATTGATAAAGTCGTTCGTAGGAACGGACTGCTCTGTCTTAATGTCAACGGTCATCTGTCCAAGATACAATTTGTCGACCCTTTCAAAGAAGGGCACCTTTACACCGGCACGCCCTATAAGGATTCTGGGTTCTTTGCGAAGACCGGAAATGATAAATGCCTGATCCGGAGGAGCCTTCACATAACCCATTGCAATAATAAGTATTACAACCAAAGCTGTAACCGAAGCGCCAATAATAGCTGTCATTGTTCTCCTCCATTCTGACTGAGATCTCTCAGTCGCAGGTACATCCTTTGTTTTAAATTATTTGTTTATCGGATGTACGTGATTGATATGTTATGAGAATAATATAATCAAAGTCGCATTCACGATAAATACTGACTTTGACGGAATAATAAGCCTTATTTTGCCAAAAAAGCGAATTGGAAAATTTGCGAAAATGGAGATTTCTTGTTGACATAGAAAAAATCGATAATTATAATCTGTACTAATAATTTTTAGAAAGAAGATATGGATATGAGAGAATTTATGCTCATCAACACTAATACTAATACCAACCCAAATCCCGTGACTACTAATCAGGGGACTATTAGTGTTATATTTGATGAGGATATTCGGATATGTCATATCTGAGATAAAAAGATATTACGAAGATATTAAGAGCCTCATCAAGCGATAAAAAAGTTTGATGGGGCTCTAATTATATACAGACAAGAGAGGAGAATGTTATGGAACTAATAAGAGTGCAGGATTCGGACTACAGGAAGACGTATGAGCTGTATATGACTTTTGATGAGGACGAGAACGGCTTTATCAACAGCGTTTACGGCTATGATTACGACAGGTTTCTTGAATGGATTGAGATGAAAAGAAACTGGTCGCTCGGAAAAGAACTTCCCGAGGGCTTTGTGCCTGATACATCTTTTGTGCTTTCGGTGGATGGGGAGTACGTCGGCGTTTTTAACTTAAGACACTATCTGAACGACTTTCTGAGGAACGGTCCGGGGCACATCGGCTACGGCATATCCAAGAAGTATAGGGGAAAAGGATACGGAAGCGCAGGGCTTAAACTTGCACTTGGCAAGGCGAGAGAACTCGGGATCCATGAGGCATACCTTTCTGTAAACAAAGACAACGCCGCAAGCTTGAAGGTTCAGCTTAACAACGGTGCGTATATCCATCACGAAGATGATAAAAAGTATTATACAAGAATAAATGCGATAAGCGAGTCCGACAGCAGGGAAAAAATTGTCTCTGATTATTACAACCAGACAGATGAGGACGGAAGGCTCGACAGATCAAGGCACGGACAGCTTGAGTATGCGACGACGATGAACTACATCCACAGATTTGCGGATGAAAACTCCAAGATCCTTGAAGTCGGCGCGGCAACGGGGAGATATTCGATAGCGCTTGCAAAGGAAGGCTTTGACGTTACTGCAGTAGATCTCGTTGAAAAGAACATCGAGATATTAAAGAAAAACAGTGAGGGAATCACAAACATACATCCCATGCAGGGCGATGCGACGAAACTCACAGACCTTAAAGATGACAGCTTTGATGTGACGCTGGTTCTGGGACCCATGTATCATCTGTATGATAGGGAAGATGTGGACAAAGCAATAGATGAGGCAATAAGAGTGACAAAGCCGGGCGGAACTGTAATGTTCGCATTTATCTCAGTCTTTGCGTTTATGTATGCGAACCATCTGGACGGAAACTGGAAAAACGGAGAAAAAGAAAACTTCACAGAAGACTATAAAATAAGGCATTTCAAAGAGCAGATGTTTACAGGCTATGATGTTACGGAGTTTGAAGATCTTTTTACCGGAAAGAAAGTCGAACATATCACGACAACAGGTACTGACGGATTTATCCTTTCTATGGAGATGAATCCGGAATTCCAGATCTCGGATGAAGATTTCGAGTCGCTTAAAAAGTGGTACTTGGCATTTTCGGAGAAAAGAGAATTACTCGGAAGCTCAACGCATCTTCTTTATATCTGTAGGAAGAAGTGATGGGGTGCTTTTTAAGCGACTTTTGAGAGATATGTGTTGCAATTGATATATCATTGGTATATATAAGAATGGAGATGATCCTAATGGTGTTATTGCAAACTGGCTTAGAAATCGTTCAACTATTGAGTTTTTAGGCTTATGGGAAGAATTTAATAACAACAATTTTAACCCCATCGAATTCGAGGGGGTTAAAAATCGAGCAGGAGAAAATGCTTTTACTTTATCTTCACAGAAATGGATTATGGGTAGAATTTGGGCGAAGATTAGTACAAAAAAGTACAAAATCTGCGCCTTTTTATATGACAAAATACTATATATGGATTATAATTATAGTATACAATGCTATATATGTATTTTTTGTCTGGCAAAGGAAGGTAATGTATAATTATGGATTATAACGTCATTAATCTTAAAACGGTTATGAATCCGGATCCCAAGCTTGGTGGATTAACTATAGCAGAGGGAGAGCGTGACATTCCTTTTGCAATCAAGCGTATTTATTGTATTCATCACACAGAAGCGGAATATCATAGAGGATTTCATGCTCATAAAAAGAATTGGCAGTTACTTTTCTGCCCATGTGGAGAGATTGAGATTTCATTAAATGACGGCAAAAATGTTGAGACGGTTGTTTTGGATGATCCCTCAAAAGGTATTATATTAAGTCCCGGGCTTTGGAGAGAACTCGTTTGGAAAGTTGATAATGCGGTATTATGTGTGGCTGCGTCAGAATACTATGATCCTAATGAATATATACGAGATTACAACGAGTTTTTGACATATGTACATAATTAACCTTTGAGGAAAGGAAAATGAAAACCGTTAATGATTCAAATTTGATTTCAAACGAAGAAGACATCGCCGCAAAGGCACTTAGAGATAGAAATTTGGACAATAAGAATAAGACAGCGATGGAAGTTCATCCCAAATATTCTTTTTACACAAGATACGGGAAGAGGATTCTCGATATAATCATCTCTTTTCCCGCTTGTATTATTCTCACACCTATTAATCTGATCCTGGCAGTTATCACTTTTATTGATGTCGGGAATCCCATTTTTTTTAAACAAACAAGGATAGGAAAGGATGGAAAACCTTTCACTATGGTCAAGTTCAGAAATATGAACAGGAAGACCGACAGTGACGGCAAACTCCTTCCGCCTTCACAGAGAGTGACTTCGTTTGGGCGTGTTATGAGAAAACTGTCCTTGGATGAACTTTTGAATTTCTGGCTTATTTTAAAGGGAGATATGTCTTTGATAGGTCCCAGACCGCAGCCTGAGTTCATATATAATAGGATGTGCGAAAGACACAAGATGCGGACGGCTGTAAGACCGGGGCTTGAGTGTCCACGTGTTATTCATGTATATGGAGAAGATATCTGTAAATATCAAAGAACTTATGAGAATGATATATGGTATGTGGAAAATGTTGGACTCTTACTTGATGTAAAGCTTTTTTTTATGCTCATTAAGATGACTTTTGATTTTAAGAGACGCGGTAAACAGGCCTCCGGTGAGGGAATCAGCTATTTCGTGGGATATGATGAAAACGGTATTGCTATTAGCATGAATGTATACAGACGTATGCAGAAGGAGAAATGCGGAACATGATGAAAAATGTTCTCGTCACTGCGATAGGGACAATAACTTCAACCAATATAGTCAGGGAACTTAAGAAAACAGGGGACTTTTTTTTATTTGGAGCTGATATCAACAATGCAGAGGAGATAGTAACTTCCCTGGATGTTGGCAGGTATTTCAGATTTCCTTTGATTGACAGGGAGAACTATCTTAGTTATGTTCTTGATTTTTGTAAAGAGAATTCCATAGAGTATTACTTTGCTTCTCTTGATATTGAGGTGGATATCATATCCGCTCACAGAGAGGAATTTGAAAGCATAGGAACTAAGCTGTGTGTTCCCGATTATGAATTTGTAAAGACATGCCATTATAAGGATGTCTTTACTGACTGGATAAATAGCAATTTCCCGGAAATTGCTATTAAGAGTTATAAAGACTTTGGTGCAGTCAAGGAAGATGATTATCCCATTTTTACAAAGCCCATTGAGGGAGTTGCCGGAAAGGACTGTTTCAAGATCGGCTCGCCCGCTGAGCTCCATGCGTTTATACATCCCGAGGATGTGGGAGTTAAATGCCTTTTACAGGAGTTTGTAAGAGGTGAGAACATCACGGTAGATTGTATTAGGAATCGCAAGACAGAACAGAAGGCTTATATCCAGAGAAAAGAGATCTTGAGAAATGCCAACGGATGCGGAACAGCTGTGGAGATAATCGATGACCCGGAGCTTTCAGGGATATGTGATGCAATAGCGGAGAAGCTAGATCTTAACGGTGTCTGCAACATGGAATTTTTCAGAACAGATTCAGGTTACAAGATGATCGAGATTAATCCCAGATTTTCTGCGGGCGCGATATATACCAGCATGGCGGGCAACAATATCTTTTTAAATGCTGTCAGGATTGCAGACGGCGAGATGTGTGAATTTGGAGAAATAGATGTTGGCTCAAGATATGCGGAGAGATACGAAGCATATAGGATGTGACATGAAGGAACATGTATGATAAAGACAGATCTTAGAGGGAAAAAACTCCTTCTTGTAGGGGGATTAAATACTACAGCCGATCTGACACACCTAGCAAAGAGAAACGGTGTGCTTCTTGGAGTTGCAGATTACAATCACGGAACTCTTTTAAAGGGACTTTCAGATTTCGCTTACGATACAGATGCTTACGATGAAGAAGCTATGGTAAGTCTGTGCAGGAAAGAGCATATAGATGGAGTTATTACAGCATTTAATGAGAGGCTAGGACCTGTTGTTAGAAGACTTGCTGACAGGATGGGATACTATGCCCCTTTTTCCGTGGAGCAGCTCAAGATGAGTACAGACAAGAGCTTTTTTAAGCATACTTGCATGAAGTATGGTGTGCCTGTGCCCAAGGAATACAATGTTACAGATGAAAATGATACAGAATCTTCGGACATCGATTTTCCTGTTATTGTTAAGCCTGTTGATAATGCTAGTTCAGTGGGAGTTACTCCTTGTTACGATGTGAAGAGCCTTAAGGAAGCATATAAGAGGGCTATTTCCAATTCACGATCCGGTAATGTGATTGTGGAAAAATATCTTCCCTACGATGAGATAAACATGACCTATATAGCGCAGGATGGAGATATACAGCTTGCTGCGGTTCACGACAGGTATTTTAACCGTGAACAGGACAGCTATGTAAACGCTCCTGACCTGTACATCTATCCCAGCAGATACACGGATCTTATTTTGGAAAAATATGATGCTGCCATAAGGAACATGCTTGAGAAAATCGGAGTTAAGAATGGATCTCTTTTTATCCAGGCTGTTGTAAACGGTGACAAGATGTACTGCTACGAAGCCGGCATGAGGCTTAACGGCTGCAAGACATATCAGATCCTTGAAAGAGAGAATGGATACAATACATTTGAACATCTGATGGAATATGCACTTACGGGATCAATGGGCGAACACTGCAGGTTTGATCCCAGGTTTAGTAAATGGTATGCCACGATAAATGTCCTTGGTAAGCCGGGAGCAGATATAGCCAGGTACTGCGGCGAAGAAGAACTTAATTCCTATCCGTGGCTTATACACATAGCTAAAAGATACAGAGAAGGAGACAGTATCCCTGCAGGCTGCGAGGGAACACTCATCCAGGATACCACCAGGATACATGTGGAAGCGAATGCCAAAGACGAACTGATGGAGAGGATCGATAAGGTCAACGAACTGTACAAGATACTTGATAAGGATAATAAGAATATTATTCTGAAACCGCATGACACGAAGGAAGTGCTTCGTGGTCTTGATTACGAACTTGGGGTGTGATCGTTTCTATGAAGAAGATAATTGTAAGCGGAGCCGGAGGTTTTCTTGGATCCCACATCATAAAAGAGGCATTGCGCCGCGGAGATATAGAAACAATTGCTGTTTCCAATTCTCTCGAGGGTGTTGAAGGAATACGTATCATCCGGACCGGCGAGTTTTTAAAAAGTGATCAATCCTATAGTGATGCGGTTTTTATCAACTGTCTCTTTCCGACTTTTGTAAGGGAAGAAGAACTGGCCGCAGGAATAGAGATGGGAAAAGAGATCATTCAAAAGGCAGCAGCTGTGAGTGTGGGAGCGTTTATCAATATTTCTTCCCAGAGTGTGTATTCATCTGTAAGGACAAAGAGTGCCAAAGAGACCGATGAAGTGACGCTTGAATCTGCCTATGCCAAGGGCAAATACGAAAGTGAAGTTCTTACGGAGAATCTTTTTAACAAAGGTTATTATTCCAATGTCCGCCTGGCAAGCCTTATAGGTGTTGGATACGAACAGAGGATAATAAACAGGATTGCCAAAAAGGCCCTTGCGGAGGGCGTTATAAATATACGGGGCGGTATGCGGTGCTATTGTTTTCTTGATGTAAGAGATGCTGCGAGAGCGCTGGTTGATATGGCTGTTTCCAATCCGCAGGGATGGAAGAAACTTTATAATCTTGGAAGAAACGATGAGAGTACGCTTTTGGAACTGGCGGAGCTTATAGCAAAGACCATAGGAGAGACCACGGGAAGAGAACCCAAGGTAACCCTTTCCGATGGAGAAGACAAAAGAAATTCGGCTCTTGATACAACAGAGTTTATGAATGATTTTGGTTGGAAACCCTTGATCGGAACAGAAGAATCAGTGAGAGATATAGTTTTTGATCTTCAGGCAAATGGGGGATGAAGGGACGATGAAGATATGGGTTGTGGGGAGAGGTTGCCCCACCGTATACAACAGAATGTGGGGGGCTTTTGAACTAGAGCAGGCAAGGCTCCTTTCAAAGGGTGGATATGATGTCACATATATTTCCGTCACCTTTAGCTTTTTTGGAAGGAAAGATGTAAGAGGACTCAGGACTTTTGAGGAAGACGGACTTAAGGTGATCACATTCTCCCATCTGTATTTTCCAGGCAAGACCGGCATAAGGCTGGAGAGCTTTGAAGAGAAAAGGTTTGATAGAGTTTACAGAGAAGCTGAGGATATATCGGGCGTTCCAGATGTCATACACGTTCATTATCCTTCCATGCTTGGGGGAACCGCAGCTGTTGAAAGATACCGCCAAAGGGGCGTAAAGATAGTTGTAACCGAGCATTGGTCAAGGGTATTAAACAAAAGATTAAGTGCTTTTGAAAAAGAGAATCTGCGATACTATGTCAGAAATTCGGATTGTCTTATAAGCGTTTCGACAGCTCTTTTGAACTCGATTAAAGAGCTGGTGGGATCGGCAGTTAACAGTAATGTCATTCCAAATGTGGCGGCGCCTTGTTTTTTTGAAGAGGGGGATATAGAAGAGGGACTTTCAGAAAAAGATGATGTCTTTACTTTTATCTGTGTAGGGCGGTTTGCCGCGGTCAAACAGTTTGATGTTATTGCCAAGTGCTTCAAGGAGAGTTTTAAAGATGACGATAAGGTTAGGCTTAAGTTTATCGGAACAGGCGAGAGATTTGGAAAAGTCAAAAAAATATGTGAAGGGGATGCTAGGATTTCTTTTGCGGGAACACTTGAAAAAGGTGAGCTTTCCAAAGCGGTAAAAGCTTCTGATGCGCTGGTTTCGTTTAGCAGATATGAGACTTTTGCGGTTCCTGTTATTGAGGCATGGGCCTGCGGGAAACCTGTGATCGTTTCAGGCAGTTCCGGAGTTTCCGAATATGCGGATGAAGGAAGAGGGATAGTTGTTCCTGCAGAAGACAGCAGCAGGCTGTGCAAGGCATTTCAGGATATGTATCGTCTTAGAGATAATTATAATCCTAAGGGCATTAGGAAATATGCGGAAGATAATTTCAGCTCAGATGCTGTTAGAAGTGCGCTTGAAGAGGTATATAGCAAGCTGTGACGTGTGCGTGATAAGTGGTACTTTTATGAAGTATATAATTCGTGAAAAACAAATGCATGAATCTAAATACAACGCCGGATCCAAGGCTCGCTGCGACATCGAGAGGATACTTGAAAATTCCGGTGTTACCCTTCGCGACCTTGTTTATGAAACTTCCACGGGGGGGAATGTTTTTAAGAAAGTTCTTCTGCATTTTAAATGCTGTAAGGAGTGGAATAATTGTACCAAAGATTTTGGTCGCGGTGATGAAGTCATCATCCAGCTTCCCATCAGGAACCACACTGTGTTTTTTAAATCGGTCGTAGGGAAGATGATAAAACGAGGCGCCAAGGTTACAGGAGTGGTGCATGACCTGGAGGCATTAAGAGGTTCTCTTAGAAAAGACACAGGATTCCAAAAGAAGATAAGGATTAGTCTTGAGGAAACGGCTGTACTTAAGATGCTATCCAAGATAGTTGTTCATAACAGTGTCATGAAAGAGAAACTTCATGTGCTGTATGGTATAGATGCAGACAAGATGAGTTGTATAGAAATATTTGATTATCTTGCATCGGAAGAGAGAATAGGAACAGATGGCAGTCATAAAGATACTGTTGTGATCGCAGGAAACCTTAGCAAGAAAAAAGTAGGGTATGTTTACAGCCTTCCGAACGATGTTAAGTTTGAGCTATTCGGCGCCGGCTACGAAGGCAACGAAGATCGTGACAATGTGAAGTATATGGGCAAGTTTGAACCGGATGAACTTCCGGGCAAATTACAAGGAGGATTCGGCCTTGTGTGGGACGGACCATCTGCCGGCAGCTGCACCGGTGTGTACGGGGAGTATATGAGGATCAATAATCCCCACAAGACTTCTTTGTACCTTGCAAGCAGCATTCCTGTTATAGTGTGGAAAGAGGCTGCTATTGCGGATTTTGTGCAAAAGAATCATTGCGGGATTACGATAGAAAGCTTGAGTGATATAAGCGGCGTGATAGGAACAATGCCTTTCGAAGAATACGATCGACTCAGAGAAAACGCAGTAATGATAGGAAAGAAACTGAAAGCAGGAAATTATACAAAGGCAGCTCTTATTGGTTGATAAAGGAAAATTATGAGTATTGAAACTGTAGAAAGAATGGGAAAACCTAAATTTCATATAGATGATATCTTGGAATATATCATTATTTTTGCAGTTATCATATCTTCTTCGAGTATATGGGTTCAGGAAGATGCCTACATGCTGGATGGAAGTATAGTTAAGCTGTTTATTGTAGGCCTTTGCATGGTATGGCTCCTTATTTCCAGAAAGAGTCTTGATCTGATACTTTCAAGATATGACGTAGCTGCTTTTCTGGTGATAATCTTAGCTGTATTTTTGTACACTGTAACTCACATGGGATGGATTATAGAAGCATATCTTAATGCTTTTATCCCCACTGTTGTTTTTTCTGTGATGTTTATGGTATCAAGAAGGAACGGAAGAGCCGATGCTATGGCAACTAAATTTGTAAATGTCATGACTATTATGGGGCTTGAGTCACTGATTTTCTATTTCCTTATCAACTACACGCAACTTCTTACACCGACGGGATATATTAAGATCAAATGGAGCTGGCTTAAATTTGTTCCGTCCTATTACAATATTTACTATGATCCTATGCCCGGCAGATTATACAGACATGGATTTACAAGAAACTGCGCCATCTTTCCTGAAGCCCCCATGTTCTGTTATCTTTTGTGTCTTGCCATCATGATAAATGAGCTATGCATTATAAAAAGGAGCCGTATTAAGAGTGCGATTCTTTTTATAGCCATTTTCTCAACAGTTTCCACAACAGGGTATTATTTCCTGATACTTTTGTATGTATACAAATATATAAGTTCCAACTGGCATAGGATGAAACTGACGAAGCTCATGCTGATTCCGGCGATACTGTTTGCAGCCTATTCCTATGTGATAGAGTCCTGGAACAAAAAGATGGGAACATCGTCGTTCTCTGTAAGACGAGACCATGTCTTTGCCTGTATAAAATGTTTTTTCAACACCAACGGAATCGGATGTGGTATCGGTAACGCAGATTATGTTCTTAAATTTATGACAAGAAAGAATGGAATCTCCTGTGGACTTCCCTATATCTTTGCTCAGGGAGGAGTGTTCTGGGGATTTATGTTTGTAATCCCTATACTGATCACAATATTCGTTATGATCAAAAAGAAAAAGTTCAACAACATGTTTGCCTGTGTCCTTCTTACGTTCATTCTCTTTTTGACGGCATGCCACAACAAGTATGATACATGGTTTGTTTTTGCATTTGTTGTTTTTGCAAACGATAAGTTCATTGAAGGAGACAAGAAAATAGCCGTAAGGATTAAATAATGGGTGAAGCAATGGATGATAAGCGGATAAAAGTATGTATAGCAACAATGTACGGCACGGAGAATTACGGAAGTAATCTTCAGGCCATTGCTTTGTCTTTAGCTTTGGAGAAGCTTGGATGCAATGTCTTTTTCCTGAAGAAGTTCAGAGTGTGGCCGTATATCATTGGTCATCCTGCACTTTTCTTTTCAAGAGCGTTGAATGTATTTATGAAAAAGAGAAGGAGAAGATTTTTTTCTCCTGTAAAATATGAGATCTCCGATGAGAGAAGAAAAGCGCTCTCGCAGTTTGTAAAAGAAAACTACATATCAAAGATCTATGACAACACCGGAGAATGGAAAAAAGCCATTGGTGAAGAAACTGTATTTGTGGCAGGAAGTGATCTTATCTGGAATCCCTACAGGGGATATCCCGCTTCATATTTCCTGGATTTTGCATACTATGCGGGGTTAAAAAGATTTTCTTTTGCATCAAGTGTGGGAACAAAGACGCTTCCCGTGAAGTATCATCGGGCATATCGCAGATACATCGGAACCATGTACAGCATCGCAGTAAGAGAACAGAATGTGGCGGATATGCTTTCTGAGATAATAGGGCGAAGAGTAAGCAGAGTGGCGGATCCTGTTTTCCTGCTCACCGCGGATGAATGGGCAGCGTTTGGAGAAAAAGCAAGCGCGGAAGCTTCCGTTTCAGGTGATTATATTCTCTGCTATTTTGTAATGAACGATCCGGGATATTGGGATTATATCAGGAAGGTTTCGGAGGCTACAGTTATGCAGGTAGTCGTACTTCCGATGCATGATATTGATGAGAAGACGCCTTATAAGATCATAAAGACCGGGACTCCCTATGAGTTTGTCAAACTGATAAGGGACGCTGAATTTATATGCACGGATTCCTATCATGCAACTGTGTTGTCACTCATTTTCAAAAAGGAATTCTATCTTCTTAGAAGAAAACGTAAAGATGAGGATGATAAGTTTGCCGAGATAATAGGCAGGTACGGAATTGATAGCAGAGTGGTAAACAGAGATAAGGATTTTCTCAGGGATAAAGAGATTAGGTATGATGAAATTTATCCCATTATGGAAGCGGAAAGAAACAGTTCCATGGATTATTTAAAGGAAGCATTGGACATCTGATATGGGTATGATAAAAGAACCTGTGAAATATTGGGTTGAAAAGTACAGAGGGCTTTCGATTTATGTGAAAGCATCAATGTGGTTTTTGGTGTGCACATTTATTCAAAAGGCGGTTTCGGTTATTTCTACGCCTATTTTTACTAGGATTATGACTTCTGCCGAGTATGGAGTTTACGGTGTATTTGCATCCTGGCTTGATATAGTTACTGTCTTTGTGACGCTGAATCTTTTTCTTGGAATGTACACCAGCAGGCTTGTAAAGTACGGGGAAATGAGTGCGGAGTTCACTTCTTCCATGCAGGGACTTTGCATGACTCTTGAAGTCTTCTGGTGCATTGTATACCTGATCTTCAGGGATGCGATTAACGGTGTGACAAGCCTTACTACTACACAGACAATCCTTCTTTTTGTAATGATGTGGTCAAGTTCTGCTTATAATTTTTGGGCTGTGCAGCAGAGGGTCAATCTATCCTACAGATCTTTGGTTTTGGTTACGGTTGCATCAAGTATATTAAAGCCGATGGTTGGAGTGATACTTGTTGTCAACGCTCAGGACAAAGTGACAGCAAGGATTTTCGGACTTGCGGTGGTTCAGGTTGTTTTTTTTACAGGTTGTTTTATTTCGCAGATGAGAAAAGGCAAGGTCTTTTTCTCAAGGCGATTCTGGGGGGAAGCGCTTCTTTTCAACATACCGCTTATTCCTCATTATCTGTCCATGTCTGTTCTCAACAGCATTGACAAGATCATGATAGAGAAGATGATTGGCAAATCAGAGGCGGGAATCTACAATCTTGCTTATTCGGTGGCGCTTCTTGTAAAGATATTCAACATGGCGCTTTCACAGACCATAGAGCCATGGATATATAAGAAGATAAAAGAGAGTAAAGCACAAGAGATTGGGAAAATCGCATATACTTCAATGATTATTATTGCTGTGTTGAATTTGGGACTTATGGCACTAGCCCCGGAAGCGGTTATGTTATTTGCCCCTAAGAGTTACTATGATGCCATATGGATCATTCCCCCGGTTGCCACTAGTGTATTCTTCATGTTTATGTACATGTTTTTTGCAAGCTTTGAGTTTTATTATTCCAAGACAGTGTTGATAGCCATTGCAACATGTATAGGTGCGGGGCTTAATATAGTTTTGAATTATATCTTTATCGGAATGTATGGGTATTATGCTGCAGGTTATACAACTCTTATATGCTACATTGTTTATGCTCTTGTGCATTACATTTTCATGAAGAAAGTATGCAAAGCCAATTATGGAGAGTGCAAGGTGTACGACACAAGGATAATCGTTATGATAAGTGTGGTGTTTATGGCTTGTGGTGTGATTCTTTTGATGACATACAAGATGAGGGGCGTAAGGTATTTGATAATCGCTATTTCAGTCATCATGGCGGCCATATTCAGAAACAGGATAAAAGAAACTGTAGATAACATTTTGAGAATAAAAAAGGGCACGGACACATAAGATGATGAGAGCATTAAAAAAGCTTTCCGACAGGATTGGAATGATCTGTATAAACTTAAGATACCTTTTCAGAGTTGCGCGTGTTCGGCGCAGTCCGGAAAAGGAAGCCCTTATTTTGTGCCATTCTCTTGAGAAGGGAATGGGATATTCGGATTTTTCCAAAGGTCATGGAAAAGAAAAAGCTAAAAGGTTGATGGATATTCTTTCGAAATTAAGGGAGGGATCCTATGCCAAAGATGAAGCTGTCGCAGTGCTGAAGGCATATTATAAGGCACAAGATGACAGTGCTTCTTTATTGAAACTTGAATATGAACATTCCAGTAAAGGCTATGAGGGCGGATATTCAACCATTGATATGTCAGAGATAACAAAGAAGATAGATATTGATTTTGCCGGTTTTGTAGATGCAAGACATTCGGCAAGAGATCTTTCTTTTGAAGAGATTAACAGTGATGTGGTTGAAGAGGCTGTGTCAATGGCTAGGATGGCACCTTCGGCATGTAACAGGCAGCCCTGGAAATTCTACTATTCACTTAAGAAGGACTACTGTGATGTTGTGAGAAATACTATACCATCACAGGATTTCTTGCAAAATATACCGTATTTTGGAGCTATTACTTCCGATATGAGTCTTTTTGATTCATCGGAAACCGGACAGTGGGACATCAACGGAGGAATATTTGCAGCATATTTAGCTCTTTCTTTTCATAGCCTGGGAATAGGAAATTGTATTTTCCAGATTTCCAAAACAGATTGCGATACCACGGCGCTTAGAAGAAAATTTGGTATTCCGGATAGTCAGGAAATAATATGTGCTGTAGGTTTTGGCAAATATAAAGATGGTGCAAAGTGCCTTAAGGCTGCGAGAAGACCTATCAAAGAAATAGCTATTGAAATTAAATGATGGAGAAGAGATGGTATTAAAACCGTATTTGCAGCTTATTGCGCTTAATATATTAGGTGCGATAAATCCTATCAAACATCATAAAAATTTGCCTGGAAGTGTGAGTGATAATGCCGAAAGGCCTATAAGTATTAGGACTTACATTGGAGATGACCAGGTCACACATCCCAAAGTTCTTTTCTTTGAAAACGGCTTTGGAGGATACAAATATTGGATGGCATATACTACTTTTCCTTGGGGGATAGATCGGTTTGAGAATCCTTGCATTGCGTATTCCACGGATGGGTACAAATGGCATGATATAGAAAATAATCCAATTGACGATGCAAAGGGTGATGGGTATTTTTCCGATACGCATCTTGTTTATAGAGAAGATACAAATAAACTTGAGTGCTGGTACAGATATGTAAGTAATGTAAAGAAAAAACCGGTACATGAGGTGTTGTACAGACAGATATCTTCTGACGGTATCAATTGGTGTGAGAAGGAAACCATATATGATAATGATTCGGGAGATTATGCCATGCTCATGTCCCCATGCATTATCTATGATGGTGATAAATACAATGTCTTTACTGTCAGTAATGTGGGAGGTCATCACATAGACTACTATTCCTATGATGGCAGAGAATTTGTAAAAGAGAATTCAATAAGCTTTCCGAAAGGTGAATTTTATATCTGGCATATAGACGTGGCGTCTATAGCAGATGGTCAAGCTATACTGATGATGTGCAAGAGCAGGGCGGACAGTCCTTCAAAGAAGTGGAAGCTTTTTATTGCCAAAGGAAGCGCTGAAAACGGCTACAAGGAGCCTGTAACGGTTCTTGAGGGAAGAGATGGCGCCTGGGATGAGCAATTGTACAGATCTTCATTTGTAAAAGTTGGAAATGATTGGAGAGTGTATTATTCAGGAATCAGTAATAATAGAAGACGTGGTGTCGGAGTTATTACGTCTTCGGTACTTAATGATTATTTAGGAAGCTGATACTCGGAGAGAAAGAATATGAAGAAGATAATATCTTTATTTATATTTGGGTCTGTTTTGTTTGGGGTGCTATGTATTAGTGTAATGACTATTGTCGGAAATGATGATTTGCTTGTAGAAACTACAAAAGAAGATGACAGGGTTATGATAGAAGCTTATTATCATTCAAATGGAACTGCTGCAGTAAAGGCGGATGGATACCATGCTATACAATATACTTATGATGATAAAGGGAGGAAGATATCTGATATATACTGTGGCATTGATATGCAACCTGTTGAAATATCATATGGTTATTGTGGATTCAAGAGGGAGTATGATAACAGAGGAAGAGTGATAAAAATCATATATTTTGATCATGATGATAATATTGTAGATAATTCCAAGGGATACGCGGAGATTAGAAGATCTTATGATGATGATCAGAATACAAGGACAGATATGTATTATAGTGCAAACGGAGTCCAAGCCAGAGCGGTAAGTGGCGAATATGGGATTATGAAACAGTACGATGAGAAAGGAAATTCCGTAGAGGAGAGATGTCTCGATAAGAATGGAAATTTTGCTAATAATTTTGAAGGACGTGGAATAACAAAAAAAGAGTATGATGCAGAAGGAGTGCTAGTAAGAGAAATGTATTATACTGCAACAGGAATTCCTGTTTCTATGGGAAGAATGAACTATGGCAAGGAATATAGGGATGGTAAGACATTCTATCTTGATAAGAACGGGAAAAGACTTATCAGGTTTGATAATTTCTTTAATGCGCATCAAGAAGTGGTTTTTCTTGCAGGGATAGCATTTATCATTATTGCTTTGTTTGCAAAAGAAAGAACAAAGATAATTATGATCGCGGCATACCTTTTTTTTGTTTGTATTATGACTTTGTGGTATAGAGGAAATGCTGCCTCAGGAGCGAGATTAGAAGTTTTTTGGTCATACAGACAGATTTTTGTTAATGATGATATTAGAAGAGAGATAGTAAATAATATTTGGTTATTTATTCCTTTGGGAGCATTGGTATATGATAGGTGTGCAGGGCGTAAGGTTCTTTTGGTGCCTATAATTACATCGGCTATTATAGAAATTCTTCAATATATCATGCATATAGGATACACAGAAATAGATGATATAATAAGTAACGCAATCGGAGGAATAATTGGATACTGTTTGATGGATTATATTCAGTCAAGTGCGATTATAAATAAGATAAGCCCCCCCAGATTGAACAAATCTAATTAGGTGTTATAATCTGACTAATTCCGAATCGGATTCGGAATTAGTCAGAATGTGATAGCGATTACATGCATATAGCTTTGAAATATGTTAGATATAAATGGAATTTATAGGAAGTAAAAACAGAATGAAATTAAAAACAGCATTGGTGATATTGGCGGCAGCTTTTATCATGACAGGATGTGCAAAAAAGACTTATGAGAGTGGTTCTGGGGCTGTAGAAGCGAAGGAGAGTGCAGCAGCTGCAGAGGCGTCAGGCGGTGAATTGAATGAGACTGAGACTAAGGTAGAGCTGACAGAGGAAGAGCTTAACGAGTTTACAGAGAAGTTTGCCACCGGCGGTGAGTATTTTGGATTTCTTTTACCCGAGTATAGAAGTCCCGAAGAAATCAAATGGGATCGAGTTATAGCTTACAAATGGAATCAGGTTATATCTTACCGTTCCGAGGGCGTCAATGAAGAAGATTTAAGCGATGAAGAGAAGAGAGAATTCTACGGTGGTAATTATCCACATTGGTTTTGGGACGATTCTGTAGTACGAAAATCTGATCTTAAAGAATATATCAAAAAGCATACAGGACTTGATTATTGTCCTGAGCCTGAGGATGTACCTTTGTGGAAGTATAATGAGAAATATGATTCTTTCCTGATAAGTGCGAAGCTTTGGGAAAACGGTTCGCCTTTGTATAGCGGTAAATTTGTATCCGGAACAAGAGAAGGTGATCTGTATGAGCTAAGATTTAGGCCGGATAATGAAGGCTGGCTTAAGGCTTTGTATGCTAAGGACAGGATTATCACATTCGTAAAGTCGGGTGATGATCTTATCATAAAATCCAATATATTTGCAAAAGATGAGCAAAGTGATCAGACATCTGAAAAAGAATTTGCATTGTATGATGAGCTTATTCAGGAAGTTGGTGAAGTGATAAAATACGCGAGAGCCCATGAAGAATATGAACTCCCGGCAGGAATCTCAGATCTTTTTTATCGGAGATATTATTTGGAGGATGAAGCGTTAGGATATTGCGAAAAAGATATTGATGACGATGGCGTTTGTGAATTGTTCATCGGAAGTTTGGATCAATACGAGAATTATCCACCATCTTTCTGCGGTGCGATTTATGATATGTTTACTGTAAAAGACGGCGAATTGTTTCACGTTATTTCAGCATACTCAGAAAGAGATCGCTATTATCTGTGTGAAAATGGCGTGATCGAAAATGAAAGCTCAAATTCCGCAGCTGATTCTTTGTGGTTCTTTTATAGACTTAATTCCGGAAAACTGGATTTTATAGAAGGACTTTATACGATTGGTGGAATGGATTCTGATGGTAATTGGATTAGTAGCACGTATTACAAAAATGACTCCGCAGAACAAGAAGTGACTGATCCTAACGTGGAACTATACTCTTTTGATTCGCTCGATTTTGCAAAGTACAAGTACCGGGAGATTGACTTTACACCTTTTGGTGAATAAGCAGGAGAAGATTTTTATTCTATGGCGAAAACACTTATAAAACGAACAATATTAACGCTGCTAATGGGAACGGTGCTGGGATACCTGGCACTGGTGGCAGTGTATGCGATTCCGACGGGAAGGATAAGAGAAAATGTAAAGAACTCGCTTGGACAGTACGAGGGAGTGAGCACGAATCCTGAGTGGTCGGTGGGGTATCAATATACGATGCTTGATGATTACACAGATGCGACATTTATTTTGGCGAACGCTATTTATCCCGGAGAGGGCGATGGTGGCAATCCGTTTGAGAACGCAGCGCTTGTGCCGCATCACGACTATGTTGGAGTGAATAACGATGTTGTCATGGAGCTTACAGATTACGACGGAGAGAGCTTTTTGTTTAACTATGTCAGATATTGGCACGGATATCTTGTGCCGCTTAAACCGCTCCTTTTCCTGATGAGTCTTAACAGCGTTAGGATATTCAATTTTATTTTTCAGCTTGTGATGATCGGCTTGATCTTCCAGCTTGCGGCGCTGAAGACGGGAAATATAAAGCTTGGCGTGGCGCTTGCATGTGCGCTTGCGGTGCTTAACCCCGTTAGCTGCGCTATGAACTTCCAGTATGCTGCGGTCATGAACGTTACGTTGATCGCGCTCCTGTTCGTACTCCTTAGATACGAGAAGCTTGATATCAAGAAGGATGCGCCGATATTTTTTCTGATAATCGGAATCGTTGTGGTATACACCGACTTCCTGACTTATCCGATCGTATCGTTTCTGATGCCTCTTTTGACCTATATGATCCTTAGGAAAAAAGATCTGCTTGCAAACGCTAAGGAGGGAATCCTTGCGGTTATCACTTATCTTGCATTTTGGGGCGTGGGCTACGTCGGAATGTGGGGACTTAAGTGGGTGATCGGAACTGTTATTTCAGGTGGAAAAGAAAATGCGCTTGCTGAAGGGCTTGGACAGGTGGTTTACAGAAGTGGAAACGGCGAGGTGCACTACGGCTTTTTCGCTACTGTACTTGCCAACTTCAAGGTGCTGTTCATAGTGCCTGTTCTTGCGGCTATACTTGTGGGAATCATAGTGGCAGCAGTTATTTTGTACAGAAATAGGAAAAAGATAAAGATTAACACCGGAGTTCTGCTTCCTGTGTTGTTTGCGGGAATGATACCGTTTATGTGGTACTTTGGAGCAAGGGAACATTCTATGGATCATGCGTATTTCACGTTCAGAAATCTTGCGGGAACCGTGATGGCATGTGTGATCGCCGTAGAGAGTCTTGTTGTAGATGAAAATAAATAGTCCGCGCGCGAGCGGAATTGCAAAATGCCTGAGAATGACCTCAGGCATTTGTTTTTTTATCATATGTTTTCAGTATGAAGCGGGTAAAGAAAATAACCGGGGAAACCGGGTGCTTCATGCAGAAGTACAAAAGTATATTTGCTTTTGATGAAATGTCCGCTTTGGTGGACATTATTTTTTTCCTTATATCTTCTCTTAGGAAAATCGCTCTGACTCGTGATGTCACATTCGGAGCCTGTGAGCGGAGCTCGTTCTTTAATACCACAAGCAGCATTATGACAAACTCGCGGTCCATCTGATATTCGGCTGTGGGTATTTTTTTGTCCGAAAGTATTCCTCTGAAAGTCTTGTCGGTAAGTTCGAGGTTCGAAAGAAGCTTTGGATTGTAGCCGTGAACCATGGAATCGCCGACGAGTCTGTAGTGATAGAAGTAGCCGCCGTCTGTTATGACGAGTCTTGTTGCATCACAGATACAAGGGAGTGTGATGTTTACGTCTTCGCCCATGACGATGGAAGTGTCGCAGTATCTGATGTTATCCAGAATAAGCTTTCTTGAAATGAGCTTCATGCACCTCGACATGGTGATGGGACGAACTTCGTTTCCTAAAATGTTTTCTTTTATCTTGTTAAGAGAATCATCGGTGTAAACGCCGGGAGCAAGGCTCTGAGTCTCTTTTCTTTTTTCGTTACTTTTCTCAACAATATAGTTGCTTGATATTATTTCGCTGTCGGAAAAAGAAGAATCGGTCTGAGCGTAGAGCTTCTCGAGCATATCCGTATCTACCCAGTCGTCGCTGTCTATGTAGCAAAGGTAGTTTGCGGATGCCTTCTTGGAACCCTCGATCCATGCGGACATAAGCCCGCCGTTTTCTTTGTGGA
This sequence comes from Butyrivibrio sp., assembly GCA_017615275.1. Classification (GTDB taxonomy): domain Bacteria; phylum Bacillota; class Clostridia; order Lachnospirales; family Lachnospiraceae; genus Butyrivibrio. Next base: position 55,709 of record JAGAAO010000015.1, read on the forward strand.
TTGCGATTACCTGTGCGTTTTTTGCGGCATACTCATCACACTTCTTAGAGCTTATGCCGTCGGTGGAGCCGTCATCTACAAGAATTACTTCGTAGTCTGTAAAGGTCTGCGACAGCACGCTTTTTAGACATTCGTCCATATATTTGGCGGTATTGTATACCGGAATGATCACGCTGATCTTTGGCTCTGGCATCTTAGTTCCTTCCCCGTGGTGTTGCCTGATTTATGACAACGCCGCTCTCTTTTCCTTTTCATATTCTATCAATCTTGTTCCTATATTGACAAGGTGTTTGGGGAACGAGAGGATTTTCCCAAGCCTTAGAATTCCAATCGCATCTGATACCATGTCACGCCGCCGTGGGTGGATTCCGAGATACCTTCGTTTTTAAAGCCGACTTTGGCGATTTATAGAATGAAAATGCTTATAAGTTTTTGCTGAGTTGGTTGCAAAAAAGTCTTGACATAATACGACTGCCGTAGTATTAATACTATGACAGTCGTATTATATTTAACGTAGTACGACAGATGAAACAAAAATCATATGAAAGGATCGGTGATATGAAAAAAAGAATACAAGGTTTTGTAGTGGGACTGACTATTGCATCCGTTCTTGCTCTTTCGGTTTGCGAAACCGGTGTGCGGGCTGAAGAAGCAGGCGGTGAAACTCAAAAAGATACCAAAACTAAAGTATCAACAGATATTCGTCCTCAGGATGATTTTTTTGGATATGTAAATGCTAAGACCCTTAGGGAGGCGGATATCGACCCTAAATACGGATTCGGTTCGTTCGAAGAATGCGGCAAAATAGCAGATCAAAAGCTGTTTGGAATCATTGATGAGATAAACAGTGAAGAAGTTCACACTTCACCTGATGCGGAGAAAATCGCGGCATATTATGATCAGATCGTATCTTATGATGCCGGCGCAAGTGATGCCGACAAGGATTTTGAAGATGTAAGAAAAGAGATTGAAGGAATAAGTAGTAAGCAGGAATACATGGAAGTACTCGGCAAGATTAAAAGGATTTACGGAATATGTCCTGCATTTAATTTTGAAGCAGACTATGACGGTATGATTCGAGCGGATGAATATACTTTCGGCTTTAACGGGATTAAGTCAATCTTTGGGAAAAAAATTAAAGATATTGCGGAATCTTTGGAAGGAAGAACGGGAGTAAGAGACCATGTAAAAGAAGTTCTGGTTGGTCTTGGAACGGAAAAGAAGGAAGCAGAAAAAGTAGCAGACAATTTTGCGGCACTTGCTGTTGATATAGCCTATAAAAGCAAGGATTTGAAATTTGGACAGTTTAGCTTTGAAGCAATAGATGCTAAAGACATGGAGGAGCTTAAGGTTGATACTAAGAGCTTTGAAAAAGGTTTGCTGCTTGAAAATCCATACGGTTATTGGGTTGCTGCGGCTGCGGAAAAAGAGCAGCTTGCATGTATAGCCGAGAAACTTGATGACGTTAATAACCTTGAGGCATTTAAGACATGGATGCTCATCGAATATATAGACAAATACAACCAGTTTTTTTCCAATAAATATAAGAATCTGAAAGTCACATACGGAGAAAAAACGGAAAATCCGGATATGCAGGCAAAGGTAAGGATTCAAACAGATCTTGAGGATAATCTCGGAAGAATATATGTGGAAAAGTATTATCCGGAATCAAAGGATGAGAAAGTAAAAGAAATGTGTGAGAGTATCAAGGACTCATACAGAGAATTGATAGGTAAAGCAGATTGGCTTACCGAAGATGGAAGAACTAATCTCCTTAATAAGCTTGAAGCAATTGAATTCACAACAGGCGGTAATTACACTGAAACAGCGATAAGCACAGATAATCTGATCGGAAAAGACTTTTATGATACATATAAGAATTTGCAGAGTTTTAAGATTGAGAATTTCAGAGAATTGATAAAAAGACCTCGCCCCAAGAGGGGACATACCATGCAGCCTCAGACAGTGAATGCGTGCTTTATGGTGGACAATGTGGTGGTTATGACCGGCGGTATTACAGAGGGAGTATTTTTTGACGAGAAGAGCAGTGAGTACAGCAATCTCGGAAGACTCGGGATGGTTATAGCGCATGAAGTCGGTCATGCATTTGATTCCAATTGTATCAATTGGGATGACAAGGGAAATTACAACCCGGAGTGGTTAAATGAGACAGACAGAAAAGCATTAAAGGAAAGAGCCAATATGTGTATCGATTATTACAATGATCGAACGATCATGGATGTATATCACGTGGACGGCGTGCAGACACTTGGTGAAAACTATGCGGATATAGGTGCTATTGAGTGTGTTTCCAATATAGCAAAAGAAAAGGAAGACTTTATTGAAATGTATGAAGGATTTGCGGAGATTTGGCGAGGAATCAAAAGTGATGTAGCCGGAATAGATCAGCTTCACAGTGATGAGCACAGTCCCGATCCTGTAAGAGTAAATGCGCCATTGGGTTCTTGTGAGCAGTTCTATGAAGTCTATGGTGTAAAAGAGGGAGACGGTATGTACGTAGCTCCCGAGAAGAGAGTCGAAAGGTGGTAACATGGGAGTTATTTTAAAACATACATTTAGAAATATATTTGCAAAACCACTTATGACAATATTTCTTGTGGTTAGCATAACGATATGCGCATTTGCGGGCATGCTGGCTTTCGATATGAGCAACAGTGCGGAAAATATTTTTATGAATGTTTTCAATATGGTATACGGAACCTCAAATGTAGTTGTTGAGTCATCGGATAATATAGATGAAAGTGATCTGGAAGGGCTTCCCGATTTTGAAGCGACATATGTTTCTGTAAAAACTTCAAATATTACGGTTCGTAACGATCAGATGTACGCATATTACAATGAGAAAAAACTCAATATATCAGGTGTGGACGTTGAGAGTGCTTCTAAGATGAGACTTATTCCCAAAGATGTTGTACTGAGTGCGGATGAAATAATCATTGATGAAGTTATGGCTAAAGAGCTTGCTCTTAAAGAGGGAGATATGTTCAAGGTCTACGGCGATAACTATGTCGATTCTGAGTTTAAGATCAAGAAGATATCAAAGCTAAGCGGACTTCTCTATTCGGAATATTCAGCTATTGTTTCAGATGAAGGGATGGCAAAACTGTGTTATAACGGCAAACCAAAACACAATACTGTTTATATAAAGGTTCTGGATAAGACGAAGATCGGTGAATTTTGCAACGCGGTAGAAGAAAGATTTCCCGGTTACGATGTTTTAGATATTATGGGCGATAAGATGGTCCAGGATCAGATAAATATGGCAAGTAACAGCTATAAAATTTTGTTCCTTATAACGCTTATGCTTGTTATTTTTGTTACGGTTACACTTTCTGAAAGGATAATGCGCGACAGAATGTCGACAATCGGAACCTTAAGAAGTCTTGGCGTATCACCAAGCATTACGGCAAGGGTTATACTTGTTGAAAATATGTTTTACGGATTATTCGGCGGATTGATCGGAACAGGATTTTATGTGGCTTTAAGAGATACCATATTTAATATTATATTTACTTTAACTGACGGAAATAGAGAGTTTGATATGGATATTGGAAGTGTATCAATTCCGGTCATGATTGCGGTGATCATCGGCGCGATAATAGTGGAAATGCTATGTCCTTTGAGAGAACTTATAAAAGCTACCAATACGGCTATCAGAGATATAATTTTTGACAATAAGAATACGGAATACAAGTATAAAGAGAAGAATAAGGTCATTTCGATCATATGCGCTGTCATAGCCGGTGTTATGAGTGTTCTGATATTTACGGTATATAAGGACAGTGTAATTCTAAGTGCTTTGGGATTTGTATTTATAGTGATCTCTGTTGTTTGTGGTTATCCTTTCATACTTAGAGCGGTATCAAAGATGATCGGGAACATCGGTATGAAGAGTGGTGATCCGGTACTTGGACTTGCGGCTACAAACCTGAGAACCAATAAGACTGCGATAGGAAGTTCAAAACTTGCATTTATTGCAACAAGTATATGTTTGGTATTGTTTGTTCTCGTCACTTCATCGAAACATGAAACAGAGATACTACCGGCGGATGCGGATGTGATTCTAAGAGGGCTTTCGGAAAGTATTGAATCGTATGAGTACATCGAAAAGCTGGAGGGAGTAAACAAGGTTGAATATGATTATTCAAGAGGTGACAGTATACTTGTCGGAAAAGAGAAGATAGAAGACTATCTTGAGAATAAATACAATAGAAAGTTTGATGATGAGTTTGTAAATATAAACGTATTCGGAACCGAAGGTAATCCGGAACTTAATCGTGGTTATAAAGGGATTCCTGATGTTATAAACGGTGATGAAATATATTTGGCAAAAAATATAGCAAAGGAGCTTAGCCTTAAAGTCGGGGACAGTGCGGATATTCTTTTTGATGCAGAGGGAGTGGTTCCTTATAGAGGTACCTTCAAGGTTGCGGGAATTATTGATTCGGCTATGGCGGATAAATCCAATAAAACAATTGTGCTTCCTCTTGATGTGTATAAACAGATCTACTTTGACAGACCAAGTAAAGCCTATATAAAAACAGATGATCCCGGGAAAACGGTTGAACTTATCAAGAGCTATTCATCCAGTACTATATCAAAAATAAAAACTATGGATGATTATATGAAAGAGGTTAAGGAACAGTCCGGTGGTTCATTGGCACTTCTTTCAATGATAATAATCATGGGAGTTTCGTTGTCTCTCGTTGGTATATACTGCAACCAGATCGTCGGATTTGAGAGCAGAAAGAGGGAAAGTGCGGTTCTGGTTTCAACCGCTATGAGTAAAGACAAACTTGTTAAGCTTTTTTTGGAAGAAACTGTGTTATCGGGACTTATAGCAATCGGTATCGGAACGGTCATAGGATTTGTGGAAACAGTGATTGTATTTAAGGCTTTAAATGCGATGAATGGAGCGGAAATATATATAAACGCCGGGAAAATCGCTGTTTTCCTGTTGGCTTTGTATTTTACATTCAGTATTACGATGATAAAGACAACGAGAGATATTAACAAGATGAAAATAGCAGATCAGTTAAAGTATGAATAATAGTAGCATGAGCGATGAAGAATATAATTGAAGTAAAAGATGTAAAAAAAGAGTTTGGATCCGAAAAGACAATCAGAACCAAGGTGCTTGACGGAGTTTGCATGAATGTGGAAGAAGGAGAATTTGTATCCCTTATGGGTGCTTCCGGAAGCGGTAAATCAACTCTCCTTTATCTGATCGGCGGTCTTGACAGGGATTTTTCCGGGGATATATATGTATGCGGAAAGAATATATCGAATATCAAGGAAAAAGAGCTTTCCGAGATAAGGCTTAATGATATCGGATTTATTTTCCAGTTCTACAACCTTGTACAGAATCTCAATGTTGAAGATAATATAATGCTTCCGCAGCTTGTGGCGGGAAAGAGCCGTGCAAGCCTTGAGAAGAAACTTGATGAAATACTTAAGATTGTAGGACTTACGGAAAAGAGAAAACAATATCCGTCAAAGCTTTCCGGAGGACAGCAGCAGAGAGTTGCCATAGCAAGAGCTGTTTTGGGTGAGCCAAAACTTATCCTTGCGGATGAGGCTACAGGTAATCTTGATAAGAAGTCGGGAGCCGAGATCATGGAATTGTTCAGGAGAATAAATATAGAGAAAGGAATCAGTTTTCTTCAGGTTACACACTCTGAGAAGTGCGCGGAATACGGAGACAGAGTCGTATGGCTTGATTCGGGTAAGACTATATAAAGATAAGAATGTATATGTGGATCATCAGATAGATAAAAAGAATGTGGAAGACTCGATAACAGAGTGGACCAGAGTCGTTAAATACGGCGACATCAACAGCGAGAACAGGCTGTTTGGCGGCAAGCTTATGTCGTGGATCGATGAAGTTGCGGGGACGGTTGCAATAAGACACTCCGGTTCTGGTGCCTTACGGTCTCAATGTAAAGACTGAGAGCGAGAGAGCTGAGTGGGAAGGCGCCGAGAAGAGAATTGCACTTCGCAAGCAGCGCAGGATGGAAGGATTCTGATTTTGATTTTTTAAAAGGAAATGCCTTAGTTGGTATTTCCTTTTTTTGTCGTGAGCGGGTGTGGCTGACTGTTTGACATGAAAAGCCTTGAAAGTAGCGATAATCATGCATGTGAAGCTTTGTCTTGACTTGTGGCTGTTTTGGAAGTATATTTTTCTTGTTTGATTTTTTCGGAGCCATTCGGCTCAGTGGCTTTTTGTCACAATAATCCCAGATATTTATTTGTATGTAGATTATTGATGTTTGTAGTGCGTGGATAAAAAGGCGGGTGTTGACACGTGATGCAGGCACTGGAAGCAATCTGCGTGTCGGATGAATGAAGCGTTGACACGCAAGTTCAGAGTGAGAAGCAATTCACGTGTCGGACAACAAAAGCGCTGACACGCAAGTCTAAAGCGGGGAGCAATCTGCGTGCTGGATAACAAAAGCGTTGACAAGCAAGTTCAGAGTGAGAAGCAATTCACGTGTCGGACAACAAAAGCGTTGACACGCAAGTTCAGAGTGAGAAGCAATTCACGTGTCGGACAACAAAAGCGTTGACACGCAAGTCTAAAGCGGGGAGCAATCTGCGTGCTGGATAACAAAAGCGCTGACACGCAAATCTAGAGTGAGAAGCAATCTGCGTGCTGGACAACAAAAGCGCTGACACGCAAGTCCAGATCGGCAAGCAATCCGCGTGTTGAGTCCAACATGCGTCGACATTCAAAACTGTAAAAAATTCAATAAAACATGCTGAAAGGGATAATACACATTAAGGAGGGCAAGAAAATAGAAGAATACAAAGAGGAGCTTGGCAAGCAATTAAATGAGCTGAATAAACTCATTACTCTTGCAGAGAAGAGGCTTAGAAAGGAAAAGAATATTGATAAAAGAACTGTAAGCACATCAACACGAAGAAGTGGTTACCAGTATTATATACAAGAGGGAGGTAAGCGAAAGTATGTGAAAACTAAGGATATTTGGTATGTTCGAGATATCATGCAAAGAGACTATGATGAAAACGTACATAGAGCACTTATTACCCAACGCAATCGCATAGATCGTTTTCTCAAATTATATGATGTCAGTTCCATAGTAAAGGCTTACGATGAGCTTTCTGATGCTCGAAAACAATTGATAACCCCACTGATTTCAACTAATGAGCAGTATATAGAAGAGTGGCGAAGAAAGTATCCGGAATGTCAGAATACATTTCCTGAGCAGGGAGCATACATAACAGCTAGGGGAGAAAAAGTTCGATCTAAATCAGAAAAGATAATTGCAGATCTGTTTGATAGATATCGAATACCTTATGTTTATGAACCGTCTCTGGATATGGGGAACGGACATGTCCTTTATCCTGATTTTGCTGTTTTGAATGTTCCTTGCAGGAAGACATTTTTTTGGGAACACTTTGGACTTATATCAGATTCGACATATGCAAAAAAGACATTGAAAAAGATGAATATGTATGAAGAATGCGGCTTTTCAGTTGGAAGAAATGTTTTATTTTCCATGGAATCAGAAGATTCTCCATTAAATATAAAACTCTTGGAAAGAAAAATACGCAGTTACCTGTTGTAATGACACAGGGAACTGCATAATAATCAAAAACTGTTTAGAACACAAGTCTCATCTGATACCAGGTTACATCGCCGTGTGTGGAGCTTGATATTCCTTCGTTTTCAAATCCAAATTTAGCATAGTAATGAAGGAGCTTATCTTTGCAGGTAAGGACAACTCCTTTCCTGCCTGCTTTCTTTGCATTGTCTATAAATGCGTGAAGAGTAGCTTCAGCGTAGCCGTGTCTTTGACAGGCAGGATCGGTATCAACGCCAAATATCATCTGCCAGGCACCGCCGGGATTGTGAAGCCCTGCATCATCATACATCTCATCCTGCAGATCCGGAGTGTCGGTGACGAGCCCGTTTACCATGCTGACTAATTTACCTGAGATAAACAAAAGGAAAAAATAGTCAGGATATCTTTCGAGCCTTTTCTTAAAAGATTCCTTGGATGCAGCTTCGGCAGCAGGAAAGCAAGTGGCTTCAAGCTGCGCTATATTATCAAGATCTTCTATAGTGGCTTTTCTTATGACATAATTTTCCGATGCATTATTTTTTATACAATATTCTTTCATGGTAAACACCTTTATCTTACTTTAAGTTTCTTTTTGATATGTTGGCGCTGATTATGAAATACAGGAACGCACCGTTTTTCATTTTTGAATCTCTACGATTCTGTCAGCGTACTTTTTTACTATATCATCATGAGTTGCAACGACAACAGTTTTTCCTTCGGGAACCCTGTCTGCAAGATAATTCATGACTATTTCTGTGGCTTCTTTATCAAGACCTCCGGACGGCTCATCTATAAGATACAGATCTGGATTACTTACAAAAAGTCTTGCAAGAGAGGCTCTTCTAAGTTCGCCTCCTGAAAGTTCGTGAGGATATCTGTCCGCAAGGGATTCTATGCCAAAGAGCCCAAGAAGAGAAAGAGCCTTCTCCTTAACTATAGTAAGCGGCGTGCTTTCCGCAGAATCCGGAGCCTTAGACAATAAGCTTTTCAGCATGACATTTTCCAGAATAGTAAATTCCGATACCATAACGTTACTCTGAGGAAGATATCCGATGCGCTCAGAGTGTAGCTTTGACAGGTCACTGTCTTTCAACGAGGAAAGATCAGCGCCGTCAAAATATATGCTGCCCTCATCAGGCTTTAGATATCCGCCAAGGAGGGCGAGAAGAGTGCTCTTTCCGCTTCCGGAGCGACCTGAAAGGACAAGGAGCTCATTGCGTTTGACCTCGAGATTATAATTTGAAAACACCTCGAAGGAGCGACTTCCGCGTGTATACTTTTTGGATATGTTTTCCAATTTGGAAAAAGTGTCATATTCGATTTTTGAAACGATATCTTTCAGTGCATTATTTCCTACTATCATTTTATTCCTCCTCGCGAAGTGCGGAGTATTCATCGAGCTTACATATTCCTGCGATTGGGATTGACGATGCGAGGACTCCCGAAAGAACCGATGCGGCAAGTCCGAATACAAATATAAGAACAGTTTCGAGCAACGTAGGAGTTATATATGCAAACCTTAAGTTGTTGGCAAGGTATCTTCCAAAAGGGAAGACTGTTATGGCAGACAGAAATCCACCTACTGCAAAGCCTGCCAATGTTAGAAGCAAGCTCTCCTTGATGATTATACCGATAAGCTGCTTTCTGGACAGACCAAGCACTCTTAAGAGGGCGTATTCTTTTTTTTGCCCGCTTGATGAGATATAGAATGATATGAGTAGTATAAGTTCAACTGCAAGCCACACCGCAAACAGGACAAAGTATGCAACTGAGGCAAGGTGATCTGTGTTTTCAGAAAAAGACTTAAGTATTGCTTCGGGATACAGTATGTCAACATCAATCTCCTGTGAATGTGTTATCTCTCGGGCTACGTCGCTGTCTGTGACGCCGGGCTTTAGTTTTATGAAAACAGAAGAGATGGCATTTCCGTTTTTCTGTGAGTCAAGAAATTCAATGCCTTTACTCTGAGCATCTTCAATGAGTTGCGGAACGGTATCCATGGTAAAGTAGGCGGAAGTATCAAGGCTGGTGCCTGTTTCAGCAAGCCTGTAAACAACTGAATATGAGCGTCCGAATATTCTTATTGTGTTGTCTTTTTCAACCTGAATCTGACTTCCTACGACAGCTTTGTCTTTACCAATCTTGCCCTTTGCTTTTTCTTCAATCCAGGGCTGAATGATAAAGTCTGTCTCGGGATCGTAGCCCACGATTCCTACTTTGCTTGTGCAGCAATCCGCAGACAGGCTGGCAAGATAGAACTGCTTGGTAAGCTTGTCGATACCGTCGATATTTTTGATGTTGTCGGCAACAGATGCGTCAAAATAAAAATATTCCCGAGAGCCCTCCATTAGAAGACTCTCGGCTGTTTTTTCGCACTCGGAGGGAATTACCATAATGTCCGCGCCCAGACGTTTCTGCATTCCCTTTAATCCGTTGTGCAGTACCAATATGAAGAGTGAACCACCGATCATAACAAAAGAAAGTATTGTGATCAGTGAGATCAGACAGATATTTTTTTGCTTTTTTCTCTGCAAACTTTTTAGCAGAAAAGAATCATGTATTGAACTCATGCTTTTTTGACTTTCAATAAATAAAATGAATTTACGACAGAAACAATTATTGCAAGCACACCCAAAACTACAAGCAGAGGGCGGGTAGCGGAATTGCAAGTCATCATGTTGTTTCCGCAAACACCTATAAGTGTTGTGGGAACAGCAATCTCCAGGGCACTGATGCCTGCGATTGCGATGCTGATGCCTGCTCTTATTTTTTCAGAGAAGAATACCGTTAGTATGCCGAGTACTGCGATGAGGATTCCTATACCGATCTCTGCTTGCTTTGTATATTGACAGTGCATCTTCATGTCTGCGGGACAAACAGGGAAGATTACTGTGGGTGCCAAAAGAATTAAAACTCCTAAAACAACAAATATTATTGAAACAGTTACTTTATTTTTCATTATGTCCTCCAAATTTAGATCATATATTCAGGTTCTGGATGAGCATTAGCAAGATCAAACCTGTCAAGAAGCGAGCGGCGAAGAGTCAGGAACTCAGCGCCTCCTCGGTTTCTCGGATGAGGGATATCCACATCAATGATCTCGCTGATCTTGCCGGGGCGCGGTGTCATGATTACGATACGGTCCGACATGTATATGGCTTCATCAACATCGTGAGTCACAAGCAGCATGGTAAGGTTCTTTTCCTTCCTGATCTCAAGAAGCTTATCCTGTATGTCCGCTCTGGTAAAAGAATCCAAGGCTCCCATGGGCTCATCAAGAACCAGAAGTTCAGGCTCGTTGATGAGAGCTCTTGCAATTGCAACACGCTGCGACATACCGCCGCTAAGCTGGTGAGGATAGGACTTTTCAAAGCCTGTAACTCCCACAAGATCTATATATTTCTGAATACGTTCTTTGTCTTTGTTTTTGCGATAAACGTGGCGGGCCTTAAGACCTGAAGCTACGTTGTTTTCTACGGTGAGCCATGGAAACAGGTTGTGCTGCTGGAAAATATAGCCTCGCTTGTAATTGGGCTCTTTTACCTGCGCTCCTTTAAATACTATTGAGCCATTTCCTGCTTCATCAAGACCTGCAATAAGGCGTAGAAGCGTTGTTTTGCCGCAGCCGGAGGCTCCGATTATGGAGACAAATTCACCGCGCTTAAGCTCAAGATTTATGTCTTTTAATGCTTCTACCTGATGTTCTCCGTCGTCATAGAATCTGTTTACGTTCTCTATAGTTAAGATTTTTTCGCTCATTTTACGATCCCCCTTTGCCAGCGCAGTACATAATCCTGCAGCCTGTTAATGAGTTTGAGGATGGCACTGAATAGTATTGCCATTATCAAAATGGCTGCAAACACCTTGTAGTACGCGCTCCATACCTTAGATAGGTTGATGTAGTATCCAAGACCTCCGGGCTGTCCAAGCATCTCTGCCATTACAAGAGTTGTAAAAGCAAAGGCGTTGGCTGTTGATATTCCCGTGAAGATCTGGGGCATCGCGTGGGGTATCGCAACGTGGAAAAGTTGGTAAAAAGCATTTCCGCCAAGTATCTTGGCTGCTTCGTACTGAGCCTTGGGAGTGCTCTTGATACCTGCCGCCGTAAGGGACGCGATGGGAAACCATGCGCATATTACTATAAGGAACACCGCCGATATAAACGGAGTTGGGAAAAGAGTAAGTGCAAAGGGCATCCACGCTACTGCGGGTATAACTCCCGTGATCTTAAGAACGGGGTAAACCCAGTAGTAAACTCTGTCAAACCATCCGATCAGGATTCCTGTGCCAACACCCAAAAGTACGCCGAATAAGAAGCCAAAGAAATAGAGCCTTAAGGAGTACAGAGTGTTGGTCAAAATGAAGTCACCTTCTTCCAGGAAGGGATTTAAGATCTCCGCGGGTCCCGGAAAAAACGGCTGTGGCAGAACTTTTAACTTGGTTCCTGTTAGATCCAGAACGCCAATCAGTACGCCTATGGCGAAACGGAAGCCTGCCTTGTTTATGTAACCTGCTCTTTTTTCCTCATCCTTATAGTCAATGATCCCAAACAGCGCATAACCAATGATCAGAGCCACAAGAACTATGCGCAGCAGATCGTTTCCATCCAGCTTAAAAGCGCCGATGCTGTATTTTACAAAGTTTGCTTTGTCGCTTATCTGAGGGAAAAGCAGATTTTCAATGATAGCAATTGCAAATCCCAAGCCGGTAAAAAGTATTGTCAGTATGTATTTTTGTATTTCCCTCTTTCCCTGTTTCATGGGGGCACCACCTTTATTCCTGGTTTACGTCCAGTTTGTAGTAATTCTTTTCTGTGAATTCGCTTGAAGGCGTCTTGAGATAACCGATCTCGTTAAGTGCGTTTGAGAAGTACTCAACATCGCCCTGAATGCTGTGCTCGCCTGCGGCTCTTGACTCTGCACTTGGATACTCGTATGACTTAATGAGCTGAACTGCAAGCTCCTTGTCGCTTATCTGGGAATACTTTCCTTCGATGATCAGGTCAACAGCTTCTTCGGGATTCTTGCTAATCCAGTCCTGAGCCTTGTGATAAGCTCTAAGAAGTGCGGCCACCTTGCCGGGATCGCTTTCAAGTACCTTGTTGGAAGCAAAGAGGAAGCAGCAGTACTTTCCTGCAAACGCAGGGTCTTTTGAAAGGTCGAAAAGAACCTTTACCTTGCCTTCCTTTTCTGCAACAGATCCAAGGGGATCCCACATTGCCGCTACATCTATATCTCCGTTTAAAAGAGCTGCAAGCTCAAGGTTTCCGTCTGAATAAGGAAGGAAAGTTATTTCGCCGTCCTCCTGAAGAGCGGATATTCCGGCCTGCTCAACCCATACACTGGCAACCTGATGGGGAGTTCCGCCAATCTCATCAACTCCGATCTTCTTGCCGCGAAGGTCCTCAGCCTTGGAAATATCTGAGTCGGGACGAACTACAAACTTGATACATCCGTTGTGGAAGCCGTCAACAACCTTAACTCCAACACCTTCTTCGATTGAAGGGAAGAACTGGAAATCACCGTTTACCATTGGGATAGTTCCGTTGTTAAGTCCGATCTTTCTGGCTTCGAAGTCGGTAGAGATAAGCTCTACATCAAATCCTTCTTCGGCAAAAAAGCCTTTTTCATAGGCTACATATGTAGGCGCTCCGCAGAGAGCTCCGTCTTTTCCGGGGATCTGTATCTTTCCGTATTTATAATCACTGCTTGAAGCAGCTTTATTTCCGCAGCCTGCAAGACTTGCCATGGCAAGTGTAAGTATCAAAGCTGCGCTGCCTATTTTTTTTGCAATAAATGTCTTTCTCATTTGCACTCCTTCTATTTTTCTTTTAATAAAAAAGATTACTGATATAAGTTTGTTGATAAGTAGCGAAGGCCGGTGTCGGGGAAAATCGCTACGATTGTCTTTCCTTTGTTCTCTTTCCTTTGAGCGATTTGTGTTGCGGCGTGGAGTATTGCTCCTGATGATGCGCCTATGAGAATGCCGTCTGTCTTTGCAATCTCTCTTGCTGCCTCGTAAGCTTCTGCAGTTTCAACGGGGAAGCATTCGTCGTAGTACGCTTTGTCCAGATTGGAAGGCACAAACTCTTTTGGTATGCCTTCAAAGGGATGTACGCCTGCAATCTCTTCGGGATGAGGGTTTTCCTCAGAGGGAATTGAGCCTACGCCAGGCTGTACGGCGATAACCTGAACGGAAGGCTTCTTTTCTTTTAAGAATTTGCCTACACCTGTGACGGTTCCGCCTGTCCCTACAGCTGCAACGACGATATCAACCTTTCCCTCTGTGTCATTCCAGATTTCAGGACCTGTCGTCTTGTAGTGGATGTCAGGGTTTGCGGGGTTGGCGTCCTGATTAACTATGAAGATGTTGTCATCACCTGCGGATAACTCGCTGTAAAATGCTGCGTATCCGGCAACATAGTCGTTGTGGTTTTCATCCAGTGCCTTTTTTACCTCAGGAATATCGCTCATGTTGGCGACTTCCGTACCGAAGGCTTTCATTACTTTGAAACGCTCGATACTTACGTTGTCCTGAACGTAGATCTTGGATTTGTAGCCTTTGATAGCTGCAAAAGCAGCGAGACCTATTCCTGTATTGCCGCTTGTCGCTTCAACTATGGTTCCTCCGGGCTTGAGGCTTCCGTCCCTCTCTGCCGTTTCTATCATGTTATATGCAATCCTGTCCTTGATGCTCTGGTTTGGATTGTAATACTCAATTTTCCCCAAAATGTCCGCAGGAAGCTGCTTCTTTTTTACATAACCGTTTAATCGCAGAAGTGGTGTATTTCCTATGAGCTCTGCGATTGATTCGTATATCCTGCCCATACGTTCCTCCTTTTGAATGTGTATATAATGAAAAAAACCAGAGATATTGTTAAATACCTCTGGTTTTCCAGTCAGCTTCTCTGATTCAGTTCGCTCAAATGTTATCACATAAAATCAGAGTTGCCCATTTCATTAAATTTATCAGTTGCAATAAGTTTTTTTTATATCATGTGCTAAAACGTAGCAAGCGGCTATTTGTTATTACCTTACTCTGGTAAGTTCAGGATTTCCGTTTAATTCTTCGCAGGTTACATCAACAAGATATTCGGAGTCGGCATAGGAACCTATTTCGTATACGTTGAAACAGTATGTTATGTGGTCGCCATAGTATCCGATACTTGTGGAGTCAAAAGAGGTTAAACTGTATGCTGAGTCATAAGCATCTGATTCTGTTCTACCTTCATAATGACGCGGATTTTCATTATAATCTTCTTTTATCTTTTCTGCGATTAAGGCTTTAAATTCTGATTCAGTACCGGGATAAAAGTTTTTTATACCAAGTTCTTCACCTGTTGAAAGGTCAAATACATAAATATCGCTGTGATAATATCCATGCGGTCCGCCGGCCTCCCACCAGTAACTCATGTTTACTACCAGGAAACGGGAATTATATATATTGGCTGCTGATACGGATTCTTCTTTGCTTGCAAGAAAGTTGTACGGGTCACGATGGTTTTCGCAATCGCTTTCAGCTTCAATATAAGGTTCAATTTCTGAATTGTCGTTTAGAAATTGATTCTTTTTTTCTTTGAGCATTTCATTGATTTTTGAAGTGTGTTCGGAATATCCTTCGTCTAATTGAAAAAGTTCATAACTACTGTATAATACTTTTTTGCCGCAAAATGGGCAGTTTGTTTCGCACTTATAGGATGTTATAGTACCGATTTTATATGCGGAGAAGGATTCGACAGGGCAATCAATATCAATGACTGAAGCATTTTCTCCGTACCCTGTTAATCTGAACCACCGTATTTCCGGAGCTTTCATATCGCAGGCAAATATATTGCCGTTTATGATCTGATATTGATATTTGGGATCGATATATACTCCGGCAGTTTTTTCAAATTTATATATCAGAGAATCTTTTCTTTCATTAAGATCAAAAGCGTAAAGCGAACCGTCATCTACTGTATGGTAAAGATTGTTGTCTGTTAGTTGTATTATTTTATCTTTTTCAATATTTAAGTGGTCCAGGGTGCCGCTTTTTAAATCCAAGGTGTAAATATCAGTGGCATACTCAATAGTGCTATATTCGCCGCCGGCAAAAACAACAGTATCTTTGTCGTAGTAGAGTGTGTTACCGTTTTTGCCATGTAACTCTTTGATCTCTTCACTTGTTCCGTCAGGAAAAATCTTAATATATTCTTTTTCTCCGTTATTGTATCTTGAAGCGATAATATATCCTGCTTCATCAAGAGTTCTTGCTAATGAAAAATTTGTTTTGGGTGAATATATGCAGTAAGAGTTTTTTTCTATGTCATATTCCTGTGTATAGTCTAATATCTCATGGTGTTCGTTTGCTATTGTAGGAAAAGAAAAGTCATCTGTGATTTCTATGGTGCACTCGGTATTTGGGGCATCGTCTTCATAAAAGCCCAAATAAAGCTTACCTTTGTAATAATCGATGTAATCTATGTTGGTGTTTGTTGATATTTTTTCAAGTTTGCCGGTATTTATATCGATTGCAAATAGACCGCAATTAGAAGCGCTTTCTGAATATAATTCGGTGTAGCAGATACCGTTTATGAAATAACAATCCTCCACGTAAAGTTGCACAGGGTCTATGTCGTTTTGTCTTAGTATGAGTTGGAGTTTTTCGTAAAGATCGCATTTTTTGTTACCGTTTTTGTCAACTAAATAGAGCGATTCTTTTTCGTAAAACAAAGGATATTCCTCTGTTTCGTCAGTGGTGTTGGGATTTACCGAGCTTTCTGCCTGCGAAGAGTTATCTTTCTTAGGTTCTTCGGTATTGCCGTGACATGCAGTTAAGCATAATGATAAGAGCGAGAGTGTAAGAATTTTCTGTAATCTTTTTTTCAAGTTTTGTTCCCTAACTTTCTAATGGTGATAACTTTTGGGAAACACTTATAAAATCTGTATTTCCATAAGAAAAAGCTTATCACGCACAGATGGTTATGGTAAGCTTTTTAGTGGAATTTTTTAAAAAACGCGGGTGATTAGGGAAGAATCATTCGCAGCAATGACGGCGAAGTTAATAAGATTGAAAAGGTTTAACGGACTATGAAGTATCTTTTGAGCTTTAAACTAAGCAGTGAGCGATTGGAAGAGAGCTGCCCGCATATATACCCATACAGCGTGTTTAGGGGCAAAGATCCGGAACCGTTTGTGTTTTCGGATATTACGGTGCTGTACGGAAATAACGGTTCGGGAAAGTCTACGATTCTCAATATCATGGCAAACAAGCTTAAGCTGAAAGGCGGTGAGCATGTGACCGCGAATGGTCTTGGGCGTATTGACTACACGCTGAAATACAACAGTGAGTGTTCTTACGATCTTGGCGAAGATGAGAATACAGGAAAAACTTTTCGCGGGGTTCCTAAGAACAGCATGTACGTAAAGAGCGAAGATATCCTCTATGAAATCAAGAAAATCCAACAGCGTGACGTTTTGGCAGGTGACATGCTCTATGATCGCATGAAGCAGGGACAAAAGCGTGAAGAGGCGAAGAGGTATCTTTCTTCGTATGAGGGGAAAAAGGAGATGGCTGCCCAAGTGTTTGCGCAGGAGAAGTATTCAAACGGTGAGACGGCGTTACAGATATTAAAAGAGTTGATAACGCCGGATGCTCTGTTTCTTCTTGATGAGCCGGAAGTATCTCTTTCTCCCGCCAATCAGGTTGCAATGGCTGAGGAAATCAACAAGATGGCAAGGTTTCTTGGATGTCAGTTTATCATCGCTACACATTCGCCGTTTTTATTAGGCACGCTTAATGCCAAAATATATAATCTGGATATAAGTGATTACAGAGTCTGCAAGTGGTATGAGCTTGAGAATGTTAGGTATTTTTATAACTTCTTTAAGGAAAGGCAGAATGTTTTTGAGTAATGAGAAAATTATTAAGTAATAAGATTTTTAAAGTTATATTGATTATTGTTTCTGTAGAAAAACATAAATGGCTTGTTGGGTAAAAAAATGTATTAAGCCGATCCCTATGGTTATATTAGGGACCGGCTTTTTTCGTCATGCCTTTATCCTATTTGAAGGTTCCTAAGTCAAAAATTGAAGTTACATGTGATTGTGCCGTCTGCTGATGAAATGTAGATATAACCTTGATTAGCGAAGTAATATATGTACTTAAAAAATACAAGAGATGAAAATATATTGACAAGTATTCTTGTCATAAGATACAATATGCTCAAAGATGACAAGTATTCTTGTCATAATGATAATGATAGTTGTCATGTAAAGGAGGAAGCGGAGGAATGCCATTAAAGAACCATCTCAAAGAGCTGCGCGCACGGCTTGGAGTGAATCAACAGGAGATGGGCGCGCGTGTTGGAACCAGCAGGCAGACGATTAGCCAGATAGAGCGAGGTGATTACTCGCCGTCCGTTACACTTGCGCTTAAGATTGCGAAGACATGCGGCGTAACTGTTGAAGAAGTATTTGAGTACACTGAGGATGAAAGTTGATGGGTATATGTTACCAACATATGCAGAGGGAAAGATATGCAGATTGATGATATGAAAAAGAATATAAGAAAAGACAGTAATTTTAAGATAGTGCTTGAATTTATAGCGTTTACGCTTTTTGCCACATTGGTGGGTTATATTTCAGGAACTGTAATGGATAACGGAATGATCAAAGCCTGTTTGGTTTCGGTCTGTGATGTTTTTGTGCGATATGCATTGCATTTTTATTTGGCATTGAACATAGTGATGTGTTCTTTGTGCATAGGCTTATATATAAAGAGTAAGAAGCTGGCGGAAAATTGGGATGGTGAAGATGAGAAGCAGATCAATAAGATTGAGTTTTGCTTGGATATTGTCGGTTCGATAATTTCGCTTACAGTGATTGCGGGTATCATGCTGTGGATGCTGGACTTCAGTAATATTGAGGGATGCGCAGATTCTAGAACTGCATGGATAATACATACGGTTTTGTTCTCTTGTATGTTTGGATGGATATATATCGTGAGAGGGAAAATGATGTCATTCAAACAAAAGCTTAATTGTGAAGATAGAATACATGTATTGGATCTGCGATTCGAGCGCAAATATTTTGAAAGCCGTGATGAGGGGCAGAAGATGATAATATACAGAGCAACTCATGATGTATTCAAGGGGCTTTCCTATATCAATCCGGTTTTGATGCTTATAGCATTTATTGGAAAGATATCTTTTGATACAGGAAATTTTCCGGTTGTTATTGTATTAGTTGCATGGCTTATGGAAATGATGATTTATACAAGAGCGGTATTTAAATATAAATATCGGGACAAAAACAGAAAGGCAGAATAAGATGAATAAAAAAATAAATAAAAAAGAATTGGCTAAATTGTTACTTTTATTTGTTGGAGCACTTTTAATTGAAATCATTGTGACCGGGATAATCGTTATCTTTATGTCTCTGAATGGAGCCGGAATCGGAATAATAAGCATGGTAACAAATCCGATAGGATATATGGTTATTATCGCAATCCTAATTTGGTATTCCAAGCGCCACGGAGAGAATCTGTGGAAGGAATGCAGGTTTAAGAAGATCAAGATGAGCACGGTATTTTTGTCGGTGCTTTTGGGAATTGTATTTCGGCCGATGGTTTTATTTGTGAGTAATTTGTCTAAATTGTTTGTTCCCGATGTTTCGGCGCAATTGTTGGATAGTTTGCTCGGAGAATCTGTCTTGCTGTATTTCATTATAATTGCAATACTTGCACCTGTATGTGAGGAAATAATAATGAGAGGCTTTTTTCATAACAAATTTGTAAAAGTGCTTCCTTTTGCAGGTGCAGCGATTCTTTCAGGATTTTGCTTCGGAGTGTTTCATATGAATTTAAATCAGTTCTGTTTTGCGTGGATTGCTGGAATACTGCTTGCATATGTTTACAGAGCAAGCGGAAGTATATATGCACCTATAGTTGTGCACCTGGTAAACAATGGAATTAGTAGTATAAAAATGTTTTTTGGTAATATGAAATATAAAGAGCAGGGGATAAGCCTTGCCGAAGCTTCGGAGATCCAAAGAGGAGATATGGCATATATGACCCGCATTCTTTTGATATACGGAGTACTTTCAATCGCTGCACTTTTTTTGACACGTATCATTATCAGGAAAATTGCCCAAAATGAAGGAACGGAAAACCAAGGAAATAATACATAAATCCTCCGCACGCATTAGGTATGTGGTATACTCTTTGATGATTTGTTCTTTAGCGTATTAACGAGCTGCCTTTTTAACGCACATTGGTAGGAGTTATATAAGAGAGCTTTCAAAGCGTGTAGGGATGAAAAACAAAAAAGTATTGTGTGGAGGATCAAATGAATAACAACGAAAAGAAAAAATTGGTACTTTTTCTGGCGGTAGCTTTCGGGATGGTGGTTGTAACTAACATATTCATGTTCATTGGAACAAGAATGGGTAAAGACGGTACGGCGCTTGTGGAAGCTCAGATGTTTTACCCTGCTTGTGGTGTTATTTTGGGACTTTTATTGTTTGGGGATAAGGAAAAGAAACTTCCAAAGGCTGGATTTACGGTATATCTGTTATGTACAGTGGCGGTTACGATCACGTCGATTCTTTCGGTGCTTTTAGAGGAATCTACAATAGATTATATGGCGGCATCTTTACCCAAATGGGTGGCATATACAGATATGATTGTTATGCTTTTCGGTGCGATTATGTATATTCTTTTTTGGACTTGTGGAAAAGAGAAGAGAAAGAATGCAGGACTTAGCAGAAATAACATTGCATTGAGTGTGGTGTTGATTGCAGTGTTTTTTGTCCTTTTTGTTATAAGGGTGTATTCTTCGTGTTTTATTTCTGAGTTTGTTTTAAAGGAAGAGACGGGATTGTTTGCACAGTATAACGGAATGTTTTTGTCGCTGAATACATGGTTTGCGATTGTCTTTTTGGCGATTCTTTTTCCTGTGTATGCGATCATGTATTTTGGAGAGGAGTATGGCTGGAGATATTATTTACAGCCTATTTTGCAGCAAAAATTCGGAGCAAGACTCGGAGTTGTTTTAGGCGGTGTTATTTGGGGAGTATGGCACGCTGGTCTTGATTTTATGTATTATTCGGATGATTCAGGTTTCCAGATGACGTGTATGCAGATTATAACTTGTATTGCGCTTGGAATATTCTTTGGTTACGCATATATGAAGACTAAAAATATTTGGGTTGTTGTTATTATGCATTTTATGAATAACAATATTATTCCGGTATTTGGTGGCCAGATTCAGGGAAATACGTATTCATGGAAAAATGTTATCGTGTATGCTGTTGTTTCTCTTTTATATGTGGCATTTATCTTTGCCCCAATTTTCAACGCTAAAAAGCAAGATGAGGTCAAGATAGAAGAAGCGGCATAAATAGTGCACCATTCTGTTCGATAATGGCGTATAATTATTATCGGAGGGATGGTATATGGCAAAAGTATTTCATGTGGATCATCAGATAGACAAAAAGAATGTGGAAGACTCAATAACAGAGTGGACCAGAGTCGTTAAATACGGCGACATTAATAGCGAGAACAGGCTGTTTGGCGGCAAGCTCATGTCGTGGATCGATGAAGTTGCGGGGACGGTTGCAATAAGACATTCAGGGAATCCTGTAGCGACAGCTGCTGTCGACAACATGCAGTTCAAGCAGGGCGCGAAGCTCGACGATATAATCGTTATCATCGGAAAGATTACATATGTAGGCAAGACTTCCATGGAAGTAAGAGTAGACACATATGTTGAAGATAGACGCAACGGAATGAGACATGTTCTCAACAGGGCGTATCTCACAGAAGTGTGCATCGATGATGATGATACTCCGGTTCTTGTGCCTTACGGTCTCAATGTTAAGACTGAGAGCGAAAGAGCTGAATGGGAAGGCGCCGAAAAGCGCATAGCGCTCAGAAAGCAGCGCAGAATGGAAGGGTTCTGAGAAATCCGTTTTCTAAGTTTATATGAAGTTACAAGCACGGCAGGTGAGATAACCTGTCGTGTTTTTTATTGAATAGGAAATTCCTATTCAATAAAAAAGCTCCGCGTGAGCTAAGCACTTGGCGAGGGTGGTTATATCAGTATATTGCATTTATAACAGCTGAGTGTTAAAATTTTGACATATGGCGTTAGGCAATTATTATGTAATATAAATTTTTTGGAGGTTTTTGATATCATGAGTAAGAACTTTGATGACATTTTAGCTAAGCTTAAGACAGCTGAGACTAAGAAGATGTCTGTTGCGGTAGCGCAGGACACACACGTTCTTGAGGCTGTTAAGGTGGCTAAGGAGAGAGGTATTGTTGACTCTATTCTTGTAGGTGACAAGGATGAAATCGAGAAGAAGGCAGCAGAGGTTGGAATGAACCTTGCAGATTATGAGATCATCGATGTTAAGGATACAATCGAGGCCGCTCGCACAGCTGTTTCTCTTGTACATGACGGAAAAGCTGATATTTACATGAAGGGTGCTCTTGAGTCAAGAGATTTCCTTAAGAGCGTTCTTGATAAGGAAGTCGGACTTCGTACAGGACGTCCTCTTTCACATGTATGTGTATTTGAGATTCCCGGTATCGATCGTCTTCTTTTCCTTACAGACGTTGCATTCATGCCTTATCCGACTCTTGAGGATAAAAAAGTCATCATTGAGTATACAGTAGACGTTGCAAGAGCATGCGGTGTTGATTGCCCTAAGGTTGCTCCTCTTGCAGCAGTAGAAGTTGTTAATCCCAAGATGCCCGTTACAGTTGAGGCAGCTGAGCTCACTAAGTTGAACGAAGCAGGCGAGATCAAGAACTGCATCGTTGACGGACCTCTTTCAATGGATCTTGCTATCGATCCTGAGGCCGCTCAGCACAAGGCAGGTGCTCTTGACAGAAAGATCGTCGGAGATGCCGACATCCTTCTTTTCCCTGACATTCACGCAGGAAACCTTACATACAAGACTATCGTAAGACTTGCAAAAGTTAAGAACGGAAATATCCTTACAGGAACAAAGGCACCAGTAATCCTTACATCAAGATCTGATTCTGTTGAGGTTAAGGTTAATTCGATTGCGTTGGCAGCTGTAGTGGCTGGCTGAGAGAACCTAGCGAGGTTTTTTCGAGTTTGGTTCGAACGTCTTACGGCGAGCGAAGCGAGAGCGTAAGTTCCATATTATTAAAAATCGGAAAGGAAAAAATATTATGATAAAGAGTCTTATTATAAATCCCGGTTCAACATCTACAAAGGTTGGTATCTTCGAAGATGAGACACTCATCAAGGAAGAAACGTTAAGACACAGCACAGAGGAAATCAATCAGTATGCAACAATCATTGATCAGAAAGATTTCCGTAAGAACATCATTCTTGATTTCCTTAAGAATGAAAATATCGACATTAAATCTTTTAATGTAATCGTAGGAAGAGGTGGCCTTCTCAGACCTATTCCGGGTGGCACATATGAGTGTACAGATGCACTTCTTGAAGATCTTAGAAAAGGTGTTCAGGGACAGCACGCATCTAACCTCGGAGGAATCCTTGCAAGAGAGATCGGCGATGAGATCGGCGTTCCTTCATATATCGTAGATCCCGTTGTTGTTGATGAGATGGACGAGGTTGCTCGTATTTCAGGTATTCCCGACATTGAGCGTGTATCTATCGATCACCCTCTCAACCAGAAGGCTGTTGCCAGAAGATACGCAAAAGAGATTGGAAAAAAGTATGAAGATATCAGCGTTATTGTTGTTCACATGGGTGGCGGTACATCAACAGGCGTTCACAATAACGGCAAGATGGTAGACGTATTCGCAGCACTTAACGGTGACGGTGCATTCTCACCCGAGAGAGCAAACGGACTTCCCGCAAAGGCACTTGTTGATCTTTGCTTCTCAGGAAAGTTCACATACGACGAGATGAAGAAGAAGATCGTTGGTGGAGGCGGACTTAACGCATATCTTGGAACCAACGACATGAGAGAAGTTAATCAGATGTGTGCAGACGGCGACAAGAAAGCAAATCTTATCCGCGACGCATTCATCTATCAGATCTGCAAGAACATCGGTGCAAGTGCTACTGTTCTTAAGGGTAAAGTAGATCAGATCATTCTCACAGGAGGAATCGCTTACGGCGAAGTTATCACAAACGCTATCAAGGATCGCGTTGAGTGGATTGCTCCCGTAACCGTATATCCCGGAGAGGACGAGCTTCTTGCACTCGCTCAGGGCGCTATCCGCGTTATGAACGGTGAAGAGACTGCGAAAACTTATTGATGTTTTTACCGAAATTAGTTTGAGCGTCCTTCCGGCGAGGGCGAAGCCCGAGAGCGGAAGTTCCTTGTTCTTTATTGTTTAATTAAATGATCATAGCAGCATAAAAAGATTGGGATCCTGCCGGTCACGGCAGGATCCCTTTTCCTCTACGC
>JAGAAO010000016.1 GCA_017615275.1 Butyrivibrio sp.
ATGTAGTTTGGGGTAGGGCAAGAGATACAGTTACTTATAAGTTGTAAATATGGTTTTGCAATTATGAATAAAACAAGGATAATCAAAAAAATAATAGGAACAGTACTTGCTGAAAAGGGATTTAAGTATATACGTTGTGAAAGAAGACTTGTATGGACATTTGGAAGGAAAGTAGGAGATGTTGAACAGGAAGTATACATTCAACAGCATGATTATCTAGAGGATGATTATAAATTGATGTTCTTTAGTTCTGCGGAAGGTAACGGCATGGAGGAGATAGGAGGAGTGCTTCCTGAATATATAAGGTTCAGTATCAAGGGATGATTGGACCACATTGGAAATTATGGAAAACAAATATTTTGATCTGTCGGGTAGAGTTGCGGTGATCACAGGTTGTTCTTCGGGACTTGGTGTTCAAATGGCGAAAGCATTGGCATCACAGGGATGCAATATTGTGGCGGTCGCACGACGTAAGAATCTTATCGATGAGGTCGCAAAAGAAATCAGCGAGACCTATAAGGTAAAAGCAATCGGTGTTCCTTGTGACATCACAAGTACGGAGAATGTAAACAGTGCGGTTGATACTGTTATGAAGGAATTTGGAAGAATCGATATTCTTATTAACAACGCGGGCACAGGTTCAGGTGCTACAGCGGCTGAGGATGTTGAAGATGCTCAGTTTGAGGGCGAAGTTGCCATTGATCTTACAGGAAGTTTCAAGATGGCAAGGGCTGTTGCCAAAAAAGCAATGCTTCCCGCTGCGTACGGAAGAATCATTAATATTTCATCAATGTATGGCCTTGTCGGAAATAACGTTGCTCCTGCAGTTGCATATCATGCTGCAAAGGGCGGTGTAGTCAATCTTACAAGAGCGCTGGCTTCCGAATGGGGAAATAAGGGAATCACAGTTAATGCAATCTGTCCCGGATACTTTGAAACACCTCTTACTAAGGAGACATTGGACAGCGAATACTTCCAGCAGTATGCACGTACAATGATCCCTCTGCAGCGTTACGGTAAAGAAGGAGAGCTGGACAGCGCAGCAATATTCCTTTCGGCGCCTGCAAGTTCCTATGTCAACGGAGTTATCCTTCCTGTTGATGGCGGATATACAGCGATGTAATAAGATTTTGCTATTGTAAATAAGAGAATATGATGGTATACTTCATGTAGTAATGAAAACTACATCAAACGATTATTGAATCGACATGCTTTTGGAGGTATACCATGAACACCAAAGAATTGAAGAAATTCTTTAAGGAACATCTTGTTCCTTCGAAATTATATAAGGTTGGCGGACATCACAAGAATCGTGTATGTCTTGATAAAACAGAAAACGGTTGGGCTGTATTCTTCCAGGATAAGAAAGAGAGAATCGGCGTGATCAACTTCTCTGATGAAGCTTCGGCATGTGACAAGATGAAGGAAGAACTTCGCAAGATAATGGAGCAGATGTACGGAGTTACATGGGCAACCGCAAGATAAGAAAAAAGGTTATTTCTCGAACAAAACTGAGAAATAACCTTTTTCTATGCATATTTATTATGTTAAAATACGAATACAGGTTGCAATATGGGTGAAAGTTGGCATATATGTACCCACAATAATTGAAAAGGAGACTATATTATGGCAAATTTGGAACCAAGGAAAGAACTCAAAGGAACAGAAACCGAAAAGAATTTGCTTGCTGCATTCGCAGGTGAGTCACAGGCCAGAAATAAATATACATACTTTGCATCTAAGGCAAAGAATGACGGCTATGTTCAGATAAGCAAGATTTTTGAGGAAACTGCTGCTAATGAGAAAGAGCATGCTAAGCTATGGTATAAGATTCTTACAGGAATCGGTTCAACTACCGACAATCTTGCAGCTGCAGCAGACGGAGAGGCACATGAGTGGCAGGAGATGTATCCTTCTTTTGCCAAGACAGCACGTGAAGAAGGCTTTAATGATATCGCATTCCTTTTTGAAAAGGTTGCTGAGATCGAGAAGGAGCATGAGCAGAGATACAGAAAGCTTCTTGAGAATATCGAGAAAGATCTTGTATTCTCATCAGACGGAGATTCTATCTGGATCTGTTCAAACTGCGGACATATCGTTGTAGGACCTAAGGCTCCCGAGATGTGCCCTGTATGTAATCATCCTAAGAGCTACTTCGAGAAGAAGGCAGAGAATTATTGATCCTAATTTCATAGAGATAAATGTTAACTCCCGCAGAAATGTGGGAGTTAATTTTTGCTGAATACGAGATGACATCCAGATAAAAATGCTGCGATTGCTTTTATTTATCTGGGATTTTGTGGTGATTTTGGTGGAGAAGAAGTGATGAATCCAGATAAGAACGTTGCGATTGCCATTATTTATCTGGAATTTCACGGAATTTTGCGGGGATTCTGGGAGGAAGATAGCGAAAAATACAGATAAAAGCGTTGTATATGCTGTTATTTATCTGGAACTTTGCAGAAATTTTGCGATGAAGATAGTGAAAATTCCAGATAAAATGGTTAAAAGTGCATCTTTTTATCTGGAAGTCTGCGGCTTATGAACAAGGTATTGCCTTGAACGCATGTTAATGAGATATTTCATAAAGTTCATTATTCGATTATTATCCTGAATCATTTCTGATTCATTATCCTGTGGTTTGCAAGAATGTTACAACAATATATAGTGTGGTATGAAATTATCTTTCTTTGTAAAGAGAAACTGAACATTTGCCCTGTCTTTATAAACGGCAGTAATCATGCGGATTGATAATAATGTGCCAAGCTCTGAATATTTTTATTGCAAAAAAGTGATAAAAGATAAATTTATTTTATTTACATAAAATTAACAATGTGCTATAATTCCATATATAACCGGAGAACATATGACAGGGGGATGTGGAATGGACGCACAGATTAGAAATGTGCCTATTCAAATGGCAGAAAAGATTAAAGACCGGTGGCAGGCAAATGAAGACAAACCGCTTGGATTGGGGTGGTACAAGATACTGATATACGTTCAGTTGCCGGGAATGATGATATCGGCACTGGTAGCTATATTGTTTTCTTTCTCCACTAATGGATTGGGATCTGCATTATATTTTGATGTATTGGCAAATATTTCATTGGTGGCATTTGTTTTCTTTGTACACTATGGTTTGAGAAAGAAATGTCTTTCTGCACCAAAATATTTACTTCTTGTTTACTTATTTGAGATAGTGCTTTCGGTTTTTCGCTGTGTTATGTATACGAAAAACTTTGGCGATATCAAAGATGAGTACATTACGATAGCGGTATATACAGCGCTGATCGTATTTAACTATTTTTATTTCAGGAACAGGAAGCAGATATTTAACCGCGAAGATGCTAATCACAGATACTTATGCGCTATTTCTTGTATTACTGTGATTACCTGTATTTTGATGTATCCGGTGGTTGGTCACATAAGTTTTCATGATTCTGAGGAGACCAAGAGTGCATGTTTGAAGAGCATGCCGAAAGAAGCTACTGATAAGACTATAACCGTGAATAATAAAAACCGGGTTATTCCCAAGATTGTGCCTACTAGTTCAAATGGACCCAGTGAGGCCGAGAATCGTGAAAATACAGTTGATCCACAGGAATATCTTTTTCCGAACTATAACGGTGACACATATGTGAGTAATGCTCTGGGCATCGAGTTTGATCTGCCTGAAGACATGAGGTACTTAAGTGTAGAGGAAGTTGCTCGAAACGATGGTGCCAAGGCAGATAATTTTGAAGCTAAACTCGCCAAAGATCTCGCTGCCGGAGAATTAAGAACCGAGATGGGTGCCGGAGTCGTATCAGAGAATAATTACGGTCAGGTTCTTGTGAGACTGAAATATTTCGGAATAGAAAATGAACAGCTTATTGAATCAATACCGCTTATGGCGGCAATGGAATTAGCTGATGAGAATGTGGAAGAGAGACTGAGAGAGCATTATGGAGCAAAAGATGTTGAGATCAAAGAAGTCTCACCTTCATTTTGCGGCAGAACCTGTAAGGGAGTCAGCATTAAACTTGGTTATGAAAACGGAGACAACCTTTTCATTAACCAGACAGTATTTATAAACAACGGTTACGTGGGATATGTGGTTGTATTGGGACCCAGTGACGAGAGTTGTAATAAATACCTTGAATGTTTCCATAATACAGAGGGAAAGTGACGAGATGTAACAATTGTTTATGGGAAGATATTTATACGATTTTTATCGTGTTATGGTGGTATTATGGCAGGAATTAAAAAGGTTATGGCTTTAATGATGCTTGTATTTATATTTATAGGATTGCTCATGTGTAATCCTTTTAGATATATTACAAATATGGATCAAAATGATCCGAACCAAGGCCTTGGTGAGAATAATGGATTATTTATATCCGAGGAGGGTGCTGTGGCTCAGGACAATGTGGATGAGGAGAACCAGATTGCGATTGGTGATGCAGTATTTGAGTATGACTCGAACTTGAATGTTTATATCCTTAAGGCAGATGGTGCCAACGAGTACGAGCCTATGTACGAGCAATACGAATCACTTTTTCAACAGTATGATGAGCCATAAGTATGAAAAAATCTATCATTGAATATGGCAGCTACTCAGTTTCTGGGTAGCTGCTTTTTGTTGTATAGAAATTTCTTCGAAATTTCTATACAACAAAAAGCGCTCCGCGAGGATGCACTTTTCCAATTTAAGGAATTTTTAATAATTGAACTGCTATTATTTCATTATAGGATGTAACGGAGGAATAGTAGTTATGAACGGAGAACAATTTTTAAAAGAACTAAATGTAAAACTCAAGTATCTTCCTGAAGAAGACAGGGCAAATGCAATTAGGTTTTACGATGAGTATATTTCTGAAATGGAACTTGCGGATGACGAGGACGTTGTTGCAAGGCTTGGAACCCCAAAAGAAGTTGCGTCTGATATCATCAGTCAATGTACACAAAAACATATGTCAAATACACAAGAGCAGAAAACGGTTAGAGGCAGTGCAAAAACAATCTGGCTGATAATACTGGGAATATTGACACTTCCGTTTTCTCTGCCTATTGCTATAGTAGCGTTTACATTTGTATTTGTCGTTGTTGTTATGATAATAACAGCGTTTGTTATTGCAATAGTAGGAGCAATCGCTATTCCGTGGAGCTTATTTGTGCCGGGAATTGCGCAAAAAATATACACGCTTGGGTACGGCTTCATGTGCTTGGGCATGGGAATTCTGTTTACATATGCGACTACAGCTGTATTGAAGAAAATATTTAATTCAATTACTTCGAGAAAGAGAGCGAGGATGGTCATAAATGAATAAAAAGGTACTTCTTATTGCTGCGGGTGTAATGATCGTCTCAGGTATTGCTTTGATGGTGAAAGCAAAATCAATGGGAGCATCCGGAAACATTGTTATATTTGGTAATGCAAAAGAATATTCGGGTGAAAAAACAGAAGGGACAGCAGATATTTCCGAATTTGACACGCTTACGATAGATGCTGAATCTGTAGGTGTGTATTTGGAAGAGGGCGATGAATATAAGTTTGAATATTGTACATATGAAGGGAATATTCCGGAAGTAACTCAGGACGGAAAAAGTCTGACGATAAAAGAACCGGAAAAGAAGGATGGATTCGTTTTTGAAATTGGTGTCTTTGAATTTGATATGGATAATCAATATTACAAGATCACGGTTCCAAAAGACATTGGTCCCTTGAACGTTGATATCAAAAATCATTCCGAGATTATCAAAATAGAAGGTGTAGATATAAACGGAACGGTCAGAACGGATAGTGATGGAGTTATTATCAGTGACTGTTCATCTGATAATCTGGATGTAAAGTCTATATATGACTATGTGAAACTTGATAATGTCAAGTTGGGCACGGTAAATATTGATGCAGATGACGAGATTATTATAAATATAGATGGCGGGAATGATTATTCCTTTGACCTTACAGCATCATTTGATGATGATATTATAGTGGAGAATACTGCTATGACAGAAGGTTCATTTAAGATGAACAATGCAAGCGGTAAGAGCATAACGGCAAAGTCTCATTCAGGAGATATCAATATTTCTTTTAGTGAGGAATAAAGCCTTTGTTCAGGTAAATTGCGTACGAAAATCGTTCACGTACGCAATTTATTTTTTTTTTAGAAATAAGTACTTGATTTTCTGTTCCATATGTTCTATAACATACTTGTAAAGAGAAATTAGCAGCCGAGTAATGAGAGTGCTAATAGAATTATTAAAAAGGAGTGATGACTTATGTTAATGCCTATGTTATGGAGTAACAACAACTTATTTGATGAGATGGATGATTTCTTCAATGACAGGATTTTCGGAGATCTTGTGGGACAGAATTACGGTGCCGGAACCTTCGAGAATATGGCAGGGCTTATGAAGACCGATGTTATTGAAAAAGACAACAGTTATCAGCTTGAGGCTGAGCTGCCCGGATTCAATAAAGAAGATATAAACATCGACCTTCAGAATGACATGCTTACGATCACTGCTTCCCATAATGAGAACAATGACGAGAAGGATGATAACGGTAAATATATCCGAAGAGAGAGAAGAACATCATCTTACAAGAGATCCTTCCGTGTTGAAGGCCTTAAGGCTGAAGATATCATAGCGCAGTACAAGAACGGTGTACTCTCGGTAAATATCCCGAAGAAAGAGGCAATTCCCGAGAAGGAAGAGAAGATTAAGATCGAAGTTAAAGATTGATGAAAAGGAGCTGACAGATAATTAAATCAAAGGGCTACGCAGTAAAAAGGCTGCGTAGCCTTTTTTCATTTGATAGAAATTTCTCCGAAATTTCTATCAAATAAAAAACGCTCCGCTATGGATGCGCAGCTCGCGGAATGGTAGATAATTGCTTCGCAATACCACTCGCGCGCGAAAGAGTCGCGAGCGACTCTTTGTTCTGTAATAAATAAATTAGTGAATAAATCTACGGCAAAAAAACAGGCTTTTCTGTTCGGACTATTTGTTCTAAAATTCTTAGTATATGGCATTCCCATAGAAGAGGAGACAATTTTAAATATGGAAAAAGAATTCGAGTATGAAGGATATACAGGAACCGTTAACTATGATGAGAAATGTGATTACTACACGGGGGAAGTGGTAGTGGACGGTAAGATATATACATATGAAGGTGATACGATTGAGGAGCTCAGAGAAGACTTTGAGGATATAATCGATTCTATCATCGCATTTGAAGAGATGGATGATGAGGGAGAATAAAGCGTAATGGAAGCAAAGGAAGCATTAAAAGTATTGAATTTTTTTCTGAAGCATATATTGCCGTTTATAGTGGCGTATGCTCTGAATCTGTATGCAAATAAGTATATCAGTATCAAGATGCTCAGGGGAAAGGTGTACCTTGTATTTTTTAAGAATATAGTACTGGCTTTTATATGGCTGTTGGCTGCTGCTGTGGCTCTGCTCGGAATTCCGGACTTCAATTCACTTGAGGTACTGCTTACGTCATCCGGAGTTGTAGCTGTTGTATTCGGTCTCGGAGCCCAGTCAACACTTGCGAATGTGTTTGCGGGCATATCGATATCTGCGCCAAGATCAAGGCCTTTTGACATCGGTGACAGAATAAAGATTGATTCCATAGATCCGGGCTATGTTGAGAATATAACGCTCAGACATACTGTTATAAAGACATATCAGAATGAGATAATCTATGTTCCGAACTCTGTAGTGGGATCGGCATCGATAATCAATTATACGCAGGAAGAGTCGTTTTCGTATCCTATCATTGTTTCCGTTGCATACGGAACCGATATGGAAAAAGCGATGAAGATTATGGCGGATGTAATTGTAGCCCATCCCAAGCATTACGGCGGAAGACCTCAGGTTCTGTGTAAGAGCTGCGACGAAAGTGGGGTTACGCTGAGAGCGCTTGTGGAAACGCGTGATTTTAAGGATAATCCGAGTACGTGCTCAGAATGTCTCGTTGAGCTTATGAAGAGATTTGCAGAGGAAGGTATCGAGATACCTTACAATAAGCTTGTTGTTTATAAGGGCGATAAAAAAGAAGATTAATAACGATAAGGAAAATAGAAAATGGGAAAACTGTATTTCAGATATGGTGCAATGGGAAGTTCTAAGACGGCAAATGCTCTGATGGTACAATACAACTACATGGAAAAAGGCCAGAAGTGTATATTGTTAAAGCCTAAGACGGATAACCGCGACGGAGAAAGAATTGTCAGATCGCGCATGGGACTTAGTGCTGAAGCGACTTTTGTGGAAGATTTTCTTTATGATGTAAAAAATCTTTGGTTTACCAAAAAATCTGAAGGCTGGAGAGAACTTGACTGTGTTATAGTTGACGAAGCGCAGTTTCTTACCGAAGAGGAAGTGGATCTACTTGCTGAAGTTGTGGACAGATATGACCTTCCTGTAATATGCTACGGGCTCAGAACGGATTTTACAAGCCATCTGTTTCCCGGATCAAAAAGGCTTATGGAGATCGCAAATTATATAGAGGAAGTGCCCACAGTTTGTTGGTGCGGCAGAAGAGCGCATTTTAACGCCAGAGTATCCGGTGGAAAAATTGTCAGAACCGGTGAACAGGTTATGGTGGGCGGAAATGAGTCATATGTTTCACTTTGCAGACGTCACTTCTTAAGCGGCGAGGTGTACGGTGAACGAGAAAGAGATCTTTCTGAGGAAGTATAAAGAAAAATGCGACCGAGTGCTTTTTACGCACCCGGTCGTATTTTTTTACTTGTGCGCCACAAGATCTACTTGCTGAACGGTACCGACACCGCCGCTTTCGCGAAGGAATATCCCGCTTGAGCGGAGCATGGCGGAAGTATTGAATGAACTGTCGTACATTGCATAATTCGTTGTGCTGCTTCCAAGGTATATGGCACCTACGTCGGCTTCTTTAAGAGACAGGAGAGTATCTGTTCCGTCATCGTTTCTAAGCCATACTTTCAGTTTATTGAATATCTCATCATTCTCATCTATCCAACCGTTTCCGTCATGGTCATAAGCAGATAAGTCTTTGAAACCGTTCCCGCTCTTTGTGCCAAAGAGTTCGGAACCGTCGTTTATACGACCGTCTTCGTTTTTGTCATATGCAAGAAAACCCGCGCCGGGTGCAAGATAAGACAATTTATCATCCTCGCCGTCGCAGTTAAGATCGAAATAGAATGACTGGTCGCTGATTGACGTAACTTCACTGCTTACATTTATTACAAGCGGGTCTATGAAGTTTACGGGACTTGAGATGCTTATGCCTGAGGATTGTACAAGTCTTGAGGACATGGAAAAACTCACTCCGAAATCAATGCAGCGCCCATCTTCCGTAAGTGCTGTTCCGGTGCTTTGAAATGAAACAGATTGCTCTTGGATGTGAGTTTCCTGTACTGTGGTCACGGCGAGCATTCCGCCTGAATTTAGCATACCTGTCATACTTTCTAGCATACTTCTGAATTCGTTTGTCTTGTTGTTTCCGCCCAGAAGCTGCATATATTCGAGTATCTTTCTGAGAAGAGAAGTTCGTATAGCCATTATCTGTTCTTCCAAAGATGCATCTTCCTGCCTTAGACAAGATGACTTTGTCGGCTTTAATGAGTTGTAGTTCTCACTCTCAAGGGCGGTCTCATTTCCAAGCGATGAAGAATACTGCGAGTTGTTTCCGCTTTCGGAATCGTTTTTTTCTCTCTGAGCCTTAAGATTGTCATTGAAGCTTCCTCGAGAAACAATTTTTGTCGAGTATTCCGTAGCAGTACTTTCATGGTACGTGGAATTCGAGATCAGGTTTACGTTACTTTGTGCAATTTTCATGGTTCTTTCCTCCGTCTGTACAGCCCGAAGGTTCTTTTTGGCGCAAAAAAATGAACCTCCAAAGCTGAAGATTTGACATCCTCCTTGAAGATCCATGCTTTCCCTAGCTGATTGATGTTTCGAAATATATATCGGCATGCTGTATGAAATTCATTATACCTCAGACAGCGATATTATCATTTCGGCGGTCTCGACGAGGTCGGTTCCCGATTGCATAGAGCATTTCTGCAGATACTTGTGTGCTTCGGGTTCAGTCATGTGATGCCTTTCCATCAAAAGAGCCTTTGCCTGGTCGAGTATTTTTTTATCGGCGTCACTTCTGTGAAGCCTGCTTTCTTTTGTCTTTTTCTTCTTGGTAACAACACCCTCAAGCATAATGTTGATGGTGGAAAAAAGATCCGACTTCTTGATGGGAGACGGCAGATAGACTACCGAATCGTCAAACCCGGAGGGAGCTTTGTCGGGTGATGCTATCATCAGCATCTTAAAGTAGTTCGGAAGATCACAGGCGAGCTCACTGTAGAGCATGTCACTTAAGCGGTAGCCGCATATAACGACTCCGCTTCCCAAATTTTCCATGGCGGAAAGAACCTGCGCTCCTGAAGTGCAGGTAATTATTCCGTCATAACCGCCACGGTTAAGTATGCTCTTAAAATTTTGCGAGTCAGCAGACTTCGCAAAAGCCACAATGATATTCACCGAAAAACCTCAAGCTTCCTTGTTAAAAGATATTCAGATATTTCTCAATTTCCCACTGTGTAACACAGGTGCGGAAATCCTTCCATTCTTTTCTCTTGGCTTCAAGGAACTTATCGTAGATAGAGTCTCCGAGTACTTCTTTTACAAAGTCATCCTGCTGATATGCAGCGATTGCTTCGCCCAAAGTCATGGGGAGAATTTCGTGTGCGCTCTTGCGGAGGCTGTCGTAAGTCGCATCTTTGAGATTTTCGTTCAGCTCCTCGGGAGGAGTCATCTTTTTCTTGATTCCGTCAATACCCGCAGCGAGGATTAGCGCAATGGCAAGATAAGGGTTGCATGCGCCGTCGGGGTTTCTTACTTCGATTCTTGTATATTTGTCGCGCCTTGAAGGTATTCTGATAAGAGCGCTTCTGTTTGCAGAGTAAGATGACCATGTAATGTTCACGGGAGCATCATATCCGGGAACAAGTCTCTTGTATGAGTTGACCAAAGGATTGGTGACAAGAGTCATTGCCTTTACATGAGAAAGAACTCCCGCAATAAATGAAAGAGCAGTCTCGGAAAGATTGTTGTCATCAGCTAAGAATATATTATTGCCGTTGTTGTCTTCGGCGCTGATGTTTATGTGCATGCCGGATCCGCTGATACCTTCGGTTGGCTTAGGCATGAATGTGGCGTAGAGACCGTGTTTTTTGGCAATTGTCTTAACAGCCATACGGAATGTCATGATCATATCGGCTACACGCTCTGCGTTCTCGGCTTTGAAGTCAATTTCATGCTGGGCGGGAGCTGTTTCATGGTGAGATGATGAGATATCAAAACCAAGTTCTTCCAGATTTAATATGATATCTCTTCTGACATTCTCTCCCTGATCCGCGGGGGCAACGTCAAAGTAGCCTGCCTTTTCCTTGGTGGTATTTGTAGGCTGACCTTCATCGTTATAATCAAATAAGAAGAATTCGGGTTCGGCGTTTATCTTGAAGCTGATACCCATTTCTTTTGCCATGGAAACCACGTTGTGGAGAACATTTCTGGGATCTCCCGCAAAAGGCTTCCTGTCTACCGTATATACGTTGCAGAACATTCTTGCAACTTTACCTGCCTGAGGTCTCCAAGGGTAGATCTCGAAACTGTCGTAATCGGGATACAGGTACATGTCGCTCTCGTCGCTTCGAACGAATCCTTCAACGGACACGCCGTCAAACATACACTCGTTGTTAAGAGCGCTTTCTAGCTGACTTGCAGCAATAGCTATATTCTTCGGGATTCCGAAAATGTCACAGAACTGGAGTCTGATAAATGCGATGTCTTCCTCTTCAACGATACGGAAAATGTCATCTTTGGTATATTTACTCATATATGCCTCCGCTAAAAAATAAGACGCCAAAACAGCGAGCGAACCTGCTCGTGTTATGGCGCCCTTGCCGTTTATTACTAAGAATATAATATTTTTTTTTGAAGCTTGTGTCAATTCGTATTATTATAGTAGAGTAAGACGTATAAAGAATTTATGTTAGGATTTTGTAAAGAAAAAATATAAAATTACTCTAAAGTTTTTTCTTAATTAATCCGATAATAAATGTGTAGGGGCAAAAAGTGCAGGTATGCCTTGGGTATTTTAACCATAACCGACAAAATTCCGGGGAAGAATTTTTTTAGACTCAGAACTAAAGTTATGGAAACTTCTTCCGATAAATGTAGTAAGAAGTGAAAAATACTCCAAGGAAGGAGGAAAAAGATATGCGTGTAGAAGCATACAGTCAGATCCAGCAGATCTACTCAAACAACAAAGTCAATAAGACCCAGCAGGCTAAGAAGACAAGCGATGTCAGGGATACAGTGTCATTTTCTTCTATAGGAAAGGACATACAGGTTGCTAAGCAGGCTGTTAACGCTGCTCCTGATGTTAGAGAAGATGTAGTTGCTTCTCTTAAGGCTGCAATTAAGAACGGTACTTATGACGTAAGCGGAGAGGCTTTTGCTGATAAATTACTGGCAAAATTCGAAGAAGCAAACGGCTTAACATAATTAAATATAACCCAGGAGGATGATTCCGGTGGCAAGCTTAATGGAAAATCTGATCGATGTACTCGATCAGGAGTGTACAATGTACGAAAAATTACTGGGGTTATCTAGCCAAAAGACCTCTGTTATAGTGCAGGGGGATCTTAAGGCACTTGCGGAAATCACGGATGAGGAGCAGTGCATAGTAGGTAATATTCAGACTCTTGAGAAAAAGCGTGGAGAGGCGATGAAGGATATTGCCAATGTACTTAACAAGGATGTTGATTCATTGAAACTGACCGATCTGATCGAAGTATTGGAGAAAAGACCTGTCGATCAGAAAAATCTGGCAGTGCAGCGCGACAGACTCGTTGGCGTTGCAGATAATGTCAGACGTGTAAACGGACAAAATCAAGAGCTGCTGCGCAGTTCACTTGAAATGGTCCAATTCGAGATGAATATCATCCAGGCGTCGAAGAGAGCTCCGGAAACGGCTAATTATTCAAGAGCTTTAGGCACTACGGGCGATTGTCTCGGTTACACATCGGGCGGGTTTGATGCAAAGCAATAACGTACCACTGATCGTGGTGGTACGGGGAGCATGTAGATAACCCACTCGATTAACCGTGTACAAAAGCGGTAGTGTCTTTTTTGTGCAAAAAAATAGATGATAATGGTAATAATTGTTCTATCAGGAGGAAAGATCCATGTCCCTCATGGCGAACTTATATGTCGGTTCTTCGGGAATGCAGACATCGCAAAACGCATTAAATACAATAGCGCATAACATGGCAAACCTTGATACCGAAGGCTATACAAGGCAGCAGATATCGCTTGGAACAAAAGCATATCAGACTCTTGAGCAGAGTAATAATTGTATTTCCTGGAAACAGATAGGAACCGGTGTCAATTACAATAATTGTAAACAGGTAAGGAGTACCTTCCTTGACAGTTCTTACAGACAGGAGTCGGGAAGATACGCTTTTTATGACGTTTCCAAGAAAGCCATCGAAGAGGTAGAGGATCAGCTTCAGGAGATGAACGGAACTGAATTTGCCGAGTCACTTAATAACTTGTGGACAGCAGTTCAGGAACTTGCAAAAGACCCTACATCAGCAGTTACACAAAGTGCTCTGGTAACAAGAGCAAATGAGTTTTTGACAAGAGCTAAGAGCGTGTATGACGGACTTGTTTCATATCAGGAGAATCTCGATTCGTCGATCACAGGAATAGTTAATGATATAAATAATTACGGAGACAGGATCAGAGAGCTTAACGAAGATATCGTAAATATTGAGGCAGGAAGACAGGAAAAGGCAAACGATCTCAGAGATGAGAGAAACCTCCTTCTTGACATGCTCGGACAGTACGGAAAGATTCAGTATTCCGAAGATGCTTTGGGAAATGTAACGGTTCTTTTTGAAGGATCGAGCTTTGTTACAACCGATCATGTCAATCATATAGGAATAGATACAAAACTTGAAAGCAGTGTCGGCTATGCAACTCCTTATTGGGAGTATGCTGCCGTTAAAGAATATGACAGAGACGGAAATGAGATTGTTACATCAATAGAAGGTGCACATATATTCGATCTGTCACAGACTGTTTCTTCATCAATAAATACGGATATAGGAAAACTTAAGGCAGTTCTTCTTGCAAGAGGAGACCACAACGCAACATACCATGACATAACTGAAAGCGAGGAATATTACAACAGAAACATCGCGCAGTCTGTAATTATGAATGTACAAGCTGAGTTTGATCAGATGGTGCATAACATAATGACAGAGATCAACAAGATCATGGAAGATGCTGAGAGTAATCCCGCTACAATGGATAATTCTCTCGGAAAAGCTTCGGATTTTTCAATGTTTATAGTTTCGAATCCCGATGATGTGATCGTCTACGATATAGATAAAGAGCATCCTGCGGGAAGCGTGTCAACAGGATTTACGATAAAGAATGCGCAGGTTAATCCCATTCTTTTATCCGATCCGACAACTTTCACATTCAGGACAGTGGAAGGTAATGAGGATATAGCTACTATAAACGCGTTAAAAGAAGCTTTTACAAAAGAGCAATATACTTTGAACCCAAATGTTTCCACAAGAAACAATTTTATGACATATTACAACAGCTTCGTTTCACAGATAGCAGGATCCGGAGATGTATATAACAGTATCGCGGAAGCTCAGGAGCAGACGGTATCATCGATATCGGCAGCAAGAGAGCAGATAGTCGGAGTATCAAGCGATGAAGAACTTGAATATATGATCCAGTTCCAGAATGCATATAACGCATCGAGCCGATATATAAACGTAGTAAGCGAGATGCTAGAGCACCTGGTAAGTACACTTGGTTCATAACTTTGGTAAAAGAGTAAACTTCCTTGAAATCGGAGGAAAAGATTATGCCATCTACTTTTTTTGGACTTAATATTGCTGCTTCGGGACTTAGAGCAGCCAATGCATCACTTAACACAACCGCAAATAACATATCCAATGCAAATACAGACGGATACAGCAGACAGGCTGTTAAACAGGAAGCAGCGAATGCAATCAGAGTATTTGCCAGATACGGCTGCGCAGGAGCGGGTGTTGATACTATCGCGATAGAGAGAGTTCGCGATAGCTTTTATGATGTTAAGTTCAGAAACAATGAGCAGCTCCTTGGAAATGTAAGTCAGAAGAATTATTACAACAAGCTTATCGAGCAGTATCTTGATGATGGAACTACCGGCTTTTCATCTCTTTTTAACAAGATGACGTCTTCGCTCCAGTCCGTTATGACTGCGGCAGGAACATCAGAGACAAAGAGTACCTTCTTATCAAGCATGCGCAGTATCACAGAGTATTTTAACAACGCATACAATAATCTTCAGAGTGAGCAGGCTGACGTAAATGCAGAGGTTAAGCTCTGTGCCGACAGAATAAGTTCGATAGCGCAGGAGATCGCTTCGGTCAATAAGCAGATCAACATAATCGAGATGTCGGGAAGTATTGCAAACGAACTCAGAGATAAGAGAGACGTGCTTATAGATGATCTTTCAAAGCTCGTTTCGGTAGAAACAAAGGAAACAGCTATTGTAGATGAGACACAGCCTGACAGAAATACGGGTGCAACACGTTTTCAGGTCTGGGTTGCGGGCGGATATGAGCTTGTTGATACTTATGAATACAGAAAGATGGTCTGTGTATCAAGAGATGCAGACGGCTCAATGAACCAGAATGACATAGAAGGTCTTTATGATATTAAGTGGGGAAGCGCAAGCTATAAGGATGGAGATAATATAGCTGAGCTTGCTGATTTTGCCCTTGATTCAAGACTCATCGGCGGAGAACTTCAGGGACTTCTTGCTGTAAGAGACGGTAATAACGGACAGTATTTTAGCGGAAAGAGCGTAAAGGTTGACAGCAATGAAAAGCCTGTTAAGGTTACCGTTCAGGTTTCGGATACGCACCTTATGGATATGAATAAATGCACTATCCCTGTGACAGGATTGATCCATATCGGTGACAAGGACTATAAATATGATGATTGGGAATATAACGGAAGTGACACATATGTTTTCACTATAGATGATGACACTCTTAAGAGTATTCCCGATGCGAATACAAAGGTAAACATCGGATATTTCAATGAATATCAGGGAATTCCGTATTATCTTGCTCAGATGAATGAGTGGATAAGACAGTTTTCTTCAGCTGTTAACGATATCATGGTTTCAGGATATCCGTCAGGTTCGGATGAAGCGGGACAGAGCCTTCTTACAGGTGTTGTTGATCTGAATTCTACCGCTCAGTATACCTACGGGCAGTTTACTCAGGAATCGGAGAACAAAGGATATTACAGATTAAGAGGCGGAAATTTCGCTGTAAATGATGTGCTTTACAATGACTCTGACAGACTTGCTACAAGAGCGGATCTGACAGAGGGTGAGTCAGAATTCGGAAATCTCACCAAGCTGAGAGATATGTTTAATACTAAGAAGATATTCAGAGGAGCTACATCGGGTGAATTCCTAACCAAGATCCTTGCCGATGTTGCGCTTAATTCAAGCAATTCGGGAACACTTGAAAAAACATATTCGGCACTCGAGACAACAATACAGAATCAGAGATTGTCCGAATCGGGCGTTGATGAGGATGAGGAAGCATCGAATCTTGTAAAGTTCCAGAATGCATACACACTTTCATCCAAGATGATCCAGACTCTCACAGAAATATATGACAGACTCATACTTCAGACAGGGGTATAAGACTAGTGTGCTACTTAGTTCCGGCGAGCAACATGATTTTTAAGATGAAAAAACTTGGTAATGCTGACTTCTTTGAGCAACGTCGAAAGGAAGCATTACCAAGTTTTTGAATTGTAAAAATCAGTGCGCAGACGAACACAAGCGAATATGGCTGTATGCCGTCTCCTCCTGGCGCCTGACAAACAAACCACATGAACACAATGAATTAATGCGACAGCCCTTTTAAATTTTGCTAAAGATATCGGGACTTCTGTCCGATAAACATATTGTAAGTAAATATCTGCTGCACGGATGCGCGTTTTGATTCAAGAGGACAAAGGATTGTCAGTATCGGAGGTCTTTTTGCCATGCGTATCACGAATAAGATAATGCAGAATAATTCACTATACAATATCAATAACAACAAGACTACTGAGGATCAGCTCAACACCATGATGTCGACCGGAAAGAAGATTACAAGACCCTCAGATGATCCTGTTATCGCTATAAGATCATTGCGCCTTCGAAGCAATGTGACTCAGCTCTCACAGTATTATGAAAAGAATGCAAAAGATGCGGAAAGCTGGCTTGATGTAACTGCAGATGCACTTTCGACAGTGACATCAGTGCTTACGGATGCTGTTAAACAGGCAGGCAAGGGAGCCAATAAAGACCTCACGGTTGACGACCTTTCTACAATCGTTACTCAGATGGAGGCTCTTTCAAAAGAGTACTACGCTACAGGAAATGTGGACTACGCGGGAAGATATATTTTTACAGGTTACAGAACCGATACGGCTCTTACTTTCCCGGCTACCACAACAGCTGATTACAGAGGAATAAACGATGAGTTTAACGCGGTAGATATCGCAACGTCAAGCAGAGTTGCGGGACTTAGTAAACTTGAATCCACAAAGCTTCTTGACCCTGATACCGCTGCTGTTGCCGAGAACAATATCGTTGAGTACGATGTGGGAAAAATAAGACTTTCTTACGAGAACCTGAATTACAGAGAAAACGATCCTGATTTTGAAGCACCTACTCTTAAATGGAGAGAAAATCTCAAGCAGCCCGCTACCAGCACGGTAAACGGAAATGTTGAACTTATCAATCTTACATATACGACAACCGCAGGAGCGACACATAATATAGCACTCCCTGTATCCAAGGGACTTGAGCAGGGCGAGGCATACACGATAACAAGCGACGGAATAACATACAGCGTTACAAGTAATCCCGACGGATCACATAGTATTAAGGCAAGCGAGCTGGGCGGTGAGTACGAATTCTATGTAGACAGTAACGGAGTATACGATCCGGCTAATCAGAGCATAAATGTAGCTTCAGGTTTTGTTTCTTTTGAAACTGTACAGAAGACAACACTGACTTTCACAGACGATAACGGCCAAAGAGTAAGCTTCAAGCTTCCTCTTGTCGATG
This sequence comes from Butyrivibrio sp., assembly GCA_017615275.1. GTDB lineage: Bacteria > Bacillota > Clostridia > Lachnospirales > Lachnospiraceae > Butyrivibrio. Next base: position 18,191 of record JAGAAO010000016.1, read on the forward strand.
CTATCGGACAGTCATACAACATGAAGCTTGAATATAACGGAAGAATTGCTACTGCTGTTATAAACAGTGACGGAACATATACTGTTACGGACGGCGAGGCTTCGATCAACGATGACGGAACAATATCCCGAAACGTGATCAATGTAACAGGAAATGGAAGTGTACATTCTTCATACAAAGAGACATCGCTTGAGATCGGACCTGACAATATAATATATACAACAACAAGCGAAGAGAAAGTCGATGAGATATACAAGACCATCGATTCTACCAAGAAAGGTACGGTAGCATATCTCAACGCTGCAACGGGTGAAATCCTTCTCAATAAGGAATTGTCCGACAAGTTTTCTACTCTGCCGGATATCATAAATTCAAAGTCTATCGATGTTGTTTATGATAAAAAAGAGTGGGATACCGGAGATATAAAGCCACAGAACCTCTTTAATTGCACATATATTGATGACAACAACAGGCAGATACTCTATAATAAAGGCTCAGCAGCTCATGATATCGCTTATGATGTGGGATTCTCACAGTCGGTGGTCGTAAACACCACAGCTGATGCGGTTTTCACAACAAGCGTGAAAAGAGATATTGATGACCTTTCCAATATGGTAAGTAAGCTTGCCCAGATCAATGCCACTATCGCTACACTCAAGGATAAACTTGAGAACTCAAGCGATGAAGAGGAACAGGATAGGCTCAAAATGGAAATTGATGCGGCGAATAAAGCCTATAATTACCAGAGAGAGAATATACAAAAAGAGTTCGAGCACAAGATAACTTCTATGCAGAAAGCTCTTGATACTGCCAATATAGCCGTTACCGAGAACGGAACAAGATCAAAGAGACTTGACCTTATCAATTCAAGACTTATGACTCAGACAACAACATTTAAGGAACTTCAGTCGGAAAATGAGGATATCGATCTTGCGACAGCGGTGACACAGCTTACATCGGCACAGGTAACATATGAGGCGAGCCTCATGGCTACGGGAAAGATTAGCCAGACATCACTTATGAACTACATTTGATGGCGGCATAAAATCTTATAGAAATAATACGATATAACGTATATAATTAATGAGTAATAATATTGTTACTTCATTAGAGACTATGGAGGTACAGCATGAAATTAACAACTAGAGTATTCGGAGAGGTTGAAATTGAGGATAGCAAGATTATTTCTTTTCCTAACGGAATAATCGGTTTTCCCGATCTTAAGAGATTTACCCTTATGCACGATGAAGAGCAGGGAACAAATACGATCAAGTGGTTACAGTCAATCGAGGAGCCTAATTTTGCAATGCCCGTTATGGATCCCCTTGTTGTATGCCCGGACTATAAGCCTGTTGTAGATAAGGAATCTGTTTCAGAGATTGGAGAGCTTGATGATGAGGAGCTTTTGGTGCTCGTTACCGTTACGGTTCCGCATGATCTCAAGCAGATGACTGTGAACCTTAAGGGACCTTTTATTATCAATACCAAAGAAATGAAAGCTTCGCAGACAATTATTGATAATGATGAGTATCCGGTAAAGTTCCCTATTTATGAGATTTTGCAGAATAACAAAGCAACGAAAGCTTAATCACACAATCGTGGAGGGATAGGATATGTTAGCATTATCAAGAAAAAAGAACGAAGCAATCGTTATAAATAATAATATAGAGATAACTGTACTCGATATCAGAGGAGATCAGGTCAAGATTGGAATCGCCGCTCCCAAGGATATCCCGATTTACAGAAAAGAAGTTTATATTCAGATTCAGAATGAAAATAAAGAAGCAACGGATGTATCCGGAATCGAGGAACTCAAGAAATTGCTTTGAACAAGAAATGCAACGGCTGCTACCGGAAGGGGCAGCCGTAATTTTTATAGGAGCACTATGCACATTCTATACTACTATTGGGATGAATTTAACGGCGAAGATTGCATGGATGCCATGAGAAGGCTCGGGCATGAAGTCGATATACTGAGGCTTGATCTTAAGACTTTCGAGCTTACGGATGAAGTAGAGGCAAGATTCAGAGAGGCCCTTACAAGAGAAGAGGTGGGGAAAAAATATTATGACATCGTATACAGCTTCGATTATTTCCCATGCATTTCGGATGCCTGCCAAAAATACGGTACGCCCTATGTATCATGGGTATTTGATTGCCCGCACTATACACTGGATTCTCATACCATAAACAACCCTGTGAACAGAGTTTTTGTTTTTGATAAGGAATTATTCAGACTCATGAGGAACAAAGGAGTGGAGACAATAAATTATTCTCCGCTCGGAGTCAATGTAAAGAGATTGTCCCGGTTCTGCAAAGAACTGGATGAAGAGAACGGCGGCAGGATCTTCTATCGCCATGATGTGACTTTCCTCGGAAATCTGTATGATAACGAATATAACTTTTACGATCAGGTGACATGTCTTCCTCCTGAACTGAAAGAATATATAGATGATGTGATCGGTCTTCAGGAGAAGATTTACGGTCGCGATCTTTTTACGGATGATAAATATATAACTCCGGAACATGTGAAAAAGCTTCGTGAGTATATAAATTTTGAAAGAACAGGAAACTATGAGCTTGATTATGACGGCATAATTCTCGATATGCTCAGACATAAAGTGACTGTAAATGAGAGAAGACATATATTGGAGAAGATGGGAGAGAGGTTTGACACTTTTCTTTATACAACTCCCGATGCAAAGCATATTGAAGGTGTGAAAAATATGGGCACTGCGGATTATTCCACGAAGATGCCGCTGATCTTCAGACAAAGTAAGATCAATCTCAATATTACGCTCAGATCCATTTTGTCGGGAGTGCCTCTTAGAGTAATCGACATTCTGGCTGCGGGCGGATTTCTTATCACTACGTATCAGAAAGAGATAGATGAGTATTTCGAGGACGGAGCGGATCTTGTTATTGCAAGAACTCCTGAGGAGATGATAGAAAAGACAGCATATTATCTTGAACATGAGGATGAAAGAAAAGCGATAGCGGCAAACGGACAGAAAAAAGTATTTGAAAAATTTGCTTATACAAAGCTTTTGCCCGGTATTTTGGAGGGATAAATCTTAAATTTTTATTAAATCTTCAAATTTATTTTTCTTTGGATATAAAGAATCGGATATATAGTCCGATATAATTTGTAAGAAAAACTATGCTTATTTTGAATAAGTTTTATGGTGCGTGTAAATTGTGATAGATACAGGTTATTCCTGATTCTGACATGGAGGTATAGGATTATGGGAATGGATGCAATCAATGGTTATGGCCCGCTTATTCAGCAGGCACAGCCACAGGTAAAAACACAGATAAAAGATCAGAACCGTGATCAGAGCGAGATCGTTAACTATGAGGCTAACGGTTCTGTTCAGGCTATGGATCTTAAGGTTGAGGCAGCAGATAACTCTGCGGGCGCAGGCAATGAGTCGCTTGCTCAGAATTTTGCAAACAATCAGAGCAAAAGAGCTGAGACTGAGGAACAGATACAGGCTGACAACGCCAAGATCAAGAAGACAATCTCTGAGATGACCAAAAAGGTTCAGTCCAACGCTGAAGCTGTATTTGGAATTCATGAGAAGACAAACAGAGTGACCATCAAGATGGTTGATAAGGATACCAAGAAGGTTATAAAGGAGTTCCCGCCGGATGAGACGCTTGATATGATCGCCAAAGTATGGGAGATCGCAGGCATCTTGGTTGACGAGAAGAGATAACTGATAATTTAGAAGCCGGAAGCTCACAGCATTTCTTTAGGAAAAGGATTTCCGAGAATATCTCACGGATTGAGAAAGGAGAACGATTATGCCTATTAGAATTACAGGAATGAATTCAGGTCTGGATACAGAGAGCATTATTACTGCGCTTACCCAGAGCAAAAAAGATAAAGTAAATACTTATACAGGAGATCAGAAGAAGCTCACCTGGAAGCAGGATAAGTGGAAAGAACTCAATAAGAAAGTTAATAATTTTTATAACAACGCTCTCGACAAGATGAGATTTGGATCCGCTTATGTAAAGAAGATTACAACAGCTTCGAATGCAAACGCGGTCACGGTTGTAACGGGTGACAGTGCTATGAATGCGATGCAGACGCTTGATATAGACAAGCTTGCAAAGGCTGCTTATCTTACCGGTGAAAAAGTGCAGGTGGGTGGCAAGAATGCAACTCTTCAGACTAAACTTAGTGAGCTTGATATTGGTAAAGGTGAAGAGCTTGAGTTTAAAATTGGTGGCGCAGGTTCAAATGACTCTATTAAAGTAAGTGTTGATGAGAATGAGACAATAGAAAGCCTTTTAAATAAGCTCAGAAAAGCAAAATCTGAAAGCGGGGTATCACTCGACTTTAATTTTGATGAAGGAAACGGAAGATTCTATGTTTCTTCGAAGGAAATGGGCGAAGATGCTTCTTTTGAAGTTGAATTAAAGAAGGAGAACGACGAGAATCCAAGTGCAATGAGCAAACTTGGATTTGTCAACAACGGAAAGAATTATATTAAAGGCAGCAGTGCACAGATAACCCTTAACGGAGAGAAGTATTATTCCAATTCAAATACATTTGAGATAAACGGTCTTACTATCACGGCAAATGAGGAAGCTAAGGGAATAACTCTTTCAACAAAGCAGGATACCAGTGGAATTTACGATAACATCAAGAATTTGCTCAAAGAGTACAACGATCTTATGAAGGAATTTGCTACCGCTTACAATGCGGATAAGGCAAAGAAGTACAAGATGCTTACCGATGAGCAGAAAGATCAGATGTCAGACAAAGAGGTTGAGGAGTGGGAGAAGAAGATTAAAGACGGACTCCTCAGCGGTGATGAGACAATAGCAAATGTAAGGAATGCTCTTAAAGGAATCATGAACATGTCTTTTGAGGTTACTTCAAAGGACGGTGTAAAAAGTAATCTTTCTCTTGCAAACTTTGGTATTTCAACCGGAAGCTACTTTACAACAGAGGATAATGAAAGAGATGTTTTCCATATCGATGGAGATAAGGATGATTCGGTAAGCGGCAACAATACGGATCTTTTGAGTGCCATGATCTCATCCGATCCCGGAATGGTACAGGATTTCTTTACACAGCTTGCTAATAATCTTCATAATAAGTTATTTGATATGATGAAAGGAACTGAGTACAGAAGTGCTTTCACTATCTATGAAGATAAGCTTATGGCTTCACAGTACAGTGCGTACAATACCAAGATATCCGATGCGCAGAAGGCACTTGAGGCAGCGCAGGATAAGTATTACAAGAAGTTCTCTGTAATGGAGACCACACTTTCCAAGATCAACAGTAGCAGTTCATCCCTCTCCGGTTTCTTTGGCGGAGGAAATTAAAGGCATAAAGCGACTACACTAATCATAGGGATATAATTTTTACAGAATGCGAGGGAACACATATGCCGATAACAACTCAACAGAAAGCTTATGCTCAGTACAAGAATAATAAAGTCATGGGAGCTAGCGGTCCGGAGCTGACTTTGATGCTCTATGACGGGGCAATAAAGTTTTTGAATATTGCCGATCTTGCAATAGAGAAGAAAGATATTCCTAAGGCGCATGAGAATATCATGAAGACAGAGAGGATAATTGATTACCTCAGGAATACGCTTGATATGAAGTATGCTGTTGCGCAGGACTTTGAAAATATGTATTCTTATATTGGAAGAAGGCTTGTTGAGGCAAACCTGGCAAAGGACAGAGAGATCGTTGCCGAAGTCAACAAGCACATGCATGCCATCAGGGACAACTGGATAGAAGTCATGAAGGCTAATAATATAATAGTTAAGGATGCATAATTAAGGGGGACTTTCATATGCTGGCTTCAAGTCTTGATATGTTAGAAGAGAGCCTTGTAAAGAAGATCGACATTATGGCAAAAATCGAAGCGGAGAACGAGAGACAAAAAGAAATACTTTCGGATCCCGATACTGTTGATGAAGCCGAGTTTGACAAAACGGTCGATAATAAAGGAGAGCTTATAGATAAGCTTCTTGCGCTGGACGAAGGCTTTCAGCTACTTTTTGACAGAGTCAAAGAAGAAGTTGGTGAGAATAAGGATAAGTATGGCGAGCAGATCGGCCGCATGCAGGGGCTTATTCAGGAGATAACCTCAAAGAGTGCTTCTATAGAAGCCGCAGAGCATAGAAACAAGAAACTTGCCGAGAGCTATTTTGATACGGCTCGTCGCAAGATGAATTCAAGTAAGCAGTCATCGGCGGTTGCGTTCAATTATTACCAGACAATGAACAACTACAAAGATGTACCACCGCAATTTTTAGATAAAAAGAACTAGCGAGAGCAGAACTACCAAAAAATCAAAACGGAATCGTAGGATACAAGTCTTACGATTCCGTTTTTCATATATCGGCAAGCATTCTCAAATACTTTATAGCAAACACAAAAAAACAAAATAAAATTTCATTTTTTTATTTTTTTTGAAAAAAAATTGAAATAAGGGTTAAGTATACAGGAACGGAGCCGATAATAATAGTGTAAAACAAAAAACAAGCAGCCATGGAAGGGACTCCGCGTAAGCTGCAAAATATTAAAGGATGAAAAGGCAGCAGGGAAGCGGGCCCCGTTCATGGAGGATAAGAATATGGTAGTACAACACAACGTCACAGCGATGAACGCTAACAGACAGCTTGGAATTACAACAAACGTACAGGCTAAGTCAAGCGAGAAACTTTCTTCAGGTTACAAGATCAACAGAGCAGCAGATGATGCAGCAGGACTTGCAATTTCAGAGAAGATGAGACGTCAGGTGAGAGGTCTTACACAGGCTTCAGCAAATGCTCAGGATGGTATTTCAGCAGTACAGACTGCAGAAGGTGCTCTTAACGAAGTTCATGATATGCTTCAGAGAATGAATGAACTTGCAGTTAAGGCAGCAAACGATACTCTTACAACTGCAGATCGTAGTTACATCCAGAGAGAGGTTGATGCCCTTGTAAGCGAGATCCATAGAACGGGTGAGGCCACATCTTTCAACGACACAAAGCTTCTTGACGGAACATTCAAGAACAAGAACCTTCAGGTTGGTGCAGATAAGGACGATAACAACGTTATCAAGATCGATATCGTAGCTCTTACATCTTCAGGTCTTGAGATTGACGGATCAAAGGTTAAGGTTACAGGTTCAGACGGTGTTAATGCAAGAAACTCTATCGGAACAATTAAGGCAGCTCTTGAGAAGGTTTCTAAGCAGAGATCAGATCTCGGTGCTATTCAGAACAGACTTGAGCATACTATCAAGAACCTCGACAACGTAGTTGAGAATACACAGGCAGCTGAATCACAGATCCGTGATACAGATATGGCTGAGGAAATGGTTAGATATTCTAATAACAATATCCTTGCTCAGGCAGGTCAGTCAATGCTTGCTCAGGCTAACCAGACAAACCAGGGTGTACTTTCACTCCTTCAGTAATATGATAAAAAAATTAAGGGCTTCGGATTTTTCCGAAGCCCTATATTATTGCGTGGACTGTATCAAAGAGTTTGTATTTTGGATAAAAATGTTTTGCAATCTTCATTAAATCGATTTTTTTCTCCGGCTATCATCTTCCTGTAGCTTTCGAAATCATTCTGATGGTCTTTGAAATTATCGCATATTTCATGAAGAAGAGTATCAAGATCATCAAGGGAATCTGCGGGAGATTCGAATTTGTATTTATCGGGGATGGGTACGTCACCTTCAAAAGCGGCGGCACCTTTTTTATTGGTGATAACACAGCAACCGTTGGCAGCGGCCTCGCGCGGAATGCGGTCTTTGCCGGGGTGATTTCCGAAGTCGACATAGATCTTGCTGTTTTGCATCATAAATACCATGTGTTCGACATCGAGACCTGTAAGTGCCATCCATTTAAGCCACGATGTCTTGTCGATAAGAGGCTTAAGGTCTTCGTAGCCCTTGGCTGGATTATACAGCGCAATGTCCTGACGAAGATGCGCCGGGAAAATAAACTGTCCGTGCATATCGTTTATATAGTCTGAGAGATACATCCCGTTCGCGCCGGGGATTTTTTTCTCTACATAATCTTTGGAATAATAGGATTGATAGAGGTGGAGAGATATTTCTTTTTTTATCCTTTCAAGGTTTGTTTCCTTGGTCGAAACGATGTAATTATCGACGCTCATCCACCAGAGGACTTTTTTTGCGTGCTTTATATACGGAATTGCAAGAGTGAGTCCTTCGGGGAATACAAAAACGGAATCCTCCTTATCCACTGCAGCGTAATCCACAACATGCTGCGTGTTATAGATTTTGTATGCTTCGGGAGCGGGAGTATCGGCTCCGAGATCCTCGCCGATTGGGAGATTTAAATCAACGTATATCATGTAAGCTGTTCCCGGAGCCAGTTCATTTAATCTGTGACACATTTGGTGTGCCAGTTCCGGGCCGCCGCTTGTTCTGTTTGCAGGTGCAAGTATGTATACGTTCATGTGTTGTTCTCCATAATGATTTTGATGATCGCCATAACTCTGTTAAGAACGGAATCTTCCGCGCACACTTTGTTGTAACCGTTTAGTGCGATGGCTTCGCGCTCTTCGTCGTGTTCAAGATAGTAATTTGTCTTTTCAACAAGTTCATCAAGTGAAGAATAAGTTTCCAAGTGGACACCCGGAGTAAGAAAAAGATCGATCTCCGGCTGATGATTGGTGAGAAGAAATCCGCCGCAGGCAAGGATGTCCCATATTCTCTGAGGGAGTCCCGAACGGATCGATCTCATGGTTGTATTTATATTTATTTTGCTCTTTTTGAAAATGACGGGCATTTCCGTAAAGGATTTTGCAATTCCGTTTTTATGCACCAGAGGAGAGATGTCTTTAGTATCACTTCCGGTGAAAAGATCGAGCCTTGCATCATGTATGTTTTCTGCAAGCGTATTTATCAGGAGTTTTCGCTCCATGACAGTGACGTGCGATCCGATATATTCATCAAGTGCGATCTGTCTGTCGAGATTTCTGACGCTGAGCGCAGAAGAATAGAAGTTCGGATCGGCATTTTTAATGCAGCTTATCTCATTATCCGTTAAAGTGCTTTCGATGTATTCAAGACCGTAGATCTTATCTTGCAGCTGATGTTTCATTTTTTCTTCGAGAGAATATTTCACATCAGACGGGATGGAAAGGGCACTGTACGGATCTTTCTCGGTATAAAGAGATCCGATAAAAGATACATCGTAGTCGTAGCCTTTTACGTTTTTCGTCGTGTCGGTCATTCTGTCTGTTGCCGCGCCAAGCGGAAGGTGATATATGCACTTCGGATTCACGCCTTTGATGGATTCATATTGTTTCTGATCAAAGAGAAAAAGCCTGTTGTAAGGACTTTTTATGGCATTGTTGTAGATCTCAAAGACAGGACAGTCTACTGAGACACAGATGTAGGGAATCTTAACCCTTTCACACACCATGGCAACAAATGGAAAAAAATTGATGGAAAAGATAAAAAGAGGCATATTGTCGGCGATGAGCTTTCCTAGATAGGTGATCTTGTCATTGACAGGGAGGGAATCGTCAAGTTGCCCCTGATTGTCTTCGATTATCGTTAAACCGACAGCCTTCAAAGCATTGATGTAGTAAGGCTCGCATATGCTGTTATATCTGTAAACAATCACATTCATAGATTTATTTTACCACAATTTTGATATAATGATGATTGGGGGATTGGAGAAATAATGAAGAATACTGAGCTTATAAAACAGATCAACGAGATTTTGGCGTATATATACGATAACTGCGAGAAGATGGGAAAAAGCGGAGTGCATGACAGCTTTTTGTCTGTGTATAAAACACTTAGCGAAAACATCAGCTGTCCTGAAAATGAGAATTCTCTTCTGCAGTTGTATAAAGAGGCGGATGAAAATATTCTGGATATAGGCAGGCTCAGAATACTTGCGATGGATGCAATCATTAAATATGCATGCAGCGCGGAAGATGACGGATTGTCTTCGAAAGTGACGGACAGTCTGAAAAGTGCCTACGATGAGATTAAGAAGAAAAATGAACAGATCGAAAACGTAATGGAATACGTCGATCAGATAAATCATATAAGAACAAAATATCACATGAGGTATTCAGAGCCCTCCGACAGATTTGAGGGGAAGGGCGTTGTCTATACCGTGATAACAGGCGATTATGACCATATAAGAGAGCCTGAAACAGGTGAATCGGGGCTTTCCTATATTCTTTTGACAGATAAAGAAAAACCCGGATACACGGGAAAGTGGGAAGTACGGCTTATTGATAACCCGGAAAACCTCGACAGTGTGAGATTTTCGCGATATCCCAAAATGCTTCCGCATATTTTTTTCCCGGACTATGACTATTCTGTATATGTAGACGGTTCTATCGTTATAAAAAAAGATATGCGAAGTTTTATAGATACTTACAGAAGAGATTCGGGTATGTTGTGTTTTCCACATTTTAGTTCAAACAGCATAGAAGATGAGGCAGAGCTCCTTGTTGAGCGCGGAAAGGCTGATAAGGAAGTGCTTGATAAACAGATAGAGGATTACAAAAAGAGCGGCTACTCATCAAGAGGTTATATTGCAGAACTTGGCTGTATTGTCAGAGATCACAGAGATGAAGCGCTTAAGAAAGTGATGCAGGACTGGTGGGATGAATATATGGCATATGATCATAAGAGAGATCAGATGAGTTTTGATTATGTCTGTCAAAAGAACAATTATATTTATGATCTGTGTGATCTTTCGGTATATGTAAATCCATGGTTTGACATAGATAAGATACATTGAGAAAATACTAAAAAAAGTATTGTTTATTGTTTGCGAGGGGGTAATATGAGTAATTTCAGGCTTACGGCGTCTATGATGTGCGCCGATTTCGGCAATCTTGAGAAGGAGGTCAGAGAACTTGAGGCTGCCGGGATAGATTCTTTTCATATAGACATAATGGATGGTCGTTATGTCCATAACTTCGCTATGTCACTGTATGATATGGCAAGCATAGCAAGGATCAGCAGTAAACCCCTTGATGTGCATCTTATGATAGAACATCCGAGAAACAATATAGATCTTTTTCTGAGTGCGCTCAGGAAGGGAGATACGGTCTATATCCATCCTGAGGCGGAGTATCATCCGTCTGCGACAATCCAGAAGATAATTGATTACGGAATGCATCCGGGAATCGCGATCAATCCGGGAACCAGTGTGGAGTCTGTCAAAGAGCAGCTTCGTATCGTCGACAAAGTTCTTGTAATGGCGGTAAATCCCGGAAATGCGAGCCAGATGTTCCTTCCGTTTGTAGGTGAGAAAGTGGATGCGCTTCTGCATCTCAGAAAGAAGATGGGATTTGAGCTTTGGTGGGACGGAGCCTGCGGAGCAGACAGAATGAAAGAATATGTTCCGAAGAAGATGGACGGTTTTGTCCTCGGTACAACGGTTCTGTTCGGAAAATCAGCAACATACGCCGAAATAATACCGGCGATCAAAGAACTTGATTTTTCATATCTGTATAAGGAGATACCTGTAGGTGATGGAGTTTATTGATAACAGAGAAGAAATGAATACGGTTCCGCTTGAGAATATCAGTTTTCCAAAATCTTTTTTCAGAGAGGAAGTCAGAAACGGTTTCTACATCCCGACGATGATAAAGCGTTATTGGGCGGGGCAGTTGCAGATCCTTTCCGAGATACACAAACTGTGTAAAAAACATAACATCAAGTGGTTTGCCGATTACGGAACGCTTCTTGGCGCAGTCAGGCACGGCGGATACATTCCGTGGGACGATGATTTTGATATCTGCATGATGCGCGATGATTACGAGCGCTTTTTTGAGATTGCCAAAAAAGAGTTTCCAAAAGAATATATTATTCTCTTGCTCAGGGATTACGAAGAATATGACAATGCTCTCGGCAGGATCGTCAATTGCCATTCGATAGATTGCAGTAAGGATCATATGGATATGTTCAGCGGATGTCCTTATACTGTCGGAGTCGATATTTTCCCGCTCGACGGCATGTACAGAGATGAAGCCAAGGAAAAAGAGCGAGTTGAGAGACTTAAGAGGGCTGTCATTGCTCATGATGCGGTAGCAATGCAAAACGATCTGGGTGAACTTGCCAAAAATATTGAACTTCTTATATTGGGAGTTGAAAAAGATAATCATGTTAAGCTTAAAAGAGGAAAGAAGCTGAAACATGAGCTTGAGAAACTTATTGAAAAAATATATATGGAGTGTCCTGTATCCGAGGCTGATAAAGTAGCTTTGATGCCTTTTTATTTTATGTACGGAGATCATGTGTATCCCAAAGAGTTCTATAATGATGCTTTTGACATGAAGTTTGAGAATACAACAGTAAAAGTTCCGTGTTGTTATGATCAGAAATTGTCGAGCGATTACGGCAACTATATGGAGATACGAAAAGGCGGCGGTATGCATGAGTATCCCGCATATGTCAGTCAGGAGAGGGCTCTCAGAAAGAAGCTCGGCAATAATCCTTACACATATACTTTTGATCCAAACGAGATGCTTGTATCCGTAAAAAGATATATGGTAAGAACATTGTCTCAGCGTTCCGAAAAAGAGAAGAAGAAAGTTGTGTTCCTTCCTTGCAGAGCACAGTGGTGGAATACAATGGAAGGCCTTTGGTATGACTATAAGACAAAAGGACATGATGTCCATGTTGTTCCGATAAATTTCTACGACTGTGATTATTTCGGAGGCGTGGGAGAAATGCATGATGAGAGGAGTCTTTTCCCGAAATACCTAGACGTTGAGGATTGCGAGACATTTGATTTTGTGGAAGACAGACCTGACGTTATTGTGATTCAGGTTCCTTATGATGCGTACAATACTGCACTTACGGTGCATGAGCTTTTTTATTCGAAAAGTCTTTTGAACGTGACTGATGAGCTCGTATATGTGCCGTGCTTTGATATTGACGATCCGATAGACAGTGAAGATAAGGCGTGCAGAGGAATTGAGATACTTGCGGAGCAGTCTGCGGTTGTCAATTCTGACAAGGTGCTGCTTAAATCCGAGAAGCAAAGAGAACTTTATCTTAAGAGGCTTATAGAACTTGCAGGAGAAGAGACACGCGCCTATTGGGAGCAGAAGATTCAGGTTTCACCTCTTGTCGGAGCGGATTGGAGAGAACGCGCAGACATAGACGCATCAGGTGCTATACAGGCCGCTATAGATGAAGAAGCTGCGAAAGATGCAGAAACTCTTGATTCTGAGTGGAATGAGTTTCTTGGCGAGTATAAGGGACGCAAGGCTGTTGTATATTATTTTGGCATCAGTACATTTATGCAGCACAAGGATAAAGCTGTAGATAAGTTTGAGAGAGTTCTGGAAACATTTGAGGAGAGCTCCGATAAGGTTGTGGCTGTCTTTGTTCCTCAGGATTATCTGACGGCTAATATTGATATTGCGGATCCTAAGCTTGTTGAAAGATACAACGCTTTTGTAAAAAAGGTAAAAGAGACTAAAGGTTGCATCTTTGATGAGGAGAACAGGAGCCTTAAGTTTGTGGAAAAATGGAGTGGATATTACGGAGATACGGGAGTTGTTGCCATGGACTGCCTGGGAAAACATATACCCGTAATGCTTCAGAATATTAATATTTGACGGTTTGCGTTATTAATGGCTGAAACTCGCATACTTAAAGCATATTACAAAAAAATTAGCAATTTTATGTGAAAAGTAGTATATTGCTAGAAGAACCAATGGAAGGAAAATGATTTAAATGAAAGTTGTAATTTTAGCGGGAGGCTTCGGAACACGAATCAGTGAAGAAAGCCATCTTCGCCCAAAGCCGATGATAGAGATCGGTGGCAAGCCGATTCTTTGGCACATAATGAAAGAGTATTCATATTACGGTTTTAATGAATTCATAATATGCGCGGGATATAAGCAGGAAGTCATAAAGGAGTATTTCGCAAATTATTATCTTCACAACTGCGATGTGACTTTCGATTTTGCAAATGAGAACAAGACAACGTTCCATTCACAGAAGGCGGAACCTTGGAAGGTAACCGTCGTTGATACCGGATACAGCACTATGACCGGTGGACGTATCAAGAGAATAAGAGAGCATGTCGGAAATGAGGCCTTCTTCATGACTTATGGAGATGGTGTGTGCGATATCGACATGACAAAGCTTCTTGAGTTTCACAAGGCAAACGGCAAGCTTGCAACAGTTACAGCGATTCTTGCAGGCCAGCGTTTTGGTGTATTTGATATTGATAAAGACGATAGTTCAGTCATTAAGGATTTCAGAGAAAAGGCAAGTATGGACGGAGCCAGAATAAATGGCGGTTATATGGTACTTGAGCCCGGAGTTTTTGATTATATCGAGGGCGACGCAACATTCTTTGAAAAAGAGCCTATGCACAATCTTGTAAAAGACGGACAAATGGCTGCATACAAGTATGACGGCTTCTGGAAATGTATGGACACAGCAAGAGAAAGGGATGAGTTGTCGGAACTTGTTGAGACCGGTAGAGCGCCCTGGATCAGGTGGTAAGAATGAGAGTTTCTGATTATATAGCGGAATTTTTGGTAAAGAAGGGCGTCACCGACTGTTTCACTGTAGTAGGCGGTGGCGCTATGTATTTGAATAATTCTTTTGGACATACCGAAGGTATGACATGTACGCACTTTCATCATGAGCAGGGAGCTGCAATAGCGGCTGAGAGCTACTCAAGGTACGATGGGAAAGTTGCGGCGCTTTGCGTGACTTCAGGCCCCGGCGGCACAAATGCCATAACGGGAGTTTTGGGAGGATGGCTTGATTCGCTTCCGATGTTTGTTGTGAGCGGACAGGTCCGCTATGACACTACGGTAAGGTACGCCAATAAACTTTGGGGAAAAGAGTACGACTGCGAGGGAATCCGCTCTCTCGGAGATCAGGAGTACGATATAACCCGCATGACGGAGCATATGTGTAAATATGCCGTGATGCTTGAGGATCCTGCGGATATAAGATATCACATGGAAAAAGCGTGGCATCTTATGAATACGGGAAGACCCGGACCTGTATGGATCGATGTTCCCGTCAATTTCCAGGGGGCTGAGATCAATCCCGAAGAGCTTAAGGGATACAGTGAGGAAGAGGCGGCAGCTTATGCGGCAAAAGTTCCTCCTGTGGAAAAAAAGACTGTAGATAAAGTAATTGAGATGATAAAAGAGGCGGAGCGCCCTGTAATATATGCAGGCGGCGGAGTCCGCATTTCGGGAGGCTTTGAAGCCTTCAGGAAAGTTGTTGATAAACTCGGCGTTCCCGTGTGCACATATTGGAACTCGGTTGATCTGATCGAGAGCGAGAATCCGCTTTACTGCGGACGTGGCGGCAATATGGGAGACAGACCGGGTAACTTTGCGATACAGAATTCGGATCTTGTTCTTGTCATAGGCAGCAGGCTTTCCATAAGACAGGTCGGATATACCTGGGGAACATGGGCAAGAGCGGCAAAGGTCATTATGGTCGATATCGAGCCATATGAGATGGAGAAGCATACGGTTCATGTTGATATGAAGATCCATGCGGATGCCAAGGATTTTCTTGAGAAACTGCTTGGCGCAGCACAGGAGCTTGGAAACGAAGGCTATGTTTCTTCGGCAGATGCCTGGAGAAAACAGTGCGTTCTCTGGAAGAAAAAATATCCTGTAGTATCTGAGGAGCAGTTCCACACAGGAGATGCACAGGTCAATGTATACGGATTTATGAAGGCTCTTTCTGAGGAACTTCCCGCCGGAAGTCTTACTGCGGTAAGTAACGGAGCTTGCTGCGTTGCGGGACATCAGAGCTGGTTTATAAAAGAGGGTTCAAGATTTATAATAAATAATGCAGTGGCAAGTATGGGATACGGTCTCCCTGCTGCGATAGGACTTTGCATTGCAGCGGGCAGAAAAGAGACTATATGTCTTGAGGGAGACGGAAGCATAATGATGAATCTTCAGGAGCTTCAGACTGTTATTACGAACAAGCTTCCCATCAAGGTATATCTCATAAACAATGAGGGCTATCATTCCATAAGGCTTACTCAGAACAATCTTTTCAAAGAGTATTCCAAAGTGGGAATCGGTCCCGAGAGCGGAGATCTGGCTTTTCCTTCATTTGAGAAGATAGCGGATGCCTTTGGTTATCCTTATATGGTCATCCATAAAGGAAAAGAGCTTGAGCAGAAGATCAAGGAATCCATCAATATGACCTCTCCGATATTTGTTGAAATTTACACAGACACGGAGCAGGTATGGGCGCCTAAGAGTTCTGCAAGAAGAGAGCCTGACGGTAGCCTTACCAGTCCTCCTTTGGAGGATCTTGCACCTTTCCTTTCAAGGGAAGAACTCGCTGAAAATATGTATATAGACTAAAGAGGTACAGAAGTGAATTTTAACAGAAAAAAAGGAAGCAAAGGAGTTAGGCTGATCGCACTGATTCTTTTGGCATTTATGGTTTTGACCGCAATAAGTTCAGGTCTTATGGCGGCAAACAGTTATTCGGAAAATGAACCTGGAGCGGCAAATTCCGGACAGGTGGTCGACTTTTCGGCAGAGGATCTGTCACTGTTGTTTCCTGACGGATCCGGAGATGAGTCGGCAAATGCCATAACTCTGGACGCGAGAGATCTTTTGTCAATGTCTTCCGAAGAAACATCGGACGTGGGGCAGCAGACGGATAGCACTCTTGCAGAGGACGGAGTCTATACTTCAAAAGAGGATGTGGCTCTTTATATTCATACTTACGGTAAACTGCCTTCAAACTTTATCACCAAGAATGATGCAAAAAAACTTGGCTGGAACGGCGGCGGTCTTGAAGAAGTTGCTCCGGGAAAAAGCATAGGCGGAGATACTTTCGGAAACTACGAAGGAAAACTTCCCGAGGATAAAAAGTATAAAGAATGCGATATCGATACTATGGGAGCCGCTTCAAGAGGAGCAAAGAGAATAGTTTACTCCGATGACGGCTATGTATATTATACAGACGATCATTACGAGAACTTTGAACAGCTGTATGAACCTTAAGGATTATAAAGGGAACACTACTATGGAAAAGGTTTTTTATATTGATCTAAATGAGATATCTACACGGGAAGGATTGCAGGAGGCAATAGCAAGTGCACTTCCTTTTCCCGATCATTACGGTAAAAATCTTGATGCATTGCACGATTCGTTGTGTGAGTTTGGATCGGATTGGAACATTATTTTTTATAACGTCAGAATTGCCCGGATGTCTCTGGGCAAATATTTTGATGCGTTAAAACGCCTTTGTTCTGAGGCGTGCGAAGAATGTGCCGGACTAAAAATAAGATTTTTTTCTTAAGATTAAAAAGAGAAAAATGAGGTGAAAACTTGAAAACATTGGCAATTATCTTATTTGTACTGATGTATGTACTTATGATCGCGCTTCCTAAGAAAAGAGCGCTTGTTGCGTTGTCTACGGCAGCGATCTTTGTTATAGCGGGAATACTTCCGTTTGGTGAGGTGTTCTTCGCGATAGACTGGAACGTTCTTATGATGATCTTTGGAACCATGGTCATCGTTGATTATTTTATAGAATCCAAAATGCCCAATCTTATAGCGGATAAGCTACTTGATCTGGCACCGAACGTTATGTGGGTAACAATCCTGATGTCACTTTTTTCGGGAATCATTTCAGCATTTATCGATAATGTAGCGACTGTTCTTATGGTCGCACCTGTCGGACTTGCAATCTGCAAAAAGTTAAAGATATCTCCCGTGTCAATAATCATATGCATCGCAGTTTCATCCAATCTTCAGGGGGCTGCGACACTTGTAGGTGATACAACATCCATCATGCTTGCGGGCGCGGCAAAGATGGATTTCAATGATTTCTTCTGGATGAACGGCCATCCCGGAATTTTCTTTGCGGTAGAGCTGGGAGCTCTGGCGACAGTGCCTATCATGATGTGGATCTTCCGTAAGGACAAAGAGCCTGTAGGTTCTGAAGAAAAGACAGTGGTTACAGACTATGTTCCCACTATCATGATGCTTGGACATGTGGTCTTACTTGTTATCGCATCATTTTTCCAGAACAAGCCCGAGATAACAAACGGTGTTATCTGTATGGTCTGCGGAATTATCAATATTGTCTGGGAAATATTCCTTTCAAAGGGTACAGACAGCATGTGGCACTCACTTAAAGCAATCGATTATGAGACAATGTTCCTACTGGCAGGACTTTTCTGCGTTATCAAGGGAATCACCAATGTCGGAATAATAGATGAGCTTGCGGGCTTTATCGCGAGTGCGGGAAAAGGTAATGTTTTCCTTCTGTACACGGCTATAGTATTTGGATCTGTTGCTGTTTCTGCGTTTATTGATAACATTCCGTACGTTGCGACGATGCTGCCCGTACTTGGAAGCTTGTCGGCAGTAATGTCGGCAAATCCGCTTCTTTTGTACTTTGGACTTCTTGTGGGAGCAACTTTGGGAGGAAACCTTACACCCATCGGCGCTTCAGCCAATATCGCAGGTGTGGGAATGCTCAGAAAAGACGGTTATGAAGTATCTTTCGGAGATTTCATTAAGATAGGCGTTCCGTTTACTTTGACTGCGGTTTTCGTGGGATACCTTTTTATCTGGTTTGTATACGCATAAAATGCTTTGAAATACTGTTCGTGCGTGGAAGGG